>CAVSLO010000051.1:0-111469 GCA_963728675.1 uncultured Alphaproteobacteria bacterium | reverse complement strand
TGCTGGTCAGCAGGATGATCGCCGCGACCGGGTCCATGCTGAACGTCAGCGGCAGCAGCAGCGAGACGCCGTTCGGCGCGCCGAGACCGGGCAGCACGCCGACGAGGATGCCGAGCAGCACGCCGACGACCATCAGCAGCACGTGATAGCGGCGTCAGCGCGACGCCGAAGCCGTGCAGCAGCGAGGCGAGGTTTTCCATCGCGCGCCGACTCACGCGGAGCCCAAGCCAGGCGCTTCGAGCGGGCCTTTGAGCAACGGCACCTTGAACCAGAGCTCGAGCACCAGGAAGAAGAACGCGGACGTGCCGACCGCGACGGCAGATCGTCGAGCCAACGATAGCCGCCCTGGAACGCGCATCACGACGGCACAGATAGAGCGCGTCGTGGCGACGTAGAAGCCGAGCGTCAGCGCCAGCGCGACGAACGCCGAGCATCGGCAGCGCGAAGCGCCGCGATGCGCCGATGTGCGTCGCGTCGACGAACACGCGCCGGCGGACCGCCTGCGCCACGGCCTCAACGAGATTGCCGAGGCTCGCGGCGACGACCACGAGCCCGACGTAGAACGGAAACGTGCCCGGCTCCGGCCCCGCATCGCCCCAGCCGATGCCGTATTCAGCGCGCGCCGACGACGATCGCCGCGCCGAGCGACGCTTGTCGCGAGCGCGGTTGCGATCTCGGCCGCGAACCGGTTACGGGCGAGCGAGCGTGGCCGAGGTCGCGCATGCGCGAGCATTCCAGCGCGCGTGCTCGGCGACGCGCATCAGCGGACGAGCCAGCCTTCCTGCTCGAACACCTTGCGCGCCTTCTGCTCGTCGCGTGATAGGAACGACTTGAAGTCGGCGCCGGTCAGGAAGCGGTCCGTCTGCGCGGGCGCTCGATGTATTCCTTCCACTCCGGCGTCTCGCGCACCTTGCCGAGCACGTCGACGTAGAACGCGACCGCTCGGCGGGCACGCCTTGCGGCAGCCAGACGCGTGCGCGGCTGCTGGTACTGCTCGATCGGGATGCCGGATTCGGCGCACGTCGGAATGTCGGACCAGCCCATCGTCGCCGGTCACCTTCGGGCCCGCGGGCAAGCCGCTTCGGGCTGAACACGCACAGCGGCGTCACGAGTCCGCCCTTCCACTGGCCGATGCTTCTCGCTCGGATTGTTGGTGTTCGAGTCGATGTGGCCGCCGGCGAGCTGCACGGCCGCCTCGCCGCCGCTCTTGAACGGCACGTAGAGGAACTTGGCGCCGGTCGCGGCGCGTGATCTCGCTCGTCAGCGTCTGGTCGGTGTCCTTCGACTGGCTGCCGCCCATCTTGAACGTGTCGGGCTTCGCCTTGGCGGCGTCGATGTACGCCTTCGCCGTCTTGTAATCGGACTTGCCGTTGACCCACAGGATGAACTCGTCGAGCGCCATGCGCGGCGACCGGCGTGAAGTCGTCGCCCTTCCACGCGAGCTTCGCGATCAGCGGCAGCAGGTATTCGTTGTTCGTCGCGAACGTCACCTTGTGCGGATCGCCGGCGGCGCCTTGCCGTACAGGAAGCCTTCGGCGCCGCTGCCGCCGCCCTTGTTCAGGACGACGATCGGCTGGTCGATCAGCTTGTACTTGGTGACGATCGACTGGATCGTGCGGGCGAAGTTGTCGGTGCCGCCGCCCGGTCCGGAGGTGACGATGAACTCGATCGGCTGCGTCGGCTTCCAGTCGGCGGCCGCGCTCGCGGCGGCGAGCGGCAGCGACGACGCGTCGCGGCGACGGCGGCGATCCTGCGAATCTTCGGCTACACGGGACATCGATGACTCCTCCACGTGAAGTGCATCGTCGCTGACGTCGGCCGCCGCGCGTCGCTCGGATGTCGCTTGGCGCGGCGCGCGGCCCATGCGCGCGGCGAGCAGCAGTGCGGCGCGGGTGGCGCCGACGTTGGCGATGCCCTTGGCCGGCGATGTCGTAGGCGGTGCCGTGCGCGGGCGTGCAGATCGGAAACGGGAAGCCGCCCATCAGCGTGACGCCGCGATCGAAACCCATCAGCTTCATCGCGATCTGGCCCTGGTCGTGATACATCGTCACGACCGCGTCGAAGTCGCCGCTTCGCGCGCGCACGAACACCGTGTCGGACGGGAACGGGCCCGTCGACGTGCGACGCCGTCGCGCGCGCGCCGCTTCGACGGCCGGCGCGATGACGTCGATCTCCTCGCGGCCGAAGTTGCCGCCGTCGCCGGCGTGCGGATTGAGCCCGGCGACCGCGATGCGCGGCGATGCGAAGTCCGGCCTCGCGCATGCGACCGATCGGTCAGCCGGATCGCGTCGCACGATCGCGCTCGACGCGTGATCAGCGCGGCGACGGCCGACAGCGGCACGTGCGACGTGACGCGCGCGTTCCAGAGGCCGTCGAGGATGTTGAATTCGCTCGCCGGGCCGCTCGTGCCGAGCACGTCGCCGACGAAGCCGATCTCGTCGTCGTAGCCCGGATGGGCGCATGCGCATCGCCGCCTTGTTGAACGGCGTGAAGCAGACGGCGTCGGCTTGGCCGGCCTTGGCGAAGCGGAGCGCGCGACGGAAATTTTCGACCGCGAAGCGGCCACCTGCGTGGGTCGCCGTGGCAGGCACGACCTCATCAGGATGAAGGTTGTTCAGATCGACGAGCAGGAGATTGCCGAGCCCAGCGCCTTCGCCCTCCTCCGGCGATCGGACGACGGTAACGTCGAGCGGCGCGCCGGCAACCTTGGCGCCCTCGCGCAGAATGCGTTCGTCGCCGAACACCACAAGGCGCGCGGCCAACCTGATCTCATCCATGTTAAGCAGCTTCGCTGCAAGTTCAGGGCTGATCCCGGCCGGATCGCCCATCGCAAAGGCTATGGTGGGCAAAGCAAGCTGCGGCATGAGGAACTCCTCGCGCTTCAGACTAGCAACTGGCTCGCCGCGCATCAAATGTCGAGAATGCTGCCGTGAACGTCGAGATGATGCCAGCGGCCCGAAATCGCTTTCAGGATTAAAGCGCCGCACCAGAAGCAATGGCGACCCCGCGACGGTGAAGCGGCGCCGGTCCGTCGAGCCGCTTGAGCACCGGCCCTGGCTCGGCCTCGGCAAACTCAGGCGCAAACAAGCCGCGACAGCGTTCGCCGTCTCCATGACGTGTCGCCGGGGACAGCAAGGGCCATGTGGACGTGCAGGATCGAACGGCACACAACATGTCCCGAATTCACGTGGGAGGGAATCAGGTGTCTGGCGACCGCGTCATCGTCGTCGGCTGCGCCTTTTGGGACACGATCTTCCGCGTCGAACGCATCCCCGGAAAGGGCGAAAAGGTATTGCCCCAACGCGCGGTGCAAACGGCGTCCGGCATGGCGACCGTCGCTGCCGTCGCGATCGCCAGGCTCGGCGGCGCCGTCAGCCTCTGGACGCGCGTCGGAGACGACCAGACGGGGCAAGCCTTCGTCGACGAGATCGCCGGGGAAGGCGTGCCCGTCGAGGGCGTCAGACGCGTGCCGGGCGCCCGCACCTGGTTCGCGACGATCTTGGTGGACCGTCAAGGCGAGCGGCTGGTCGTGCCGTTCGCCGATCCCGCGCTCGACAGCGACCCGACATGGCTGCCGTTGGACGAGATCGCAGAGGCCGGCGCCGTGCTCTGCGACATGCGCTGGGTCGAGGGCGCGCGTGCGGCGTTTTCGCAGGCCCGTCGCCTTGGCGTTCCGACGATCCTCGACGCGGATACGGCGCCCGTGCAGGATCTTCGCTCCTTGATCCCAATGGCCGATCACGTCCTGTTTTCCGAACCTGCGCTCCGATCCCTCGGTGCGTTCGAGACGCCAGAAGAGGCATTGCTCACCGTCGCTGCCGAACTCGACGCGAAGGTGGTGGGCGTCACGCTGGGCGAGCACGGATCCGCGATTTGGCAGCGTGATGGTTCCGGCGGAACGGTCCATCGCTTTGCGTCGCCGAAAATCACCGCCATAGACACGCTCAACGCCGGCGACGTTTGGCATGGCGCTACGCCTACGGCCTCGTCCAGGGCTGGGATCTCGGACGCATCGTGCATGCGGCAAGCGTCGCGGCGGCGATCAAGTGCGAATGTTTTGGAGGAAAAGCTGGGTCGCCGAAGCTTCCGGAGCTGCTCCGACGTCTGCAGGAGTGGGAACAGATTGCTGTCGGGCAGGCTGGAGCGTGAGCGAGACCCAATCACCCGGAGCATGCTGCTTCCAGCTCGGCGCGATCCGGCATTCCGGCCTGCGCGCCCGCCTTGGTGCAGGCCAGGGACGCCGCACTACAGGCTCGCTGAAGCGCTCCAGGCAGCTCTCGGCCCTGCGCGACCTCGGCCGCAAGCACGCCCACGAAGGTATCGCCTGCTCCGGTCGTGTCCACCGGTCGGATCGCCAGGGCGGGCGCAACATGGCGGATGCCATCCGGCGTGAAGGCGATCGCGCCGCGCGGGCCGGCCGTGAGCACCGCCGTGAGCCTGCCGTCAGCAATGGCGCTTGCAGCCTCCTCGGCCGATTCTGGCGCGGTCCCCAAGATGCGGGTCGCCGCAACCGCCTCATGCTGGTTGACGACCAGGATGTCGGTCGCAGCCAGAAGAGACAACAACTCCTCCCGGCCGAAGCCGGCCGGGGCCGGCGCGAAATTCCAGATCACCTGCGCGCCAGCCGCTCGCGCCCTTGTCGCCGTTCGAAGGGATTCGGCGAACGGCGCCTCCATCTGCAGTACGAGGACATCGGCCGCGGTGAACGCGTGTCCGAGGCTTGCGGCGGTCAGGGCGCTGTTCGCGCCGCTCGCGACCGTGATCGCATTCTCTCCGCTGTCTTCGACAACGACGAAAGCGCAGCCCGTCGGCTCCGGCCCCGCCGACACGAACGCCGCCGATACCCCGTTCGCCGCGAGGTTGGCGACCGCCGCCCGGCCGAACGCGTCGGAGCCGACCCGAGCGGCGATGGCGACCTCGATCCCCGCGCCCCGGCTCGCCCGAGCCGCCGCGACGGCCTGGTTCGCGCCCTTGCCGCCGAACAGCGTTTCGTAAGCACGCGCCAGCACCGTCTCGCCCGGACGCGGGATGGACGGCACACGGGCGACCCAGTCGATGTTGATCGATCCAAAGACCAGAATCATGGCCGAGATCGGATCGCCTCAAGCTTCGGCATCTATGGCGTGCATCTTTTGGAGCCTGCGCCTGAAGCCTTGACGGGTCAAGAAATCGGCCGCAAGGCACGCGCTCATGCGCACGCTCGTCGTCATTCCGGCGCGGTACGGCTCGACCCGCTTCCCCGGGAAGCCGCTTCAGCCTGTGCTCGGCGTCCCTCTGCTCCAGCGCGTCTTCGCGATCGCCCGAAGCGTCGTCGGGGACGACGTCATCGTGTCCACCGATGACGAGCGCATCGCCCGTTTCGCGCGAGCGCCTTGGCGCCGAGGCGATCATGACGAGCCCCGACATCCGCAACGGAACCGAACGGGTCGCCGCGACGCTCGACCTTGTCCCGAGGCGGCCGGACTTCATCGTCAACCTTCAGGGCGACGCGGTGCTGACCCCGCCCTGGGTCGATCGAAGCGCTGATCGGGGCGGCCGAAGCCGATCCTTCGTTGCAGATGGCGACGCCCGCGACCCGCATGACGCCCGACAGCTACGAGCGCCTCAAGGCCGCGAAGGCGGCCGGCGAGGTCGGCGGCACGACCGTCACCTTCGACCAGGACGGGCGGGCGCTGTACTTTTCCAAGAGCATCATTCCCTTCGTCCGCGCGGGGGCGCGAGACCTGCCGGTCTTCCGGCATATCGGCCTCTACGGCTACCGGCCCGACGCCTTGCGGCGGCTGGTCTCGCTCGAGCCCGGTCCTCTGGAGAAGGCCGAGCAGCTCGAGCAGCTGCGCGCCCTCGAACACGGCATTCCGATCAGGGTGGTCACTGTGGATTACCGGGGCCGGACCCATTGGGGCATCGACACCGAGGAGGATTTGAGGCGCTGCGAGGCGCTGATCCGCGCGGAAGGCGAGCTGCTGCCGACCTACGAGACCGGCTCGGGGACGATCCCGTGCTGATCCTCGCCCGCCACGGCAACACCTTCGAGGCTCACGAGCGCGCCGTCTGGGTCGGGGCGAAGACGGACCTGCCGCTGACAGCCGAAGGGCTCGCCCAAGCCGAACGCGCGGCCGGTTATCTCGTTGCGCATTCGCTCGTCCCGGAGCGCGTCATCGCGGGCCCGCTCCAGCGGACGCGCGCGTTCGCGGCCGTGATCGCCGACCGCTTCGGCCTGCGGCCCGAGATCGACGCGCGCCTGAAGGAGCTGGATTACGGGGCGTGGGAAGGGCTCGACGCGGCCGAGGTCGCCGCGCGCTTCGGAGAAGCCGACCTGTCCGCCTGGGAAGAAAGACTTATCTGGCCAACGGATGGCCATTGGGGAGAAGGGAGGGCCGCCGTTGAACAGCGCGTCGACGCCGTCCTGGAGGACCTGAGGGCCGCGGCTCGGGACAGGACCATCCTGGCCGTGACCAGCAACGGCATTCTGCGCTTCGTCCGCTGGATGGTTTCGGGCGACCGCGCTTCGAGGGAAACGAAGGTCCGCACCGGCGCCCTCTGCCTCCTCCGGCCAGCCGATCAGGGCTGGGCGGTCGAAGGCTGGGACATCCGGCCGTGACGGCGATCCTGTCCCCGGCCGCGGATCGACATGGCATCCGGGTGACCGGTTCGGCGCCGGTGGCGATCTCCTCTCCCCGCATGCGGGGAGAGGAGATCGCGCTTCTTCGCCTGAAGCATTCATCCGGATGCCGTATCACTCGGCTACTTCGGCTGCGAAGATCGTCTCGAAGGCGCCCGTCAGGCGCGCGGCGTCGGCCGGACCGATCGGGACGAGCGGCGGGCGGACGTTGAGCCACGCCGCGTCGCCCGTCCGGTGCGCGATGAGCGCTTTGACGGCGGGCGTCACAGGATACTTCAACACCTCGTCCACCAGCGCGGCGATCCGCTCGTCCGCCTGCCCGGCCCGGATCAGGGGCAGGAGCCGGTCCGGGCAGATGTTGGCGAGGCCCGAGATCGCGCCCTCGGCCCCGAGCTGGACGCCTCGGGCGAGGTGGCGCTCGTCCCCGATCAGGATCGCGATGTCCCGATGGGCGGCGAGGAGCCGCTCGGTATAGGGCCAATCGCCGGACGAGTCCTTCACGCCCATGATCGCGTCCGGGAAGGCGGTCCGCAGGCGCCCGATCAGCTCGACGGACAAGGCGACCGCCGAGACGGACGGGATGTTGTAGACGATGACGTCGCGGGCTCTCCCGTTCAGAGCCTCGAACAGCGCGGAGAACCAGGCGAACAGGCCATCGTCGCTGACATTCTTGAAATAGAACGGCGGGGTCAGGAGGACGCCTCGGCACCCGGCGTCGAGCAGCAGCCGCGTCTGGGCGAGCGCGTCCTCCACCGATGCGGCTGCGACGGCGCCCAGAACGTGCGCGCGCAGGTCGATCCCCGCGCCTTTCAGGGCGCCGAGAATCTGCTGGCGCGCCGAGAGGCCGAGCGACGAGCCTTCGCCCGTGGTCCCGAACACCGTGACGCTGTCGCAGTCCGCGGCGAGGCGCCCGCGCACATGGGATACGAGCCGGGCGTGATCCACGGCCCCATCGGCGTCGAACGGGGTCGCGAGGGCGCAGGAGAGGCCGAATCGGTCCGGTCGGGGCATGGCTTCCTCCTCGCTGTTGGGAGTCCCCGCTCGCGGACCGCGGCGGGACCTTCGGTGCACCTTTGATTTCATGATATCGTGCGATGCATGAAAGAACGACCCCAACACGGCCGAGGAGCGGAGTTCATAGAGGAAGAGGTCAGCGCTGGTCCGTCCCGCTCCCAACACGCCGCCAATGCCCATAAAGGGTCGCCCGAAGAAGCGTTCCAAGTCAAAGCCGACCGACAAACAGTGACGTGACTCCATGCGAAGGCTTGCTGAAATTCACGTTGTGCGGGCGCGCAGCTTGCTTTCAGGTTGTCCGCATTCTGTGGTGCCGTTTATCCAGGCGAATGGCGGGCCGCCATATGAGAACAGATTGTGCCGGATCTTCTAGAGTTTGCGTTCCACGCGAGGAGAGTTGACCAGCTTTGCGGGATGAAAGACTTTGCGCTACCATCAATTATCGTGCTCCAAGTTAAAATCAGTCAACGTTCCAGAAAATTGGCAGAATGGTTATAGGAGCGCACTAGAAAGCCTTGTTCATATTAAGAGCTTTATATTCGACAGCTCATGGACAGACCAGTCTATACGAAGGCGGAGAGGATCTTGATACCTGGCTGCTTTCGCCTCGCGTAATAGCGAAACACGACATCCACCCCTGCTTCCTTCAAGCAGGCAATGTGCTTGGTCGTATGAAGAGAGCAATCGATGACAAACATGGCCGTTTCTCCATTGAACGGAGAGCCGCTTGCTGGAATAGCAGCACGTAGAGACAATGCTGGTCAAGGCAGCAAGGCTCCGAATCCAGTGCCGCCGTTTCTTATTACGTTTTCGCCAGCGCCCGAACCGCGCCGCCTCAAAACGGAATGTCGGGGCTATGAGGTTGCTTTATTAAGTGAGGCGCCTGCCTTCCACGCCCTTGATCGCGGCAAGGGTGCGATCCGGGCGCCAAGGTCGTAATCCTGAAAAAGTTCTTGACACCTAGGAATAAGTAGACATACATCCGCCGCCGTTCCGAGCCCCGGAGGGGCGTGTGCGCAGCGTGGCTCATGCGGGTTCGGAAGCGACAACCGCCGCAGGCGAGCGTCACGCCCTCGCCCGCGGCGGCGGCCCAAGCGCGGTGCGCCCGATCCGCACGATACCTGCGGATGCCTGGGCGGCGCTCAAAGCGCCGTCCCGGGCCAGCGGACGACTAGACTGGATCGCCGTCCGGGGTCCATCGCGAGCAAGCCGAAGCGCGTCGCGCGCGGGAGGTCGAAGCCGTTATCGGCTCCGGGTCTCCGTTCTCCGTCTCCGTTCTCCGCCTCCACCCCCGGAGAGGGTGGCGGCCCGACCTCCCGCGCCGCCCTCCCCCTCGCGCCCGAACGGACGCGGGCCGTCTCGGCGTGCTCGCAGGGCTCAACCAGACCAGCCGCGATGCTCACCCGGCGATGACGCCTTTGCGGAACAGGAAGCAGCCGTAAGGACGGGCGTCGCCGACCTGCACGACCGCGAAGCTCGCCTTGGCGGCGGCGTAGAAGGCGAAGCGCTCAAGCGAGCCCATGGCGATCCCGCGGCCGGCCGCGCGGTCGATCTCCGCCTGGACCTCCGCCTGAACGGGCGGGATCGCCGCCGTGTCGCCGACCACCGCCATGCGGCGGATCGGCTCCGGCTCGAAATCGTCGAGCGGCAAAACGCTCAGGATCGCCCCGGCGGCCCGCGCCATCGTGAGGCCGGGCAGCCGGACGAGGCGCCCGGTCACGGTGGCGCGGGCGATCCGCTCGGCGGGATGATTGGCGTCGACGAGCGCAAGATCGTCGCCATGGCCCATGGCGGCGAGAACCCAGAGAAGATCGGCCGAGAGAACGGGGTCGATCCCCTTCAGCATGGCGTGCGTCCTCGCTTGGACAGATAGATCCGCGCGGCGTTGCCCCCGAAGACCATGGCGCGCTCGCCCTCGGCAAGGCCGGCGAGGAGCGCCTCGCTCGCCGCGCGCCAGGGATCGTAGCCGCCGGCGAGGTCCACCACGGGCCAGTCGCTGCCCCACAGCAGGCGGTGCGGCGAGAAGCAGGCGAGAGCGTGATCGACGTAGGGTTTTAGATCGTCGCTCGTCCAATCGACTGAGGCTTCCGTGACGAGCCCGGACAGCTTGGCGACCACGTTCGGCCGCGCGGCAAGACGCGCGAGATCGCGCGCCCAGGGCTCGAACCGGCGCTCCCGGATAGGCGGCTTCGCCAGATGATCGATCACGACCTGGAGATCGGGGTGGCGGCGCGCCACGGCCAGGAGACGCGGCAGATGTTTCGGGAGCACGAGGGCGTCGAAGACGAGATCGTGCCGCGCCATCGCCTCGAAGGCCGGCACGAGGTCCGGCCGGAGCAGCCAGTCGTCGTCCGGGATGTCCTGGACCATCGGGCGCAAGCCCGACGAGCCGCGGATCGGCGGCGAGGCGCGCGATGGCGTGCGGCGCGTCCGCGGCGGCGAAATCCGCCCAGCCGACGACGCCGGCGACGACGGGACGACGGGCCGCGAGGGCGAGGAGGTATCGCGTCTCCGCCTCGGTCGGGGCCGCCTGGACCAGGATCGTCGCCTGGATGCCGTGACGGGCCAGGATCGGCGCGAGGTCGGACATCGTGAAGTCCCGGTGGATCGGCGCGAGGTCCGGCGTCAGCCAGCCGTAATCGCCGCGCGCGATCTCCCAGAGATGGTGGTGGGCGTCGATCCGCATCGTCAGCGCGGAACCGGGGCCGTGGGATCGAGCAGCCCTTCGGCCTTGAGGTCGGCCCACAAGGCGGGCGGGCGGCGCGTGCGCGAGGCCGGCGAGGTTGCGGGCGACCTCCTGCGGCGACGCGGCGCCCAGCACGACCGAGGCGACGGCCGGATGGGCGAGCGCGAACTGCAGCGCCGCGTCGGGGAGGGCGACGCCATGCGCGCGGCAGACCCGCTCGATCCGCGCCACGCGGTCCAGGATGGCGGGCGGCGCCGGCTTGTAATTGTAGGTCGCGCCGGGGACGGGGCCGGTCGCGAGGATGCCCGAATTGAACACCCCGCCCAGCATCACGCCGATGCCTTTCCGTTCGGCAAGCGGCAGGAATTCGTCCAGGGCCGGCTGCTCCAGGAGCGAGTAGCGGCCGGCGAGCAGCATGGCGTCGAAATCGCCGGCTTGGGCGAAGCGGACGCACATCTCGGCTTCGTTGAGTCCGACCCCGATCGCCCCGACGGCTCCCGCTGCGCGCAGTCGGTCGAGCGCCCCATAAGCGCCGTCCATCGCTTCGCGGAACCTGTCCTCGGTCGCCGCCCCATGATTTTCGCGGTTCACGTCGTGGATGAGCAGGATGTCGATGCGGTCGAGCCCGAGCCGCAGCAGCGACTGCTCGATCGAGCGCATCGCGCCGTCATAGGAGTAGTCGAACCGCAGCGCGTGCGGGAAGCCGCCCACATAACCGGTCCCGCCTTGCCGGGGCGCGCGCGGCTCGGTCACGCGCCCGACCTTGGTCGAGAGGACGAACGCCTCCCGCGGCACGCGGCGCAGGGCGGTGCCGCAGCGGTGCTCCGAGAGGCCGTGGCCGTAGAGCGGCGACGTATCGACGAGGGTGACGCCGTGATCGAGCGCGGCCGTGACCGTCGCGATGGCGGTCGCGTCGTCGAGGCGCGCGTAAAGATCGCCGATCGGGGCCGCCCCGAACCCGATGCCCGACACCATCAGCGGGGATCGCCCGAGGCGGCGCGCTCCGAGGGCGGGAGGCGTCGCGCTCATCCGCCCTTGACCGCGCCCGCGGTGAGGCCGGCCACGATCTGGCGCTGCGCGAAGACCGTGAGGACGAGAACCGGGAAGGTGACGATCAGCGCCGCCGCCGCGAGCGGCCCCCAGCTCAACTGGTCGAACGAGATCATGTTGTAGACGGCGACCGGCAAGGTGCGGGTCTCGCGGGAGGCGAGCACGATGCCGAACACGAAGTTGTTCCAGGAGAAAATCACCGAGAGGATCAGCGCGACCGCGATCCCCGGCTTGGCGATCGGCAGCGCCACGTGGCGGAAAACTTGGTAGCGCGTCGCCCCGTCGATCGTCGCCGCCTCTTCGAGCTCCATCGGGGTGGTCTCGAAGTAGCCGATCATGATCCAGATCACGATCGGGACCGTCACCACGAGGTGGATGATGATCTGCGGCCAGAGCGTGCCGAGAAGCCCGAGCCACTGAAAAAGGAGGAACAGCGGGATCAGGTAGGACAGGCCCGGCGTGATCCGGGCGATCAGGATCACGATCGCGGCCTTAGCCGCGCCCATGCGGGCGATGCCGTAGCCCGCCGGCACGCCGACGAGAAGCGCCAACAGCGTCGCGCCGCCCGTGACCAGCAGGCTGTTCACGAAATAGGTCGGGAAGCGGTTCGACTGGATCACCTCGGCGTAGTTCGACCACGCGAACCGCTCGGGGATGAGGATCGGCGGATAGGCCGCGTTGTCGATCTCGTACTTCACCGAGAGCGACAGCATCCAGACGAAGAAGAGGATCACCGGCGAGACGATGACGAACCCCGCGAAGAGGAGGCCCGCCTGGCCGAGGAGCCGCCGCATGTTCATGCTCCGGAGACCTCGCTCCATTGCAGCCGCCGGCGCATCACGAGGAGCGCGGCCGCGAGGGCGACGATCAGCACGAAGAAGACGACCGCGATGGCCGAGCCGTAGCCGATGTCGTAATAGGCGAAGGCGACGCTGTAGAGATAGAGGTTGATGGTCTCCGACGCCGTGCCGGGCCCGCCCTGGGTGATGGCGTAGATGATGTCGAAGCTCTTCACCGCGTCGATCATCCGGATCATCGCGGCGATGAACAGGAAGGGCGTGATCAGAGGCAAGGTGATGTGCCGAAAAATCTGCCAGACGCTCGCGCCGTCGATGAGGGCGCTCTCATAGGGCTCGGTCGGGATCGCGGCGAGGCCGCCGAGCACGATCAGCATGACGAGCGGCGTCCATTGCCAGGTCTCGACCAGGACGAGGGAGGGGATCACGGTGTTGGGCGCGAACACCCAGAGCTGGGGCGGCAGGCCGACGAGCGAAAGCAGGTAGTTCAGGACGCCGAGCTGCGGGTGGAACATCATCGTCCAGACGAGCGCGATGGCGACGGGGGTCGCCATCATGGGCAGGATGAAGACGCCGCGCAGGAGCCCGCGCAAGGGGAAGCGGGCGTGGAAGATGCAGGCCGCGAGGGTGCCGAAGACGAGCGGCAGCACGATCGAGAGCGCCGTATAGACGATCGTGTGCCAGACCGCCTCGATGAAGCGGGGATCGCTCGGCAGGCGCAGGTAATTGGCGAGCCCCGTGAACGTCGGCGCGCTGCCGACCTTCCATTCGTGAACGCTCATCCAGAGCGTGAACACCCAAGGGAAGACGATGACGCCGACCACGACGACGAGGGCCGGGATCGACGAAGGGCCAATAGCTCGGGACGCGCCACGCTCCGGCGCTTTCGGTGGACGAGGGTTGATCCGCCCCCGCCGTAGAGAGCGAGGCCGCCTTGCTCACGCCTTCTCGCTGCGCTCGAGGATCGGCCGGAACTGGTCGGTCGCCTTCTTGAGTTCGGCGGCCGGGTCCGCTCCCGACAGCGTCGCCGTCACCGCCGCGCCGAGGATGTCGCGGAACTCCGCCACCGGCACGACGACGGGCAGCCCGAGCTTGCTGACCTTGGCGGAGTCGATCACCGAGTCGAGCCAGGCGCGGGGCATCTTCACGCCGGCGCGCACGGTCTCGTCGTTGAGGATCGAGTTGCGGAACGGCACGCCGCCGCCGGCCTGCAGCAGGCGCGCGCCCATGATCTTCGAGACGGCCCACTGGCAGTAGAGATAGCCGGCCTCCTTCTTCGTGCTCGCCTGCGTGACGCCGATGCCGTCGCCGTAGGTGGCCGAGTACTGGCCGCCCGGACCCTTCGGCACCACCGAATAGCCGATCTTGCCGACGATGCGCGAGGTGTTCGGGTTCTCGAGCGGCGGCGCCCAGCCGACGCCGTCGAGCCACATCGCGGCCTTGCCCTGCGTGAACGCCGCAAGGGATTCCATCCAGTTGAAGCCCGCCACGCCGGGCGGCGCGGGCTTCGTGAGCAGGCGCTGATACAGCTTCGTCGCCTCGATCGCCTCCGGTCCGTCGGTCAGGATGTTGCCTTTGGCGTCGAGGAACTCGCCGCCGTAATCCAGGAAGAAATTGCCCCACAGCGCCATGTTGGCGTTGCGCAGGCCTCGTCCGACGAAGCCGAACGTGCCGTCCTTCGGATCGGTCAGCGTCTCGGCGGCGCGCGCCATGTCCTCGAGCGTTTCGGGAAAGGCAACGCCCTTCTTCTCGAACAATTCCTTGTTCCAGTAGAGGATGAAGTAGTCGACCGAGAACGGCAGAGACCGAAGCTCGCCTTTCTCGTTCTTGGCGTATTGCAGCCCGGCGGCGCTGAAATCCCCTTCGGTCAGGCTGGGATCGGTGAGCGTCGGGTCCTTGATGAAGCCGGAGAAGTCGGCGAGCCAGCCGGCCTTGTCGAACTGCCGCTTCTGCACATGGTAGCTGATATGCACCACGTCGAAGCTCGGCCGGCCGGAGGTCAGCTCGATCACGGCCTTTTGGCGCTGCTGCTGCTCCGGGACGAGTTCGGAGGAGACCTTGATGCCGGTGAGTTCGGTGAACTCGGCCGCGTGACGCTGCAGGAGTTCGCCGCGAGGACCCTTGATCAGGTTCGCTTCGAGCGTGGTCCCGGCGAAACGCTTCCAGTCGACGGCCTGGGCCGGCCGGAGTCCGGCAACGCTCATCGGCTCCGGCCGCGGCCCCGGCCGCGAGCACGTCACGGCGCGTCAGGGTTCTCGAATCCGTCTTGACCATGTTCCCTCCCGATGCGCCGGCGGACGCTTCTTTGATGCGAACGCGCACCCCGACCGCAGACGAATCCCTGGGAGAGATCCCGGCGAGCCGATGATCGTGCGCCGGCCGGCGCTTCATCCTCACATTCGTGCGATACTAATGCAAGGGAGTGTCCGGGTTCAGCCTGAACCTTGATTCGCCCCGACCCGTCTCGAACCGCCGACCTCCTATGGCACGCCTCATCGACTGCTATCGCCCGGACCTCTTCGCCGGCTGCCGCGTCCTCGTGACGGGCGGCACGAGCGGCATCGGCGAGGCCGTCGCGCGGGCCTTCCGAGACCTCGGAGCCGCGGTCACGGCCACCGGCGCGACCGACGGAGAATGCGCCCGCGCCGGAGCGGACCCGGGCAACGCGGGCGTGATTTTCGCGCGCCTCGACGTCCGCGATCCGGCGGCCGTCGCGGATCAGATCGCGAGCCTGCCGCGCCTCGACATCCTCGTCTGCGCCGCCGGCGTGATCCGGCGCGACGCGGAGCACGATCCGGCCGTCTTCGCCGACGTTCTCGCGATCAATCTCACCGGCACGATGCAGGTCTGCGCGGCGGCGAGGCCGAAGCTGGCGGCGGCGCGCGGTTGCGTCGTGACGGTCGCCTCGATGCTGAGCTTCTTCGGCGCGCCGCGGGCGCCGGGCTACAGCGCCTCGAAGGGCGGCGTCGCCCAGCTCACCAAGAGCCTCGCCGCCGCCTGGGCGGGCGAGGGCGTGCGCGTCAACGCCGTCGCCCCGGGCTGGATCGCCACGCCGCTCACGCAGGTTCTGCAGGACGACCCGGAACGCAGCCGCCCCATCCTTTCCCGCACGCCGATGGGGCGGTGGGGCACGCCGGAGGAGGTCGCGGCGGCCGCCGTGTTCCTCGCCTCGCCCGCCGCCCGCTTCGTCACGGGGGCGGTGCTTGCGGTCGACGGCGGCTATCTCATGCTCTGACACGCTCACGCAGGAGCCGAGCCATGAACGAGCCGGACCCCGTCCTCGCCTTCGCCGCGAGCGAGAAGTGGGCGCCCTACCGCCACCCGCAGCCGAAGGAGTCGCCGCCGGAGCTTGTCGTCCCCGACGCGATCCCGACGGACGAGCGGATCTGGGTGCCCGTCGAGCAGAACGTCTGGTTCCGCCCGCTCCTGCTCGCCGCCTCGCGCGGCTATTGGATGAACCTGCTCAAGGTGAAGAAGGCCGGCGTGCTCTCGCGCCATCGCCATCCCCATACCCGTCCACGCCTTCGTGCTGAAGGGCGAGTGGCGCTACCTCGAGCACGACTGGGTGGCGCGGGAGGGCTCCTACGCCTACGAGGCGCCGGGCGAGACCCACACGCTCGTCGTCGACCCGCACGTCGAGGAGATGATCACCCTGTTCCAGGTCAACGGCGCGATGATCTACGTCGACCCCGACGGCAAGACGGTCGGCTACGACGACGTCTTCACCCGCATCGACAAGTGCCGCGCCCACTATGCCCGGAACGGCCTGGGGGCGGACTACGTCGACCAGTTCATCCGCTGACGGGCCTTAATCGCGGATCAACTCATCACGAGATCGGGAAGAGAACGGATGGGCGGTCCCGGCGGCGTGGCCGCGATGTCGCCGCCCGGTTCGACGAAGCGGACAGAGCGGCGCTGCCGCTCCGATGCCCTGGCGCGCCGGCTTTGTTCATAGGAAGCCGATTGAAATCCAGGGGATCAGCGTGATCAGGAGCAGCGCCACGAACAGCGCCGCCAGATGCGGCCAGGCCCGTCTGATGGCGACGTCCGGCGAAACGCGCCCGATCGCACAGGCGAGATAGAAGCCGACCCCGAAAGGCGGCGTGAACAGCCCGAAGCCCATCGCGAATACGGCCACCATGGCGTAGTGCACCTCGTTGACGCCCATTGTTCGGGCAATCGGAAAGAGCAGCGGGCCGAAGAGGACGATGGCCGGCACGCCCTCCAGCACGCTGCCAAGCACGATGAAAGCAATCGCCGAGACGAGAAGGAAGCCGACCTTCCCTCCCGGCACCAGCGCCATCAGGTCAACCAGCTGGCGCGAGAAGCCGGATTGCGTCAGGGCCCACGCCATCGCGGTCGCGGCGCCGACGACGAGAAGGATGGCGCCCGACAGCGCGGCCGTCTCGACCAGAATCGGGTAGACGCGGCGCCAGTCAAACTGGCGATAAATGAACACGCCAACCAGGATCGCGTAGACGACGCCGATCGTGGAGACTTCCGTGGCGGTCGCGATCCCCTCGACCACGGCCGTCCGGATCACGACCGGCAGGCCGAGGCCCGGAATCGCGATCAGGAACAACTTGCCCTTGTCGCCCCAGGTGAAGCGGCGCGCCGTCGAGAGATCCTCGCTCCTGCTTTGCCACCACACGACGACCGAAAGCGCGAGCATGCCGACGACCGCCGGCAACAGGCCGCCGGTGAACAGGGCCGCGATGGAGACGCCGGTCACCGACCCGACAGTGATCAGCACGATGGAGGGCGGGATCGTTTCCGACATGACCGCCGAGGCCGAGAGCAGGGAGGTGAGGTCGCCCTCCTTGTTGCCGCGCTTGATCATCTCGGGAAACAGAGCCGGCGCGACCGCCGCCATGTCGGCCGCCTTCGCGCCCGAGATGCCGGATACGAGATACATGGCGCCGAGAAGTGCGTATTGCAGCCCGCCTCGCAGGTGCCCGATGCAGGGAAACCAGGAAGGCGATCATCGCCCTTGGCGAGGCCGGAAATCTCCATCAGCGCTCCGAGCAGGATGAACATCGGCACGGCGAGCAGGATCAGGTGCGACATTCCTTCTTCCATGCGGGCCGGCACGATGGATATCGGAATCGTGGTCGCGAACGCGATGTAGCCGACCGTGCCGACCAGGAACGCGAAGGCGATCGGCATGCCGATCGCCATCGAGACAACGACGAAGAGCACGAAGAAGACGAGGAGATTGCCGTTGCCCATGTCGTCGAAGACCGGCGCAAGCCACAGGAGCACGCCGTAGCAGGCCGCCACCGCCAGGAGGGCGACGGCGATCTGGGCCCAGGTCGCATGCTGCAGCACCTTGTCGACCGCCGTGAACAGCATCAGCACGGCGCCGACCAGCATGGCGATGCTCCGCCAACCTTCGCTGATCTGGAGAACTGGGCTCAGGCCGACGACGCGATCCTCGAAATGCTCGTAGCTCGGCATCACGAGCGCGAGCAGCACAGCGGACACGAGCATCAGGGCGAGCGCATCGAGCCAAGCTCGGCGGTCCGGCCGGAGGTCGCGGATGAAGGCCGTGAGGCGCATATGCTCGCCGCGCCGGAGCGCAATCACCGCGCCCAGCATCGCGAGCCATAGAAACAGCATGGAGGCGAGTTCGTCCGACCAGGCGAACGGTTTCGCGAAGAGGTAGCGGGCCCCTGTGCTGGCGCCGAGGACCAGGACCTCGGCCACGACCAGGGCCGCGGCCGCCATCTCCGTCAGGCGCGCGAGGGCTGTATCGACGGCCTGGAACACGCGCGTTCCCGCATGGGCCGGGCGAGTCTCCTCGGCCGCAGCGAGATCGGCCTTGCCGAATTCGGAGATGTCGGGCTGCATGGTGAGAATCCCGATCTGACTGAGCGGCCGCGGCGAGCAGGGCTCGGCCGACGACCGCGACAACGGCTAGGGACGATAGGACGGCGCGGCTGCCTCGGACCGGCATGGTATCGACCTTGTTGAAGGTGACGACGCCGGCGCGCCTGCGTTTCAGAGCGGTGCCGCGTCGTTTGAGGCGCAGGATGTCCTCACGCTCCTTCAGCGCAGCCTCCGTCAGGCCTTTCGTGATGGCGGCGCGAACCTCCTCCGGCATCGCGTTCCACTTCTTGCCGTTGGCGAAGATGTAATGGCCGTCCCAGATGTGGCCGGTCAGCGGCGATGTACTTCTGCACCTCGTAGAGCTTGGCAGCTCTGGATCAGGGCCAGCGGATTCTCCTGGCCGTCGACGATCCGCGTCTGCAGGGCCGCGTAGAGTTCGCCGAAATTGATCGGGGTCGGGGCGGCGCCGAGCGCGTTGAACATCGTGACCCAGAGCTGGTTGCCCGGCACGCGGATCTTGAGGCCCTTCAGGTCCTCCGGCTGCGTTGATCGGCTTCGCGCCCGTGGTGATGTTGCGGATAGCCGTTGTCCAGCACCTTCTCGACAGCACGTGCAGGCCGACCTTCTCGAACTGGGCGCGCACATGGTCGCCGAGATCGCCGTCCATGGCGGCCCAGACCTTGTCGTAGCTCTCGAACGCGAAGGCGACCGCATTGATGCCGCCGACCGGCACGACCGTCTGGTTGACGCCGGAGGTCGACATGAAGTCGAGCGCGCCGGAGCGGATCTGCGAGAACATGTCCGGCTCGCTGCCGAGCTGGCTGTTCGGATAGACCTGCAGGTCGACTTGGCCGCTCGTGTCCTTGGCGATCGCCGGGGCAGCCTCCTGGATGCGGGCGGCGCCGGGATGGTCGGCGGGAAACGCGGTGCCGTACCGGAGGCGGTATTTTGCGCGTTGCGCGATCGCCGGCGCTCCGAATGTCGTAAGGGCGCTTGCCGCTGCGAAACCACCGGCGAACGTGCGGCGAGAGATTGTCCGAGTTGTCATGCTTCGTTTCCTCCAAATCTGCTTTCTGCCGTCATCCCCGTCGCCGCCGCATCGGCAGGAACGGAAGAGCCTTCGCCTGGGTTGTCAGCTGAAATCGAGATGAACCTTGATGGTCTGCTCGGGGTGCTGTTCGATCAGGTCGAAAGCGGCGCGCGCGTCCCGGGCCGGATAAGGTCTGCGTGATCATGCCCGCCGGGGCAAGGCGTCCGCTGGCGATCCAGTCAACGACGTCGGGGAGGAGCCGGCGGTTAAGCCGCGAGCCCACCAACATGAGTTCCTTCTTGACGATCTCCTGCTGGCTGATGTTGCAAGGCGACGGCGAGAAGCCGAGAAGTCCGATGCGGCCGGCCGGGCTGGCGACGCGGCAGGCCTCCTCCAGCAGCGCCGGAACGCCGGCGCCGTCGATGACGAGGCTCGGGCCGAGCCCCTCATTCTCCGACGCGACACGGTTCGGCACCGCTGTCGCGGCCCGAATGGACGGTCAGGTCGGCTCCGAATTCCACGGCTCGTTCCAGCCGCGCTCCGTCCAGATCGGCTACGATGCAGCGGGCGCCGTGCAGCTTGGCCACCTGCAGTACCGTGATGCCGACCGTTCCGGCGCCGTAGATCAGCACCGTGTCGTCCGGCGTCGATCCCCGTGCGGGTGAGGACATTCGCGGCGATGGAAAGGGTTCGGCCAGCGCCGCGACCTCGATCGGCACCCCGTCCGGCACCGTGCACACAGTTCACGGCCGGCACGTTGCAGGCGCTCCCGAAAGCCTCCGTCCCGGTGGACCCCAAAGACCTGGAGGTTGGCGCACACGTTGGAGCGGCCGACCCGGCACGGCGTAGCAATGACCGCATGACGACGACCGGATCGACGACTGATCTTCTGGCCGACAGCGAGGTTTGAGACCCCATCGCCCAACGCCTCGACGACGCCGGCGAATTCGTGCCCGATGACGCGCGGATAACGGGCAAAGGGATTGGACCCGTGCAGGATGTGAAGATCCGATCCACAGATCCCGGCCCGTTCGACGCGGACCGTAACCTCGCCGGTCCCCGGCGGCTCGACGGGCGGCATGTCGAACACTCGCAGCGCCCTCGGGGCGTCCACAGCGACAGCGACCATGTTTCTCCCCAATCCGTTGACTGATCGACTAGGAAGCCAGAGGCCGGCTAGACGCAAGGGCTTTGTGCCGGCTTGTTGGAGAGGCTGCCTTCGAAAGCGGCGGATCTGAAAATGCGAGGAGTGGCGAGCGCCGATCCCGCTCGGCCGCAAGCGTATCGTCACAGAAGAGCGGCGCATACGCGCCGCCTCCGTCGAAGCGCATCACGGGGAGTTCCAACGCTTCGTACTCGACCACGCGCAGGGTGGCAGGATCACTGCTCTCCCGACACGCCTGACTGCAACGCAGGCCCTACGAAGCGTCAGCTTCGGGTTGAGCGGCACGGCGCAGGTCCTTGATGAGCCGGTAGAGGGTCAAGGGCTCGTTCGTGAACGGCAGGAAGTCGAAACGCTCATAGAAGCGCCGGGCCGCGTCGTCCTTGGCGTGGACGACCATGGCCCAATCCCGGCGATGTCGGCCGCCTGTAGCGTGCGCAGCACCGCGTCTCGAAGGAGGGCCGAGCCGAGCCGATGACCATGCCAGCCTTGGTCCACCGCGAGGCGAGCTAACAACATCACGGGCGCGGGGTGACGCGCGAGGCCCTTAGCAAGGCGCTCCGGCGCATCATCAAACGTCACCTGACCCACCGCCAGGCTGTAATAGCCGATCACAGTGCGGCTCTCGTGGACGGCGACGTAGGTTTGCGCCGCCTCAGCTTTCTGATTGGCCCAAGCGAAACGGCGGAGGTAGCGGTCCAGGGCTTCGTGTCCGCAGGCAAACTCCTCGACTTGGTGGTCGGGCTTAAGCTTTTCGAGTTTCAGGTTCGAAAGAGCTTTGCCGGCGCTCACTCGAACGGGCTCTCGGAGCGGAGCAGCGCGGCCATGTGGGGTGCATCGCGCACCGGCGCGTCGAGGGCGGCCATGAAGGTTTCCCACTGCTCCGCGTTCAGACCGATGCGCCTCTCCTCGATGAGCGCCTCCTCGGCCGCTCCCAGAGCGCTATCGAGCACGAACTCACTGACCGACTTATGGCGCAAGTCGGCGGCCTTCTGGAGGAGGCGCTTCGCCCCAGACGACACTCTAATATCGAGCCGCTCACTTCGCGATGTGGCCACCGAATGGTTCCTTTGTGTCCGGACGATGTCAGGACAACTAGGGCCTGTTATGTCTTGAGCCAATCGAGAGCGGCGGCAAGGCAGAGGACGCCCATGAAGGATTGGGCAGTCTTCTCATAGCGGGTCGCAATCGCGCGCCACTCCTTGAGCCGAGCCCAGAGCCGCTCCACGTGGTTGCGATTGGCGTAGATCCAGTCCGGGCAGGCGACCTCGTCCTCGTTGCGCTTAGAGGGGATGGCCGGGCGAGCCCCCAGGTTCCAGATGTGCGCGCGGAAGACGTGGCTGCTCAAGCCTCGGTCCGCCACCACCCACTTCGGCACCCCGGGCAAGCGGTCGAGGAGCGGGATGGCCTGCGGCAGCTCATGGGCTTGGCCCGGAGCCAGGATGAAGGCCACCGCCCGTCCGAGCCCATCGGCGATCACGCAAGCCTTGGTCCCATACCCTCCACGCGAGCGGCCCAGCGCTTCACGGGTGTCCCGCTCAGCTGGAGTGCCCCTTTTCGGGCCGCCCCGGCCGCCTTCTGGTGCGCCCGGATGCTGGTGCCGTCCAGAAACGTCATCCCAAGTTGGATCCCACGCTCCTGGGCCAGACGCAGCAGCCGCTCCCAGACACCCAGGCGCGCCCAGCGGATGAAGGTCTGAGCCGCCCGCGACCACGGCCCAAGCTCAGCCGGAATGGCGCGCCACTTGGCCCCGTTCTGATGTCGCCAGACAATGGCCGAAATCGTGCGCCGCAGATCCTGGGGCGGGGTCTTGCCCTTGGGGCGGCACGCCTCGATCAGAGGCTCCAGGCTCATCCATTGCGCGTCCACGAGCATGGCTCCTCTTCATCTAGGAGAGGCAAAACGCTCGTAATCAGAACCGGTTCAAGCTCGAACAGGCCCTAACACCGACCTAGGTAGCAGGCAAGCTCACGCAGGCGCCGTCGCCCTCACCTGCGACGTAATCCTGAACGCCTGCCGGAATTCGGTGTCCCTGTCGTCCGGCACCAACGGTATGCAGCCGAACGTTCCGTGCTTCCGCCTCAAAGCCTGGAGCCCCTGGTTGGATTGACCCGGAACCGCTCCGTCCGCCGCGGGGGCGCGCCGCCAAACGGGGATCTTGCGCCATGTCGATCCCGATTCGCCCTGCGTCCCGTCACGGAACGCCCCTACGGTACTGCCCTGTTGCTCTGTCCTCAGTGTGATCCTCTCGGGAAAGGCTGACGCTGCCGACCTAATCGTCGGCGGGCAGAACACGTCGTTGCGGCGCAGCTCGGCGCGCTGTTCCACGATCCCCCGATGCTCCAGTGTGCGTCATCACACAACATTGTTCGGCCGTCTCCCTCAGGCTCTGATCGGCCGGCTAATCTGGACGAGTGAGAATGGTTCAAGATGTCCACGGGCCGAAGGACAGCCGAACGGTTTTCGAACAGGGACGCCGACCAATGACCGGCATACGTCGGCGGACCAGCACGACAGGCCCCCGAAGCACGATTGGTGAGAGAAGGCTCATGACCCTGACGCTCGATCTGCTGAGAGGTGGGCCGGCTGCGGCTGAGGTCGCCAAACCCGTTCCACCGGCTCCGGACGTGATGACCGCGCATCCAACGCGGCCCCGAGTCGCGTCGATCGACCTGCTTCGTGGCGGGATCATGATCCTGATGGCCTTGGACCATACCCGCGACTTCTTTGGCGCTAGCGGCATGAACCCTCGAGACGTGACCGAGCCCGCGCTGTTTCTGACGCGCTGGGTGACTCACTATTGCGCGCCTCTCTTCATCTTCCTCGCGGGCATCTCCGCCTTTCTTTATGGAACACAGGAGCGCACGACCGGCGAGGTCAGCCTTTTCCTGCTCACACGGGGGGTCTGGCTCATGGCGATCGAGTTCACGCTCGTCCGCCTGGGCTGGAGCTTCGACCTCGGCGCACACTTCTTTGTGGCCCAGGTGATCTGGGTCATCGGCGCCTCCATGGTGGTGCTGGCGGGCCTGGTCCATATGCCTCGTCCCGCGATTGTCGGTATCGCGCTGGTCACGATTTGCGGCCACAACCTGCTCGACGGCATCCCGGCAGAGACCTTCGGAGCGCGGGCGTGGATCTGGAACCTGCTGCATCAGCCGCAGTTGCTGCAGCTTGGGCCTGACACGAAGCTGCTTGCACTGTATCCGCTGATCCCCTGGCTTGGGGTGATGGCGGCAGGGTATGCTCTGGGCCCGCTGTTCAAGGCCGACACGACGACCCGTATGCGCTGGCTTGGCGGGCTTGGCGGGTTGGTCACGGTTGGTTTTGTCGTCCTGCGGGTCGTGAACCGGTACGGAGATCCAGGGGCCTGGGCGGAGCAGGGCAGCCCGCTTGGGACGGCGCTGTCATTTCTTAATTGTGAGAAGTATCCGCCATCACTGCTCTATCTGATGATGACCCTGGGACCTGGCCTGCTGATGCTCGCGGCCTTTGAGCATGCGAAGGGCCGCCTTACTGACTGGGTCATCACCTTTGGGCGGGTTCCGTTGTTCTACTACGTGGCTCACATCTACCTCATTCACGCGCTCGCCGTGGCCTATGCCTGGACGGTCTGGGGTGAGGCGTCCTGGCTCCTGGGCGCTCCTGGTGGCAAGCCGGCGGGTTACGGCCTGAGCTTGCCGGGAATATACGCCGTGGCGATCTTCATCGTCCTGACTCTCCACCCGCTTTGCCGCTGGTTCATGACCATGAAGCAAACTCGGACGGGGTGGTGGCGGCGCTACTTCTAGCAGTTACGGCTTCCGATAAGGTCTAGCCGGGCAATCCGACGCAAAGTCGGCGACACGTCCCGACCCATGCCGGCCACCTGCTCCGATTGCGGTCGGTCGGGGCGGCGGATCCGCCGGCTCGGCTGGTGTGATCTCTCCCTTTCGGGCGGGGTTGGTCAAGCGGCGACGGGTTCGGGCGTGCGCTGCTTGCGCAGCGACTCGCTCTTGAGTTGGAGCGATCGAACTTCGACCCGGGCCGCTCGCTCTGAAAGCGATGAACCTGAGAAACCCTGGTTTCGCGGAACAGGATATGCGATTGCACGCACCATGGATCATCGTGGTGGTCCGCCTCGGGCGCTCGCTCTCGCGCCTGATCCGCATCCACCCTGCTCAACCTCGCCCAGGCGGCAGGCCGGCGGCCAGAGCCGGCTCGCTTGGGGCATCGAGGCCGTAGATATCATCCCGAAAGTGAACCGTACCGTCCGCCGTGGCGTAGCCCGTGAGATAGATCCAGGCGACCGGCACAGGCTTCGCCAACTGCACGTCCTGGCGCTGGGCGCTCGCGATGGCGGCGTCGAGATCGGGCTCGCTCCAGCGGCGCCGTTCGGGCCCGGCGTGCCCTCCAGCAGCCACGTGGCGAAGATTTTGACATCGGCCACGCGCACGCAGCCCGAGGACTGAAAGCGCACGCCGCCCGAAAACAACCGCTTTGTCGGCGTGTCGTGCATGTAGACTGCGTGCCGGTTCGGCATGTCGATGCGGATCTGGCCGAGCGCGTTGGCCGCGCCCGCATCCTGGCGGAGGGTGTAGTTTACGGCGTTCTCTGTCGACCAGTCGATCCGGGTCGGTTCAACCTCGTGGCCTTGCGCGTCGAGGATGCGGATCTTCATCTTGGCCAGATAGCCGGGGTCCTGGCGCATGTGCGGAATGATATCCTTCCTGATGAGGGACACCGGCGCCGTCCATGTCGGGTTGAGGTTGACGCTCGTGATGCGCGTCTCGACAGCGGGGGAGGGGCGGTCCGTCTTGCCGACGACCGCAACGTAGCGACGCACGACCTGTCCC
Source organism: uncultured Alphaproteobacteria bacterium (assembly GCA_963728675.1). Classification (GTDB taxonomy): domain Bacteria; phylum Pseudomonadota; class Alphaproteobacteria; order Rhizobiales; family Beijerinckiaceae; genus JAJKJG01. The sequence continues at coordinate 86,447 of CAVSLO010000051.1, read as the reverse complement.
CCTTGAACCGCCTCGACGGCGGCTGAGGGGATGTTCACCACCACATAGCGCTCGCTGAACGGAAATTTTGAGCCGGTGACGCGCAGCGCCGATTGCACAAGCTGGCGGAAGCGGACCTCGGCCGGAACGTTCATCGCCTGCACGGTTCTGGGGCCGACCAGTCCCGTCTCGGGCAGGCCGTGCCGGGCCTGAAACAGCTTGACGGCCGCCGTCACCCTGTCGTCGAACAGAGCGCCGCGGGCGGCGTCGGACGGCAGATCGCCGGTGACCGACAGACGCTGTTTAAGGAGCGCTACTGCCGGGCCCTTGTCACCGATCTTCAATGGCGCGCCGGTGGGCAGCAGCGGCCAGCCGCCTGCTTCCGCAATCCGCCGGTAGCGGTCTGCGGCGCGAACCGTCGCGATGAAGGTCTGGGGCTGAGCGTCGGGCGCGGATCTTTCGATAGGTCCGCGAGCTTGAGTGGCGCAGGCGGCTTCGGCCTGGGAGCCGGCGCCGGCTGTCGCCCGACGGGCGGAGCCGCGGCGGGAGAGGGGGACCCTACGGGCGCCGCTGGTGTGCCCCGCTCCGCCTTGTCAATCGATGCTGGAGCGGGGGGCGCGACACTGGCTGGCTCTGCGGACTTTGAGGAAGCCGGGGCGGATGGCGCCGGTACGGCCGGCTCGGCTGGCTTGGCCGGGACTGCGGCAGGCGCCGATGCTTGCGCAGGTGAGACGGCTACAGGCGGCGCCGAAGCGTTCTGAGCCCACGCTGGCGCGAGCACAGGCCTCAGCAAACCCACGCTGGTTGACAGCAGGATTGCAAACCGAATCGGCCTCGAACCCCACATCGGACCCTCGCCTCGTCTCGGCGCAGATTATGGTGGACGTTGGTTTACGAAGCACGAGCGGATCCCCGTTCCTGGCCCGCTGGACTATGACGGGGTCCTCAGACGACGGTCTCTCTCCCGCGGTCGAGGCGTTCCTCCCGGTTTCGGCCGGGGCAAACGTTTCGCTTCGCCCTGCCCCGGCGCATGGGAGCGCGCATTCAAGCGCTCCTTCGACATCGTGGAAAACGGGGCAACCCCAGACCTACCGCAGGCTCATTGCCTTCCCCGTGCGCCCTGGTCGCGTAGCAGTTGCAGCTGGGCCGCCGCCTCCGGTCCGACGCTCCCTGGTGAAAAGCCTGGCCCGTCATCCAGGCCGACGTGAAGCCGGCGGTGAACGAACGGGAACGCCACGCCCAAGACAAAGCCCCAGAGCAGTTGGCTCAGCAGCAACCCCAGAGCCGGGCGACCGCTCAGAACCGGCTGGTCGGGCAGCCACTGCAGAAGCGGGATTGGCCCGAGCATCCAGAGCACGAAGCCGAACGCGAGCCCGAAAAGCCAGCCCCCACGTGGGTCGTTGGCCGCCCGCTGGAACAGCCAGCCGTAGAGCACGCCCCCAAGCAGCACGATGGCGCCGTAAGCGAGGCCGGCGACCACGGGCGAGGCGCCAGTCGTCGGGCCGAGCGCGCCAAGCGACCCGAACAGTTCGAGCAGCGCGGTCGCTGGGATGTCCGCGATCAGACCCGCAATGGCCCCGGCCAGCAACGGCCGCTGGGTCGGGCCGGCGTCAAGCCCGTGAGCCCGCAGCATCCTAAGCATGTTGCCTCCTCGCCTCGGCCGACGCGAGCCGCCGGGCCTCGCTCAGCACGGTCTCAATCGATGGGTCCTGGCCGAGTTCGGCATCGAACAGGCGGATGAGGTGCCGATAGGCTTGGCCGACCGGACGAGGGTCGCGGTTCAAATCAAAAAGACCGACCGGGTTGACGTTGCCGAGGGCTTCCCGGAGCGCGATGTCCCAATCGACCTGATCCGTGAGCGAATACCACGTGAAGCCGACGACCGGCACGCCGCTCTGACGGATGAGCTGCACGTTGTGCCACTGCCGCCACAGCCAACGCGGCGCTTCGCGCGCATCCAAGCGATTGGTTTCGGTATGCATCATCGGCCGGCGGTAGCGCTGGTAATACTGGCTGGCGATCACATACCAGCCGAACAGCTCACCCAGCGTCTGCGCGCGGCCGCGACTGTCGATGAGCTTCTCGTTCCACTCGTAATAATCGACGCCCAGGATCGCTCGTTGACGGACATCTTGCTGCAAAAACCACGCGTATTCTTCGGACGGCATACCATGCTGGGCGAGATATGCCCGCATGTCCGCGCGAACGGGCCGCGCATAGAGCAGGTCGAGCGGCAAGAAACGGCGCTCGTTTTCGAAGTCGGCGATGCGGCGGACCTCGGGATCAGGGCAGCAGGGCTGGAAAAACTCGCCGCTCTCGCTATTGACGAACACGGCATCCGGCCGCGCGGCCGCGATCGCCTGCATCATCAGCACGTTGGCTTTAGCGAGGTGGCGGACGGCGGTGACGAAGGCGCGCTCATCCTTGCATTGCTCATTCCAGAGACCCTCGAGTGCGCTGAGTTTGGCGCAAACGTACATCTCGTTCACGGGCGTGTAGAGGCGCACCCACGGGTAGCGCCGGGCGAAGGCGCGGGCGTAGTCGGCCAGCGCGTGCGGCGCCTCGGGGTTCTGGAAGTTCTGAAGCCAGTCGGGCAGCCCGAAGTGGCAAAGGTCCATAATCGGCACGATGCCGAGCCTCTGCATCTCGGCCGCAACCTCGTCGAGGAAGGCCCAGTCGTACTGGCCCGGACCGCGGTGGATGAGATGGAGAGGGGGTCCGTAGCGCAGGTAGCGAAGACCCAGGTCCCGCACGAGTCCGAGGTCGGCACGCCAGCGGCGGTAGTGATCGCAGGCCGCCATCTGGTCCATGCGCCACCGTCCCCCTTCAAGGGTCGGATAGCTGCACTCGATTCCGGTCGCGAACATGAACTTGTCCTCGGCAGGCTCTGGAGCCGAGCCGACGCGATGGCCCCGTTCACCGCGTGCGGCGCTCAGGCGTGGGGGCCGGTTCGCCGCATAGCCGACCGGACGCGCATAGAGCAGGCCCAGCACCGCCCCCCAGACAAGGTGGCCCAAGGCGATCGACAGCGGCTCATGCAGACCGTGGCTCAAACCGAACAGGTCCGCGGAAGGCGCCTGGCCGGCTTGGACCAGGGGGCGCATGAGCTCGAGCTGCGGATGCATGATGAAGATGGCCAGCGGCATCGGCACGAACGCGAACACGAAGCCTTGGAGCACGGGGCGAAGCGGCAGGACAGACCAGAAGAAGTAGGCGTAGAAGACGGCCCAGATCGCGCCGACGATCAGGTGCAGCGTCATGCCGACGATCCAGCACGTCCATACGCCCGCATGCGGCAGCGCCACGCTTCCGAGCGTGCCGACGATGTCGACGAAGGGTACGCCCGCCAGGATGAGCGGCCGGGCCACGGCCTCCCAAGCGACGGCGCCCGCCATGCCGGCGAGAACCGCCTTCCGGTAGGCGACATAGCGGATCATGTGCGCCTCCCCGGGTGTTCAAAGAGTCGTCCCGCTTGGATGAGGAGGGCGGGACGATCGTCGTGACCGCTGCGGTGGTCCACGAAGCTGTCGAGGGGCGTCCATCGCGAGCCCCAGTCGCACGTCTCTTTTGTGGCGGTCCGTGATCGGCCTTCGAGCGGCGGATGGCGAGGAGCGCCCTGGCTTATTCGTGCTCCCTTTGAGGCATTGGGAGAGCCCGGGGTTTTGGGGCTCCCTCTCATCTTTGATGGACAACGCCGCGCCGTACAATGTCTTGGACTGTCGGAAAGGCTCGCCGAGCCGCCTCCGGCACGGCTTGCACGCCCGCTTCCAGGGTTGTTCCTTCGAAGGGTTTCGCGCCTGCTCCGACCGGATGCCCGACAACGATGCGGCCCACCATCCCGGCCATCTCGTGCGGGATGCAGAAATAATCGTAGACCCCCTCGACCGTCAGCGTGAGCGCGAAGGTCTCGTTCGGCAGGAGATAATCCGAGTTCCAAGGCTCGGCCCCCTCCGGAATGCGATGGACGTGACCAGAATTCGCAGGGTGGTAAGCCGTTGTGGTGTGCGCGTTGCCCGGATCGCGATTGGTCCAGCGGATCGTCTGGCCGGGCTGCACGAGCACCCCAATCGGGTCGAACCAGACCTTCGAGCCGTCGGCGTTTCCCTGCATGCGGATCTCAACCGCCTCGGCAGCGTCTGCGGAACGGGGCAGGACGGAACCGGCGAGGAGAAGCCCCCCGCCGATCCGGAGGACATGCCGGCGCGTGGACATCCTACTTGGCCGCGGCTACGCGCGCCTCGTCGGCCTTCGACACGTGCCAGAGCACAACGTGGTAGTGCGGCTTCTCGACCCCGGGGTGACCGGCGTTGAAGTACATAGAGACGTGGTCGACCTTGCCGCCCGGTGACGCGAGGTCGTCGAATTTCTTCTGAGCGGTGATGTCCTCGGTCGGGATCATGTAGACGGTGCTGACCAGCTTGCCGTCGCGGTCATAGGCCAGGAAGGGGCCGGCCGGGAGCGTCTTTGGGTCGACGTAGAGTTGGCCGATCCCGGGCAGGAAGTCGGGCAGCTTCACGAGTTCGCTGACCTTCTTGTAAGCGCCGCTGGGCGGGGCTTTCTCGACCTGGTCGGCCGCAAGCGCCGGCATGGTCAGGGCTGCACCGAGCGCGAGAGCCATCAGATGAACTTTCATACCGTCCTCCTTCGGGTTGCACGGCCTCACGGGTATGAGGCCGAACATTAGATGAGGGCGGCCCAAAAACGTTCCCGCACACATTCGCCTCGCGACCTACCCCTTCGGTGCTGCGGAGATCGCGAGCGCTTGCGCGCGATCGTTTCGTTCTTGGCCGTGTCGATCGCGTCCGCGCCGCCGCTGTCCTCCAGCCCGACAAGAGAGCCTTTCTCCCGGGCGGGCGAGGTTGCTGCGGGGCTCTTGGCGAGGAGCCTCTTCGGTCGCTTGATCGGCTCTGACCGTGGCTCGGGCTCAGTGGACCACGCGGCTTTCGCCCTCGTCGGAGACGCCGACCCGGTGTCGATACACCATCTCCCACCCCCTCCAGCCGGTGTAGAGCAGGATCAGCACCACGACCGCGGAAATGGTCAATCCGAGTGGCAAAACCGCTGCCTCACCGCCCTCGTAGCGACGGTACCAGTTCCACAGGGACAGCAAGACTGCGATCACATTGCCGATCATATGGTGCCACGCCGCCCCCAGGTCGCGGATGCGCCTGTCCCCGACAAAGTCCGTCAGCCCGGCAACCGCCGCGAGTGCAGCCATGACAAGGGCGGCCCCGAGCAGCCAGAGCGCAGCCGTGCTCCAGGCCGGATTGCCGGTGCGCCAGAAGATCAAGTCGCAGGCCAGCGTCGCAACGAGAAAGGCAACCGGAAATGGAATCAGCATGGGATGTAGCGGGTGTCCCGCAATCTGCGCCGTGCTCTGTGGATTACGCGAAGCCATGCGATCTCTCCTGAGAATAAAGCCGCTCATTGGTCGGCGCCGCCGTATCGTTTCGAACCTGCGAGGCGCGCGATAACCGCTTCCGTGATCCGGCCGCAGCGCGCACCGCCGAACGGGAACACGTCGCTGAACCCTGAGGCGATCTTCGCGTGCAAGGCCTTGCGCAGCAGACGCCGCGCCCGAAACAGCCGCGTCCTGACCGTCTCGGGCCTGAGCTTGAGGTGGGCGGCTGTGTCCTCGATGCTCATCTCCTCGATATCGCGCATTACGAACACGAGGCGAAAGCTTGCAGGCAGTTCGTCGACCGCCCGTTCGAGCAGGCCACGAACCTGGGCGCGCGCGGTTGCCGCTTCAGGGTTGTCGATCTCAGGGCCCATGGGGAAGACCAGGATGTTCGCGCCTGAAGGTGACGTGCGGTCCAGTTCGCGAAGCTCGACCATCTCGCGATGCCGACGCCGCCTTTGCAGGGCCTCGTTCAGGGTGATGCGGGTGAGCCACGTCGAGAGCGCCGCTTCGCCTCGGAAGTCAGCAAGACCCGCAAAGGCTTTCAGGTAAGCCTCCTGCAGCACGTCTTCGGCCTCGCCCGCATCGCTGACCACGGCGCGCGCGATCCGATAGAGCCGGCGATTGTTGCGCCGCATGATCTCGCGAAAAGCGGATTCGCTGCCCGCCTGCGCGAGAGCCGCAATCTGCGCGTCATCCAACTCTTCTGGGTTCTGCCAAGAAGCGGAGCGTGCGAGGGCCATGGGATCACACCGGCAGCGAGGGTTACCTGGACGAAGCTCGACATCCTTAGATGCGACACGCCAGCGAAACGTTCCCGGCCTCGTGGGCCGCGGCCTGATTTGCGCACACGCCATGCGGCCGCCCCGCCTTTGTCACTTTCACCTCGCCGTGCCGGGTGAGATGAGCGTGTCCGAGGCGCACCGGATTTGCAACCGGATTGAGCGCGCGCTCAAGGCCAAGGTTGAGGACGCCCTGAGCCTTGCGCACGCACCTGCCTCGACCTGTCGCGCAATCTCGGGCTCATCACCGGTGCATCCGTTATGGGCGCTGTGTTCGCGCTCGCATCGGCGACGATCGACATCACAACGGCGCGTCCGAAGGCCGTTGCCGCCGGAATGCGGATCACGTTCGCAGTCGCGGCGATGCTGATCGTCGTCGCGCTCGCCATCGCGGTTGGAAGCCGTGCTCTCACGACGCGCCCTTCGCTCTCTGAAGACGCGTCATGACGCGAGCCTGATCCTCGCCCTCATATCGAGCGATCCCGTATCGGCGCAGCAGCGTGACACCGGATGATGGGTTGTGGTCGGACCCCTCGTGCGGCGCTGGCCCCGGCGACATGGATGCGCGCGCGGATTGGACGGGCACCGCGCGCGTGAGGCGCTATGATCAGTAGCGGGAGAGCATCCAATGTTCATTCGTGCGCGAGACTCGCATCCTCGGTCGATCGCCAAAGCGGTGAGCTGGAGGCTTCTTGGCAGCATCGACACGTTCGTTTTGAGCCTCATCTTCACCGGCAGCCTTCGGCTTGCCGGGTCTATCGCCGTCGCGGAGATGTTCACGAAGATGGTCCTCTACTACCTCCATGAGCGTGCCTGGTCCGCCATCCCTTGGAACCAGCGCGGGCAACCAACCGCCTGAACACATGGCGCAAACAACGGCTCTGGTCGCGCCCGGAACCTTCGTCAAGCGTGAGCATTATTGGCTTGCCGACCGCATCCTGCGTTAACTGGACGCATAGCCGGCTTCTTTGAAGAAGTTCCAGCATTCGTCGGGGCTGAACAGGGCGCAGATGTCGCCCAAGGCGGCCCAGAGCGCCTCGAACGTGCGCGTCGCCGCCTTGCGCAGGAGCGCTTTGATCTTGGCGAACGCCATCTCGATTGGGTTCAGATCAGGCGAGTATTGCGGGAGGAACAGGAACCAGGCGCCGCGCGCCTTGAGCGCCGTTGCGGCGCGGGCGCTCTTGTGGACCGAGAGATTGTCCGCGATCACGACGTCGCCGGGCCGAAGGGTCGGGGCGAGCTGGGTCTCGACATAGGCGTTGAATGCCGCGCGGTCCATGGCGCCATCCACCACCCAAGGGGCGGTGAGCCCATCACACCTGAGCGCAGCGATGAAGGTCTGGGTGCCCCAGCGGCCGAACGGCGCCGAGGCGCGCAAGCGCTGTCCGCGACGGCTGCGCCCACGCAGCCGCGTCATCTTCGTGTTAACCGCGGTCTCGTCGATGAACACCAGACGTGCCGGCTGAAGCCGCATGCGGGGCTGACGCTTGTCGATCCACTCCCGTCGTCGCTCCCGGACATCGGCGCGTTCGCGCTCCGACGCCATCAGCTGTTTTTTTATAGGTGAACCCGGCGTGACAGAGCACGCGCGAGAGCGAGGCCGGGCTTGCGATCACGTCGCGCTCCACCTGAAGCGCGCGGGCCAGTTCGGGCATGGTGATGTCAGGCTGGGCCTCGACGCGCCCGATCAGAAAGGCCTGGTGGGCGGCCAGCTTCCCGCTCCCGCGCGGGCGCCCCCGGTGGGCCGGCTCAACCGACCCTGTTCTGTCCGCCCGCTTGAGAAGCTTGACGGCGCAACTCGCGCTGACCCTAAAATGCCGGGCCGCGTCACGGCGAGAATGCCCGGCCCGCACGTGCCCCACGATGCGCGCCCGCAAATCCAAGGAATAACTCTGGCCCATGATCGATCTCCCGATCATGAGGAATCATCAATCGCCGCCCCCGTCACCCCCTCCCGATTCCATCCTCAAGCGCGACGCTCTAGCCCTACCGGCCGGCCAACTACCTGTTCCAAGATCAAGCGCCCTCCGGGGCGCTTCGTTTTTGGACGCGGCGCGAAGGAGCGCATGAATTGTCTGTTCACCGTGCCGGGCTAGACCTCGTTCCGGGCCGTGTTGCGTATCGGCCCCGAGGCAACGCCCCTCTCCGGTACTGCCCGGAGAGGGGTTTTTCTTTTTCGCCAACCTGAAACCGCGCCCGGGTCCAGGCCGAAACAGCGGAGCGTCTGCCGAGCGAAGGCGGTGGTGTGAACCAGCAGGTCGAGGTTGCCGGGTCTCGGCCGCGCGAATTGGGACCCTGACAGGCAATCACACACAAAGCTTCGGCCCGCCCCACCGCATCGTGCCCTCGCCAGTCCGGCCGCGTGTTGATCCGCTTGGACCTGCACGCCGAGCACCGCAGCTCCAGCGCACCCTCCGGCGCACAGGCGGAATCGGCGAGTGGATCGACGTTCACGGCCTCTTCAGATCACGTAATCAATGCCAGCACTGCCGACCACCGGAACGGACGAAGCGAGCCGTCGCGAAGCCATGAGATCGGGCCGATGCAGAGCCACCTTGGGGCAGGCGGCGCAGCGGCGGGTCATGCGCTCGTATAGACTCTTTACGGTCAGGCTCGCGGTCGTCGTGAACAGAAATGGCAGAAAGGCGTGAATCAGGGCCGCCCCTGCCGCCTTCGCCAAAGGGGCTGCAAAGCTCAAAGCGACCCGCATGTGCTCGCCGTAAGTTTCGCCGACAGACGCGGGATGGCTCGTAAATAGTCCTCTGATCTGCATGGCACCCTCCGCACCATCCGACGGCCAAAACATTTACCTTGGACGGCTGCGGAGATCATGGCGATAACTGCCGTGAGAAGTCCGTGCGGCGTCGCACGCCACTCCTAAGCCGCTCTTAATCGGCCGCGGCAAATTGCCGAGCGCATGGGGTCGATCGCGCTCCCGTGCTCGTCAGAGGCGCGGCAAGGATCAGGGTTCGGTCTCACCGCCGCATAAGTGTCGCGTCGCCGCGCGGTCTGCCAGCCGCCCTGTTCAGGGCAGAACAGGTGATACGGCCAATCGGGATCGTCGGGTGCTCAAGGCTGCCCGTCGCCTTTCTCCGAGGCGCGACGGCAAACCCCGCGCGTGTGCTTCTCGATTTCGGCCAGAGCCGCATCCAGGGACGGATACGGCCCGAGCGCGACGCGGGCCATGGTTTCGCGCGCTTGTCCGTCAGGCTGGATCGTGAACCGCTCGTGCGGTTCTTCCACGATGCGCCCCATCGAGCGGCCCAGCAGGTCTGTTAGGTCCCAGGCGCTCCGACCCCAGGCCGTCTCTTCTGCTGCTGGCGTTATGGTGATGTCCATATCGCGTCCTCTCCGTGCCCGACCATACACCTTCAGCGAGGAACGGGGAGGCGCAGACGGGGAGCGGCGCGGCTGCCCGTTCGGCGATCCGATGCGCCACGGCGCCGGTCGGTTCTGAGCGGCGAGATCCGGTCAGGGTTCAGCACCCGCGAAAGAGGCTATTCCATGAGAGCCCGCTCCCCCGGCCCGTTCGATGCTTCGCGATGCCGATCTAACGTAGGTTCGCCCTTTCGAATCTCGCGGTCTCACGCGCTCGCCCGTGTTTTGGGATTGGGCGGTTCCGTGCCCATCTCTCCTCACGAGCTGTGTTCAAGCGGCTGAGAGACAGAGGCGCGAGATGTCCGATTGCCTGCACTGCGACATCAACCAACTCGTGCAAGAGCGCATCGCGCGCGGCGACACCGATGTGGCTGAGATGGCCTCGATGATGGTCGAGAGTCTTGCCGACCTCATTCTGCTCGCGCCCGAAGGCGAACAACCCAATCTGATGGCGTATGTGCTCTCGGGTTTCGGGCAGATGTTCTTGGAAAAGAGCGGTGCGGCGGAAGGCGGCTCCAGCACCACCCATTAGGGCCGGGCATGCCAGCGGGCGCTGGCGAGATGTTTGGACGACGGCTCCACGCCAGCGATGCTCCTCAGCCAGAGGCCGCCGGTGCAGGTTGCGCCCGCGGCGGCGCGACGATTGGGCGGGTTCGCCGGCTAGAGGCGCTACAACAGCGCCCACGATTGCGCCCCCGTCGCGGGCGCACTATTTAGGTCGTTCCGACTATCCCCCCTCACTGGCCTTGGGCGTAGCAGGCCCGCTGCGTTTGCGGGCCACGATAGCAGGCCAGAAACGCTCGACCATTCATGCCCGTACCCGCCACCCACTCCGAGCCGCCACACGGAGACGACATCCTCTACCCCGACGCCGTACCGTTCATCCTGGTTCACCTCGCCTGCTTCGGGGCGATCTGGACCGGGGTGACGGGGACAGCCGTCGGGATCGCGATCGCCCTCTACTGGCTTCGCATGTTCGCCATCGGCGCGGGCTACCACCGTTACTTCTCGCATCGCGCTTACAGCACCAGCCGGGCTTTCCAGTTCATCCTTGCCCTGCTCGCCCAGAGCACGGCGCAGAAAAGCGTTCTCTGGTGGGCCGCCAAGCACCGCCACCATCACCTGCATTCCGACACCGAGCACGATGTCCATTCGCCCCGCCACAAGGGCTTCCTCTACGCCCATGTGGGCTGGATTTTCGCGCGCCAGCACGACAGGACCGACCTCGCCAAGGTCGCTGACCTGACGCGTTACCCCGAGTTGGTGTGGCTGCACAAATACGAGCTACTCCCAGCCGTCGTGCTGGCCGTCATCACTTTCCTGGTCGGCGGCTGGTCTGGGTTGGTGGTCGGCTTCTTCTGGAGCACGGTCGCGGTCTACCACGGCACGTTCTGCATCAACTCGCTCGCGCATGTGCATGGCGCGAAGCGCTACGTCACGGGCGACGACTCCCGCAACAACTGGCTTCCTCGCGCTTGCTCGACCATGGGCGAGGGCTGGCACAACAACCACCATGCCTATCAGGCGAGCGTGCGCCAGGGCTTCCGCTGGTGGGAGATCGACCCGACCTACTACATTCTGAAGGCGCTCTCATGGGGCGGCGTGGTGTGGGACCTGAAGAGCCCGCCAGAGGCGGTGTTGCGCAACGAACAGCGCCTCGGCGCGAAGGTGATCGAGAAGGCTGCGGCAGACCTTGCGGCGACGTTCAACGTCGAGGCGATCTCGGCGGCTGTGATCCAAAGTCTCGCGAGCACGGCCCCTGGTCTGGCCGACATGCGGGCGAGGCTGGCGGGTGCTCAGCATCGGGCCGCTGACCTGCTCGGCAGCATGCATCTGCCTCATGTGCCAACTTATCAGGAGGTGCTGGATCGCGCCTTGCGCATGTTCGCGAGCACCCGCTCGCTGGACGCCATTGTCGAACGCGCGCACCGGATCCTGATTGAGGCCATTTATGCCCGGTTAGCCGCCGCTTACTAAAAGCCATAGTCGGCATCGAGCAATCAGCGGTCGAACCCGGGCGGCGATGCGGGTGGCGCAGCGGCGGAAACCATCGACGGCAGCCGGAGGGATAGCGATGCTTGCATCGCCTGCGTTCCAGCAGCAGAGACTGGCCGAGTCACGGACAGAACGCACCATGCGCCTTCCTCAGGGCTGTCCGGCGCCCTTGGCATCCGCGCGATCGTGCGGGGTCAGAGGCGGCCGGAGCGCCAGATCGACAGTATGATCCAGAGACTGTTCACGAATGCGATCATGTAGCCCACCAGCCCGCACAAGGTCAGCAACGGAATGCCCAACAGGCTTGGTCCGCCCGGCACCGTCATGACGATCGAAGAGCCGATCACGAGCGAGGCCGTCATCACGCCGACGGTCACGCGGTTGATCGTCCTGTCGATCCGTTCGCCGAAGCTGTCAAGGCGCTTGAGATCGAGCTCGACCCGCATGCGGCCGTGCCGCGCGTCTTTGACGAGCCGCGCGAGATCGCGCGGCACCGACGTCACCAGGCCAAAGAGGTCGCTGAGCGTCGCTTGACCGCGTCGCGTGGCCTCGATGGGCTGGTAGCGCTCCCGCAGGGCGCGGTCGAGAAACGGCTGGATGCGTTCGACCAGCCGGAACTCCGGATCGTACTGCCGGCCAAGCCCCTCGAGGGTGATAAGGGCCTTGAACAGGAGCGTGAGGTCGGCCGGCAGCACAATCGCGTGCTCGCGCAGGATCGCGGAGACGCGATGCAGCAGCATCCCGATCCTGAGATCCTTCAGCGCCACATCCGCGAAGTCGAAGGCGAACTCGCTCAGGTCAGCCGCGAGCCGGGCCTCGTCCACCGCGTCATCGCCGCGCCAGTCGAGAACAACCTCCAGCATCGCGCTCTCATCGTGGCGCGCGAGCCCAGCGAGCAGCTCGACCACTTGGTTGCGGCGCACCGGCGAGAGCCGGCCCACCATGCCGAAGTCGATCAGGGCGATGCGGTTGCCGGGCAGGTACAACACGTTGCCTGGATGCGGATCCGCGTGAAAGAAGCCGTCCACCAGGATCATCTTGAGCACGGCGTCCGCGCCCGCGCGCCGCGAGCGCTTTTCGGTCGAGGCCGGCTGCATCGATCGCCGCCAAGTCATTCCCACGGATGCCGATGATCTGCTCCTGCACATTCATCACGCGGCTCGTCCACTGGCCGTAGACGTGCGGGACGAGGATATCGGGATCGGCGGCAAAGTTGCGCGCGAAGCGTTCCATGTTGCGGGCCTCGACGGAGAGGTCGAGCTCACGCTCGAGCGAGCGGCGAAACTGACTGACGACCTGGACGGGCAAGTAGCGCCGCGCCTCGGGCATCTCCTGCTCGACGAGGTGAGCCAAGTGCGTAAGAATTCTGAGATCGGCCTGGATCTTCGCCTCGATGCCGGGGCGGCGGATCTTCAAGATCACAGCCACCCCGTTCGGAAGTTTCGCCCGGTGCACCTGTGCGATCGAGGCCGCCGCGAAGGGTTCGCGTTCGAGGTCGTCAAACACCTCGAAGGGAGAACGGCCGAGCGCCTGCTCGACCTGCGGCAAGAGCTCGTCGAACGGGACCGGCGTCGCCTGGCTGTGCAGTGCGGCGAGTTCCGCGGTCCACGCCGGCGGCAGCAGGTCTTCCCGCGTCGAGAGCATCTGGCCGAGTTTGACGAAGGTCGGCCCGAGTTCCTCGAACGCAAGCCTGACGCGCTGCTGCGGTTCAAGATGAGCGATTTCGCCCGCTTCGCCCCAATGCAGGACCTGGCCGGCGCGCTCGAGCAGCGGGACGACGCCGGCGCGACGCACGACATCCCCCAGCCCATGCCGGATCAGGACCGAGCTGATCTCGCGCAGGCGTGGCAGGTCCCGGACCGCGCTGGAGATGCTCCAGACCATGAGCGTTAGTTACCCTTCTTGGTCTGGTTCTGGTCGCGGAGCGCATCCGCAACGCCAGCCAGCACGCCGCTCGCAAGCAGCGTGAAGCGCACCGATGCGCCACGCACAGCCTCGAGCCCAGAGGCGGCGCTCTCGCCGACACGGCTCCCAACCTCGCCCAACAGGGCGGCGGCACGGGCACTCGCCTCCGCACCGACGTCTTGGGCGTGGGCCGCCAGCCCCGCCACGTCCCTGCGAAAGTTATCGCTCATCGCTTCGGCGATGCGGCTGGTTGCCGCGACGTAGTCCTCTTCCAAGGTCCGCAAACTGACCAGCGCATCCTTCAGATCATTGTCAGTGTAATCCCTTCCGCGCGACGCCAGCCGCTGGAGAGCTTCATGCGTCACGGCGACGGATTTCTGGAGCGCCTCGTCGAGGCCCCTCACAGCATCAGCGAAGCGTTCTCGCGCCTCAGCCCTGTCGGGAGCCGCATGGCCGGCTCGTTGACCGGCCAGGGTGCGAACAACATTGCGCAGGGCCTCCGGATCTACCCGGCCCTGCTGTAGAACCTGGTTCGTCACGGCCCTGACCTGGTCCCGGATCGCTTGGTCTTCGTCTGTCGCGGACTGTCCCGCCGACGCGGTTGGCTCATGCATGGGCTGCTCCCTGGCTGATCGTGCAGGACCAGCTTAGCGGGAAGCGCGCTCACCCGACAGGTGGAAGATTGTGTGCGTTAAGGTCTGCCAAGGGCTGGGTCAGGCGGCTTGGCGGAGCTGGGCTTTTTTGCGCTCTTTTCAGGTCGTCCATGTTGAGGGAGCGGTGGACTTCCAGCCCGTTCTCGTGGGTCTCAACCGCCAGCGCCCGCACGAGCGGCGGCAGGAGGCTGAGTTGGGGAAGATGCGCACGACGTAGGTGCGTCGCCGGATCTCCTATTGAGGCGCTCCAGCATACGAACCGGCCCGACTCGATCGGCACGTTCGCCTCGTATGGCTGCATCCGCATGCTCAACGACGACATCGCCGACCTGTTCGAGCGCGTGACCGTCGGCGCCGAAGTCGTGGTGACGCGCTGAGCGGCCGCGGGCATCGCCGCGCAGCCTTCGTTCCAGCAAGCCGGCGCACCCTTAAAGGCTCACCCGGGCCGCTTTGAGCGGACGGCGGACCTCCAGTATGAGTGCGTTCGGGTCGAGTCTGACCCAAAGCCGCCGCTCGGTCTTGGCCCGGCGCTACAGCCGCTTGGGGTGATAGCCGGGCCATCGATATGGTCGGAGCTTCCGTAATATACACAGCGAGAGCCGTGTTAACCGACGGATTAGACGGCGGGCTGCGGCTGCGTACTCTCCTGGAGGCGCCAGACGTACCAACACAAAACTGCGACCGGCGCGCCGATCAGAGAGGTCGCGACGAAGAACCACTCGAAGCTCAGGCGTTCGATGACGAAGCCCGAGGCGCCCGCGAGCAGGCTCCCGGGCAGGGCGCAGAGCGAGGTCAGAAGTGCGTATTGGCTCGCCGCGTGCTCCGTCGCGGCAAGCCGCGACATGTAAGTAATCAGGACGATGGAGGCGAAGGCATAGGCGAAGTTGTCGATGCTGACGGCGACCGCGAACGTCCAGAAGTCGCTCCCGCCATGACCGCCGTGCGCGGCCAGATAAGCGAGGCTCAGGTGCGAGGCGGAGCCGAAGACGGTTCCGACGAAGAGGCTCGCCATCATGCCGATCCGCGGCACGACGTAGGCGGCGAGAAACGTGCCCCCCAGCGCGACCCAGAAGCCGAACAGTTTCGTGACCGTGGCGATGTCCGCATTGGAGTAGTGCAGGCTCTTGAAGAGCGGCATGGCCATCGCGCTCGACACATACCCGGGCATGCGGAACCCGGCCACCAAGGCGAGGATCGGAACGGCCATCGGGCCGAGGCGCGCGATCAACTCCTTGATGGGCGCCGAGACGGTCTCGATGAAGCCTGGATGCTCGTGGGACGCCGTCTTGTCCGATTCGGGTTCGGGCGCCAGCAGGGCGGCGATCAGGCCGGGCGCCATCGCGGCCGCCATGCACAGATAGGCGGCGCGCCAGCCGAATGCGTCCGCCAGGTAGAGCGCGCCGGCGCCGGCGACGAACGTGCCCACGCGCCATCCGATCTCCGCCCAGGACGACAAGAGCGCCTGCCGTTCGGCGGGCGCCACCGTGATGCGCCAGCCGTCGATCACCATGTCCTGCGTCGCCCCGACGAAACCGAGCGCGAGGGAGAACACGACCGTCCAGGCGAGCCAATGCTCCGGGTCGCCAAAGGCGATGCCCGCCAGCGCCAGCATCACGGCGATCTGCGAGACGACGATCCAGCCGCGCCGCCGCCCAAGCCGGCGGCTGAAGAGTGGCGCGTCATAGCGGTCGAGAAAGGGCGCCCAGAGGAACTTGAACTTGTAGGCGAGCGTCAACTCGCTCAGCAGGCCAAGCGTTCCGATCGGCACCTTGGCCTCCGACAGCCAAGCCGACTGCGTCCCGTAGACGAGCAGAAAGGGAATGCCCGACGTGAACCCCAAGCCCAGCGCCGCCGCGATGCGGCGGTCGGAGAACAGGTGGCTCGGAGAGAACGTTTTCTCCGAACCTTTTTCCATAGCGTGAGTCTGCATGCCCGTTCGGCCTTCCTAAGGTCCGCCGGAGACCTGTTCCGACGTGCCGCTATGTCTGATCGCGTGCGTGAAGGCCTTGGCATTGGAACTGGCCGGCGTCCACCGTTCAGCCGCGAACAGCTCGGGAGGGCGGCGACACGCTGGTTCCCTCACTCAGGCGCACTGCCAAAAGCCCATTCCAGGAGCTTGCGAGCCTCGCTCGCCCGATCGGCTTCGGATCTCAGTCCGTTCATGGCCAGGATCAATCGCCGCCCACCCTGGTCAGCCGAGGCTGCCAGCGCTACGCTCGGCGGAAACTTCTACGGGATATTTTCGCCCGAACGCGTTTGCTGACATGCTCAGCCGGATCTCTCGAAGGAGCAAGTCTATGCCTGCAATCGCTAGTTCGGCGGGCGACATCACGGTCATCAGCGATCGTCCCGCTCGGAGCATGTCCGGGTACGCCGTTCTCGTCGGTGTGTTCGTCCTGCTCGTCCTCGCCGCCTACCTTGGCTGGCTTTCGTTCGGCAGGACCAGCGCCGGCGGGCTCCTCGCGATGGTGATCTTTCTTTTCTGCATCCTTGTCGGGAAGGGCCTGTACATCTTGCAGCCGAACTACAGCGCCGTCATGCAGCTCTTCGGCAGCTACATCGGGACGGACGCCACGACGGGCCTGCGCTGGGTCAATCCGCTCTACACGGTCACCAAGGTGTCGCGCCGCGTTCAGACGATGGAGAGCGCCAAGATCAAGGTGAATGACCTGAATGGAAACCCGATTGAGATCGCGGCTGCCGTCATCTGGCGCGTTCGGGACGCAGCCAAGGCCGTGCTGCAGGTCGAGAACTATGGCAGTTTCGTGCAGATCCAATCCGAGACGTCGGTTCGCAAGCTCGCAAGCTCGCATCCGTATGACGACACGGAAGCTGAGGTGGCCGAAGCGGGTCAGCAGTCCAAGGTCTCAAAGCCGGTCAGTCTGCTCAGCGGCGGTGAACAGGTCGTCGCGGCGCTGGTTGAGGAGCTCTCAGCACGTCTTGCTCCAGCCGGCATCGAGGTCACGGAAGCCCGTATCACGCATCTCGCGTATGCCCCCGAGATCGCCAGCGCGATGCTGCGCCGTCAGCAGGCCCAAGCGATCATCGCGGCTCGCAAGAAGATCGTCGAAGGCGCTGTCGACATGGTCAAGGACGCCCTCGACCGGCTTCAGTCCAAGGGCATTCCGGTCGATGAGGAGCGCCGCGCCGCCCTCGTTTCCAACCTGCTCGTGGTGCTGGTCAGCGACAAGGATGCGGCGCCCATCGTCAATGCAGGGTCTGTCTCGCTGAGCAAGGACAGATAGGTGCGCGTGAGCCTAGCCCGCGCACGCCAGTCGCAGCGCCGCGAAAGAAGATCTTCGCTCTTTCGCCCGTGATCCGGCTCGATCGTTTCATCGGCGAAGCCTCGAAAGCTCCAAGAGTGGAGGCTAGTGGGTGGGGCGCTCTCAACCGACGTGACTGAACACCACCATCATGCTGGTCAGGATGCTGGTCGAAGCGGTGAAGCCGATGAGGGGCTTGAGGAACAAGGCCATGGTGCGTCTCCCGTGTCGATGCGACCGACCTTGGTCCCGTTCCTAAGCGAACGATGTGATGAAGCGCACACGCAAAAACGGCAGCGAGCTGGGCGAGGGCGATGAGGGACCGCACGGCTGAAGCCGAGCCCTGCCTTCCAGCCTTAAAACCTAATTAGCTGTGTTTCATAAGGCTTAGTTAGCCGGTTGGCGGCGAGACTTGGCGTGTTCACGATTGGCTAAGGACAGAACATGCGTACCCGCTTGCTCGGACTGCTCGCATCCATCTGCATCATGCTCTCATCAGCCGTTCAAGCCGAACCTGCTACGGTCGTCGCGGCCCTCTTTCGGACCGTCGAGACGAGGGTGGATGCCGTCCTCCTCGCAGCCAACCTCGCAGACATCGATCCGGCTCTCGTCCCGCACATCAATCAATGCGGTTACGACGCTCTCAACGGGAGGCCCGAACCTGCTGCTGTGCTGTCGCCGGCGCCTGCCGAAACCGCAAGTGCCGCGCTGGATGGTGACCATCCGGACGGCCTCTCTACTCCAGACTCGGAGCCTCTGGCCGAGGCAGGTGCGAGCGAACCTCCCGCTTCGAGCACGACGGTGCAATCGGCCGAAGCTAACGCGGTGCTAGGGTCGGCGCCTAATCCTGCAATGCCGAGTGGCCCGGATGAGCTATTCGGTTCCGAGGGCGAGAAGAGCGGAGTAGCGGAAGCCCGCTCTGATCCGCTGCCCGCACTTGAAGTGACAGGGAGCCTAAGCGGCCCTGGCGTCAATCCTCCAGAAACGGAGGACGCCAAGCAGGACAGCGACATCATCCTGCCCTGATGGGGAGCCGGAACGCTCGGCCCTATATCTTCTCCGTCTGCATCATGGCCGCCAATCGGATTCAAACTCTCCTTTCGCGCTGCGCTTCATCGGGCCGGGGAGGCTTTCCATGAACACGCTCCACCGCCGCACGTTCATGACCGCTGCGGCCACCACAGTCGTCACCCCCAGCATCGCTCGCGCAAAGGGCGGCCCCGCTCGACTGGTTAGGCGCAAATGGCGCCGCACACGGGATCGCAGGGCCGATCATTCTCTCGGGCCGGTCTGCAGGGCGGGCATTTGACGGCGTTCTTGTTGGTCACCCACCGTGCCGCGGCCTGTCCATCTCGGGCTGGCGCGCGCACTTTTCGCATTTTCGGTTCTCGAAGGAGAGGAGCTGGCCACAGCTCTGGCCCCCGAAGAGCTTCATCACGGTTATTTGCCAAAAAGGCGCCGGCGCGTTCTCTCCGGAACCCTTTGCGCCGTACCGCTGTTCCTGTTCGTCAACGAGGAGCATCGAGATGAGTCGCGGATTTCCGTCCATGACGGCCCTTTTGGGTCTTTTGGCCATCGCCGGCTACCAGAACCGGGACAAGCTCGCGGAAATGCTCAGCGGGTCAGCACCCAATCACCCCGCTGCTCCGGGCCAGCCTCAGCAAGGTGGGTTGGGCGGTCTGCTCGGCAATCTTGGGAGCGGCGGCGTTGGTGGTTTGCTCAGCGGCGGTCTGGGCGAATTGGTCGAGCGCTTCAAGGAGAACGGCCAAGGTGAAGTGGCGAACTCGTGGGTGGGACACGGCCCCAACAAGGAGATCGCCCCGCCCCAGCTTGAGCAGGCGATTGGGCCAGACGTGTTGGCGACCTTGTCTCAGCAGACCGGCTTGCCGCGTGAGGAGATCCTCGCCAGGCTTTCAAGGGAGCTTCCTCGGGCCGTCGACAAGTACACCCCGGACGGCCGGCTTCCGACCTAGGAGGAGTTTCGCGCTCCTCAGGTTCCTGACGGAGCGCTTGGGGTTGGCGCATTCTGCCCGGATGCGTCAGCGCACGTTTCGCCTGAGCTGCAGGTTGCTCCACTGCGCGGGACCGGGCGTGTGCAGCGACGTTCCTTGCGCCCACGGTGGCGGCGTGGTGGGCTCGAGAACGGCGGCCCACCCCGCAAAAGAGCCCCGCGATTGGATGCGCGGCTTCTCAGTCGCCCGGCGGGAAAGGACCTGACGCCGGGCGCTATATCAGGCGCTCGGCTAGTCGCGGGTTCCATGGAACTCTTATCAGGCTTGAGCATTGACAGGCTGCCGGCCGCTTTCTGCCCCCACATGGCCGGCCACCTGTTCATGACAGCGCCCTCCGGGGCGCTTCTTTTTTGGACGAGGATGAATGAGCGAGCGGCCTTTTCACTCCGTGCATCCTCGCCCCCTGGAACCAGCAACATACCTTCACATTGTTCTTCCAGGCGCGTGCCACGCCGGCGCGCACACGGTCCTGCAGGAGGGCGACATGAACAAGATTGCTCCTGCCATTCTCGCCAGCGCCCTTTCGGCGACTCCTCTCGCTGCGGCTGACTTTAGTGGGGTCGCATCACCGCCCCCAGTCCCGCCGGTGGTTGCCGAAGAAGGAGCCCCAGTCGCACCACCCCCGCCTCGGTGTCGGGCAGCGGTTGTGAGCGGCTTATACCAAGTCCCGTTGATCAGAACCGGTGAGCCCAGTCGCGCAGTCCGATGGACATGATGAGCCAGGGCTGATCGGTGAGCTTGTTCCACGCTTCGCAGCAGTGGTCGAGGATGTCGCCGTAGGAGGAGAAGATCCGGTTGGAGATCCAGTTCTCGCGCAAGAATTGCCAGATGTTCTCGACGGGGTTCAACTCCGGCGCCTTAGCCGGAAGCGGCATGAGGGTGATGTTGGCGGGGACCACAAGTTTCTTGGACTGATGCCAGCCCGCCTGATCCACCAAGACAAGGGCATGCGCCCCGGGTGTGACCGCCTGCGAAATCTCCTTCAGGTGCAGGGTCATGCCCTCGGTCGTGCAGCGGGGCAGAACCAAGCCCGCGCCTTTGCCCTCAGCCGGACAGATGGCCCCGAAGATGTAGGCCGAGGCGGTCCTTTGGTCCTTGGGGGCGGACGGGCGCGTGCCGCGTTTGGCCCAGCGTCGCGTGATCTTGTTCTTCTGCCCGATCCGGGCCTCATCCGCGAACCAGATCTCGATCACCTTGCCATGAGCCTCGGCCTTTGCGATCTCCTCCAGACGGGCGGGGAAGTTTTTTTAAAAGCGGAAACCGCCGCCTCGTTCTTCGCGTGATGGCGCGGACGGGCCGAGAGCTTGCGATAGTTCATGGCCCGCAACTCACGCGACAGCGTCTGCTTGGAGATCGTGATGCGGAACTCCTCCCAGACCCATGCGATCAGATCGACCAACCGCCAGCGCACCACGCCGTGGATGGCCGGAATGGGCCCTTGCTCGATGATGGCCTGCAGGGCCGCGCGATGCGCGTCGGTGAGTTTCGAGGGCTGGCCAGGCGGCTTGCGGTTGACCAGGCCCTCGGGCCCATGGGCGTTGAACTTCACCACCCAGTCCCGCACGATCTGCACCGTGACCCCGCCGATCCGGGCCGCCGCGGTGCGGGTTGCTCCATCGTAGATCGCGGCCAGGGCCAAAAGGCGCCGCGCTTGCGGGCCGTCCTTGGTCGTGCGGGCAATCGCGCGCAGCGCATGGGCATCAAAGTCTGTCCGGAGCGGAACCGGCATGGCGAACCTCCCTCGTTCGCCACCTTGAATCAGACCTGCCTCAAACCCACCAGACCCAACCGAGTCACCCCCTCAGGGACTTGGTATTAGTCATGAGTCCCTGGATCGAGCTTCTCGCGGTGAGAACCGGACCTGGCGTCGAGTATCGGATCCTCGATCGTCTCGGCAACGGATACCCGCTGCAGGTCTGCGCCCGGGAAGGAGAATGGTTTGCGATTGTCGAGGCCGACTGCCCAGTCGATGTCATAACCTGGGAGAGCTCCGCATGCGCGAAGGGCTGGTCTTATCGAAGGTGGATCATTCCGGTTCCGCCTCCGGTCGTTCCGGCCCCCGTCGTCATTCCTCTGGGGTAACTATCACGCCGAGACATCGGATTGAGAGGTTGCGGTGCTGGGCCGATCATGAAGCTGCTTCAGGATCCGCTCGATACGACCTGGGTTGAGGTCCTTTTGGACGTCCACGCATTTGCAGAGCGCTGTCTTGCTCACCGCGCTCCGACCGTTGCACCACGCCAGGCTCCCGCGCACCGGCCAACCTCAACTGGCTCTCGCTACCGTTCGCGCCTTCTGACTCGGGGGCGCCGAAGTTCCGGGAGCGGCGGCGCCCTCGCGGGCGCCCAGCACCATCTCGGTCGCCCAGGTGACCAGCAGCGTCGTGAACGCCTGCTGCCAGGGCTCTTCCGACAAGCCGTGGTCGGCGCCTTCGATCACCCGGTAGGTGAGCGAATGCGCCTTCTCGAAGGCCGCCATGTAGTTGGCGATCACCGGATGCGGGATGATGTCGTCGTGCTCCGACTCGATGATGAGCACGTCGCCCCGGAAGGCGGCGCAGGCCCCCAGCGCCCGGTTCTCATCCGGGCTGATGGCGAGCCGCCGGTAGGCCGCCAGCCCGTATTTTTTCAGCTGCTGCTTCGGGAGCGCCCAGTCCTCGTCGCGGTAGAGCGCCGGCACGCGCAGCGCGAGCCAGCGGACCGGGCGCAGTTCGGTCAGGACCGCGGCGAGATAAGCCCCATAGCTGCTGCCGACCACGGCCATGGAGGTCTTATCGACAAGCGGGTGGCCGGCCAGCACGTCATAGGCCGCGAGAAGATCGCATAAATTGTCTTCGCGCGTGACCGTCTCGTGCTGCGGCTCGGTTTCGGCGTGCCCGCGCAGATCGAAGGTCAGGCAGACGCAGCCGAGCGCCGCAATCTGGCGCGCGCGCGCCAGGTACTTCTCCTGGCTGCCGCCCCAGCCGTGCACGAACAGCACGCCGGGAAGGAGCGTATCCGGCGTGACCAGCGTGCCGGCGATGCGCTGGCCGTCCACCGCAATCGCGATGGCCTCATCGCGCGTCGTCATAGCGTTCCACAACCGCGTATTTCGTCATCGGTCCAACCTCTTCGTCGCGACCGCAAAAGTAAACGGTCGCGTGCGGGGGCGGTTCGGCTTCTCCGTAAATCTCCACCGTCGCGGCGCGGACCGCCCGCAGGCTTGGATCGGCCCGAAACGCCTCTAGGGCGGCGATCTCGGCCCCGCTCGCCCCGCCCATGCGCCAGGACTGCTCCAAGACGCCGCAACGAGGCCGCCTCCCGGCATCGAAGCCCCGGGCCACATCGTAGTTGCGCCGGGACAGGATCATCCCCGGAAAGGCTGTTTCGGCCGCCGCGTCGTAGGCTTGCGCCTGCGCGATGGCCTGCCGGGCTCCTTCGGGCGGGTCGAGGTTGAGCAAGGCGTCGAAGCCGCCGCGCACGACCACGAGATCGGACCCGCCATAGACGGCGCTGCCGCTGTGATCGGGCGTGAGGCGCTGCGTGCCGTAATAGGTGGCCACGAGATCGGCCACGCGCACCTGGCCGACGCTATAGGTGGTGACCTTTGCAAGATTTTCCTCCAGCACCACGCCGTCGCGGGCCACCTCGGCGGGGTCCAGGGCGGCCAGCGCCTGCTCCAATGCCGCCGCATCCGCGGCCACGATCTGCCCGAGGCCGCCAGTCTCGCGCACCCGTTTGACCCGCACGGGCCCGCGCCGCAAGAGGCGCGCCCCGGCGCGCAGCGCGTCCTCGAGGCTGAACCCCGAGAAGCCTTGGAGCACGGCGTCCCCCAGACGCGGTCCGAGGTCATGCGACCAGCCGACCGGCGCGGCCGCGTCCGGCTCGACCAACGGATGGGTGATCGCTTTGGTGGCCACGAAGGAAAAAGGCACGACGCCGCCGAACAGGTCGTGCTCGCCTTGAATTCCGAGCGCCTTCGCTTCCGCACCGATCAGCGTGTCGCTGGGCACGAAATAGAGCGGACCGGAGTAGGTCTTCGTGCGGTCGTACGCGCCTGCAAAGTCGTACCCTTTGAAGGCGGCAAGCCGGCGGGCGATTTCGGCGCGGGTCGCGCGTTCGTGGGCGCGCCTGTAGCGCTCGTTCGCAACATGCACGGCGACGAACCCATTTGGCGTCTGAACCATGGCGGCTCCCTCCGCAGCGGAAGTCTGAACGAGGCCGGCGGGCCCGGCAACCGAGCGGATCAGCACGCAACGACGAGGTCCGGGGCGCCAAAAGCCCCCCTCCAGACGCTCGGCCAATTGTACGTGCCCGACGTGGCGCTGAGGCTTCAGGTGCTCCGCGTGCGAGTCGAAGCGGATCATCACGCGGCCGAACTGGCGGGAACACAAGGCGGTGGGACAGGAAAGGAGCAATCCGCTAGTCTAGTTTCCGTCCATAAACCACGGTTTTGCGCTTGGTTTGAGAGTTTGGCGCAAGCTTTCTGACCGGCTCATGGGTGTTGTTGCGGGCTTTTGCTCGATCCGAAGCACAAGATTGGTCTACGAAGGGCTTGCCGGCGGGCAATCAGGCATAGGGAAGACCTGGCGATTGCCAGTTTGCCGCTTCGTTGATCCGCCGGAGAGGCTTCAGGTTGATCGCAGGCGAACGAAGACAACGAGGTTGTAGGCCACCACCGAGGACCAGACATAGGCCTTGAAGTGGTCGAGCCCGCGCCAGGTGCAGCGGGCCAAGCCGTAGGCCCGCTTGAGGCAGGAGATGCCGGCCTCGATGCCGGCCCGGAAGTTGCGCAGTTTGCGATAGACCCAGTGGCTGCGGACCATGTCTTCGATGCTGAGGCCGCTCTTCTTGTGAAAGGCCATGTCGCGCACCCCGCACGCCTTCGCGCGATCCAGGTTCTTGCGGCTGGCAAAGCCGCCATCCGCCGCCGCCTGACGCGGCGCCGCGCCGTACGCGCCGATGTGGCGCTCCAGCATCGGCATGAGCCGGTCGCTGTCGGCCGGGTTGCCGGCTTCGATCACCAGATCGAGGATCAAGCCGCTTTTGCCGGTGGTCAGGTTGAGCTTGTGACCGTATTGGACGTCGCGGCTGCCCTTGACGATGATGTCGGCATGGGTCTCGAACAGGCTGACCAGCTTGTCGCGGGCCGGCACCGCCTCGCCGCAGAGCACCCGCCGCTCGCTTTGTGCGATCACCCTCTCGATCAATGGCTCATCGTGACGGACCTTGGCCCGCCAGAGAGCGACCGCCGGCTTCGTCGACCCGGAAAACCGCGCCGCAGCGTCGCGCAGATAGGCCAAGGTCGTGCGGGCGATCTCGATCAGCTCGCGATAGAGCGGCACCCGTTTGGGCCGTCCGCGGGTGAACTCGATGGCCCTCCATCGCCTCTTGGCCGCGCGGCGATGATCGCGCCAGGCGCGGGCGATGTCGCCCATCCACGCCTGGGCCTGCTTCAACAGGCGGACCATCACCCGTACGGCATCCCACAGCAGGCTGCTGTCACTCGGCTCGTGCATCAGCGCTGCCGTGACCGTGCTGTCGAGGCGCACGATGCTGCCGTCCTCGATCTTCTCCTGCCGGGCGCTCGCCAGCAGCGTCCGATTGATCGCCTCCCAGGTCTCGGCGCGGATCGCGCTGATCGTCTTGTGCAGCACCGACTTTCTTCGGGCTCCACGCCCACGGCAGGCGGGCGAAGGCCCGAAACGACGCGGAGTCCTCGAGATGGAAGGCCAATTCCTCGTAGCTCAGCTGGCGGTATTGCTTGAGAAGCGCACAGCGCAGCACCGCCTCAGCGGGCAGACCGTGCCGTCCGGTCTCTTGCACCCCGTCGCGGCGCAGGTCCGCTGCGACTAGGCCGAGCAGGGTCGGATGCTCATCCAGCCACTTCGAGGCCTTCTTCAGCTCGCAGCCGATCTCGTGTTGGGCGAACAGATCAAATAGGCTGGCTTGGACAGTGCGTTCTTGGCGCATTGTCGGCTCCGGCGGTGGCAGGTCGCTTTGGCCTCAGCAACCGAAAATCTACCCGACACTGTCGGAGCCCGCCTGCGCAAAAACGCCGATTCCACAGATGTTCCAAAACGTTAGCGTTTGTGGACGGAAACTAGTCTAGAGAGAAATGGCGTTGTGAGGGGCGGACGTTCGTCAAAGGGGCCACCGGCATGAAGCTCCCCCGCATGGTTCTCGCCGCCGCACTCTCCTTGGCTTGGCTCCCGGCTTCCGCGAATGTGTTGGTGCGCGTCCGCATCGCTACCCAGCGCATGACCGTGAGCGTGAATGCCGCCCCGGTCTATACGTGGCCGGTGTCCACCGGGCGCAAAGGCTACCGAACCCCGACCGGAAGCTACCGCGTGCAGCGGATGGAGCGCACGTGGCGCTCACGAAAATACAACTTGCCCATGCCATATTCGTTGTTCTACCGGGGCGGCTACGCCATTCATGCAAGCTACGAAACCCGAATGCTTGGGCGTCCGGCGAGCCACGGCTGCGTTCACCTCAGCCCCGGCAATGCCCGAACATTGTATCGCATTGTCCAGAAACACGGCGGAGCGCGCATTATCGTGGCCCGCTGATGGCCGCCCCTCAGGTTCGCTCGATGTGAGGGCGCAAGAGGCTGCGCCCTCCACATTGCAGCGGTCGTGGTGCGGTAAGTCCGAGGTGCGCTGTGCGCCATCGCACATCGCTGCAGGGCCGCGGGCCCATACCGTCGCCCTCGGCGCCGGCCAAGGCCGGCCCGTCAGAGCAGGGGAGCAAGCGATGGCTAAGACCTTCACGCGCTCGGCGGCGACGATCGCCATGGCGCTTCTCGCCGCTGGTGGAACGACGCCGGCTCGAAGCCAAACCGTTGCTGAGCTGTTTTCGTACAAGGCGCCGTCCGGCATGTTTTTCGAGGGGACCGCGAAGGCGGAGCATTATCGGTTCTTCTATGAGGACGAAGAGCGCATGGCCAATCGTCGCGCCGGTCGCGGCTTCGTGCTGTCCACGCCTCCGTCCGCCGAAGGGCGCCAAGCCGCGCATCTTCGAGCAGGCGACCGCACGCCCCGTTGGACCAACCTCAGCCGGCCTTAGAAGCGGAGGGCGCCATGCGCGCGCTCATCCGGCAGGTCTCCGCTCTCGCTTGGCGCTTATTCCAGAAGCGGCTCGATCGAAATCGAGAGCCGAGTTCAACGCGGGACATCGAATTGCGCGCCACCTTTCGTCGAGAGCGGCAAAGGCTTGAAACCGAACGCCTCCGGCAGCCTCGGAGGCGCTAGCCTGACCACCCTACCGGCAGGTCCAGCACCGCTGTTGAGGAACGCGGCTGCGTCACGCCCTGAAGCGCAACGAGACGGCGGCGAACCTCACCAGTCGGGGGCGTCGCCGAACCAGCCTCCGCCCCAGAACGGGGCCGCAGAGGTGCGCCGGCCCGAGAAGGCCGCCGCATGATAGGCCGCCAACTCGCGCACGAGGCCCGCTCGCGGCGGCACGTTCACGACCACGCGCCGGCCATCCGGCAGAAAATAGGTTTGCACGCTGGACACCCGAAGGTTCGCCGGAACCGCAGACCCGCCTTGAGGCGCTCCGCGGTGGAAGGCGGTGCGCCGCAACCCGCGCCTCAGGCTTGCGGTCGCGCGAGGGCGGCTCGCCTCCGCCGCTTCTTCAACCCTGACCGGCCGTACGCGCTGTCTCGCGGGCCTAACCGGCTCCTCGGCCTTCCGGGCCGCGGCCACTCTCGCCCGCGGCTTTTCCGGGGCGGGCTTTTCGGGGGCGGCAAGGGCCGGGGCCCCGCGCGCGATGCGGCGCGACGGACGGCGAGCGGATTCGGTTTCCTCGGCCGGCTTCGAAACCTCTGGGGCCGCAGCAGATTTGACGTTGCGCGTCGGAGCGGCCTCTTCCTTCGCTGCTGCGGCGCTCTTCGGCGCTGGAACAGGCGTTTTCGGGCGGGCGCTGTCCGCCTTCGTCTCTTCGCTGGCGCGCGCGGCCCGGTCCGCAGCGGCAGGCACGGCGGCTTGGGCGGACTCCGGTTTTACGGTCTGATCCTGGGCCGCCTTTGCAGGCTCACCCTGACGTGAGGCCGGCTGGCTCGACGCCGGCGACAGCGGTGCAGGCGGCTTCGACTCTTGCGCCGGATCGACGCGAACGGGCTCCTGCCAAGCCCCGGCCTCCCGTCCGCTCGGCGGGTTCGGTCCCGGGCGCGCCGGTTCGGGGCTCGCTTGGGCCACGGGACTCGCTTGGGCCACGGTTTTCTGAGCCGGAGAGGCGGCTTGAGCCGCAGGCTCAGCCGTCGGTTTCGCCGCGCTTGAATCAGCCGGCGCGCTTGCGATTGCTCCCGCCACCGACCGACGTTTGCCCTTTTGGTCGAGGGCTGCGGTCGTCGCCGGCCCATCGCTGATCGAGCCGGTCACGTCCGCATCCCGCGCCAGGTTGCCCGCCAAGTTGCTCCTGGCCGTCTGGCAGGCCGGTCTCCAGGCGTTGCGAGGCGATTCGCAGTCCAAGGCAGGCCCTGAGCCGGCCACGGAGGCGGCCTCTCCGCTCGGCCCCACAAACATCATGGTTCCGACCGGCAAGGCGAACAGGGCGACCGGGGCCAGCGCGCCGAGCAGCACGAACCGGAGCCTGGATGAACGCCGGCCATCCACAGCCGTTGCGCGGTATGACGTGTGATGGTCCATGATCGCCCTCCCCTTCGGGCGTTGAGCCGTCGATCTCGTTCGACGCAGGTATTTACGACGCGCCGGACGGACAAGGCGTCCCAAGACAACGCGGGCGAAGGGGATCGGTTGCACGGCTGGGCAGGCTTAAGGGCCGCAGCCGGCTTTCGCTCGACGCTTAAGGCAAGAGCCAATGCAGCGACCGCCGGAGCGCGGCCGCGCCGTCCCGTTCGAACCAGCGGCCGTGGCTGAAGATGACCCGCGCTGGCGCCCAGTCCAGCAAACGGGCGGCTGCCGCAGCAGCCTCCTGCCGCCGCATGCGGATGATGAAACGTAAATAGACCGGCGCCTTGCCGTTCGGGGCCGTGACGCCCGCAAGCCGAGCGGCCGGACGCATGAGCCAGGGCAACTTTTCGGCTTCGAGATTCACGACAAGGTCCGTCAGCACGAGCGTGTGCGTGGCTGCGTGGAAAAAATCCACCTCGCGGAACCCGCCGCCGCCCGGAACCACGGTCTGTCCGATCTCCCCGGCCCATGCCTCCGGAGCCGTGTCGCCGAGGTCATGGTCAAGCCTGAGACCCGCCTTTTTCACGGAAGCGCGTTCGCGCAGCCCCGGCGCGGCCCAAGTCTCGGCCTCCGGGCAGGCCCGCTGCCAGTCCTGGAGAAACGACCAATGCGCCACGTTCGGCGCGACGAGATGTCGGATGGGGCCGAATTGCTCGAGTTCACGCTTGAGAGGCTCGCTGAACCGCGTCGGAGAATGCAGCCAGAGATCGCCCTCAGCGAGGCGGATCACGGTCATCCGGACCGGAAGCGGCAGGCCGAGAACGTGGATCGGCCCGCTGTCGACGGTCCAGACCCCCTCGGCCACGAGCTTCGGAACATCAAGCGGTGGATAGGTTACGAGATCGCCCGGCACGCGAACCATGAGTCCCCCTCCCCGGATCTCAGCGCATGCGCTTCATTACGTTGCTGCTGAGAAGCAGGCTCCGCCCGATCCGGCCCAAGATGAACGGCGATCGTGACAACCCGGTTGCACGACGGATGGCGATTCCTGTGTCTCTGAAAAGAGTTGGTTTTTTTCTTTCACAAGCCGCCGTCCCGGCATAAAGAAATTTTCTTCTTGGACCGGCTTAGGCTCCGGACTCATAACCGGCAAGTGACGATGGCGGCGAGTTGAACGGCGGCGATATAGTTCTGGGCGAGTTTATCGTAGCGGGTGGCGATGCGCCGCCAATCCTTGAGACGGCAGATCAGGCGCTCGATCCTGTTGCGGCGCCTGTAGAGGGCGCGGTCGAAGGGATGGGTGCGCTTGCGGGTCGGGTTGTTGGGAATGACGGGCTGCGTGCCGCGCTCGATCAGGAAGGCGCGCAGGCCGTCGCTGTCGTAGGCCGCGTCGGCGATGCACAGCACCGGGGCCGGCAGGGCGCCGACAAGGGCCAGGGCCATACGAGCATCGCCCAACTGACCTGGCGTTACCTCGATGGCGCGGGGTCGTCCCTGTTCGTCGACGGCAAGGTGGACCTTGGTCGTGCGCCCGCCTCGGGACCGCCCGATGGCTTGGCGCTCCGCCCCCCTTTGCCGCCGGCGGCGCAACGATGGGCCTTGGCGTGGGTGGAGTCGAGCAGGAGTGCGCTGGGCGGACCGCCCGAGCGGGCGAGCGTCTCGAACACCTCGCGCCATACGCCTCGCTCGGCCCAGCGCACGAAACGGTTGTACAGGGTCTTCCTCGGTCCATATTGGGGTGGCGCATCCGCCCACCGTCCGCCTGAGCGCAGCACCTGCACGATGCCCGAGATCACTCGGCGGTCGTCAACCCGCGGCACGCCGCGCGTGTCGCGCGGCAGCAAGGGCGCAAGGCGCGCAAACTGCTCGTCCGTCAGCCAGAACAGATCAGACATGCTCAAGCTCCTCACCCGCAGAAGCTTGAATCCACTCACAACAAACCCGGTTCCAATTTATGGGTCCGGAGCCTAGAGCGATGAGGACGAGATGGACCTGATCGACCGCAAGATCCTGGATCTGCTGCAGCGGGATGCGACGCTGTCGATCGCCGAAATCGGCGCCCAGGTCGGCTTGTCCCAGACTCCCTGCTGGAAACGCATCCAGCGTCTCGAAGCCCAGGGCGTGATCGAGCGGCGCGTCGCCCTCCTCAATCCCGAGAAGCTCGGCCTTGGCCTGACCGTGTTCGTCTCGATCGAGACCAACGACCACTCGCAAGGGTGGCTCAAGCGCTTCGCCGACACCGTCTCGGCCATGCCCGAAGTGGTCGAGATTTACCGCATGGCGGGCGACGTGGACTACATGCTGCGGGTCGTCGTGGCCGACATGCAAGCCTATGATGCGCTCTACAAGCGCCTGATCGCGGCCATCCCCCTCAAGAACGTGACCTCGCGATTCGCCATGGAGCGCGTGAAAGCGACCACGGCGCTGCCTTTGCCTCTGGAGATGGCCGGCGGGGACTCGCGCGGCGCAGATCCGCTCCAACCCGCGCAGGGAGAGCCCGCGCAGCCGGCGCCCGCGGGCGTTCCCCTCTGATCGGCGGGGCTCTTGAGCGGACCGGAGCGATCAGTCCTGCTCGCGAAACCATCTCCGAGGCGTGAGGCGCGCGTCCTGCGCGGCCCGTCAGGCCGCTTGCTTCAGGGCGGCGATCGCCTTCAGGGCTACGGCGCGGGACGCCCTGACCCGATCCAAATGCGTGCCGATATCCTCGCCCGCCGCGAACGCCGCCTCCAAGGATTGGCACGCGCCTGAAAGGGCGGGGAAGCCCAGGACGCCGGCGGCTGAAATCATGGCGTGAGCGTCGCCCGCGAGCCGGGCCCGGTCGCCGTCCGAGGCAGGCTCTCCCGCGAACCGCTCGGCCAATTGCGCGGCCAGCCGGTCGAGCAGCGTCATCGCCCTCTCCCGCCCGACCAGATCGAGCAGGCTGTCATAAACGTCGCGATCGAGCGCTTGCAGGGAAACGTCAGGCTCAGGCTCGCTCTCGGGCGGGTCCAGGCGGCGCCAGCGTTCGACCGCCGCCGCCAGGTCCTCGCGCCGGAAAGGCTTGCCGACATGGTCGTTCATGCCGGCTTCGCGGAAGGCGGCCACCTGGCTCGGCAGCGCGCTCGCGCTCATGCCGACGACGGGCACGTCGCGCCGAGGCGGCGGGAGCGCGCGGATGGCGCGCGTGGCCGCAAGTCCGTCCATGGCGGGCATCTGCACGGCCATGAGCACGAGCCCGTAAGGCGTCTCCCGGACCGCCGCAACCGCCTCGGCGCCGCTTGCGGCCACGTCGACGGAATAACCGCTCGCCTCGAGCATGGCGCGCGCGATCTCCCGGTTCACGTCGACATCGTCGGCCAACAGGATGCGCGCCGTGGGCAACGGGCCGGGTCCGGACGCCGCGGCTGGCTGGTTTGCAAATGGCGTGATGAGGTCGAGCAACGCTTGAACGTCATGATTCTTGAGAGCCGGACCATCAGCGTCGAGACGCGTGTTTTCGGCTTTCGCTTGCGTCGGGACGGGTTGAGCTTCGCCGCCGCGGGACATCGGCTTCGGAGCCGGCCGAGGCGGTCGGCTTGCCCTGGTCGTCGGCCTGGGCCACGAGGTCGCGCGCGCTCTGGACGAAAAGACGGCGCAAGGTGGCGATGGGGTCGGCGCTTCCGCTTGCGGATGTCGGATCTGGTTTCGCCCGGGTCGCCGCGCCGCTTGCGTCGGCGAACGTCTTCGACGCCGCGCGGATGGCGCGTTCGAGCGTCGCGCGAACGGCGTCGGGACCGGAGCCGTCGCTCAGATCGAGCCCTGGACCGCTTGCGGTCAATCCCGCGAGGGCCGCGTCGGCGAGGACGTAAACGAACTCGATCCCATTCGGAGGGCGCTCGATGACCTGACGCGACAGCAGACCGCGCGCGGTCAGGCGCTCGGCCGCAAGCATCGCCTCGGACTCGGCGAACCAGCCGCCCTGCCGGATCGGCAGCCGCCTTGACGGATCGTGGGCGAGGCGCAGCGCCCGGTCCGCGACATAGAGGCAGGCCAGGAGCCGCGCGTCGGGATCGGTCGCGGCGCGCGCCGCCGGGGTCAATCGCGCGCTTCGGGCTTTGAAGCGCTGGAGAAGGCCCGCGACCTCGGACCAGGACGAGGGATCGTCGACCCGGAACCCGGCGTCGCACGCTTCAAGGGCATGGCCGGTGACGTCGACCACCAGGGTCGGACGGCCCGGCAAGCGCTCATGCAGGGCGGGCAGCTGATCGAGACCGTCGCGATCAAGCAGGACGATGAGGTCCGCGGTCCCCGGCTCTCCGGCATCGAAGCAGAAACTGAGAGCCAACGCCTGCTCGGGCGTCGGCTGGGGCGCTGCGATCGCCTTCGGACGCCCGCTCAGGCCGCAATCCCGCCAGAACGCCTCGGCGGCCGCGCGGGCCTGCTCGTGCCGGGGGTCGCGCAAGAACGCCTTGGCGGCGGCCTGCGCGGAGGCGTGCTCGCCCGAAGCGTCCAGAAGCGTTTCGATGAAGCGGAAGAGCGGCTGCGGCTCGATCGGCTTGGTCAGGATGGCGTCGAAGACGGCTTCGGCGCCGGATCGCGCCATCAGGCCATGCCGGTCCGCCGTGATCGCCACGAGCTTGAGAACAGGACCGCCGTGAGCGACCTCCCGCATCAGACGCGCCGAGGCGTAGCCGTCGAGTTCGGGAAGGTGGTAATCGACAAGGGCGAGGTCGTAAGCCTGCCGCTTCAGCATGCGCAGGCCTGTAAACCCGTCGCTGGCGGCGTCGACTCCGTAGCCGCGCGCTTGCAAAACGCTCCTCAAGAGGTCTTGCGAGACAGGATCGTCTTCGACGAGGAGGATGCGCGCGGACATCGGGAGCGAAGGGTTGATCCTTCGCTCACTCTGCCCATGAATTGGTAAGCAGGGTCTTAAGCGCGGGCTGGAAACCGCGGTCTCGGGTTAACGCTGTTCGGTTCGAGCGGGAGACGGGATCGCGGCCTCGTAGCTGAAGGCGGCGGTCGAGGCTCGCCCCGCCTGGGCGCTCGGCCCGAGGTAGGCCCGCGACGGCAGGCTCGCGTCCAAAGACTTGCCGCGTTTCGGCGCTGCGAACGCCGCCGATCCGGCGCTTACGTACGGCGACGGCACGGCCGTCGTCCGCGCGTCCGCGGAGGCGGACGCGTCGCCAGCCCGGTTCGGCCGACGGGGGTCCGAAGGCGGCCGCCCGATGCGCGCCCACTCGACGGCCGACGCGGTCCGGGAGGCCGGAACGGGCCCCAAGTACTGGCGTCCGTCCGCACGCCAGACCACCGATGCCGCTGTGTCCGCTGGCCGGGGCGAGCGGCCAGCCGCGTTGCGTGTCGGAGCGGTCGTCGGCCGTCTCGATATCGTGCGGGCCTCCTTGCCGGGACCGGGCGGGCCTTGGGGGACAGCCTCGCCGAGCGCGCGCTCCAGCGTCTCGGGGACGGCGGAACGGCGGCCGAGGTCCACCGTCATCTGGTCGATGTAACCCGCCAACTGGTCGAGCGTGGCGTTCGAGCGGCACAATCGGACGCGGACCGAGGCCGGGGCCGCCTCGCGCACGGCGTCGATCCACTGCCAGGCGTAGACGCACCGGGCGCCCCCCGGCTGCCGACCGACCGCGAGCCGTAAGGACCGTAGGCGTTCTTCATCGGCCGCGTGACGACCTGCATGGCGAGACCGGAAAGCGGGCTGCGATCTCCGCCTTGATGCCGGCCTCGGAAGGCTTCGCCATGGGCGCGAGCGCGTCGCCGCGGCCGCCGGCCTGACCCGCGACGGTGATCTCCACCCGGTTGGCCTCTGCGGCGGAGCCTCCCTTGAGCGTGATCTCCTGACCGAACCCGTTCAGGTAATCCCGCTCCCGCACCTGCGCGACCTCGCCCGCGCCGGACGGCAACATTGCAATGGCCGACCGCTGCCTGACGCCTGAGCCCAAGCGGCCGGCCGGCTCAGCGCGGCTTCGAGGGACGCCTGGCTTGACGCCTGTCGCCGCGTTCCATCCGGACCCGAGCACGCGGAAACCATGACGGCGAACGAGACGGCGGCGAGACGGCGCATCATGGCTGAAAGAGTCCTGCTTGCGGGTTGTCGCGCTGAGCCCCGACGAAGGGCGGCGAAGGAGAGCCGGAACCCGATGGCGCGGGCTGGCCGCCGGGCCCTGCCTCGGCGGGCCGTGCGCCTCCCGCCCGGCTCCCGGCCGGCCGGCCGACTCCATCTCCTGCGCCCAGAGCGTGCCGCCCGCGGGGAGGCGGGCGCTGGCGGGCGGCCATGTCGGGCTCGTCGGCCCCGTTCCAGCCCGGCAGCAGCGCGTAGCCGAAGCGCTCGTAGGGCATCGCCGCAACCCCCGGCACACGCCGGGCGACGAGGGGCGGCGATCCCGTGGCGCGCTCGCGTGCAAAGCCGGCCGCCGCGGCCCCGGCCTCGCCGCCGGGCCGAGCCCCGGCGAAGCGGAGCGGGTTCTCCAGGGCGACCTGAAGCGGGAATTCGTTGCGTTTCAGCGCCGGGAGTTCTCCAGGCTGGCCCGGACGCCCCGGCAGCGCCGCGAGTGGTTTCGGGACGCGCGACCACAGGGGCTGCTGCGCGTCCGGCGGCGCCATGAGCGGTTGCCCACGTGCATCGCCCGCTGTCCGGGCTTCCGGTTTCCGGGTGTCCGTCTTCTGCTCGCAGGGCGTCGGAGGCTGGTCGGGCCGCTCCTCGGGAAAGAGCAGTTCGACCACTTTCGGGAACAGACCGTCGTATCGGTTGACGATCTCCAGAAACTCCTTCTGACGCTTCAGCCGCTCAGGGTCAGGGCGTAGCCGTAGACCGTCGCCTCCTTGGGGAACCAGGCGACGCCGCGCTGGAACCACTCGAGAGCGGCGTCGAACTGGCAGGAGTTGTAGGCGTACCACCCCAGCGCCTGCGCTCCTTCGCCCGACGAGCCGCTGAGCGTGACCTGGGCGTAGCGCGCGATCCGCTCGGGCTCGACGTAGGGCGGGTTCTCCCTCGTCAGGTCCGTTTCGAGGAGGTCGATGAACAGGATGGCGTTGTTCACCAGCGGCTCGCGCCACGCATAGGCGACCTCTTCGGCCTCGCGGACCATGCCGAGCCGGCGCAGGGTATGGGCGAGCCCGTGGGCGATCATCGCGTCGCCGCCGCGCTCCAGCGACAGCTTGAACCATTCGAGCGCGTCGCGGAGTTCCCGGCGTTTGTAGTACCGCCACGCCGCGAGGCCCGCCTGGTTGGGGTCGTCCGATCCCCGGGCGAAGTCCTGGAACGCGCGCAGATCGGCCGCCGTCACCTCCGCGGCCCATTCGTCGTGCAGGAAGGCGCTGATGCGCGCGCGCGTGATGTCGATCGCGATCGCCTCGAACTCGGTGCGCCCCTCGGCCTTGGGCCGCGCCATGGCGATGAGCTTCTCGGCGTCGGTCATGCGCAGTGTGGACATCGCCTTCTGGATCGTCGCGATCCGCTGGTTCGGGTCGTCGCTCGTGTTCAGGATGGACTGATAGACGGCGACCGCCTTCGACGGCTGGCTCGTTTGCGCGTAGGCGGCCGCGACGGTCCAGAGCGCCTCGACATCCTTCTCGTCGACTGCGGCGGCGTCCTCGGCTGAGACCAGGTTGGCGACGTCAAGCCAGCGGCCGGCCTTTGCGCCCGCCATGATCCGGGCGCGCAGATCCTTCCGTTGCAGTTTGCGCGCAAAGTCGTCGGAGAGCCGCCATGCGGGATCGGCGGCCCGGCGCGCTTCGATGGCGGCGCGCAGATCGTCGAGGCGGTCGGCGGCGAACAATTCCCAGAGCGGCGCCTCGTCGATGCCGCCCGGCGTGACGGCGTAAAGGTCATCCGGGACTTTCCAGCCGGGATGAAGCCGCTGGAGGCGCCGCGTCTCGGCCTCGACGCGCGCCGTTTGCCGGAGCGAGGCGTAGTAGCGCAAGGCGCTCTCGTCGACGGCCTCGTCGCCCGCGGGCGACGCCTGCGCGCCTTTGCCCGGCGCAGGCGCCGAGGGGCTCTCGGGCGCTCCGCTGAGAACGCCGCCCGGCGGCGCGGCCCACGCTGGCGATGCGGCCGCCATCAGCGCCGCCGCCGAGACCGACAGGATCAGCCGTTTAAGCACGAGCGGTACCTCATCTGGGCCGCGATGACCGCGAGAAGATGCAGCGTCGCCGGGTAGTAGTTTTCGCCCGTGCGCGGCTGGCGGAAGTTTTGGGGCAGCGGCGTCGCGTCCGCGACGCAGGCCAGGAGGGAGGCGACGGCGGCGAATCCCGTCTCCGCGAACACGCCGACCGTGCGGCCGGACGGCGCGTCCACGATCGGCAGCCCCGCGCCGTCCCGCTGGCTCCACAGGGCGACGAAGGGGGCGTAGTGCTCGCGTTCGCCGACCCCCGCCCAGGCGAGATAGAGCGGGATGCGGATCGCGTTGTAGGCGAAGGTCGGCGCGAATCCGTCGGCCGGCGCGAGTTTCAGGCCTTTGGCCGAGATCCATTCGGTCGGCAGGTTGGCCGGCCCGAACCGGGCCATTTTGACGAGGCTGAGGCCGCTCTGGCGCAGGCCCGACCAGTCGATCTCGGGCGCGACGAGAGCGAGGCGCGGGAAGGCGGGGAACACCCAGTACGACAGGTTCAGGACCGGCCCGTCCGGGCGGTCCTCGGCGGCGAACCCCGACACCGCGGGCAGGAGCAGCGCCTCGAACTTCGTCTTGTTGACCACGGTCTTGCGCCCGACCTCGACGGCGACCCGGCGTGCGGCGACGCGATAGGCCGGGTCGGACCACGCCTCGGCGGCTTCGACGAGCGCCCACGCGACGAGCAGGTCGCCGTC
The DNA here is from genome assembly GCA_963728675.1 of uncultured Alphaproteobacteria bacterium. Taxonomy (GTDB): domain Bacteria; phylum Pseudomonadota; class Alphaproteobacteria; order Rhizobiales; family Beijerinckiaceae; genus JAJKJG01. The sequence continues at coordinate 49,689 of CAVSLO010000051.1, read as the reverse complement.
GGTGGCGTTGTTCATGTCGGCCACGGCGGGCCGCTGGTTCGGCTCCCAGCGCCAGGCGAGCAGTTGATCGTCGCGCACCATCAGGTTGGCGCGGGTCCAGCCCCAGAGGCGGTCGCCGGGCGCGCGGTGGTGAACTCGAAATCGATCGGGCGCCCGGCCGCCACGGCCATGCGGGTCGCGAGCGTCGCGGCCGCCGCGACGGTGTCCTTGTCGGGCAGGGGCATGAAGAGCTTCGACCGGCCGCGCCCGGCCGTGTACGGCAATCCGCCGCTCGCCGTCACCGACAGGTTGGGCATGCGCGCGATCCGCGCCAAGGGCGGCAGCACGAGTTCGGTCGAGTCCAAAAACAGGAAGCGCTTTTTTCCGACGATCGTCGCGATCGGATCGCAGACGGCATCCGAGGGGACCGGGACCTTCGCCCCGATCTCGACACGGTTGAGGCCCGGCCGCCAGTAGCTCAACGGCAAGGGAATCTGGTTCTGCCGGAACACGTCGCCCGCGGACTTCGGCAGGCGCGCGCTCGCGACGCTGCGGCCGTTGATGGAGTCCACCACCTGGGCGTCTTTCGCGAGGCCCGGAGCATAACCGCCGGCCAGGTCGAGCATGACCTTGGCGTAATCGGCCGGCAGGAAGTCGGGCGGCATGATGACGTTGAAGCCGATCCTGAAGAAGTGCCCCGAGAACTCCTGGCTCACGAGGCCGAGATCGCGGAGGCGAACCCGCTCGCCTCCTTCGACCCGGTAGCCCGGGAAGGCCGCGGCGGCGCGCAGCCCTTCCGGCGTGCCCCTCGGCTCCGCTTTCACGGCTGCGGCGAGTTGCGCGACGGCCTGGTCGACCTCCGCATCGTTCGTCCCGGTCGCGACCACCGTGACGCGCCGGCCGGGAGCCGCCGGAAGCACGAGCACCTTGGGTCCGGCGACCGGACCGACGGCGTCGAGCCCCCGGATGCCCCCGATCTCCGCGGCCGTTCCGACCGCGAGATTCACCCCGCCGCCGCCGCCAGCCGGGGGACCGACATCGATCACCGGCTGCTCGAAGCGTCCCGCGAGCGCGATCACCTGGGCGGCGCGGATGATGCGCTCGACGTTCGCCGGCCTTGTTTTGGAGGCCAGAACCGCGCGGATGGGGAGCGCGCCATCGGCGTCAGGCCACAGCGCGGCGAGGTCGCTCAACTGCGTGACCCCGCTTACCGCCTCCGGCATGACGAGGCCGGTCTGGGACGGGTCGATCTGGGTCCACAGCTCGTAGGTGGCGTCGGGCGAGCAATCGACCCGGTGACGTTGTTCGGCCGTCAGGCGCACGGCGTTGAAGCCGGCCTTCAGGAGGCCCTCCGGGATGTCGAACTCCACGACCTTGACGGAGTTCGGCGCCCTGATCGCGGTCTCGCCGACGGCTTTTCCGTTGATGACGAGACTCAGCTTCGACGCTTCCGGCGCAGCCGAGACGGCGGACAGATAGCCGACCTTGAACCGGAGCTTGCCGCGCGCCTGGGCCTCGGTGAGATAGATCGGCCATTCCGACGCGCCGATCTCGCCGAACAGGCGGAAGCCCTGCAAGGTGCCGTGCAGGTGCCGCATGGCCGGCGCCTCCGGCGGGCGCGGCTCCGGGCGGCTTGCCGCGCCGGCGACGGCTGGGTCGGTCCGGGCGGCCCCGCGGTCCGCCCGCGGGTCGGCCCCGGCCGGGAGGGTGAAGGGCGCCATCGGTCCCGCGCCCGTAAAGCTTTGCGCCAAAGCTGCGCCCGCGCTCAAGGAGAGCGCGAAAGCTGCCAGGAAGGGCGCAACATTGACGATCCGCATGGGGCATCCGAGTGTTCCGCCCGCGCTTCAAGCCGCGCGGGAAACGCTCTCGACCTCCTGACCTGCGTCGCCGCGGGGCTCTCCCGCGACTTTCTGATTGGTGTTTTCGGCGTTCCGCAACTCCCAATGGGCCATGTCGAGGAGTTGCCTTATACCAAGTCCCATTGATCAGAACCGATGCGCCCAGTCGCGCAGTCCGATGGACATGATGAGCCAGGGCTGATCGGTGAGCTTGTTCCACGCTTCGCAGCAGTGGTCGAGGATGTCGCCGTAGGAGGAGAAGATCCGGTTGGAGATCCAGTTCTCGCGCAAGAATTGCCAGATGTTCTCGACCGGGTTCAACTCCGGCGCCTTAGCCGGAAGCGGCATGAGGGTGATGTTGGCGGGGACCACAAGTTTCTTGGACTGATGCCAGCCCGCCTGATCCACCAAGACAAGGGCATGCGCCCCGGGTGTGACCGCCTGCGAAATCTCCTTCAGGTGCAGGGTCATGCCCTCGGTCGTGCAGCGGGGCAGAACCAAGCCCGCGCCTTTGCCCTCAGCCGGACAGATGGCCCCGAAGATGTAGGCCGAGGCGGTCCTTTGGTCCTTGGGGGCGGACGGGCGCGTGCCGCGTTTGGCCCAGCGTCGCGTGATCTTGTTCTTCTGCCCGATCCGGGCCTCATCCGCGAACCAGATCTCGATCACCTTGCCATGAGCCTCGGCCTTTGCGATCTCCTCCAGACGGGCGGGGAAGTTTTTTTAAAAGCGGAAACCGCCGCCTCGTTCTTCGCGTGATGGCGCGGACGGGCCGAGAGCTTGCGATAGTTCATGGCCCGCAACTCACGCGACAGCGTCTGCTTGGAGATCGTGATGCGGAACTCCTCCCAGACCCATGCGATCAGATCGACCAACCGCCAGCGCACCACGCCGTGGATGGCCGGAATGGGCCCTTGCTCGATGATGGCCTGCAGGGCCGCGCGATGCGCGTCGGTGAGTTTCGAGGGCTGGCCAGGCGGCTTGCGGTTGACCAGGCCCTCGGGGCCATGGGCGTTGAACTTCACCACCCAGTCCCGCACGATCTGCACCGTGACCCCGCCGATCCGGGCCGCCGCGGTGCGGGTTGCTCCATCGTAGATCGCGGCCAGGGCCAAAAGGCGCCGCGCTTGCGGGCCGTCCTTGGTCGTGCGGGCAATCGCGCGCAGCGCATGGGCATCAAAGTCTGTCCGGAGCGGAACCGGCATGGCGAACCTCCCTCGTTCGCCACCTTGAATCAGACCTGCCTCAAACCCACCAGACCCAACCGAGTCACCCCCTCAGGGACTTGGTATAAGCCATTCGGCCGGCAGGGCGACCGTCGGCGCGCCGTCCAGCGTCGCCGGTTCGGCCGAAGCGGGTTCGGGCTCGGCGGCCACTGGCCGACGGCGCGACGGGTTGCACGGCGGGCTCCGGGGCGGCGACCGCGTCCAGAGGCAGGGCGTCCGGCGAGGCGGCTGACGCAGCCTCGGCCGCGACGGCCGCCGGCTCGGGGACGGCTTCGATGGCCGCTGGGGCGGACGGCGCGGCGGCTTCGGACGCGGAGCGCTTCGTCAGATAGGTGAGCGCCCGGATCGGCTCGGTGACGCCCCACGTCAGAAACTGCGCCGAGCCGCGGAAAAGGTCCTTGTGGACGCGGCGGCTGTCCAGAAAGCGTCCCAGCGCGTCCGCCTCCCCGTACATGAGATCGGCAAGGGCGTAATAATCGCGCGGCTGCATGCCCTCGAACTCGAAGCCGCAGACGACCTCCTCGCCCCGGCGGGACAGGTGTTTCAAGGCGACCGGCAGGGTCGCATCGCCCATCGCGGTTCCGACCGGGACGACCGCAAGACGCCCCTGGGTCCGGCCGGGTTCGAGAGCGGGCGCGTCCGCCGCGCCGTCAAGACGCACCGCGCAGCCGCCGGCCGACACGTTCTCGATCGCAACGGGAATCGCCGCGCCGTCGATCGTCAGCATCCCGCGGCGGTCGATGGCGAGGCGCGGGTGGCGATCCGGCTGCTTGCGCTCGGCGACGCACCCGAGCGCGACGCCGGCGATCACCAGGTTGAACGTGTTCCACAGCCCGACGACGAGCATGAGGTCGTTGACGCCCGGCTCGAAGGCGTACCAGTAGGCCGCCGTGAGCCCGCCGGCCATGAGCAGGCCGAAGATCACGAAATAGGGCCAGGCCAGCTCGGACAGTGGTCGTGGTCGAGCGTCAGCGCCCTTGGCGGTGACGTTGAAGGTCGGCTTTCGCGGGTTGAGAGCGCGACCGAGACGATGGCCTGGCAGAGGTAAACGCCTGGCACGTACTCGTAGAGCTCGGAAATCCACGGCCAGCGGAACCGACCATAGAGGTAATTCTGCATCATCATGTTCACGACGATGTAGGTCGCCGTGTAGGCGATGAACTCATCGACGTTCGAGCGACGAAGATCTTGACAGTCGAAGAAGAGGTAGAAGCAGCGGCGCGAGCATGAAGATAGCCGCGGGAAGCGGGAAGAACCAGAACGTCATGCTCGGACAGGTAGCAGAGCCGCTGGGTCAGCGAGAGGCCGCGCTTGAGCAGCGGGATTCTTGAGCATGAGGATCTGGATCATGCCCTGGCACCAGCGGGAGCGCTGGCCGATGAAGGACGCGAAGGTCTCGGGCTGCAGGCCGGCGATCAGCGGCTTGTCGACATAGACGCTCGTCCAGCCTTGGGCGTGCAGCTCGAAGGCGGTCTCGCAGTCCTCGGTGATGGTGATGCCGGAAAAGCCGCCCGTGGTGTCGAGCGCGGAGCGGCGCAGCAGGGCCGCCGAGCCGCAGAAGAACGAACCGTTCCACTTGTCGAGGCCGCGCTGGATGACCGAGTAGAACATCTCGTTCTCCGACGGCATGCGGGCGAAGGTGTGCAGGTTCTGCTCGATCGGGTCGGGGTTGAGGAAGACGTGCGGCGTCTGGACCAGGAACAGCTTCGGGTCCTTGGCGAAGTAGCCGACCGTCTCGCGCAGGAAGGCGCGGAAGGGCGCGTGGTCGGCGTCGAACACCACGATGAGTTCGCCCTTCGCGTGCTTGAGGGCGTTGTTCATGTTGCCGGCCTTGGCGTGCTCGTTCTTCGCCCGGGTCAGGTAGCATGCGCCGAAGTCCGCGCAGAGCCGTTGCAGCGAAGCGCGGCGCTCGCGCGCCGCCGCAGCCTTTTCGGGGTTGGCGTCGTTGCACTTCTGGTCGGTGCCCCCGTCGTCGAGGAGCCAGACGACGAGCTTATCGGGTGGGTAGTCCATCGACTTCGCCGCCGCGACCGTGGTGGCGAGCATGTATTCGTCCTCGTTGTAGGTCGGGATGAACACGTCGACGGTCGGCAGGCCGGCGTCGGCCTCGCGTTCGAGCGGCGTCCGCTTCAGGGGGTCGGCGTTGATGATGAGGCTGATCGTCAGGATCAGCACGCAGTAGGCTTCGGCCAGCGCCAGAAGGGCGCCGAGGCCGAACCCCAAGGGATCGCTGATCGGCGGCAGCGTGCTGGTCACGCGCCAGTAGATGTAGCGGATGACGACGAAGCTTCCGATCGCGAGGAACAGCGACCGAGCCAGGGAGCCGCGCGCGAACAGCCACAAGCCGATCATCGCCGCGATCGCCGCGAGGCTGAGACACAGCTGAGCTTGGACGCTGATCGGGTGCGTGAGCAGAACGAGGGCCAACAAGCCGGATGCAGCCCAAGCCGTCCACCTCGCTGCGGCGCCCATCGGTCGCTCCCCATCCCCCTTGTAAAGACGCTAGACGGCCGGGGCTTATGGCGTGGTTAACCGCCCAAAAACGCTTGATTCATCGTTAAGCGGGGATGAAGGCGACGGTCCCGAGATCAGGCGGAGCCGGCCTGCCTGGTCAGAACGACGCCCTGACGTCGAGGCTGGTGTAGAAGCCGCCTTTCTGAACGCGGTCCCTGACGTAGCCGGCGGCGACGGCGAACTTCAGCATCCCGATCTGAAATCCGGTCAGGTGAGCGCCGACACGCCACTGGTTGAAGAAGTCGTCGCCGAGGAAGGTGACCTCCGGACCGAGGAAGGTCCGGTCGAAGAGCGCGAAACCGCCCTTGAAGCGTCCGTAGTAGGCGCGGTGGTCGGTCGCATAGGAGCCATAGGCGGAGACCATGGTGGCGTCGGTCGGGTTGGCGTAGGCCTCCAGCACCGATTTCACGCCCACGGCGGTCCCGACGACCGAATTGGCCGGATCGGGAACCGACAGCCGGTTGTCGCGGACATTGAGGCCGATGTAGCCCGCGAGCGCGGCGTCGCGCCAAACCCACTCGTAGCCGACCAGGGCCGAGCCCTCGACCTGCTCGCCGCGCACGCGCGTCCCCGCCTCTCTGATCCGGTAGTCGTATGATCCGGCCAATCCGTCGACGCGCAACCGCGCTCCGCTCTCCCGCAAGGTGTCGGCGAGGGCCATCGTGCCCGTCACGCCCGCGAACTGGGAGCTGTTGGAGGTGATGCTCACCGACGCATCGACCGCCACGATCCAGCTGTCGTCCGGCGGCGGGGGCGCGGCGCCCGTGTACCAATCCGCCGCCCGCGCGTCGGCGCCGGCGACCGCCGTTACGAGAGAGAGCCATAGGCCAAGCTTAAGTCTCATCATCCACCGCCTTCACCGCCGCTCCTCCCGGCCGGAACGGCCCGGAACAGGAGCAGGAGCGGTTGTCCGACCGTTCGGAACAAAACCCTGGTCCGGCCGCGATTAAAGTGAACTTGATGGGATGCGATAACCGCTGGGCGTGGTTAATGCGGTGCGTTCGCCTTGGCGACGGCGCGAGCGCCGCATTTTTTCTTTGTTTCGGAGTCGGCGATCCATGCGCCTTGTCGTCCGCCTGTTCCTCCTGGTCGTCGGCTTGACGGTCGCCATTCCGTTCGGGGCCGCGACCCTGGCGGCCGGTTCGATCCTCGATCCCGCCACGCGCGACGCCCTCGGCGCGCTTGGGCGCGCGAGCGCCCGGTCGCTCCTGTCCGATCTCCTGGAGGGCGTCCCGCCCGACGCGGCGATGGCGTTCGCGGCGGCGCTGGGGATGGGGTTGTTCGCCCTTCTCGTCGCGCCCCCGGCCCTGGCCGCCCTGATCGGCGAAGTTCTGGGCGTGCGCTCGTTCGTCTGGTATGGCGGCGCGGCGGGCGCGCTCACGGCCGGCTTGCCGTGGCTCGTCCGCGCGCGGCCGATCGCCGGAGCGGATGCGGCGCTTCCCGCCGAGGGACGGATGACGGCGCTTTTGTTCCTCACAGGGGCGGTCTCGGGCTTAACGTACTGGCTGGTGGCGGGGCGGAGCGCGGGACGCCCCGATCCGCGCCCCGCGAGCCGGCCGCGCTACGCGCCGTCGCCAGGGGAGCGCGGATAGCCCGCGCGCAAATCCGGCCGCCGCTCCCGCGTCAGCCGCTCGGACTCGGCGCGGCGCCAGCGGCGGATCGCGGCGTGGTCGCCCGAGAGCAGAACGTCCGGGATGGTTCGCCCCTCCCACTCGCGCGGGCGCGTGTAGTGCGGATATTCGAGCAGGCCGTCCTCGAAGCTCTCCTCCGCCCCGGAGGCGTCCTGGCCCATGACGCCGGGGAGGAGCCGCACGCAGGCGTCGAGGAGCGCCATCGCGGGGATCTCGCCGCCCGAGAGCACGTAGTCGCCGACCGACACCTCTTCGAGCCGCCGCGCTTCGATCACGCGCTCGTCCACGCCTTCAAAGCGTCCGCACGCGACGACGACGCCCGGCCCCGCCGCGAACGCGCGCACCCGCGCCTGCGTCAGGGGTCGGCCGCGCGGACTCATCAGGAGCCTGGGCCGCGGATCGTCGGGCGGGACGGCGGCGTCGAGCGCCGCCGCCAGCACGTCGCAGCGCAGCACCATGCCGGGCCCGCCGCCCGCCGGCGCATCGTCCACCGTTCGATGCCGGCCGAGCCCGTGCTCGCGGATGTTTTTTGGGTCCAGCGCCCACGTCCCCCGCGCCAGCGCCTCGCCCGCGAGCGAGACCCCGAGGGGACCGGGGAACATCTGCGGATGGAGCGTCAGGACCGTCGCGCGCCACGGGGCGTCGATGGGGGGACCGCTCATGCGGCCTCGCCGGGAATCGGAGACGCCGCGCCGGTCTCCCCGAGCAGGTACCACGTCCGCTGAGGCCCGACGCCCTTGAGAAGCACGTCGCCCCGGCACGCGAACGCGAACCCGGCGGCGAGCGTCTCGCGGATCGCGGCCGAGACGTGGATGCGTCCCGGCTCGCCGGTCGCCTCCAGGCGCGAGGCGAGGTTCACGGCATCCCCCCACACGTCGTAGGTGAACTTTTGCGCCCCGATCACGCCCGCCATGACCGGCCCCGAGGCCAGGCCGATGCGCAGATGCAGGTCGAGCCCGAACCGCTGTCCCGTCTCCTCGGCCGCGGCCTGCATGGCCAGCGCGAAGCGGGCGAGCCGCGCCGCATGGTCCGGCGTCCGTTCGGGCAGGCCGGCGACCGCCATGTAGCAATCCCCGATGGTCTTGATCTTTTCCACGCCGTGCTGCGCCGCGAGCCCGTCGAAGCCGCGCACGAGGTCGTTCAGCATCGCGACGGTCCGCTCCGCCCCGAGCCGGCGCGACAGCGGGACGAACCCTTTCAGATCCGCAAAGAGCACCGAAGCCTCGGCAAAGCTTTCGGCGACGGCCTCGCCCGACCGCGCTCTCAGCCGTTCGACCACGCTGTCGGGCAGGATGTTGCGCAGGAGCGCCTCCGTCTCGGCTTCCGCCGCCTCGGCGAGATGGAAGGCGTAGTAGAACAGGGCCGCCGTGACTCCAAAGGTGGTGATGGCCGACGACACGTAAAGCTGCCGCACCAGATCGGGCTCGACCGCAATCAGCGCCTGTCCGGGCGGGAACAGGAACCAAGCGGCGACGTGCAACCCGCAGCACAGGACGACGACGGCGCCGACCAGCGCGCGCCGCCTCAACCCCAGGATGACGAAGGGCGCGGCCGCGCCGACGATCAGGTTGAGCTGGATGCCGGCGTCGCGGCCGAGCACCGCGACAAGCGCGAACAGCGCCAGCGGCTCGCAGACCAGGATGAGCCCGCCGCCGGCGAGTTCGTGCAAGCGATGCGCCAGCGGCACGCAAAGCCCGACCGCCGCCAGCGCGAGATTGACCAGGACGATCCAGTGATATGTCTCGACGTCCTTGGCGGCATAGATGAGGGCGTAGATCGTCGACGTGATGACGATCAGGTACGCCATCGCGTTCAGGGTCTGGAGCCGACGCCGGATCTTGGGCGGGTATCGTTCGGCGCCGAGGACGAGCAGCCGCGCCAGAAGCGCCGGCCACCGCTGGCGGCGCTCCCCCGATTCAACCGATGAACCGCGTGCGGGCATCGCCCTGGACCTCGCAACGGCGCAGAACTATGCGCCCGAAAGCAGCCGCCGTTCAAGATCGAGCGCAGGAGGGTCCCGTCATCCCCTAAAGAGGCGGTCTGGACGAAGGGCGCGACTTAGCGCGGGCAGCCCAGATCCCGCTCTTGCTCCTGGATGGCGCGGACGATCCCCCGTTGGCGCGGGGACAAGGGGACATCGTACTCGCTGTCATACGTGCATCCCGCGTTGCCGAAGGTGCGGATCGCGCGGGCCGTTTTGAAGCAGTAGCCGGCTTGCTTGTAGAGGCTGTTGCGCCGGTACCAGAGTTCGCCGCAGCTTTGCGCTTGCGCCTCCGAGGCGGTCACGACCGGAATGGCGCAGGCCATGAGCGAGACGAGCGCAACGGCGCGGATGGTCATGGGCGTGATCCTCTGTTCGCGCGGACAACGCCCATGAGGACACGCCTTTGACGGCGTTCCGTCAAGGCCCGGCCGGGTCCGGCTCGAACAACCCCTCCGGCGGGTCGATCACGATCCGCTTGCCCGCGGGATCGACCACGGGCGCGAAGGCTTCCGTGAAGGGCAGGAGCGCGGACGCCCCGCCGCCGGCCGGCGCGATTTCCAGCAAGTCGCCGGCGCCGTAGTTCGGGACCGCCACGACGGTTCCGACGGCTTGGCCCGCCGTGTCCTCGACGGCGAGGCCGATGAGGTCGGCGAGGAAGAACTCTTCCTCCTCGGGCGGGGGCAGACGGTCGCGTTCGACATAGAGCCGGACGCCGTTCAGAGCCTCCGCGGCCGCCCGCGCCGCGACGCCCTCGACGCGAGCGATCAGCATGTCGGGGGACGTTCCGCCGGCCGGCCGCACGGCCTTGAGAACGAGGCGCCGACCTTCGCCGTCGACGAGCGGACCATAGCGCGCGATGGCGGCCGGATCGGCGGTGAACGATTTGAGGCGCACCTCGCCGTCGAGGCCGTGCGCGCGCCCGAACTCGCCGAGAAGGATGAGGTTTTCGCTCGGCGCGACGGCAGTCCTCCTCTCCCCGCGGCGCGGGGAGAGGGCTGCGTCGGCCTGAAGAGGCCGAGGCAGCGAGCCCGAAGGGCGAAGGTGAGGGGGCGTCTCCGGGTGCGCTCCATCCTGAAACGCCCCCTCACCCCCGCTCCGCTGCGCTCCGCTCGCCTTGCGCCCCCGCGCAAGGCCCTCTCCCCGCAGAGCTGCGCCAGCAGCTCTGCGGGGAGAGGGGGAGTGGGTGCGCCCCTTCCCGGCCATGCGCGAAAGGCTTACGCGGCCTCGCCGGCGCCCTCGGCCGCGCCCGCCTTCTCGGCGCGGGCGGCGGCGCGCTCCTTCGCCTTCGCGCCCGGCTCGGCCTTCTGCGGGTTGTTGCGCGCCTCGCGCGTCATCAGGCCGGCGGCGTCGAGGAAGCGGAGCACCCGGTCGGTCGGCTGCGCGCCCTTTTGCAGCCACGCCTGCACCTTCTCGGTCTCGAGCGTGACGCGGGCCGGATCGTCCTTCGGCTTCATCGGATCGTAGGCGCCGACGCGCTCGATGAAGCGCCCGTCCCGCGGCGAGCGCGAGTCGGCGACGACGATGCGGTAATACGGACGCTTTTTGGCGCCCGCGCGGGTGAGACGGATTTTCAGGGACATTTTCAGCTCCTTGTCACAATGTCCGTTGCAATCACTGCGGTCATAGGATGCCTCCCCGTTGTCATGGCCGGGCTTGTCCCGGCCACCCCGATCGGAAGGGCTGCGCCTTTCACGCCGGGGTCACCGGGCCAAGCCCGGTGATGACAAAGGAGAGCGTTCCTGGCGCTCGCCGCCTGCGAGTCTAGGAATGAGGACGAAAAACTCACTTCTTCTTGCCCCCGCCGAACGGAAAGCCGCCCAGCCCCGGCAACCCGCCCGGCGGCCTCGGCCCGCCGAGGCCCGGCAGCGCCGGGCCCTTGCCGCCTCCGCCCAACCCCGGCGGCAGCGGCGGCAACCCGCCGCCCCCGCCCGGGAAGCCTGGCGGCAGCCCGGCGCCGCCCATCTGCTTTTGCAACGCTTCGATCTGCTCCGGCGTCGGCTGGGGCATGCCGCCACCCAGACCACCCCCGAGCCCGAACATGTTGCCGAGCGCCGCGCCGAGGCCGCCGCCTTTGCCGCCCCCGCCCATCGCCTTCATCATGTCCGCCATCTGGCGGTGCATCTTCAGCAGCTTGTTGACCTCCTCGACCTTCGCGCCGGAGCCGGCCGCGATGCGCTTCTTGCGCGCTGGCCTTGAGGATGTCGGGGTTGCGCGCGCTCCTGCGGGGTCATCGAGTCGATGATGGCGCGCTGGCGCTTGATGATCTCTGTCGTCGAGGTTGGCGTTCTCGAGCTGCGCCTTCATCTTGGCGACGCCGGGCAGCATGCCCAGCAGCCCGCCGACGCCGCCGATCTTCTCCATCTGGGCGAGCTGGTCGCGCAAGTCCTCCAGGTCGAACTTGCCCTTGCGCATCTTTTCGACGGCGCGCAGGGCCTTCTCGTGGTCGATGGTCTCCGCCGCCTTCTCGACCAGCGAGACGATGTCGCCCATGCCGAGAATGCGGCTGGCGACGCGGGACGGATGAAACTCCTCGAGCGCATCGACCTTCTCGCCCGTGCCGATCGAGCTTGATCGGCTTGCCGGTGACGGCGCGCATGGAGAGCGCCGCGCCGCCGCGCGCATCGCCGTCCATGCGGGTCAGCACGATGCCGGTGACGCCGAGCCGCTGGTCGAAGGCGCGGGCGGTGTTGACGGCGTCCTGGCCGGTGAGCGCTGTCGGCGACGAGCAGCACCTCGTGCGGGTTCGTCGCGGCCTTCACCTCGGCGACCTCGGCCATCAGCGCCTCGTCGACCGTGACGCGGCCGGCGGTGTCGAGCATCACGACGTCGAAGCCGCCGAGCCGCCCGGCTTCCATGCGCGCGGCGCGCGATCTGCACCGCCGACTGGCCGGCGACGATCGGCAGGGTCTCGACCCCGACCTGCTTGCCCAGCACGGCCAGCTGCTCCATGGCGGCCGGACGGCGGGTGTCGAGCGAGGCCATCAGCACGCGGCGCTTGTCGCGCTCGGTGAGGCGCTTGGCGATCTTGGCGGTGGTCGTCGTCTTGCCCGAGCCCTGCAGGCCGACCATCAGGACCGGCACGGGCGGGCTCGCGTGGAGGTCGATGGTCTCGGCCTCCGCGCCCAGCATCTCGACGAGCTGGTCGTGGACGATCTTGACGACCTGCTGGCCGGGCGTCACCGACTTCAGCACCTCGGCCCCGACCGCGCGGGCGCGCACCTTGTCGGTGAAGGAGCGCACGACTTCGAGCGCCACGTCGGCCTCGAGCAAGCGCGCGGCGCACCTCGCGCAGGGCCGCGTTGACGTCCTCCTCGGTCAGCGCGCCGCGGCGCGTGAGCTTGTCGAGGATGCCGGAGAGTTTTTCGGACAGGCCTTCGAACATTGTTCTTCGATTCACTGTTCTGGGCGCGTCTCGGCCCGGCGCGCTTGCAGCGCCGCGTCGAAATGGCGGACCGCCGCCTCGAACTTGTCGCGGCAGCCGGAATTGCAGAACCCGACCACCGCGCCCTGGTAGAGCGTCAGCGAATCCGCCGCGATCGGCTTCCCCGACCACGGGCAGGTCTCGTTGACCGCGTCCTCGATGCGCAGCGTTGGCTCGGTTCCGCTGGTCGTCATGCCCTCGCTTCCCTTGTTGAGTCGACGAGGAGCCCAAAACCAAACGCGCCCGAGGGCGCGACGCGCTGTCGGGCGTGGACCTCCGGCCCCGCGGGCCGGTCGGCGGTTCAAAAAGCTCGCTCGTCGCGAATGGCGCGACACCTAAGCGTAGGGGGCGGCTAAGTCAAGAAAAGGGTTGTTTGGGGAATGGACCACTTTGATTTTACGGCTGACAGATTTTGCAGGGCTGCATGTCAGCGCGTCTAGGCCCATCGCGGTCTTGAACGCTAAAGTGCGATCTTGGTAAGGTCCGTGCCACTTTCCGTTTCGCCCGGAGTCGGTCTCTCGAGACCCCCGCCCTCGTTGCAATGTGAGCACTCGGCCTTGTGGATGCGTCCCCAATCTCGAGTCCAGTTCTCGTAAATGTAAAATTCTTGCATCAGCTCACAGACTCGAGAGGGGCTACACTTTGCCTTAAATGGCACCATCCACTAGGACGAGCTTAGTTCTTATTCCATGTGAGCCCAAGCGCCGAGCGAAGCACTGCTTCTATCTGTTTGAAGCCATCGGTCTCAAAGAACCAGAGCGAAATTCGATCTCCTGCGGTCGCCGCATTGTAGATGAGGTTATTGAGACGACAGTTTGTTTCTTGCCCGCCCTTAAAGCAGTTTCTCGGTGAGATGCTGCCGTACCCGTTGTTGAATCTGACAGTGAGATCCTTGCACTCACCTACATAGCGAGGTTCGTCGCCAACAGTTACAACATAAACACCGCTGGCCTTATGGGCCGGAATTTTGAACTTGCAGAATGGGCCTGCCCCGTATTGATTAATGGTAAGCCGGTTCGGTTCTCATACCGATTCTGCGGCATAAATCTGCGCACGTCACCGTTAAGCTCGCGCACCGGCTCTATATCTCCAAATAACTCAAACTTGTATCCGGCAATGTTCATTGGAGCTAATTCTTAGATTGCACGCATCTTCATCGACGACGGGGAGGCCCTGAACACCCGGACGCCCTGATCGAAGGTTATCTTCTCCGTGTTGCTCTAACCAAATAAGTCCTGGCGCTTCACAAGACACGGAGCCGCACACGAGGGCAGTCTCAGGGTACCCAACAGGCTGCACATTAGCCACATAGCGGCGGGTTCTACCAGTCGAAGCCCCTTCAAATCCCCCGCTTCACCTCCGCCAACGCCTTCCCGAGCGCATCCGCAAAACTCTCCCGCTCCGGCGGCGACAGTTCGCGGGCGATGACGATGCGTTCGCCGCGCGAGACGAGGGCGAGGCATTGCAGCCCAAAATCCTCGTCCCGCTCGCCGCGGTCGAGCTTGGTCCATAAGGGATTCAGACGCCACTCGCGCGCCTCGCCGCGGTGCGTCACGCGGCGGAAAAAAAGCTCGATCGGGGTCAGCACGACCTCCTCGAACGAGCGAGCGCGCCGGTCGTTGACCCGGAAGGCGATGTAGAGGGCCAGGAAATCGAGCCCGAAAAAACCGCCGACCGGCCAGAAGCCGAGCACGACGAAAGGGATGCTCGCCACCACCATCGCGAGGCAGCACAGGGTCATGACGATGCGGAAGCCCGACGGCCCGAGCGAGCGGTGCGGCCGGATCACCGCGGCGAACAGGGGCCGCTCGGCCGGATCGAGGGAGGGAGAGGACGCCTTGCCGTCGCTCATGCCGCCAATATAACGCTCCGCATGGCTATTCGGAAGCGATCCTCTTCGCCGAAACCATCGAAGGTTGCACCGGAATCCGCGGGCGGCCCACGGCCGCCGGAGCCTGTCGATCCCGCGACGCTCGCGGAAATTTTCCGCCGCCTGCGCGCCGCCAACCCGGAGCCGCGCGGCGAGTTGGAGCACGTCGATCCTTATACGCTGCTCGTCGCCGTGGTGCTCTCGGCGCAATCGACCGACAAGGGCGTCAACGCCGCGACGCGCGAGCTTTTTAAAGTCGCCGACACGCCCGAAAAAATGCTGGCGCTCGGCGAGGAGCGGCTGCGGGAGTCCATCCGCACCGTCAACTTCCACCCGACCAAGGCCAGGAACATCATCGCCCTCTCAAAAATCCTCGTCGAGGAGCACGGCGGCGTGGTGCCGCCCGCCCGCGCCGTGCTGGAGAGTTTTCCCGGCGTGGGGCGCAAGTCGGCGTCCGTGGTGCTGAACATCGCCTTCGGCGAGCCGACCATCGCGGTCGACACCCACATCTTCCGGGTCTCGAACCGCATTCCGCTCGTGGTCACGAAAACCGCTGACGAGACGCAGGTTGCGCTGGAGCGGGTTGTGCCCGACGAGTTCAAGCGCCACGCCCACCACTGGCTCATCCTGCACGGGCGCTACGTGTGCAAGGCGCGAAAGCCCGAATGCTGGCGCTGCCTCATCGCCGACCTGTGCCGCTACGAGCCGAAGACGCCGGCGCCGGTCGCGGGTGAATCGCGGGCGCGTCCAAGGTGATTTTTGCTTATCGTAGCAAAAAATTCTTGACTGTGTTCCTGAGACTTTCTATTAGGCGCGCACTCTTCTCGCCGAGGGAGCCGCCGTGCACCGGAGCCGGATGGCGGAGAGGAGGCGGCGCCTGCGGCGCGACCCACCGGAGGGTTGCGGCTCGGGAGGTCGGACCGGCGCAGGAGCGCTCGCGCCAGCGATGGTGTGGGTGCTCCCCAGAGGCCCGCCCGCTCTGTACTACGGCAGAGCTCTGGCAGGACCAGCGTAAGGCCAAGGTGAGGAGCCGAGACGGCGAAAGCCCGGTAGGCGATGCGCCGAGGCAGGAGTGCGGGGCCGGGACGAACCGAAATCGCCGCGCGGGACGCCGGGCGACCGGCATTCCTATTCTCTGAAGCTGGTCGCTCGGCGTCCTGCTCCCTCATCAAAGCATGAGGTCCGCTCTTTGACACACATCAGTCCTCGACCAGAACCTTGCGCCAAGCGGCCGCGGGGCGATCACGCGCGCCTGCCTCTCCCCGCGTGCGGGGAGGGCCGCCTCGCGCGAGGCGCGAGCGGGGTGGGGGTCGCGGGCGTAAGACTCTCCTTTAACAGAGGCGTTCGGCCGGTATTGGCGTCTGAACACAGGCCCAAACCGGATCGCTCTGACGTTCCGACCCCCACCCCTCCCCGCAAAGGGGGAGGGGGAGCGCGCCTCCTCTACCGCCTCAGACACTGCGTTTCCCCGCGCACGCAGGCGATGCCGGGCATGGAGCACGTGGGCTGGCCATCGACCCGCTGGCACACGATGCAGCCGTCCGTCCACTCGGCGCAGGCGGCGTCCGGCCCCGACGAGGACGAGACCGCCTCCGGCTTCGCCCCCGGCGCGAGGTGGGCGAGCGCCACCGTTCCGATCGCAATGGCGGCGATTGCCGCAAACCCCATCCAATCGTCCCGCGTCGTCACCCGAACACCAGCAACCCGGCCAACCCCGCCGCGCCGACGACGATGCGCCACCAGGCGAACAGCGTGAAGCCGTGGCGGGACACGTAGTCGAGCAGCGTCTTCACCACGAACAGGGCGCTCACGAAGGCGACGATGAAGCCGACCGCGATCATGGCGATGTCGTTGAACGACAGGAGCTTGTAGCTCTTGAGGAGGTCGTAGGCGAAGGCGCCCGCCATGGTGGGCATGGCGAGGTAGAACGAGAACTCGGCCGCCGAGCGCTTGTCCGCGCCGAGCGCCATCGCCCCGACGATGGTCGAGCCCGAGCGCGACACGCCGGGGATCATGGCGAGGCATTGGATGAAGCCGATCGCCAGATAGGTTTTCAGCGGAAACCGCGTCGCCTCGGTGTAGCGCACCGGCAGGTCGAGCCGGTCCACGACCATCAGGATGAAGCCGCCGACGATGAGGCTGACGCAGACGATCAGGGGATTGAACAGCACGCCCTTGATGAAGCCGTGCAGGACCGCGCCGATCGCGGCGGCGGGCAGGAAGGCGACGAGCACGCCGATGACGAAGCGGCGCGCGTTCGGATCGCTCGGCAGCGCCGTCGCGATCTTCCACAGGCGGCCGAAGTAGGCGTAGAGGATCGCCAGGATCGAGCCGAGCTGAATCAGGATCGCGAAGGTCTTGTTCGCTTCGCCCGTCAGGCCGAAAAAATGCTCAAGCAGCAAGAGGTGGCCGGTCGAGGACACGGGCAAAAACTCGGTGAGGCCCTCGACGAAGCCGAGCACCACGGTTTGAAGCCACTGCAGCGCGTCCATCGTCCCCTCCGTGCGGTCCGGCTTGGTCCCGCGCGAATCGGGTTGCCCCGGCCCGGCGGCTTCTATAAGCGCTCGGCGCGGCGCGCTACCCGGCGCCGCCGACCCTTTCAAAATGGTTACGGGCGTTAAGGCCGGCGCGGCCTTAAATGCGCCCGCCTTCCTCGCTCAGTCCGGTTCATGGCGACGCTCCATCATCACCCCTTTTGTCCGCACTCCCGCTTCATCCGCTTGGCGCTCGCCGAAATGGGCTTGACGCCCGACTTCAGCGAAACGCGGCCGTGGGAGCGGCGTCCGGAGTTCCTGGCGATGAACCCGACGGGCGCGACGCCCGTTCTGGTCGAACCCGCCGGGCTGATCGTTCCGGGCGGCGGCGTCATCGCCGAGTACCTCGACGAATCGAGCGGCTCCGGCCTCAACGGCCGGCGTCTCTTGCCCACGGCGTCGTCTCAGCGCGTCGAGGTGCGCCGGCTGCTCGATTGGTTCCTGACTAAATTCCACGAGGAGGTGACAAGCTATCTGGTCACCGAAAAGATCTTCAAGCGGTTCATGCCGCCCGAGTTAGGGGGCGGTCCGCCCGACATGAGCGCCATTCGTGCGGCGCGCGCCAACGTCCGTTATCATTTGAAGTACGTCGGCTACCTGATCGCGGCCCGGAACTGGCTGGCGGGCGACGATCTGACCTATGCGGACCTCGCAGCAGCCGCCCATCTCTCCTGCGCGGACTATCTCGGCGACGTGCCATGGGACGAGAACGAAACGGCGAAGGGCTGGTATGCGCGGGTCAAATCGCGGCCGTCCTTCCGCGCGCTCCTCGCCGACCGCGTGCCCGGCATGGCCCCGGCGAGCCATTACGCGAACCTGGATTTTTGACCGGCGCGGCGCTGAAGCGCGCCCTCGTCGAGCGCGCGCATGCGCTCGGCTTCGACGCGGTGCGGGTCACGACGCCCGCCGCGGCCGGGCCGGAGTTAGGCGCGCGCCTCGAAGCGTGGCTGGCGCAGGGCTATCACGGCTCGATGGACTGGATGGCCGGCACGGCCGAACGCCGGGCCGATCCGCGCGCGCTCTGGCCCGACGTGAAAAGCATCGTCATGCTGGGGCTGAACTACGGCCCGGAGGCGGACCCGCTCGCGGCGCTGGCGCGCCGGGACCGCGGGGCGATCTCCGTTTATGCCCGCGCGCGCGACTACCACGACGTCATCAAGGGCAAGCTCAAGGAACTCGCCGGCTTTCTCGCCGCGCGGGGCGGATCGGACGTGAAGGTGTTCGTCGATACCGCGCCCGTGATGGAAAAGCCGCTGGCTCAAGGAGCCGGGCTCGGCTGGCAGGGCAAGCACAGCGTTCTGGTCTCGCGCGGCTTCGGCAACTGGCTCTTTTTGAGCGCCATTTTCACCACCGCAGCGCTGCCGCCCGATGCGCCCGAGCGCGACCGTTGCGGCTCGTGCCGGCGCTGCCTGGACGTATGCCCGACGGACGCCTTTCCGGCCCCTTATCAGCTCGACAGCCGGCGCTGCATTTCGTATCTCACGATCGAGCATAAAGGGCCGATCGAGCCTGAGCTGCGGGAAAAGATCGGCAACCGCATCTTCGGCTGCGACGACTGCCTTGCCGTCTGCCCCTGGAACAAGTTCGCCCAAGCGGGGCGCGAGGCGCGCCTGCGGCAGCGCGAGGATCTCGCGGCCCCGCCGCTCGCCGAACTGGCGCGTCTCGACGACGCCGCGTTCCGCGCCCGCTTCGCCGGCACGCCGATCAAGCGCACGGGCCGCGACCGTTTCGTGCGCAATGTGCTGATTGCTCTCGGCAATTCAGGCGACCGAGGGCTGGCGGCGGAGGCCGTGCGCCTCCTCGACGATCCCGCGCCGCTCGTTCGCGGCATGGCGGTGTGGGCCGCTGCGCGGCTGCTGCCGCAGGAGCAAATCGCAGCGCTTGCGGCCGGGCGGCGCGCGTTCGAGGCGGACAGGGATGTGCGCGAGGAGTGGGATCGGGCGCTGACGTTATACCCTGTGACGAGAGGGGCGCAGCTCGCGGAAAGCACAGCATGAACCTGTTCGTCTTCGGCTTCGGCTACAGCGCTCTTCATTTCGTTCGGTGCTACCGCGACCATTTTGCGTCTATCGCTGGCACGGTCACCTCTTCCGAAAAAGCCGAGGCGCTGAGACGACAGGGCATTGCGGCTCGCGTGTTCGCGCCCGATCACGCCGACCCCTGCATCCCGGACGACCTCGCCGACGCCGAATGCCTGCTGATCGCCATCCCGACCGACGCGGCGGGCGATCCGGTGCTGGCGCGCTTCGGCGATGCGGTTGCGGCCGCGCCGCGCCTCCGCTGGATCGGCTACCTCTCGACGGTCGGCGTCTATGGCGACCACGGCGGCGCATGGATCGACGAGACGACGCCGCCGCGCCCATCGAGCGCCCGCGCGCGCCGCCGGGTCGCCGCCGAGTCCGCCTGGCTCGACCTTGGCGCCTGCGCCGGCAAGGCGGTTCAGGTCTTTCGCCTGGCCGGCATCTACGGCCCCGGCCGCAACGCGCTGAAAAACCTCGCCGAGGGCACGGCGAAGCGCATCGTCAAGCCGGGGCAGGTGTTCAACCGCATTCACGTCGACGACATCGCCGCCGTGCTGATGGCCTCGATCGAGCGGCCCCGCCCCGGCGCGATCTACAACGTCGCCGACGACGAGCCCGCGCCGCAGCAGGACATGGTCGCCTACGCGGCGACCCTCGCAGGCGTCCCGGCGCCGCCCGAAATCCCCTTCGAGGACGCCGACTTGAGCGCGATGGCGGTGAGCTTTTGGGGCGCGAACCGGCGCGTCCGCAACGGGCGCGTCAAGAACGACCTTGGAGTCCGGCTGCGCCATCCGACCTTCCGCGAGGGATTGCGGGCGCTCCGAGAAGCAGGCGAAGGGCCTTAAGCCGCCTGGCGATCCGCGACCGGCCCGAAGTGGTCGATATAGCGCGGGCTGATCGCCGACACCGGCAACACCACAAGCACGTCGGTGGTGCCGAATTGCCGGTCGACGACCGCGCCGTCGCCGAAGGCGGCGCCGAGGCGCAAGTAGCCCTTGATGAGCGGCGGCAACATCTTGAGCGCCGCCTTGGGATCGACAGCCTCCTTGCCGAGCATGTCCATGGCGACGTAGCGCCCATCCTCCGCCCGCGCCCGCCAAGCTTTCGGCGCGCGCGCATAGTGGTGAAGAAAGCTCAGCGGCAGCGCCAGTTTGTCGGGGTCGGCGCCCTCCAGGCTGGCGCAGCCCATCATCACGTCGATGCGGTGGCGCAGGACGTAGGCCCACATGCCGCGCCACAGCAGCTCGACCGTCCGTTTCGTGCGGTAAGGCTTCAGGACGCATGAGCGCCCGAGCTCCAGGAAGCGCAGGCCCGGATAAGCCGCGAGCAGCGGCGCGATGTCGTATTCGCGCGCCGTGTAGAAGCCGAAATGCCGGTTCGCCACGTCCTGGCGCAACAGCCGGTAGGTGCCGACGACCGTCGGCTTTGCGGGTCGAAACGGCCTTCGCGCCACGGCGTGATCCAGCACGAGGAGATGATCGCAAAAGGGGTCGTACTCGTCGCAATCTCTTCGCGAGAGCAGCGCGGCGCAGTTCGGAGCCGCCGACATCTCGTCATAGAAGACATTGAAGCGCAGACGCTGCGCCTGCCGAACCTCTTTGTCGGTCGTGGCGAGCCTAACCTCCAGGGAGCCGAGGCGACCCAGCGCTGGGTCAAGAACGTTGTCCAGCCTGAGCCGGTGCGGCGTCAGGCCGACGAGTCGCTCCGCCGCCGCGGAGTCGCGCCGCGGCCGCGCGCAAAGAGCCAAGGCCCGATGCCCCCGCACTTTGGGTCAATGGATGGGCGGCAGGTTCGGAAAACGCCCTGCGCGCCGAAAACAGCGCCATCAAACCCTCGCGCGGCGAAGAGGACAGCACGACGGTGCTGCCGCGCGCCATTCAGAACCGTAAACACCCGACGCTTTTATGACGGCTTGATGTTTGCTCTCACGAAGCCACGCGGGCCGAGCCGCCCAGAAGCGCCGTCAGACTCTCGAAGGAGAACGGCTTGGCGAGGAAGCCGTCGAGTCCGGCCGCGCGGGCGGCCGCTTCGTCCTCCTTCAGCGCATTGGCGGTCAGCGCCACGATCCGGGTCGGCGCGCCGACCCCGAGCGCTCGTTCGAGGGCGCGGATCCGGCGCGTCGCCTCGTGGCCGTCGAGGCCCGGCATGCGCACGTCCATCAGGATGAGATCGTAGCGCGGACGCAGTCCCGACAGCGCGGCCTCGGCAAGCGCGAGCGCTTCGCGGCCGTCCTTGGCCCAATCGACGAGCGCGCCGAGCTTTTCCAGGGCTTTCAGCGCCAAGAGCGCGTTGATGGGGTTGTCCTCCGCGAGTAAGACGCGCTGCGCAGCCCCGCGTCCGTGCGATGCCGGGCTGCCCAGCGCGCGGCGTGGCTCCGGACGCTCCGGCGCGTCCGCGCGGCGGGCGCCGGCGATCTGCTCGAACAACGAGTGGTGACGCACTGGCTTGACCAGATAAGCATCGTAGCCGGCCGCGTGCGGCGAGCCGAACGCGCGCCGGTCGAAGGGCGAGAGCAGCACCAAGCGGCGTTTCACGCCGACGCCGCCGGCCTCTATCGCAAGCCGGCGCACGGATTCATCCCCTAGCGCCACATCGGCGATCATGACATCAAAGGTGTCGCGCTCAGTTGGGCTACCGCCTCCGCCACCGTCTCGACATGCACGGTCACGGCGCCCGTCTCCTGAAGACGGCGCGCCAGATCGCTTCAAACGGCGAGCGCGCCACGATCAGGACCCGATCGCCCGACAGCGCGGGCACAGGTTCGATACTTTGATGCGTGTCGCCGGCCTCCGGCAACGGCAGGCGGACATGGAAGGCCGACCCCTGACCAACCGCGCTATCGACCGTGATCGCGCCCTGCATGCGTTCGACAATGCGCCGCGTGATGGCGAGCCCAAGCCCCGTGCCGCCGTGCCGCCGGCTGGCGCTGCCGTCGCCCTGCTCGAATTCCTCGAACAGCGCCGGAACGCGCTCCGGCGCGATGCCCGGCCCCGTGTCGTTCACGGCAAGAGCGATCTCTCCGGCCGCGCCGCGCTCGACCGAAATCCCGACGCCGCCCGCCTCGGTGAATTTGACCGCGTTCCCGGCCAGATTGACGAGAATCTGCCGAAGCCGGTCCTCGTCGCCCACGACCCGGCGCGGCACGTCGGGCGCCACGAAGGCGGCAATCTCGATGCCCTTGCCCTGAGCGGGCGGGGCGAGAAGCTCCACGACGCCCTCGATAAGGTCATGAAGGTCGAACGGTTCGACGTTGAGCGTGAGCCGCCCCGCTTCGATGCGCGAGAAAGTCCAGGATTTCGTCGACCAGCGACAGCAGCGCTTGGCCCGATGTCTTGATCGCATGGACATAAGTGGTCTGCTCGGGGTTCAACGCCGTGTCGAGGACGAGGGCGGCCATGCCGAGGATGCCGTTCAACGGCGTGCGGAACTCGTGGCTGACCGTGGCGAGAAAACGCGATTTGGCCTCGCTCGCCGCCTCGGCCTTGACGCGGGCCTCCTCAAGCGCGCGCTCGGACACCACGCGGTCCGTGACTTCACGGCCCACGCGCAAGACCTCGGACGCGCCGTCCGGCTCGGTGATGGTTGTCTCGGTCCAGGCGATCCAACGCACGCCCCCATCCGTCTCGATCGCTTCATCCACCAATCGAACGCCGTCAGCGCGCATGTGGACAGGGCCGGCCTCGACGATCTTGGGCCGAACCTCCGTGCCTTCAAGCGCGCCACCGGAAACGTCGAGCAGACGTGCGTAAGCGGCATTGGCGAAGGTGATGCGCCCCCGCGCATCATGCCGGACCATCATGTCCGGCTGCGCCTCGATGAGACTGCGGGTGCGTTGCTCCGCCTCGGCCAGCCGTCGAGTCCGATCGTGGGCTTTCTCCAGCGCCGCCAAGGCGCGTCCGAGCCGCGCCGCGCGCCGCCACGCCGTCAGCGCCGCTGCCATCCATGCTATGAGCAGAAGCCCAACGCCCGCTGCGCCGGCCAGGGTCGCCATGGTCAATTCGCCTCCCCAGAGCGTCAGTCTGGTGATGAGGCATGAAGATGGGCTGGGGAAATTACCTAAAATTGCGCGGATCGCGAGCCGTCATCGACTCATCCAAACGCGCCGCGCGCGGCCTTGCGGCAGGCTGGATCCGCTCACGCCATTACGGGCCGCCGGTCCACATGGGAGCGGTAGGAGAGCGCCTCGGCCAAGTGCAGGCGGCGCACCTTGTCCTCACCGTCGAGGTCGGCGAGCGTGCGCGCCACCTTCAGCACGCGATGAAAGCCGCGCGCCGAGAGGCGCATGGCGTCGGAGGCCTCGCGGATAAGCGCGAGCCCCTCCGCATCAGGCCGCGCCACCTCTTCGAGCGCCGGCGCGGGGCAGGCCGCGTTAGTCGGGACGCCCTCCAAGTCGAGCGCGGCGTAGCGCCTCGTCTGGGTTTCGCGCGCCGCGGCGACCCGCGCGGCGACCTCGGCCGAGCCTTCGGCCGGCGGCGGCAGGATCAGGTCGGAGGCAGTGACCGCCGGCACCTCGATGATCAGGTCGATGCGGTCGAGCAGCGGCCCGGAGATTCGCGCCTGGTACTGCGCCATGCAGCGGTCGTTCGGCTGCCGGCGGCAGGCGAAGCCGGGCTCCGTCGCCTGCCCGCAGCGGCACGGGTTCATGGCGGCGACGAGCTGAAAGCGGGCCGGATAGGTGACGCGGTGGTTGGCCCGCGCGATCAAGACCTCGCCCGCCTCCAAGGGCTGGCGCAGGGCGTCGAGCGCCTGCGGCTGGAACTCGGGCAGTTCGTCGAGGAACAAGCACGCCGCAATGCGCGAGCGACACCTCGCCGGGCCGCGCGTTGACTCCGCCGCCGACCAGCGCCGCCATCGAGGCGGAGTGGTGCGGGGCGCGGAAGGGCCGGCGGTTCGACAGCGCCCCCTCCGCGAGGCGGCCCGCGACCGACTGGATCATCGAGATTTCGAGCAGCTCGCGCGGGCTCAAAGGCGGCAGGATCGAGGGCAGCCGCTGCGCCAGCATCGACTTGCCGGCCCCCGGCGGCCCCGACATCAGAAGATTGTGGCCGCCCGCGGCCGCGATCTCCAGGGCGCGCTTGGCGCTCTCCTGGCCCTTGATGTCCCGCAGATCCGGCAAGGCCCCGCCGGCGGGAGCGATGGCGGGCTCGGGCCGGGCCATCACCTGGACGCCTTTGAAGTGATTGGCGAGCTGGATCAGCGACCGGGGCGCGAGCACCTCGATATCGCGCGACGCCCAGGCGGCCTCTGGCCCGCACGCCGCCGGGCAGATGAGACCGTGGCCGCGCCCGTTGGCGGCGATCGCCGCTGGCAGGACGCCCGCGACCGCCGTGATCGAGCCATCGAGCGCCAGTTCACCCAACACCGTGAAACCGCTCAGCGCATCGATCGGGACGGCCCCGATCGCCGCCATGACGCCGAGCGCGATCGGCAAATCGTAGTGGCTGCCCTCTTTCGGCAGGTCGGCGGGAGCGAGGTTGACCGTGATGCGCTTCGACGGCAGTGCGAGGCCGGAGGCGATCAGCGCCGCACGCACCCGCTCGCGCGATTCGCCCACGGCCTTATCGGGCAGGCCGACCACCATGAAGGCGACGTTGCCGGGCGTGATCTGAACCTGCACGTCGACGGCGCGCGCCTCGATGCCCTCGAAGGCGACGGTGGATACGCGTGTGACCATATCTTCAGATGCCCAGCCCAGCCGAGCTTAGCCGTAGAGAGGGAAAGGAACAAGGACCGAACCGGATGCCGCGCGTGTCGACGCAATGAGACTGCGTGCGGAACCAACCCCGGCGGCGAGAGTTTTGTTTAATCGCCGAGGGTTGGGCCCTGCTGTGGGGAAGCGTGGGCGTTTTGAGGGTTAATTGGCCGTGGAAAACCACAAATTTCGCAGGCGACGCCCTCAACCCGGAGAGCCATTCTATTACGGTTCCGCCTAGATCAGTGGTGTTCTTCACAGGTCAAAGCATGTCCGAGCGGTCCCGCGCGCCCGATCTCGGTTCGGAGCGAGAGGTCGAAGAGGGCCTCGGCGACCCGTTCACCGCCGCCTTTCGGGGGTCGCGGACGCCGATGCTGATTACGGACCCACGTCAGGCCGACAATCCGATCGTGTTCGTCAATGACGCCTTCACTGGGCTCACCGGCTATGCGCGCGAAGAGGCCATCGGCCGGAACTGCCGCTTTTTGCAAGGGCCGGAGACGGACCGGGCGGTCGTGGATGACATCCGCAACGCCGTCGGAGCCGGAGAGGGCATCGAGACCGAAATCCTCAATTACAAAATAGACGGCACACCGTTCTGGAACGCGCTCGTCATCAGCCCCGTCCGCGACGAAGCGGGCCGGCTGCTCTACTTCTCCGCCTCGCAGTATGATGTCACAGAGAAGAAGCGCACCGAAATCGAACTCATCCGGACGCGCGATATGCTGGAGCGGGAGGTGGCGCGTCGCACCCGCGATCTCCAGGCGGCGCTCGACCAGAAAACGATGCTCCTGCACGAGGTCGACCACCGGGTGAAGAACAACCTTCAGGTCGTAGCTTCGCTGGTTCTCCTGAAGGCGCGGCGGATCAAGGACAAGGCCGCACAGCGCGTGCTCGACAACATGGCCGAGCGGATCAGCGCCCTCTCGACCGTTCACCGGCTGCTTTATTCGGTCGGGGACGTGAGCCGCTTCGATGTCGGCGCGTTCGTCACCGACCTGTCCAACGACCTTATGGGCGCGCTCGGCAACGGCCGCGTCGCGCTTGCGCTCGACGCCCAATCCGTGCCTGTGTCCGCTGCGAAGGCCACCTCGATCGCTCTCCTCGTCAACGAGTTGATGTCGAACGCCCTGAAGCATGCCTTTCCGAACGGACGGAAAGGACAGCTCGCCCTCCAGGTGAGCCGGTTGGATGACGCCGTCCGCATCGTGGTCGAGGACGACGGCGTCGGCTTCGCGGAGCAGGCTTCGTCGGACGAAAGCTTCGGACGCACCCTGGTCGATATGCTCGTCCGTCAGCTCAAGGCGAACATCGAGTTCCGCGACGCGCGGCCGGGCACGCGCGCGGTCATCGTCCTGCCTTTGAACGCCGAGGAGGCGCAACTGTGATCTCAAGCCTTGAGACGGAGAAGCCGACGTGAGCGCGGAGCCGAATCTTCGCATCCTGATCGTCGAGGACGAAGCTCTGATCGCTCTCGAACTCGAAAGCCTGCTTCAGGACGACGGGCATTTGCCGATCGGCATTGCGGCGACCGCGCGCGAAGCGATGGCGCTGGGGGAGTTGGAGCCCGACCTGGCGCTCGTGGACGTCCATTTGGCTGACGGGCCGACCGGGATCGATGTAGCCCGCCGCCTCAGGCGAAATGGGCGCACGGTCGTCCTGTTCATGACAGCCAACGCCAAGCGCATTCCCGAGGATTTCGTCGGGGCCTGCGGGGTGATCGCGAAGCCCTATACGGAACGGGGCGTGCGCAATGCGATCCGTTTCGTGGCGCGCTGCCTCGCGGCCGGACAGGTCGGACAGCCGCCGAACAGCCTCAACCTATCGCCCGACAGCGCAAACTGCTTCGCCAGCGGCGAAGGGCGGACGGCGAACGGCTTCGAAACCGAAGCGCATTCGGCGAACGACATTCGGGGCCAGGTTTGACAGTCACGAGAGGCGCGGCTGCGTCGGATGGCTCAATGTTTGGAAGCAAGCTCCTTTAGCCGGTAGAGCGCCTCCGACGCTTGGCGCGGGGTCATTTCGTCGGGGTTCACGGCGTCGAGCGCCTCTCGCAACGCGTCTGGCGCAGCCGACGCCATAGGGCGGGCGCTTGCGGCGAAGAGGGGCAGGTCGTCGATCAGCACGCGCGCCGGGCGCTCGCGCTCGGAGCGCTCCAGCTCGGACAGGATCGCTCGGGCGCGTTCGATGACGGCGGGCGGGAGCCCGGCGAGCCGCGCCACCTGCAAACCGTAAGATCGGTCGGCCGCGCCCGTCACGACCTCGTGCAGAAAGACCACCTCGCCGTTCCACTCGGTCACGCGCAGCGTCCCATTCGCGAGGCGAGGCAGGCGGTCCGCCAAGGCGGTGAGTTCGTGGAAATGCGTGGCGAAGAGCGCCCGGCAGCGGTTGACCTCGTGCAGATGTTCGATCGCCGCCCAGGCGATCGAGAGACCGTCGAAGGTTGCGGTGCCGCGCCCGATCTCATCGAGGATCACCAGGGAGCGCGACGTCGCCTGGTTCAGGATAGCGGCGGTCTCGACCATCTCAACCATGAAGGTCGAGCGTCCGCGCGCGAGATCGTCCGCCGCGCCGACGCGCGAGAACAAGCGGTCCACGACGCCGAGATGAGCCGCGCGCGCGGGCGCAAAACTTCCCGTCTGGGCCAGGATGGCGATCAGCGCGTTCTGGCGCAGATACGTCGACTTGCCGCCCATGTTGGGACCGGTGACAAGCAGGATGCGCCCGGCCTCCCCTGCCCCGGACGGCCCGCCTGTCGAGAGGTCGCAGTCGTTGGCGATGAACGGCTCGCCGTCGCGCTTGAGCGCCGCCTCGACGACCGGGTGGCGTCCGCCTTCGACATGAAAGGCGAGGCTTGCATCGACTTTGGGCCGGGTCCAGGCGAGGTCCGCCGCCAGCGCCGCCAGCGCCGCCGTCACGTCGACGACCGCGAGCGCCTCCGCGGCGGCCGTGATCGCAGACGCGCCCTCGGCGACCCGCGCCGCGAGGTCGTCGAAGACGTGAAGCTCGATCCGCAGCGCCCGCTCGGCGCTCGATGCGATCTTGGCTTCCAGTTCGCCGAGTTCGACCGTGGAGAAGCGCATGGCGTCCGCCATCGTCTGGCGATGGACGAAGCTTTCCTTGAACGGCCCCCTTAAAAAATCCTCGCCGACAGCCTGCGGGACTTCGACGAAGTAGCCGAGCATGTGATTGTGCTTGATGCGCAGCGTCCGGCAGCCCGTGTCGGCGGCGTAGCGGGCCTGGAGCGCGGCGATGAAGCGGCGCGAGTCCTGCCCCAGCGCGCGAGCCTCGTCGAGGGCGGGGTCGAAGCTCGCCCGCACGAAGCCGCCGTCGCGTTTCAATAAAGGAAGTTCGTCGGCCAGCGCCGCCGCGATGGCCTCCGCGAGGGCTGGATCAAGCGCGCAAAGCGGACGGGCCGCGGCGGCGAGTTCGTCAGCCAACGGCACAGCGGTCGCGAGCGCCAGCCCTGCCTCTCGCGCCGCCGAAAGCCCGTCGCGGATGCAGGCGAGGTCGCGCGGGCCTCCGCGCCCGAGGTTGAGGCGGGCGAGCGCCCGCGCCAGATCCGGCACACGCTGGAGGATGGCGCGCAGGGATTCGCGCAGGGCGGCGTGATCGACGAGCGAGGCGACGGCCTCGTGCCGGCGGGCGATGGCCGCCACGTCCGTGAGCGGCCCCGCAAGCCGCTCGGCCAAGAGCCGCGCTCCGCCCGGCGTCACGGTGCGATCGATGGCCGCCAGCAGGCTGCCTGCCCGCTCGCCGGAGAGGGTGCGGGTGAGTTCGAGGTTGGCGCGCGTCGCCGCATCGATGGCGAGCGTCGCGCCCGCCGTTTCGCGGGCCGGAGGCGATAGGGGCGGGCGGGCGCCCAATTGCGTGCGTTCGACGTACAGAAGCGCGCCGCCCGCCGCCGCGACCTCGGCGCGCGTGAATTGGCCGAAGGCGTCGAGCGTCGCGACGCCGAAAAAATCGCACAACCGCCGCGCCGCCGAACCGGGATCGGGCCCGTCCAGCGGCAACGGGCAAATCGCCGCCTTGACCTCGCGCCACAGCATTTTGAGCGCCGGGTCATCATGGATTTTGTCAGACAGAACGATCTCGCGTGGGTCCAGGCGGGCGATCTCGGCGGCGAGCCCCGCGCCGTCGGTTTCGCCGACCTGGAACTCGGCCGGTCGAGATGTCGACCGCCGCGAGCCCATAGCGCCACTCCGTCTCGGACGCGCGGGTTCGCGCCACGGCGACCAGCAGGTTGGCGCGGCCGGGATCAAGAAGGTTGTCTTCGGTGATCGTGCCGGGCGTGACGAGGCGCACCACGTCGCGGCGCACCACTGATTTATAGCCGCGCTTTTTGGCCTCGGCTGGGTCCTCGGTCTGCTCGCAGACCGCGACCCGGTGCCCGGCCGCGATGAGGCGCTGCAGGTAGTCGTCGGCGCGTTCGACCGGCACGCCGCACATGGGGATGTCCTGGCCTTGGTGCTTGCCGCGCTTGGTCAGGACGATGCCGAGCGCGCGGCTCGCGATCTCTGCGTCCTCGAAGAACAGCTCGTAAAAATCGCCCATCCGGTAAAACAGCAGGCAATCCGGATTGGCTCCCTTGATCTCGACGTACTGCGCCATCATGGGCGTGGCGCGCGCGCCGTCTTCGGGCGCTTTGGGCGCGGCGCGGCTCGTGTCGGCGGTTTTGCCGACGCTGGCGCTTTCAGCGAGCGGGCGCGCCTCCTCTCGGCTAAAATGCGTCCTCATCGGCTGGTCCTCATCGAACAGCTCGGAGTCGTTGCGGCGGCCGTTGATGACACGGATAGCTTCGAGGCCGTTGGAGGGCGGCATGATGAAAACCAGAGAGGCGTCGACCGGAAAGGGCCGTAAACGTGGCCGCAACCCATCGCGGGCGGCTCCGGGGCGTAGCGTCGCGGCCAGCCAGATCCGCCAATTGATCGACGCCATCGCCGGCGTTCAGCCGCATGGCGGCCATGCGGCCGATCGCCACATCATCCCGAGCAGTCCTTTGCGCCCGCGGCGTCCAGCAAACCTCATCGGCCATTATCGGCGGGGGTCGCCCGGGCGGCCTGACGGACGTGACAGGACTCCTCCTACTAGAGAGAGCACCGGACATCGGAAAACGGATGGCGCCTGTTCGCTTGGGGACGAGCGGACGCGCGAAGCCCATACCGGCTCCCGGCGATGCTCGTCAACGTCGGCGGCCCGTTCCTCTACTCTGCCGCGGCCACGGCCAGCATGTCGTCGCGCACCGCCCAGTCGATCTCGCAATCCCGGAAGAAGCGGTCGAGCGCGCTGCCGAGCGGGGGCAGGAGGACGCCGCGCTCGCTGGTTATGGCCGTGCTCAAAAGCGGAAGCCCGGCGGACGCTTCACGCACGAGACCGGGGTCGAAGCTCGCCCTCCGGGCCACGTCGGCGGCGAGGTCGCGCCAGGCGATCGCGCCCGGATTGGCGAGGTGCCACACGCCCGTCTCGCCGTCGATCAGGAGGTCGAGCGTCACATGGACGAGGTCCGGCACGTAGGTCGGCGAGACCACGTCGGAACCCGCCGCGAACGTCCGGCCGGAGGCGAACGCATTGAGCGCCGCCCAGACGAAGTTGTAGCGGTCCCACGGCCCGAAGAACGCGCTCGTGCGCACGATCAGGCTGCCGGGATGCGCAGCAGCGACGCGCCGCTCCGCATCGGCCTTGCTCGCTCCATAAACGCTGACCGGGTTCGGCGGATGTCGCTCTCCGCGTAGGCGCGGCCGAGGCGACCGTCGAAGACGAGGTCCGACGAGAAGGTGACGAGCGGGATGCCGCGCGCGGCGCAGGCCCGCGCGAGCGTCTCGGCCCCGGCGGCGTTCTCGCGAAAGCAGGCGTCGGGCTCGCGCTCGGCGTCGGCGACCCGGACGTAGCCGGCCGTGTTGACAACGGCCCACGGCTGGTGGCAGGCCAGCGCCGCCGCGACGCTCGCCGGGTCGGCGATGTCCATCTCGCGCCGCGACAGGAGCGTATGCTCAAGACCGCGGTGCTCGCAGATGCGCGAGAAGGCGCGGCCGAGCGTGCCGGTCGCGCCCGTAATAAGGAGTTGACGCGGCGAGCCGGCCACCCGGCACGCTCGGGGTCGCGTTCGCAGGACGATAGAAGCGGGACGCGCGCTTCCACCAGCCAGGCCGGTCGAGCACCGGGTGGTCGAAGGCGCCCTCCGCAGCGAGCGCCTCGGCCGCCCGCGCGAGCGCCGTCGGACGGGGTTGCAGGCCCGCGGATGTCGAAGACGCCGATCTCGTAGATGTTGTTGCGCTGAGTCAGCAGCGTGTTCCAGTCGACCGTGCCGAAAAGCGACCAGAGCGTGACGGCGCGGATGTCGGCTCCCTCCGCGCGCACGGTCCGGGCGGCGTTCCACACCTCCATGAGCCAGCGCACTTGCTCGTCGCGGGTGCAGCCGTGATGCGCCTCCGTGACCGCGATCGGGCGGCGGTAGCGCTCCCACACCTCGCGCAGGCGAGCGGCCGGACCGATATCGTCCGACGGCAAGGCGACGCGGACCGCCTCGGCGTCAGCGTAGCGATGCTGGCCGTTGCCGCCCCATAGGTGCTCCGGATAGCGCTGCAAGCGCTGGTCGAGAAAGCGCTCGCTCGTGAGATAATGGTTGATGCCGATGATGTCGGGCGCGCCGTCGCCGTCGAGGAAGAACTCCAGGTCGGTCTCGCTCGACTCCCGCCCAGTAGGTGAAGAAGCCCCAGAGGGGATGCTGGCGGTCGACGCGGCCGCACAGGAGATCGAAGGTCAGCCAGCGCCGCTCGTTGTCATGCTCCGCCTGATAGGCGAGGAGCGGGGTCGAGAACGTCTTCCCGAAGTCCTCGGTCTGCACGAGCTGCGCGGACGGGTTGACGCTGCCGGATCGCCCGCATGGCGAGCACGGTCGCCCGGCACTGGTTGACGAGCGCCCGCAAGAACGCGCCGTAGTCGCGCGCATGCGGGATACCAATGGCCGTAAAGCGCGCTGAAGCGCGCGGTGGTGAGCGGCTCGTTAACCGGCGTGTAGCGCCCGATCCAGGGATAGCGCGCGCGCGACGCGCCCGGCGTACCCGGCAAGCAACTCCGGGAACGCCGGGTCGAGCAGGTTGGTGTAGCGCGGCCCGCTGCCGTGGTGGACCAAGCCGGCGATGGGCTCGATGCCCGAGTCGTCGCAGGCGGTCCAGGCGCGCGTCGTGCCAGCGCCAGTCCGCCGGCTCGGGCCGGTCGGGAGAGACCGTCTCCCAGAGCACGGGATAGCGCAGCGTCCGGATGCCGAGCGCCGCGATCCGGTCGAGGTCCTCGATCCGGTCGCGGTGTCCGGTCTCCGCGCTTTGGTCGCGGAACTCGTCGCCGATCCGCGCGACCGTGCATTCCAATCCGCCCCAAAGCTCAAGCGGCGGCGTCTGACTCACCATGACGAGGCGACTTCGTTGTTGACGATCGAGTTGCGGCGCTCCGCTTCACGATGCAAGGGCCGCCGGGGCCTGCATGCGCTTGAGCGCGGGCGAATCCGCTTCGCAAGGCACGGCCTCGTTGATCCGCCGGAACGTCGCGAGCGCCTGGCCCACGATCTGGTCCATGTTGTAGTAGCGGTAGGTGGCGAGCCGCCCGACGAACCATACGTCGGGCGTGGCGAGCGCCAGGCGCTCGTATTTCTTGTACAGCTCCTGGTTCTCGGGCCGTGGGATCGGGTAATAGGGATCGCCTTCGGCGGTCGGATACTCGTAGGTGACCGTCGTGCGCGGGTGCTCCTGCCCGGTCATGTGCTTGTACTCGGTGATCCGCGTGTAGTCCTGCGTCTGCGGATAGTTCACTGCGCCGACCGGCTGAAACCAGGCCTTGTCGAGCGTCTGGTGCTCGAAGCGCAGCGAGCGGTACGGCAGCTTGCCGAAGCGGAAGTCGAAATACTCGTCGATCGGACCCGTATAGATGACGCGGCGGTGCGGGATGACGTCCCTCACGTCGCGGTAGTCGGTCTGGGTCATGACATGGATGTTCGGATGCGCAAGCATCTTCTCGAACATCCGCGTGTAGCCGTGCTTCGGCATGAACTGGAACTCGTCGGTGAAATAGCGGTCGTCCCGGTTGGTGCGGGTCGGAACGCGCGCCGTCACCGATTTGTCGAGTTCGGAGGGGTCGAGGCCCCACTGCTTGCGGGTGTAGCCGCGGAAGAACTTCTCGTAGAGTTCGCGCCCGACCTTGGACACGACCACGTCCTCGGAGGTGCGGATTTCGTCGACCGTTTCGGCGCGCGCCGCGAACCAGCCTTCCAGGTCGTCGGAGGTGAGGTTCAGGCCGTAGAGCTTGTTGACCGTGTCGAGGTTGATCGGGATCGGCACCAGCATGCCGTCCACCTCGCGCCAGCACCCGGTGCTCGTAGAACCGCCACTCCGTGAACTGCGACAGGTGATCGAAGATCTGCTTCGAGTTGGTGTGGAAGATGTGCGGGCCGTACTGATGGATCAGGATGCCGGCTTCGTCGTAGCGGTCATAGGCGTTCCCGCCGATATGGGCGCGCCGGTCGATGACGAGCACGCGTTCGTTCCGCACGTTCGCGAGACGCTCGGCCAGGACGCTGCCGGCAAAGCCCGCGCCGACGATCAACCAGTCATACATGATCCGGTTACTCCGCAGGCGTGATGGCGAAGACGGGGAAGGCGGCCGGCGCACGCTGGGCGGCGGCGCTGTCGCCCAGCGCACCGAGCATGAGCTTGTGCATGGCGCCCCAGGTCTTGTCCCAGGAGCCGGCGGCCAGATGCCGGTCCACCTTCGCGAGCCAAGCCTCCTTGGGCCGCTCCAGGAGGATTTCCGCCTTGCGAACCACTTCGAGCGGCGTCTTGGCGATCTCGACGAGGCCCTTCTCGCCGTAAGGCCGGACCACGTCCGTGATCGGGGTCGAGACCACCGGCACGCCGGCGGCCAGGAACTCGGGCGTCTTGGTCGGGCTGATGAAGCGCGTCGCCTCGTTGAGGGCAAAGGGCATCAAACCGACGTCCCAGCCGGCGAGGTACTGCGGAAGCTCCTGGTACTTCTTGCCGCCGATCCAATGGATGTTGCTGCGGCGGGGCAGGGTCGCCGGATCGATTTTCACCACCGGCCCGATCATGACGAAATTCCAGTCGGGGCGCAGGTCCGCGACCCGGCCGACGAGATCGACATCCATACGCTCGTCGACAACGCCGAAGAAGCCGAGCCGCGGGCGTCTGATCGCAGCCTGATCCTTCGGATCGGAGAGCCCGGCGCGCGCCTTGGAAAAGTGCTCGAAATCGATGCTGGACGGGAAGGCATGGACGTTGCGATGGCGACCGCGCTTGGCTTCGTACAGGCTCATGCCGCCCGTGAACACGAGGTCGGCCCGGGCGAACAACTCCTTTTCGAGCGCCAGCAGCTCCGGCGACGCGCCGCGGAAAGCCGAGAGTTCGTCCATGTTGTCGTAGATGGTCAGGTCGGAATCGAGGTGGCTCGAAAACGCCAGCGCCATCGGCGTGTAGTACCAGAAGACGCGCGGGATCCCCTCCGGCTCGCGGGCGAGCAGGTCCTCTACGAGATCGCGCTGCTCCAGGATGACCTCGGCCGCATCGAGCCCCTCGGGCAGGATCGGCGCCGCGATGGTGACGCCGCCCGGCCGGCGGCTGATATCTATGTGGGGCGCCGCGTCGGGCTTGAAGATCGGCTCTTCGATGACCAGCACGCGGAAGTGCTTGGCCGCCCGGCTCAGGAGATGCTGAGGGCGCTGCCAAACAAAATCCCACCGGAGGTGGGAAAAACAGACGAGCAGGGGAGCTGGCGGGTCGGCATAAACAGGAAGAGAGGCACGCGGATAGGCAGTCGAACGCTCTTGCATAGCGCGATCCTTCAGCTCCAGCAGTTGTCGTCAATCGGACGAGAATACGTCCTTAGGCGGATGAAATGTTGGTCATTGGACCTGCCGAAGCGCGAAGCGGCGAACGGCGCGATCAATTGGGCAACGCAAATGGCGCTGTTTGGTTCCCAAGAACATTCATGAAGATGAACCTTCGTTCATCTTCAGGATCGCTTCCCAGCCAGCCTTTGGTACGGTAGCGGGCCAACTCAGACGCGGTTGGCGATCTTACGCTTTGTCCGCGCCCCCTTTGCGGATGGAAGCGTCTGCTTGATCTGAAACACCTCGGCCCAGGGATCATTGCGCAAGCGTTCCAGCCGGGCCGGCACATTCGACACGTTGAAATGGTTCGGCTTGACGGCGGGCGACAGTTCATCCCAGGCGAGCGGCGTCGAGACCGGCGCGCCGGGGCGGGCGCGGGTCGAGTAGGCGGCGACTGCGGTCGCGCCCCGGCCGTTGCGGAGGTAATCGACGTAGATGCGTCCCGTGCGCGCCTTCTTGACCGAGGTCGCGACATAGGTTTGCGGATTGTCGCGCTCCATGGCGTCGGCGAGATCCTTGGCGAAGGCTTTGACCGTCTTCCAGTCCGCTGCGGGCGCGATCGGCAGCACGACGTGCAGGCCCTTGCCGCCCGTGGTCTTGACGAAGCTCTCAAGCTCCAGCGCCTTCAGACGTTCGCGCAACTCGCGCGCGCCTTCGATCACGCCCGGCCACGCCACGCCCTCGCCGGGATCGAGGTCCATGACGATGCGGTCGGGATGCTCGACATCGTCGATCCTCGCGCCCCAGGGGTGGATTTCAAGCACGCCGGCCTGAACGAGGGCGATCACGCCGCGAGTGTCCTCGACCAGCAGAACCTCCTCCTCGCCACCCTCGTCGCGCACGGTCTCGCGCCGGATGAAGTCGCTGAGACCCGCCCATGAATGCTTTTGGAAAAAGCAGCCTTTTTGCGAGCCGGACGGGCAGCGCACCAGCGCGAGCGGCCGGTGAACCACATGCGGCAGGATCCAATCGGCGACCGCCTCGTAATATTCGGCGAGGCCCTGCTTGGTGACCCCTTGCTCCTCCCACAAAATGCGGTCGGGATGGGTCAGCGGCACGCCCGCGACTTCGACCTCTCCGGATGCGGACACGCGCGTCTCCTCCCTGGCGCTGGAACGCCCGCGCTTCAGCGCTGCCGTCGGCGCTTCTTGCGCCACCTCGCGCGCGTCCTTGTCCTCGCGCAAGCCCTTGAAGGCCGCATGGCGCAGGTGGTGGTCGGCCGTCCAGCCGCGGAACTCGACCTCCGCGACCAGTTCGGGCCTGACCCAGACGGCGTCGCGCTTCTGAAGCGCGTTGAGCGGTCTTTCAAAGGGCGGCGCGTTGATGCGAAGCGCCTTGAGCCGCTTCCACAACTCTCGGGCGGATGCGCCTGTGAACCCGGTGCCGGTGCGCCCCACATGCGCCAGCCGGCCGGCTTCGTAAGCGCCAAGGATCAACGAGCCGACCGCATCCCTCAGTGCGCTCGACGGCGTGAAGCCCGCGATCACGAACTCCTGGCGGTTCGTGCATTTGATCTTGAGCCAGTCCTCCACCCGGCCCGAGCGGTAGGGCCGGTCGCGGCGCTTGGAGATCACGCCTTCGAGGCCGAGCCGGCAGGCGTGGCGCACGACCATATCGCCGTCCGCCTCGATGTGCTCGCTAAACCGCAGGACGCCCATGCTTTGCTCTGAGGAAGTCAAGGCGGCGAGCGCGCCCTTTCGCTCATCGAGCGGCAGTCGGCGCAAGTCGGACCCGTTCCGATAAAGCAGATCGAACGCATAAAAGACCGCCTTGTCGGCGGCGCGGCCGTCAGACAACGCATCCTGAAGGGCCGAGAAGCTGGAGACGCCGGTCTCGTCCTCCACCACCGCCTCTCCGTCGAGGATCGCGGTCTCGACGGGCAACGCGGCAAGCGCCGTGGCGATTGCGGGGAAGCGCTTCGTCCAGTCATGACCGTTCCGCGTCGTCAGCTTCACCTCGCCGTTCCGAATCGCAGCGATCAGCCGATAGCCGTCCCACTTGATCTCGTGCAGCCATCCCTCGCCATTCGGTACAGCGTCGGCGGGAGTCGCCAGGCACGGCGCGACGGAGTCGGGCATCGGCGCTGTCTCGCCTTTGCGTGCGAGGGCAGGCTGGGCGTTCGCGCGCGGGCGGTTGGCCCGCGCCGGCTTCGCGACCTTTTCGCCCCCGGCCTTGGAGGTCCACAGAGCGCTTTTCGCGTCGACGGCGATCTCCTCCAGCGAGCGGCCGGTTTTCACGGAGAGCGGCGCCTCATCCAGAATGTCCGGATCGCGTTCGGACCGCGCCCATTCGTCCTCCGACTTAATGAGAAGCCATTGCTCCTGCCGCTCCTTGGGCCGCCGTCGCATGCGCACGAGATGCCAGCCGCCGCGGAGCTTCTCGCCGTGAAGCCGGAAACGGAGGTGGCCCTTCGCGTAACCCTTGCGCGGATCGCCCTCCGGTTCCCAGACTCCGCGGTCCCACAGGAGGACCGTGCCGCCGCCGTATTGCCCCTTCGGGATCGTCCCCTCGAAGGCTCCGTAGTCGAGCGGGTGATCCTCGACATGCACAGCGAGGCGTTTTTCGCCCGGCGTCAGGCTCGGCCCTTTGGTGACGGCCCAGCTTTTCAGGACGCCGTCGAGTTCGAGCCTGAAGTCGTAATGAAGCCGGGTCGCATCGTGCTTCTGGACGACAAAGGTGAAGCCCTGCGCTTTCGCCGTTCGCCCCCTCGGCTCGGGGGTTTTCTGGAATTCGCGCTTGGCGTGGTACGCAGACAACTTGACCATGGCGCGGATTCAAACCCGTGCGGCCCGACTCCGTTCCGTCGGGGCGGGGATCTTCCCATTGCGGTTTTCGTCTTTCCAAGTGGGGCCGTCCCGCTACAATGCCCGTCAACCGGACGCCCGCGTCGGCGGTGTGGACCGAACATGGAGGAACCCGCGATGGCGCTCGCCCGATCACGCTTGGCCGCCATGATGTGACGGAATGGACCAACCAACGTTAGGATATAAGGATTCGGCCATGACGTCGTCCGGCCAGACGCAAACGTTCCTGAACGACCTCATGTCGTCCATCGCGGAGCGCGGACGGGCGATCCTCGGGCGCTCCCGCTCGGTGATCGAACAGATCGACCTTGCCGCCATTGGGGAGCTTCTTCTCTCGCGCCGCGGCGAGGCGTCCGGGGTCGCGTTAGCGCAGACGCTTCTCGACAGCTATGCCCGCGCGCCGCTAGCGCTGCGGCTGCATTTTCTCACTGCGCTCGCCGAGCGGTTCGGTCCGGACCAGAAGCTGCTGGACCAGGCGGTGGACGACTTCCGCAAGAACCCGGGGCCCCCCGCCGCTCGCGCCCTTCACAATGCGTCGGAGCCGCGTCGGCAGGAACTCATCCGCCGTTTGAATCTTGCGCCGGGGGGGACGTTCGCGCTGGTGCGCATGCGGGAGGAGCTTCTCGATCATCTCGCCGCCCGGCCGGACCTGAAGGCGGTGGATGAGGACTTCGTCCACCTGTTCTCGTCCTGGTTCAACCGTGGCTTCCTCGTGCTGCGGCCGATCGACTGGCGCACGCCCGCCAACATCCTGGAAAAAATCATCCGCTACGAGGCGGTTCACGCGATCCAGGATTGGAACGACCTGCGCAACCGGCTCGAACCGACCGACCGCCGCTGCTTCGGCTTTTTCCATCCGCAGCTCGTCGAAGAGCCGCTAATCTTCGTCGAGGTGGCGCTCACGACGGAGATTCCAGGTGCGATCGCGCCGCTGCTCGCCCCGGATCGCGCGCCGATCCCCGCCAAGGAAGCGACGACCGCGGTGTTCTACTCGATCTCGAACACCCAGAAAGGCTTAGGCGGCGTCTCCTTCGGCAATTTTTTGATCAAGCAGGTGGTTGAAGACCTCAAGCGCGAGCTGCCCAACCTGAAGACCTTCGTCACGCTCTCGCCCGTTCCCGGCTTCGCCGCCTGGCTGGCGCGCGAGCGGGCGAACGAAAACTCCGCTTTTCTCATCGAACCCGAGAAGCAGGCCCTGCGCCCGCTCGACGAGCCGGGCTGGCATCTCGGCCCCGCGACGGCCGAGACCGTGCGCCGGGCGCTCATGCCGGCCGCCGCCGCCTACTTCCTGCGCGCCAAGACGCCGCGCGGGCGCCCGATCGATCCCGTCGCCCGATTCCACCTCGGCAACGGCGCGCGGCTGGAGCGGATCAATTTTCTGGGCGACCTCTCGTCCAAGGGGCTGCGGCAATCGCACGGCTTGATGGTCAATTATCTCTACGACCTCGACCACATCGAGAAAAATCACGAGGCGTTCGCCGAGAAAGGCGAAGTGGCCGCCTCCTCGACCGTGCGCAAAGCCTTGCGCGCCGACTTTCCCGCCCGAGAACTGGTGCCTGCGCCATGACAGCCAATCTTTTCGACCGCATCGCAAGCAGCGTCGCGGATTCCGGCAAGACCGCTCTGGAGACCGCGACGGGCGAGCGCCACAGCTATGCCGACCTCCTGTCGCTGTCGGGCCGGCTCGCGAACGTGCTGGCGAGCCGAGGCGTCAAGCCCGGCGACCGGGTGGCGGCGCAGGTCGAGAAGTCGCCGACCGCGCTCGTGCTCTATCTGGCGACCTTGCGCGCCGGGGCGGCGTTCCTGCCGCTCAACACGGCCTATACGACGGCCGAGCTCGACTACTTCATCGGCGACGCCGAACCGGCGCTTGTCGTCTGCGATCCGTCGAAACGCGAAGGGATCGCCGCCGTCGCCCAAAAATCGGGCGCCGAGGTCGAGACCCTCGACGCCAATGGGCGCGGCTCGCTCGTGGACGCCGCGTCCGGGCAGCCGGAGGGCTTCGACACGGTGGCGCGCGTGGACGACGACCTCGCCGCCATCCTCTACACCTCTGGCACGACGGGGCGCTCGAAGGGCGCCATGCTGACCCACGAGAACCTCGCCTCGAACGCGCTGACGCTGAAGGACGCCTGGCGTTTTTCCGCCGACGACGTGCTGATCCACGCGCTGCCGATCTATCACACGCACGGGCTGTTCGTGGCGAGCAACGTCACCCTGCTCTCCGGCGCGTCGATGATCTTCCTGCCCAAGTTCGACGCCGACGAGATTTTAAGGCTGATGCCGCGCGCGACCGTGATGATGGGCGTGCCGACCTTCTACGTGCGCCTTTTGCAGCATCCGGGCCTGACGCGCGAGGCGACGCGGCACATGCGCCTGTTCGTGTCCGGGTCCGCGCCGCTTCTGGCCGAAACGCACCGCGAATGGCAGGCCCGCACCGGCCACGCCATCCTCGAGCGCTACGGCATGACCGAGACCAACATGAACGCCTCGAACCCGTATGACGGCGAGCGCGTCGCCGGCACGGTCGGATTCCCGCTGCCGGGCGTCGAACTCCGCATCACGGACCCGGACACGGGCCGGGAGCTGCCGCAAGGCGAGATCGGCATGATCGAGGTGCGCGGCCCGAACGTGTTCAAGGGCTACTGGCGCATGCCGGAAAAGACCAAGGCCGAGTTCCGGGACGACGGCTTCTTCATCACCGGCGACCTCGGCAAGATCGACGAGCGCGGCTACGTCCACATCGTCGGGCGCGGCAAGGACCTCATCATCACCGGCGGCTTCAACGTCTATCCGAAGGAGATCGAGACCGAGATCGACGCCATCCCGGGCGTGGTCGAGAGCGCGGTGATCGGCGTGCCGCATCCCGACTTCGGCGAGGGCGTCGCCGCGGTCGTGGTGAAGGACAAGTCGTCCTCTTTAAGCGAGAAGGACGTGCTCGGCGCGCTCAACGACCGCCTGGCCAAGTTCAAGCTGCCGAAGCGGGTGATCTTCGTCGACGATCTGCCGCGCAACACGATGGGCAAGGTGCAGAAAAACCTGCTGCGGCAGGAGCATGAGAAGCTTTTCGCGAAACAGCGATAAAGCCCGCGCTCCAGCCGGGCGCTATCCCCCGATGTTGTACCCCGCCAGAGCCGCCATGTTGACGAGCATCGCGTCGGTGGAGCCCATCGAGGCGATCTGAACCGGCTTGTCGAGGCCGACGATCAGCGGGCCGACCACGGTCGCGCCTCCCAGCGCGGCCAGCAGTTTGGTCGAGATCGAGGCCGAGTGGAACGCCGGCATGACCAGTACGTTCGCGGGTCCGGTGAGGCGGCAGAACGGGTACTGCGCCGCCATGAGATCCCGGTTGAGCGCCACGTCGGCCGCCATGTCGCCGTCGTATTCGAAATCGACCCGCCGGCCGTCGAGGATTTTCACGGCCTCTTGGATCTTGTCGCTGCGTTCGGACTTGGGCTGGCCGAAGGTCGTGAACGACAGGAGCGCGACGCGCGGCTCGTAGCCAAGGCGTCGCGCGGCCCCCGCCGCCTCAATCGCGATTTCGGCCAGCTCCTGCGCATCGGGCATCTCGTGAATGGCCGTGTCGGCCACGAACACGGTGCGTTCGCGCGCCAGGCACAGCGACAGCCCGATGACGCGATGGCCGGGCTTGGGGTCGATGACGCGGCGCACGTCGTCCAGCGCCGTCGAATAGTTGCGGGTCAGGCCCGTCACCATGGCGTCGGCGTCGCCGAGCGCCACCATCGAGGCCGCGAAATGGTTGCGGTCCTGGTTGATGAGGCGCTGGCAGTCGCGGAAGAGATAGCCCTTGCGCTGCAGCCGGTCGTAGAGAAAGCGCGCGTAAGCCGTGTTGCGATGCGAGAGGCGGGCGTTGTGGATTTCAAGGCCGTCCCGGCCCGCGACATCGATGCCGGCGGCCTCCGCCGTTTCGTGGATGCGGTCCTCGCGCCCGACCAGGATCGCCGTGCCGAGGCTCTGGTTCACGAAGGACACCGCGGCGCGCATGACCTGCTCCTCCTCGCCTTCCGCGAACACCACGCGCTTCGGAAACTTTCGGACCCGCTCGAAGATGCGGTTGAGCGTGCCGGCGACGGGATCGCGCCGGGCCGAGAGCTGCGCCTTGTAGGCCGGCATGTCGACGATCGGCCGGCGCGCGACGCCGGCGTCCATCGCGGCCCGCGCCACGGCCGGCGGCACCGTCGCGATCAGGCGGGGATCGAACGGGACCGGAATGATGTAGTCGCGCCCGAAGCGCGGGCGCGAGCCCTGGTAGGCGGCGGCCACCTCGTCCGGCACATCCTCGCGGGCGAGGTCGGCCAGCGCCCGCGCGGCGGCGATCTTCATCTCCATGTTGATGGTCTTCGCGCGCACGTCGAGCGCGCCGCGGAAGATGTAGGGGAAGCCGAGCACGTTGTTGATCTGGTTCGGATAGTCGGAGCGGCCCGTCGCCATGATGGCGTCGTCCCGGATCGCCGCCACCTCCT
Source organism: uncultured Alphaproteobacteria bacterium (assembly GCA_963728675.1). Classification (GTDB taxonomy): domain Bacteria; phylum Pseudomonadota; class Alphaproteobacteria; order Rhizobiales; family Beijerinckiaceae; genus JAJKJG01. The sequence continues at coordinate 7,799 of CAVSLO010000051.1, read as the reverse complement.
CGACCGTGATCTCGGGGTCGGGGTTCGCCATGGCGAAGATGATCGGCCGCGCCGCCATCGAGCGCACCATCTCGGGTGTGAAGGCGCCCTTGACCGACAGGCCGAAGGCGGCGTCGGCTCCTTCCATGGCGTCGGCGAGCGTGCGGGCGGCGGTCTCGACCGCGTGGGCCGACTTCCACTGGTTCATCCCCTCCGTGCGGCCCTGATGCACCACGCCTTTCGTGTCGCACAGGATGACGTTGTTCGGCGAAAAGCCCACCGCCTTGAGAAGCTCGATCGAAGCGATGCCCGCCGCGCCCGCGCCGTTGACGACGAGTTTCGTGGTGGCGATGTCGCGTCCGGTGAGATGGAGCGCGTTGATCAGTCCCGCCGCGGCGATGATCGCTGTGCCGTGCTGGTCGTCATGGAACACCGGGATGTCCATGAGTTCGCGCAGGCGCTCCTCGATGACGAAGCACTCCGGCGCCTTGATGTCCTCCAAATTGATGCCCCCGAAGGTCGGGCCGAGGAAGCGCACGCAGTTGATGACCTCGTCCGGGTCCTCCGTGCCGACCTCCAGGTCGAAGGCGTCGATGTCGGCGAAGCGTTTGAACAGGACCGCCTTGCCCTCCATCACGGGCTTGGAGGCGAGCGCGCCGCGGTTGCCGAGCCCCAGGATCGCCGTGCCGTTCGAGATCACCGCAACCAGGTTGCCCTTGGCCGTGAAGTCGTAGGCGCAGGTCGGGCTCTCGGCGATGGCGAGCACCGGCACGGCGACGCCCGGCGAATAGGCGAGCGACAGGTCGCGCTGGGTCGCCATCGGCTTGGTGGCGACCACCTCGAGCTTGCCGGGCCGCCCCTGGGCGTGGAATTGCAGCGCCTCCTGGTCGGTGAAGGTCGGGCGGGTGCGGCGGATCGGGCGCGGCTCTTTCATCGTCTCGGATCGGTCCTCTGAAGGGACCGCGACCTTAGCGGAAGCCGCGTCGGGCTCAAGGGCAAGGGCGCGATCTTCGGGGAAGCCGTTTCCTGGAACGATGTGCAGATCTTGGTTGCGATCCGGCCTGCGCCGCGCCATGTGATCGGCCGAGGAGGGGGAAATGGCTTCCAGACACACGCTTGGCGAGCGCTTCGAGCGGTTCGTCAAGGAGCAAGCTCAGAAAAATCGTTACAGCAACGCCAGCGAGGGGAGCGGGATCGCCAGCAGTCCAAGCCAGGCGATCGATTCCGCCGAACCGAGACGCGTAATCCACGTCGTCGATCACACGGGCGAACGCCATACGATCGAGGCGCTGGAGGGCTGGCGGGTGATGGAGATCATCCGTGACTGGAAGCTGCCGATGGAGGGCATCTGCGGCGGCGCATGCGAGTGCGCGACTTGCCACGTCTTCGTCGGCGAGGCGTGGCTGGCGCGGCTGCCGCCTGCGTCCGAGGAGGAAGAAGGCCAGCTCGACATGGCGCCGCTGACCCAGCGCAACTCCCGCCTGGCCTGCCAGATTCTCTGGACTCCGGAGCTCGACGGCCTGGAGGTTACGCTCGCGCCGGTCCGCGGCTGAAGCTGCGCCGCCATCGTGCCTTGCAAGAATCGTCCAGCCATGCATGAGCCATGCGGCAAGGAGCATGTTTGAATGACCGACCATATCGAAACGGATGTCGTCATCGTCGGCGCGGGCCCCGTGGGACTGTTCGCCGTCTTCGAGCTTGGCCTCCTCGACATCAAGGCTCACCTTGTCGACATCCTGCCGAAGGTAGGCGGGCAGTGCGCCGAGCTTTATCCGGAGAAGCCGATTTACGACATTCCAGGGTTCCCCGTGATCACGGGCCAGGGTCTCGTTGACAACCTGATGGCGCAGATCGCGCCCTTCCATCCAACGTTCCACCTGAACGAGATGGTCGAGAGCCTGGAGACGCTCGGCACGCCCAGCGCGCCGAGATTCCAGCTTAAGACCGACGCGGGCACGCGGTTCACCTGCAAGGCGATCCTGATCGCCGCAGGCGGCGGCTCGTTCCAGCCGAAAAAGCCGCCGATCCAAGACATCGACGCCTACGAAGGCACGGGCGTGTTCTACGCCGTGCGCCAGATGGAAATATTCCGCGGCAAGCGCGTGCTGATCGTCGGCGGCGGCGACTCGGCGCTCGACTGGACCGTCAACCTGCAGCCGCTCGCCGCTCGTCTGACTCTGCTGCATCGCCGGGATGCGTTTCGAGCCGCGCCCGACAGCGTCAACAAGATGCGGGCGCTCGTCGCCGACAAGGCGATGGATTTCGAACTCGGCCAGGTCATCGCCCTGAAGGGGCCGGCGCCCGTTCTGGAAGCGGCCGTGGTGCGCCGCGACGACGGCTCGACCGTTGAGGTGCCCTGCGACGTGCTGCTGCCCTTCTTCGGGCTGACCATGAAGCTCGGGCCCGTCGCCGAATGGGGCCTCAACCTCAACGAGAACCTCGTTCCGGTCGACACGGAACAATTCGAGACGAGCACGCCCGGCATCTTCGCCGTCGGCGACATCAACTGGTATCCAGGCAAGCTGAAGCTGATCCTGTCCGGCTTTCACGAGGCCGCGCTCGCGGCCCAAAAGGTCCACCGCTACGTCTATCCGGACAAGAAGCTGCTGTTCCAGTACACCACTTCCTCGACAAGCCTGCAGAAGAAGCTCGGCGTGGCCGCGTAGAAGCGGCTGCGACCGGAGGCGCCGGATGGCTCTCCATCGTCAGCGCCGGGCTTGGCCTACGTCTGTCCGGTCGAAGGAAGGCGTGGACAGACGCGGCAAGATGGCGGAGGCCGCCTGCTCGGCGTCCCGCTCCCTCATCCCAGGATGAGACCCGCTCTTTGAGATACGCATCGGCCCTGAACCGACCTCGCCCCAGACGGACGCGGGGCGATGACGCGCGCCCCGAACGGCCACGCCGATTGGGTTCCAACCTGATCTTCGCCGAACCCGGACAGCTTTGGGACAAGCCGCGCCGGGCCGCAACCCGAGTTCGCTTTCGATTCCTGATGGTCTAGGCTCTCCGGCGGGACACGCCGGAGATCGCCATGAATCAGATCGACCTCAACGGACACGTCGCCATCGTGACAGGCGGCGCGCAAGGCATCGGGCAGGCGATCGTGGAGCGCTTCGCCGCAAGCGGGGCGACGGTCGAGATCTGGGATCTCGACAAAGACCTCGCCCAGGAGACCGCGGCGAGCGTCGGGGAGACCGTTCACGCCCGCGCCGTCGACGTCACGGACGCCGAGGCGGCCATGCAAGCCGCCAAGGCCTGCGCGGAGGCGCACGGCCCCATCGACATCCTTGTGACCAGCGCCGGCATCGCGGGACCGAACGTCAAAACCTGGGAGTACCCGCTCGACGCCTGGGCGCGGGTGATGCGCCTCAATCTCGACGGCACCCTTCACTGCTGCCGCGCCGTGATCCCGTCGATGATGGCGCAAGGTTACGGGCGCATCGTCACCATCGCCTCGATCGCCGGCAAGGAGGGCAACCCGAACGCCTCGGCCTATTCGGCCTCCAAGGCCGCCGTGATCGCGCTGACGAAATCGCTCGGCAAGGAACTCGCGGGCGTCGACATCGCGGTGAACTGCGTCACGCCGGCCGCGGCCCGCACCCGCATCTTCGAGCAGATGACGCAGGAGCACATCGACTACATGCTGTCCAAAATCCCGCGCGGGCGCTTCGTCGAAACGCGCGAGATCGCCGCCATGGTGGCCTGGCTCTGCTCGTCCGAGAACAGCTTCACCACCGGCGCGGTGTTCGACCTGTCGGGCGGACGGGCGACGTATTGAGAGCGGCGCCAAGCATCCAGCGGCGCTCCGCGTGCATCCCTCCTCCTGACCGGACGCAGTATTGACGCCCAATCACCCTCCCCACATGGAGAGAATGGCAAACGCAGCATCCACGGTCGATCTCTCCATCGAGGGCATGACCTGCGCGTCCTGCGTGACGCGGGTCGAGCGGGCGCTGACCGGGGTTCCGGGCGTCGCCCAGGCGAGCGTCAACCTCGCCAGCCATCGGGCGCATGTGGCGCTCAACGACAATGTCGATCCGCAGGCGCTCGTCGCGGCTGTCGAGGACATCGGCTACGACGCGGCTCTGCTGGCGCCCGAGCGGGATGCGCGCGCCGAGGCTGCCGCCCGCGAGGCGCGCGCCCAAAAGGCCAAGCGCGACGCGATCCTCGCCTTCGCGCTTTCGGCTCCCTTCATCGCCGGCATGATCGGCGATCTGTTCGGACGGCACTGGATGCCGCCGCCCGCCGTCCAACTCGCGTTTGCAGCTCCCGTGCAGGTCTGGCTCGGCGCGCGCTTTTACCGCGCCGCCTGGAAGTCGCTCCGGGTTGGCGTGGGGACGATGGACCTCCTGGTCGCGCTCGGCACCACGGCGGCGTTCGGCCTCAGCCTTTATCTCTGGGCGGCCGCCCCCGCCGGCCACGCGCCGCACCTCTACTTCGAGAGCGCCGCCATCGTCATCGCCTTCGTGCTGCTCGGCAAATGGCTGGAGGAGCGGGCGACGCGCCAGACCGTGGCCGCCCTGTCGTCCCTCGAACGGCTCGCGCCTGCGACCGCCCGCGTCGTCCGGAACGGCGTTGAAGCCGAAATCTCGGTTAAGGAATTGGCGAAAGGCGAGCGCATCCTGGTCCGCTCCGGCGAGCGCCTGCCGGCTGATGGGGTCATCGTCGAGGGGACGGCCCGCGTTGATGAGGCGCTCGTCACGGGCGAGAGCGCGCCGGTCGACAAGGCCCCCGCCGGGAAAGTCATTGCCGGGAGTTTGAACCTCGATGGCCGGCTTGTCGTCGACGTGACGGCGCGGGGCGCGGAAACCACGCTCGCCCGCATCGTCCGCATGGTCGAGAGCGCGCAGGCGTCGAAACCCGCCGTGCAGCGCCTCGCCGACCGGGTCAGCGCGGTGTTCGTGCCGGTGGTGGTCGTCATTGCGCTTGTGACGCTCGCCGGCTGGCTGGTCGCGGGGGCCGGCCTCGAAACGGCGGCCGTGAACGCGGTCGCGGTGCTCGTCATCGCCTGCCCGTGCGCGCTCGGCCTTGCGACGCCGACCGCGATCATGGCCGCGACTGGCGTCGCGGCGCGGCGCGGTCTTTTGGTCCGCGACGCCGAGATGCTGGAACGGGCTGGCGCCGTGACCGCGGTCGTGTTCGATAAAACCGGAACGCTGACGGAGGGCCGCCCCCAACTCGCAGCCGTGCGCGGCGCGGCGGGGATGGCCGACGGCGAGGTGCTGCGCCTCGCAGCGGCGTTAGAGGCCGGCGCGACGCACCCTCTCGCGACCGCCGTGCGCGAAGCGGCCCCGGACGCGCCTGCGGCCGCTGGCATCGCTGTCGAGGCAGGCGGGGGCGTTGCAGGCGTGATCGAGGGACGCTGCCTGCTGTTCGGCAGCCGGCGGGCTGTTCCGAACCGGGGGATCGACCTCGACGCGCTCGCGCCCGTGGCCGATCGGCTTGAGTCGGAGGGCGCCACGACCTCGATCCTTGCCGAGACCGCCCCCCAACCCCGCGCGCTCGGCGTCGTCGCCTTCCGCGACCACATCCGCCCGCAGGCGCGCGAGGCCGTCGCGGCGCTCAAGCGCGACGGCGTCCGCCCCATCCTCCTCAGCGGAGACCGGCGCGGCGCGGCGGAGGCGGTCGCGCGGGAGCTTGCCCTCGACGACGTACGCGCCGAAGTCGATCCGGCTCAGAAATCGGCCGCCATTCAGGCGTTGCAAGCGCGACGGCCTCACGGTCGCCATGGTTGGCGACGGCATCAACGACGCGCCGGCGCTGGCCGCCGCCGACATCGGCATCGCCATGGGCGGCGGAACGGACGTGGCGTTCGAGACGGCGGGCGTCGCCCTCATGCGGCCGGACCTCCGGCTCGTGCCCGCCGTCATCGACCTGTCGCGGCGCACTGTGCGGGCGATCAAGCGCGGTCTCTTCTGGGCCTTCGCCTACAACGTGCTCGGCATCCCGCTCGCAGCGCTCGGCTTTCTCAGCCCCGTGGTGGCCGGCGCCGCGATGGCGTTGTCCAGCGTCAGCGTCGTGCTGAATGCGCTGACCCTGACCCGCTGGCGGCCGCGCTTTCTCTGAGCGCAGCGCCTTGGGACAACCCTTACTCGGCCGCTGCTTCGATCGCATCCATGTCTTCGTCCGACAGGCCGAAGTGGTGGCCGATTTCGTGCACCAGGACGTGGGTCACGAGGCCGCCGAGCGTCTCCTCGTGCTCGGCCCAGTAGTCGAGGAGCGGGCGGCGGTAGAGCCAGATCATGTTGGGGAATTGCCCGGTGACGAAGGTTGCCCCGCCCTGGGCCAGGCCGATCCCGCGAAACAGCCCGAGCAGGTCGAACTCGCTCCGGCAGCCCATCTCCCGCAGCGTCTCGGCATCGGGAAAATCCTCGATGCGGATGACGAGGCCCTTGCAGAGCCGCCGGAAGTCGTCCGGCAACCGTGCGTAGGCGTCTTCGGCCAGGCGCTCCAGATCGGTAAGCGAAGGGGCTAAACGAGCCGACCAGTCCGGCACGGGGCTCACCACCAATGCAGTTGGACGCCGAGCCACCAGGCGAGCGCGGCGACCCCGACGAGCGACAGGGCGCGCCCGATGCGTCGGCCCCAGAGCTCGACCGGGTCCGCGCCGCCCTCCACATCCCTCGCATCGCGGCCGGCGAAATGATCGCCGGCGCGCCGCCCCAGGCGGGCGAGCGACGATGCGCCAACCGTCTCCGCGTCGCGCGCGGCGCGCTCCAGCGCGGCCTGCGCCTCCCCCTCTCGATCCTGCTCCCGCAATGGGTTGCTCCTCTTCCCTGTTCCAGCAGACCTGAGCGCCGGATGAGCAGTCGTTTTAATCCCGGTGGGGAAGCTCAAGCGGAACGCCTGTCGCACATGTCGCACGCCGCTTTACGCGCTGCTCTACAACCTGCTTTCGCGGCTGAAAAAGCCCCGGCAAGCGCGACGGCCCGCCTTTCGCATCTGCGTAGATATCATGCTGTAGATACCATGCTTATGTCCTCAATTCGCCAATCTCTGGCGGCCCGCAGACCCCTGCTCACGCGCGGCAGGCGAGCCCACGCCTTCCTACCCGCCTCAAAGCACCGCAAGCTGGACCGGAAGGCTCTTTTTCAACAGCTGAGCCGTAAGGCTTCGTTAACCATCGCGTCACGATCATGATCGGGCCAGCCGCCGCTTCGGGCCGATTTCGGCGGCTGCTCCAAGAAGGGAACGCGATCATGCCTCGGCAAACTCTCATCCTCGTGGTCGCCAGCGACGGGCTGACCCGGCGCACCACGGCCAGCGGCCTTCAACGGTATGATTATGAGGTGCTCTCGGCTTCCAACGGCGACGAAGCCGCCGCGCTGCTGCGCGAGCATGGCCGCCGCCTGAACGTGCTGGTGACAGACGCGGACGTCAAAACCGGCGCGGTGGACGGCCTTGAGGTCGCGCGGATCGCCCGCTCGCTCAATCCAAAGGTGAACGTGATCTACACCTCGCGTGCGCCTCACACGATCCCGGCCGACCGGAAGGTGAGCGGGGCGCCGTTGCTGCGCACGCCCTACTTCCCGCAGCAGATCGTCGGGATCATCGCCAACTTGCGGCACGGCGCAACGGCCGCCTCTGCGGAGATCGACGCCGCCGCCTGAGCGCCGGGTTTGAAGCCGGCCTCGGACCCGATCCGGAAGTCGGGCGCGCCAAAGAGCTTCCGGCGAGGTCGCGGGCTCGCAGCCGCCGTCGCCGAGGCTACGCGCAAAGGCGCCTGACTGAAGGGCCGTTCTAATCCCAGGCGTCCAGAGCCCGCTCTGCGAAGCGAAGCCGGCGGCGGATCCGCTCGGAGTCGCGGTTCTCCTACCAAA
>CAVSLO010000050.1:0-11614 GCA_963728675.1 uncultured Alphaproteobacteria bacterium | reverse complement strand
CCCCGCGGAGGCTCCGGAGAAGCTCGGCTCCGGCCTCATCGAGGTGGATGGTGTCCGACACGGCGCGGCCCGCCCACTCCTCGGGCTCGCAACCGAGCAGGCGCTTGCAGGCCGGCGAGACAGCCTCGCGCTTAAGGTCAAGGCTGGTGCGCACGACGACGCCGGAAAGACTGTCGGCCAACAGACGAAAATCCGTCTCGCTCGAACTCGGGAGCGAGGCGGAACCATCGAAGACGGCCCAGCCCGCCGAGACAGTCGGTCCTGCGATGCTGCACGCATCCGATCTTCGTGAGGACATGGCGGCTACGGGCCCGGCTCAAGACCAGCCCGCGTTTGGGACTGTCTCAGATTGCCGCCGCAGCGTAACGCGAGGGCCTTTAACCGAGTGTGATCGGGTTTGTCGGGCCAATCCTGCTTCCGCCGGGCAATGAAATAGGGCCGCTTTCCTCGCTTCCGATCCGAGCGACGCTTGGTCGGTGAACGACGCTGGACCGCGCGAGCGCCGCTTATGGGCGAGCGACGCCCACGGTGGGATTTAAGGCGCTGACGACGAGCGCCCGTGCGATGTGCTCGGCCATGCAGCGGTAGCCGAGGTCGTTCTGGTGTAGATCGTCGCCAGAGAGGAGTTCGCCTTCCTTGGCGTTGGCGATGAACTGCATCGCCTCGTACCGCCGCACGAGCAGCACGCCTTCCTCGGCTGCGAGATCGCGGATCGCCCGCCGGATCGCGGTCGCGGATTCGTCCTGGGCCACGCGCGGACTGTACTGCAAGCCGATCAACACCGTGTCGACAGCCTGCCCTTGAGCCATTGCATCGCCTCTCGCACGACCGACTTGAACCCCTCGATGGGAACCCGCCCCAGCGCGTCGTTGGTTCCGACCTGCCACAGGACGAGATCAGGCTTGTTTTCGGCCACCTCGCGCCTGAGGCGTTCGGCAGTCTGCGCGGCGACTTCCCCGGAGAGGCCGCGGTTGACGACCACCACGTTAAGGTTTCTGAACGTCCGCTCCAGAATTGCCTCAAGCTGCGCCGGATAGTTCTTGGCCGGCGAGGACGCGCCCACGCCGACCGTTGAGGACGAACCGATCGCCAGGACGCGGATCGTCCTCGCGCCTTTGAGGGCAGCGGTCATATGTGGGAGCGGCGCAGGAATGGCGATGTCGGACGCCGGCGCACGGCAGCTCGGACTGAGGGGCGGCGTCGCGGCCTCTTGCGCCTTAGCCGGCGGGGTGACGATGCCCGCCAACAACCCGAGCGCGTGAATGCACCTGCGCACAACGGCCTGACGCGCGCTCGCCGCTTTGACCTGCATCGCTCTCCCCAGTCTCGCCATAGGCTGACTACAGCGTCGCGGCGCACCCTTAACGGGAGGTGGATAAGCCGCTCGACATGATGGCTCAGGCCGCTCTTGTGAAGGGGATCGGGTCCGCTAAAGCAGCTTCTCCGGCGTGATCGGCAGGTCGCGGACGCGCTGTCCCGTCGCGTGATGAACCGCATTGGCGATCGCGGCAGCCACGCCCACAAGCGCGATCTCGCCCACGCCCTCCACGCCAAGCGGGTTCACATGCGGATCGTGCTCGTCGACGAAGACGACCTCGAACTGGCCCACGTCCGCATTCACTGGCACGAGGTATTTGGCGATGTTGCCGTTCGCCGAGGCAAGCAGGGCTTGGCTAAGCGCGGGAAACCCGTCGCGGACCAGGGAATGATCGGCGACCGCCGTCATGGTCGCCAGCGCGCCGAGACGCAGGCTCCCGTCCGGGCCGGCCGCGATACGGTCGTCGAGACCGGCGAGGCCGGCCGTGAGATCCACGAGACGGGACGGCCGACGCACGTTCTCCTTGAGGAGCTGGTTCATATCCGTACCGCCGGCGATGTACTCGGCGTCCGATCGGACCGGGCCTGCGCTGGCCTAGACGCCTTTTCCGCACCCATGTTGAACCGAAGGCATCTGCTGAGCATCATGCTGCTCCGTGGGTGGTCAGCAGGCCGCCGCCGGCGCGACCAGTTCATCCGCACGGAACGTGGGCTCCGGCGTGACCCCGGACCTCTGCCAGGCCTTAGGGACCATGCAAAGTAGGGGCCGAGCTTGGTCCCTATCTGGAGCGCGTCAGCGTTGTCCGAAAAGCCGTGCTCAGCGAAATCGAGGCGCTGGAAGCGACACGGCCGCGCTGAAGGCCATGCCGGAACGGCTCTTCAGAACGACGCTGCGCGAAACCATGTCCCAGACCGCGTCTCCTGAAGACCTCAAAGCGATGTGGCGCCGGCCGGATCGATGAAACGCAGCCGATTCACCGGGCCGTGGGCGGCCGCCGGCGACCTGGGGCAGAGGCGCACCGTCTTCGACGAGCTGCTCTCCGATCTCGGCGATCTGGAGCAGGACGGAGCGTTCAGGAGTGGACTGCAATGGGTTCGCTGCCCCATCTGGATTTAGGCGCACCGTCCCGGCTAACCATTGATCGAGCCAAGCAAGCCTATCGCGGTCTGGACGACGATGGGTCCCGTGCGGCCAGCGTGACCGCGAGCGAAGAAGAGGCAGTTCGGATGGAACTGGGTCTCGCTCGGTCCCGCACCATCCGTGAGTTGCAGCAATTGCGCCGCCGCTTCGCCCGCGCGAACCATCCCGATCGCGCCCCGCGTGTCCGGAAGAGGCTTGTCCTGAGACGCCCCCTCACCGCCCCCGGATCACAGTCCGGAGGTCGGCCTCTCCCCGCATGCGGGGAGAGACGATCAAAGAGCCTCCGTCAGCGCCGTGAGGCGCACGGTGGCGCGGGCGAGGCCGGTCTTGTCGTCGCGCGCGGTTTCGATCGCCGCGACGCGCAACGAGACGAGGCGGTGGCCGTCGAGCGGCAGCGCCGTGTCGTGCAGCAGCGCCGCGAGCCGCGCGGCGGCGTCCAGGCCTGAGCGGGCGCCGCCTTCCCGCGCCCAGACGACGACGGCGGCCTCATGCGCGTGGCCCGCGTCCGAGCCGGTCGACCAATCGCGGGCGGCGGCGTCGCTAAAGACGGCGTAGACCGGCTCGGACGCGCGGGGCGGCTCGTCGTACAGACGCACGGTCCCGCCCATCAGCGCGGCGAGCGCGGCGTCCGTTTGGACATGCGCCAAAATGGCCCCGCGCAGGGCCAGGATGGGGTTTGTGATGGGGTTCGTCACGGAGAAACCTCCTCGACCAGGCAGACGAGGTCGCGCCGCCGCCCGTCCGGATCGGCCGCCGCCTTGATGCGGAACCGGCGCAGGCCGCAGGTGAGCCGCATGGCGGGGGTGACGCCCTCGCGGTAGCGCACGGTCACGCGGTGCGTGACGGCCTGCTCGGGCCGGTCGGCGCGGCGGCGCTCTTCGCCTTTCAGCATCGCGATCGCGCCCCACAGTTGCGGGCCGGCGGCGTAGCGACGGACCACGCCGCCGAAGCCGTCGGGGCTGTCGAGCGGCAGTTCGAGCACGAAGCGGCGCGCTCGCGCGCCGAGGGTGGGGCGAGGTGTCATGGGCGGTCTCGGGTTTTTCGAAGAAGAAGGCGTGACGCCCCGCCTCTCCCTGGGGAGAGGCGGGCGCTAAATCCGCACCCGCCGGAACGGGGCCACGAGCGCCATAACGTCGGGCGGCGCCGGACCGGGGTCGGCGTCGCCGCGGCTCTCGAACCAGCGCGCCGCGAGAAGCCGCACGGCCTGGCGCAGCGGCTCGGGCACGGTTTCTGCAGTCGCGCCGTAGCCGGCCCGGACCTCGATGACGATGCCCTGGCGCGGGCGGCCCGGCTCGGGCGCAAGCGGATCGACGATGACGCGCGGCGGATCGCTCAGGGCGTCGGCTTCATAAAGGCCGTCCGGCACGTCCGCCGCCTGCCCGTCCCGATCGAGCACGCGCACCCGCTCGACCGCGAGCAGCGGCGACGCCGGCAGCGGGATCACGCGGCTCTCCGGCCAGCCGTCGAGCGCAATGCGCCAGAGGCTGTCGATCATCACGCGGCCCGCCAGGGCCTCGACGCTCAGGCGCGCGGCCTTGACCAGCGCGGCGACGAGATCGTCCTCCGCGCCGTCGTCCAGGCGCAGATAGGCCCGCATGTCGGGCACGCTGACGGGCTCGACGGCCGGGCCTTCGATCGGTATGGGGATCATTCAAGAGTCTCCAGGAGCAACGAGCCACCTCCCGTCATTCCGGGGCGACGCGCAGCGTCGAGCCCGGAACCCATGAACGCGAGCGTTTCAGAACAGAGCGGGACGGGCTCGCGCTCTCTGGAACCGCCTGTGTTCATGGGTTCCGGGCTCCGCTTCGCGGCCCCGGAACGACAGGGGTGGCGGGAAAAACGATGTCGAACGGGTCCGCTCTCAGCCTCGCGGCGCTCGCGCTCAGCCTCACCGCCGTCGCCCCCGCCCGCGCCATCGTCGGCGGCGCGGCGGACGCCGGTCCGCTCGCCCGCTCCAGCGTCATGGTGCTGTCCTCGAACGGCGGCGTGTGCAGCGCCGTCGTGGTCGCCCGCGACGTGGTGCTGACCGCGGGCCATTGCGCCGCCGGCGCGGGCGAGCGCCGGGTGCATTGGCGCGGCGACGACGGCGCGCCGGTCCTGGTCGCGCCCGCCGCGAAGGCCGTGCATCCGGGCTACGCCGCCGACGCCGTCGCGGCGCGGCGGCGCTCGATCGACCTCGCGCTCATCCGCCTGCCCGAGCCCCTCCCCGCCCGGTTCGAGGCCGCGGCGCTGTCGGCGACGGCGGCGCCCGTCGGATCGAGCCTCACGTTCGGCGGCTATGGCGTGGCGCGCGCGGGCGACGGGCGCTCGAGCGGCACGTTCCGCACCGCGGCGCTCGCCGCGGTCGAGCCCCATGGGCCAAGCGCCATCCTGGTGTGGGCCAGGGGCGCGGCCGGCGCGGGCGCGTGCCAAGGCGACTCCGGCGGGCCGGTCGCGCAGGGCGGGTCGAGCGCCGTGTTCGCGGTCGCCGCCTGGGCGGCGGGCGTGACCGGTGCGGGCTGCGGCGGCCTCAGCCAGGGCGTCCTGCTCGGTCCGCAACGCGACTGGATCGACCGCATCCTGAAAGTCTGGGGGCGAAGCGCCGCATGGCGTTGAAAAAACTTGCCGAACCGCCGCGCCTTTGCTCGGAATGAGGGAACTCGCTCCGCCCCCCCGCGCGTTGCCTGCTCGAATGCGAAAAGGCCAAGCTGCCCCATGCGCCTCCCCCTTGTCTCGTCCATCGCCGCCGTCCTGTTCGCCGCCGCCGCGCCCGCCCACGCCGTGGTGGGCGGCGCGGTGGCGCGCGACCCCAACGGCGTGCGCCAGTCGGTGGTGCGGGTCGAGAGTTCGCGCGGCGAACTGTGCTCAGGCGTGCTGATCGCGCCCGACCTCGTGCTCACCGCCGCGCACTGCGTGCTGCAGCGCGCCGCCTATCGCGTCATCGCGGTCGACAGCGCCTTCCGGCAGCGGGGCGTGATGGCGGTCGCCGCCGCCCTGCACCCGGCCTTCGTGCCGGGCACCACGCCGCGCACGCAGCCCGGCGTGGACCTCGCGCTCCTGAAGCTGAGCCAGCCGCTCGGCCCCGACTTCGTGCCCCTCGATCCGCGCACCGCCGCGCCGGTCGGCCCCGGCGAGGCGGTCGAGCTGGCCGGCTTCGGCGCGACCGCCGAGAGCGCGCAGGGCACCGCGCGGGTTCTGCGCCAGACCCAGCTTGTCTCGCTCGGCACGTTGCAGGTCGCGAACCGCGTCCTCGTGGTGGCGGATTCGCAGCGGCTCGCCGCCACGAGCGGGGCCGGCGCTTGCCGGGGCGATTCCGGGGGGCCGATCCTGCGCGGGCGCCAGTTGCTCGGCATCGTGAGCTGGTCGAGCGGGGCGTTGCGGGCGCGGGTCAAGACCGCCTGCGGCGGCTTCACGGCGGTGACGCCGGTGGCCGAGCACGCCTCCTGGATCGCAGCCCGCACGAACGATTTTCAGCGCTACACCCCCGCCGAGGCGATCGCGCGACCGCGCGCGCCCTCCAACGCCGCCGATTGGGTCGGGCGATAGCGCTTCTCTCTGTCGCGCCGACAGGCCACCCACCGACCAGCCATGCGCCAGCCGTCCAACGCCGACCCGCCAGCGTCGGCGGGGATTTACCGCCGCGGCTGGCTTGAAACGCCCCGACCCTGGGCGGACGGCTGCCCACGATCCGGGGGTTCTCCCGCACGTTTCGAAAGAGCCTGCTCCGCGACCTGGTATCGGGTCCAACCCGGCACAGTTCCGGCGAGGTTCACTTCCCTCCACTTTGGTTGGTACGGCGGGTTCTCGAGCCGCTCGAACTTGGCGAAGAAAGCCTCGATGAAGCGCGCAATCCGACGGTAGCGGTCGCTGTTGACCGGCCAATTATAGACCGCAAGAACCGTTTGCACCGCCATCGTCGGAACCGCCTCGCCAATTGCAATCAGGGCCGGGTAATCCTCCGCGTTCAGAAAGGTCGGTACATAATAATCCTCAAACACTGAACTGTATTCGACGGGAAGAAAATGGAAGCCGCGCTCAGGTTTGAGCTCGTTCGGCTTCCCGACGACTTGCACGACGGCGGCGATGTCCCCGCTGCGCATCGTCTCGACCGCGACCGCGTTGTCGATGAACACCGGCTCGATCTTGATGTTGAGCCGTTGAGAGATGATCTGCCCCGCCGTCACAACGTCGGCGGAGAGGCGGGTCTCGATCTCGGCGAGCCGCCCGTCGTTCGTGTCCCAATACGCCTCGAAGGCGCGGGCGAACGCGTCGAACGCCTCGGCGGCGTCGCGGTCGGCGGATTTCTGCTCGGAGGCTTGGAGGTAAAGCGTCATGGGGTCCTCTTGGGTTAGACGTCGAACAGACGCGCCGCGGCGCGGCGGATGGCGTGGGCTATCCGCCTCTCCCCGCATGCGCCGGTCTCCTCTCCCCGCAGAGCTGCTAGCGCAGCTAGCCCAGCGGGGAGAGGGCCTTGCGCGGGAGCGCAAGGCGAGCGCAGCGCAGCGGAGCGGGGGTGAGGGGGCGTCTCCGGATGGAGCGCACCCGGATGCGCGCTCTCACCCGCCCCCGGATCACAGTCCGGGGGTCGGCCTCTCCCCGCACCGCGGGGAGAGGCGTTCAGGCGGCTCTGCTTCACGCCGCTCACCCTGGCTCCCGGCAGCATCGGGAAGGTGACGAGGGAGATCTCCCACAGGTCGATGCGCTCCAGTCGGCGCAGGCCCGCGCGCTTGTCGGCGCGGGCGCGCTCGACGCGGAAGCCGATCGACAGGCCGTCGACCGCGCCGTCGCGGATCAGGGCGTGGATTTCGCGGGCGCGCGCCACGGCGAGGTTGAGTCTGCCGCGCACCCACAGGCCGCGCGCGTCCTCGGCGAGCGACAGCCAGCGCCCGATCGGCTCGGCGGGATCGTGCTGCCAGAGCATGCGCACGCCCGGAGGCCCGCGCCGGGCGAGGGTTTCCGCGAACGCGCCGGGCGCGACCACGTCCTTGCCGAGATCCGCGATCCCGAACAGGCTGGCGTAGCCCTCGAACACGCCGTCCGCGACGGTTGCGGGCGGCTCGGGCAAAAATTTTTGTTCGCGCGCCCAGATCGAAGGACGCATCACCGTCTTGTCATGGCCGGGCTTGCCCCGGCCCTCTCGATCAGAAGCGCTTTTCGCATCGAGGTCGCCGGGACAAGCCCGGTGACGACAGAAGAGGAGGTTCCTCATCGCGACGCCTCCTGCGGCCTCTTCGCGCCCTCGATGCGCTCGAGCGTGCGCACGAAGACGCGGATGACCTTCGTGGCGTTTTGGCGGGGCGCGGGTTTTGGGGGCTGCGCCGGACGTGGGCTAGGTTTGGCTCTCATGGGGTCACTCCGCGGACGCATGGCGGCGGTTGAAGTGGGCGAGTTCGCGCACGAAGTCGTCGAAGCGGCGGTTGGCGGCCGACAGTTCGCGCAGCATCGTGAGGGCGAAGAGCGAGGCCCCGCTCGCCCAGAGCAGCAGGGCGAGGTGGGCCAGGTCGCCACGGGCGATCATCGCCTCGGCGACACGGTCGAGTGGGAGCATGGGGGTCTCCTCTCCTCTTCCCCTTTGCGGGGAGGGGCTGAAGGGCGGACGGCGGCGGCCGTCCGGGTGAGGGGAGCGCCTTCCGGACGGGGCTCATCGAGGAGGCGGTGGCGTCTTCTCCGGCTACGGCTCGCCCCTCACCCGGTCGCCGCCTCCGGCGGCGCTCGACCTCTCCTCCTGGGAGAGGCGGGGGATGCGCCCGTACCCGACCGCCTCGCGCTTCTCGTCGTCGCTCAAGAAATCCGCGGCCGAGACGCGCCGCCACAGCGCTCTCGCGCTCGGTCGCCAGCGCCTCGATGGCGTCGAGGTCGGGTTCGAGCGCAGAGCGTCTCGCCGAAGGCCGGCGCAGCCAGTGCGGCCAGCGCCTCGGCGGTGCGGCGCACGAGCGGCAGCACGGTCTGGCGGTAGAAGGCGCGGTTGGCCTCGGCGTAGTTGGCATAGGTGTTGTCGCCGGGGATGCCGAGCAGCATCGGCGGCACGCCGAAGGCGAGCGCGATCTCGCGCGCGGCGGCGGCTCTTCGCTTCGACGAAAGTCCATGTCCTTGGGCGAGAGCGACATCGGCTTCCAGTCGAGCCCGCCTTCGAGCAGCAGCGGCCGGCCGGCGTTGGCGCGCGCCCTGGTAGTTCTCCTCCAGCTCGGCCTTGAGCCGCTCGAACTGCTCGTCGGAGAGCGGCGTCCCGCCGGCCCGGCATAGACCAGCGCGCCGGAGGGCCGCGCCGCGTTGTCGAGCAGCGCCTTGTTCCAGGCGCCGGCGGCGTTGTGGATGTCGAGCGCGACCGCCGCCGCCTCCATCGGCGCGAGGCCGTAATGGTCGTCGAGCGGATGGAACAGCGTGAGGTGCAGGATCGGCGGCCAGCGCGCCGTCCCGCTGTCGGCGAAGCGCACCGTCTGCGCGCCGACCGCGTATTCGTAGGCCGCCGGCCAGCCGTCGGCGCCGGGCACCACGCGCATCCGGTCGGGCCGCAGCGCGTAGAGCTCGCGCGGCGCGCCGTCGACGCTGCACCGCCTCGACATAGGCGTTGCCGGAGACCAGCAGGTGCCCGTAGAGCGCTCTCGAGAAAGCGCTGCCCGCCCTCGCGCGGATTCGGCCGCGCCAGCAGCGCGAGCAGCGGATGCGCGGTCGAGCGCCCTGCCGCTGCTTCAGAGAGCGTCAGCGGCACGACGCGGCGGCCTCGGCGACGAGCCGCACGGCGCGATGCACGATGGCGTTCCGCTGAAAGCCCTCGCGGGCGAGCGCCGCATAGTCGCGCGGCGTCCAGCACGGCGCGGCCGGCTCGCAGAACGCGATCAGCGGCCCCGGCGCGCGAGGCCTTGGCCTCGGGCGGCTGGTCAGAAGGCCGCGCGAGACGGGTGAGGATGATTGAGCATCAATGCCTCTTCGCTGTGGGAGAAGGCGACTTCGAATTGTCAATGGCCGGGACAAGTCCGGCCTTGCGCGGGTAGTCACAGCACCCGCACGCCGCGGCTCCGCCTTGGCGCCGCAGCATCAGTGCCGTCAGCGCCCAGACCAGCGCGTCGAGCCGGTCGGGCGAGCGGCCGGACGACAGGCCGCCCGGGCCGAAATCGCACATCTCGTCTTCCAGCGCCGGGAAACGCGCCGACGTGGCGCACCCGGCCCTGCTCGTAGAGCGCGGCGACCGGCTCGGCGCGCAGCATACTTGCCGCGCGTCGCGCGCACGCTCGTCACCGGCACGCCGGGATCGGCCTCGCGCGATCACCGCGCGACCATGTCGCCGCCCTGGTTGACCTCGACCACGAGCGCGTCGGCCTCCAGCCGCCGGCACAGCGCGACCGCCTTCGCCGCCCAGCCGGCGGCGCAGGCCCGCCGACGGTCTCGTCGGCGAGCACATAGACGCATGCCGCCGTCGTCGACGCCCGGCGGCGACGATGCCGCAGGCGTCGGCGCGCTGCGCCGAGCGAGGCCGGCGGATCGACCGCGACCACGATGCGCGCGAGCGGCGGCGCCGCGCGCGACGCGGCAGCCTCGATCAGCGTCGCGCGTCCACAGCGCGTCGGCGCGCTCCTCGATGATCTCGCCGTCGAGCTCCTGGCGGCCGAGCCGCGTGCCGGCGTAGCGCGCCGATCACCGTCGTCGATGAACGCCGGCGCCAGATTGCCGGCGTTGTCGACGGTGCGCGGCGCGCGTCACCGCGGTCGCCGGGTCGGCCATCAGCCGCTTGAGCAGCGCGATCGGCCGCGGCGTCGTCGTGACGACCTGCCGCGGCCGCGTCGCCAAGGCGCAGCCCGAACTGCAGCATGTCCAAGGTCGCCTCGGCATGGCGCCACTTGGCGAGTTCGTCGGCCCAGGCGGCGCCGAATTGCGGGCCGCGCAGGCTTTCCGGATCCTCGGCCGAGAACGCGTGGGCCACCGCGCCGTTCGGCCATTCCAGCCGCGCGGCGCGACGGCGTCCAGCGCCGGCCGCTCGCGCCGCGGATGGACGGCGAGGAGCCCGGAGCGCCCTCGATCATCACTTCGCGCACGTCGTGCTCGGTCTCGCCGACCAGCGCGATGCGGCTGCGGCCGGCTTGCTCGATATCCGGGTGGCCGAGCGCCACCCCGCGCACCCATTCGGCGCCGGCGCGGGTCTTGCCGGCGCCGCGGCCGCCGAGCATGAGCCAGCCGTCCAGGGCAGGCCGTTGCGGGCCAGCACGGGCGGCCGCTGGTCGGGGCGGCCGTGACAGTACCAGAAACGGCACAGGCGAATCAGCTCCGGCGCGCTACAGGGGGCGAGGGCCTCCTCGATCCGGTCCATCTGCAACAGCGCACGCAAGCAATCGAACAAACTCGTCGCGCAGTTCGGCCAGGCTTCGGCCCTGGTCGAGGCATCGGTCCCCGTCATGCGGATTCCCTTTCGGTTGGGCGGCGCGGGGCGCGGCGGCTTCGACCTGGGCGAGAAGCTCTTTGCTCTGCCGGAGCGTTCGAACGTAATGGGCCACCGTGCGCGCGTGGCGCTCGCGCTCGGCCAGATCGAGGGGTGGGCACGCCCGGAACGCCGCGATCTGACGGCGCGCCTCATCGGCGGTTTCGACGATCGCCAAATAAAGGCTGCGGCGGCCGGCGGCCGCCGTCGGCCGCTTCGCCGGCGCGGCCGGGTTGCGCACCGACCGCGGCTCGGCTTCGCCCGGCCGGCGCCATTGGTTGCGGTTCGCCCAGGTGCCGACGGTCGAACGCGCGACGCCGCTTTCCGCCCCGATCTTTTTCAGCGAAAGGGTCGTGGTTTCGTAGAGGCGCTGCGCTTGCGCGAAGCGTTCGGGCGGGTGGGCCGGAAAGGAACTCATGATGCACCTCAGGCGGAAAAGGGCCGGCGGGTCCCCCAAAACGAAACCGCCCCGCGCGGGCGGCGCGAGGCGGTGTTTGGGACAACAAAAGGGCGAGTGGATTCTTTTGGGAAAGACCCGCTCGCCCGTTCGGCCTACTGGTGTCGCCCTCTCGCCGGAGAGGGTCACAAGGGGCGGATCGCAGAGCCGCTCCCCTCGGCGTCAATATAGCAAATTCGGAGCCGCCGGTCAGGTCGGCCCGTCGATCCGGCCGCACTTCGTCAGCGTGCGGGTTTGATAGCGGACCAGCGTGACGCTGTCAAGGAGATTTTCCTGTTTCTGTAGGTGACACGAGATATGTCCGGGTTCC
>CAVSLO010000049.1:0-19714 GCA_963728675.1 uncultured Alphaproteobacteria bacterium | reverse complement strand
AGCGCCCAGGTTCAAGGCGACGTCGGTTATCGAGAGCACGTTCCCCTTCTCCGGGAGACAATCCAACGCACCAGCTATATGCCGGTTCCTGGCGCAAGGCCGGCGGTTGAGAATGCGCGCTTGGCCGTGCTCGCCGCGATGCCGTGCCGCGCGGCTGGCATTCAGCTATAAGGTCGCGAACTCTAACTTGAGGAACAAGCATGTCCAATTCTCACGGCCGTTTCGTCTGGTACGAGCTGTTGACCACGGACCTGGCCGCCGCCCAGGCCTTCTACGGCGATGTCGTCGGCTGGGGCGCGCACGACTGCCGATGCCCGGCATGACCTACACGATGTTCACCATCGGCGAGACGCCAGTCGCCGGGCTGATGGCCCTGCCCGAGGACGCCCGCAAGATGGGCGCGCCGCCGAACTGGCTGGGCTACGTCGCCGTCGCCGACGTCGATGCGAGCGGCGAGGAGGCGAAGCGGCCGGCGGGAGCGTGTATGTGGAGCCGCGGGACATCCCGGACGTCGGCCGCTTCGCGGTCATCGCCGACCCGCAGGGCGCGTCGCTCGCCCTGTTCAAGTCGGCGAGCCCCGCGCAGGACCAGCCCCCAGAGCAGGTGGCGCCCGGCCGCGTGGGCTGGCACGAGTTGTTGGCCGCCGACCGAGAGGCCTTCGCGTTCTACGCCGACCTGTTCGGCTGGGAGAAGACCGATGCCATGGACATGGGCGCGATGGGCATCTACCAGCTGTTCGCCACGGCGAGACGACGCTCGGCGGCATGTTGAACAAGCCGCCGATGATGCCCGTGCCGTACTGGCTCTACTACTTCAACGTGGGCGACATCGACGCGGCGGCCGAGCGCGTGAAGGCCGGCGGCGGCCAGATCGTGAACGGGCCGATGGAGGTGCCGGGCGGCGCCTGCATCGTCCAGGGCCGAGACCCGCAGGGCGCCATGTTCGCGCTGGTCGGCCAGCGAGGGTGATGCGGTCCGCCCCGGCGTTTGCTCTCGGCCGCGCAGGCGCTTATCACCGCGTCTCCGAAGCCGCTGAAATGAGAATAGCATGCCGGTTGTCGCGATCATCGTCGCCGCAGGGCGCGGCGCGCGGGCGGGAAGCGGCTTGCCGAAGCAATACCGGAGCTTGGGCGGGCGGCCTGTCCTCGCCCGAACGCTCGAAGCTTTCACCTCGCATCCGCGGATCGACCGCGTCCAGCCGGTTTTGAATTGGGACGATCTGGACTTGTACCGGGACGCCATCCGGATGCTTCCGGGCGGCACGTCCAAGCTCTGCGAACCGGTCGCGGGCGGCCCGACGCGGCAGGTTTCCGTCCGGCTCGGCCTCGAGGCGGCGGCCTCCGGCCTGACCAGTCCCGAAGGCAGCCATGTCCTGATCCACGACGCTGCGCGGCCCTTCGCCGATGGTTCCCTGATCGACCGCGCGATCGAAGCGGGCCGCGCTTGCAGGGCCGCCGTGCCGGGCGTGCCCCTGACCGTACGGTCACGGTCGTGGATGGGACGGGGCGCGTCGTCGGTACCCCGCAACGGGAGGCGTTGCGCGCCATCCAGACCCCGCAAGCGTTTGCGGTTGACTTCGCTTTTCGACGCGCACCGCAGGGCTGCCGAAGCCGGTCTCGACGGCTTCACCGACGACGGCGCGCTCGCCGAATGGGCTGGTCTCGCGGTCACGGTGTTCGAGGGCGAGCCGGCCAATGTGAAGCTCACGCGGACGCGGATTTCGCCGCCGCCGAGCGGCGTCTCGGCGGGACGGGCGGAAACTGGTCATGCGTGTCGGCTCGGGGTTCGACGTTCATGCCTTCACCGACGGCGACCACGTCTGGCTCGGCGGGGTGCGGATCGCCGAGAACGGGGCGTCGTCGCCCATTCCGACGGCGACGTCGTGCTGCACGCCCTGACCGACGCGGTGCTCGGTGCGCTGGCGGAGGGCGATATCGGGGTTTTTCCCGCCGAGCGATCCGCAATGGCGCGGGGCCTCTCCGAGCGCTTTCTCGCCTTCGCGGCCGAGCGCGTCGGCGCAGAGGCGGGCTCATCGACCACCTCGACGCGACGGTGCTGTGCGAAGGCCCCGGATCGGCCCCCGGCGGGACCCCATCCGGAGCGAATCGCGGCGATCGCCGGGCTGCCGCTCGGGGCCGTCTCCGTGAAGGCGACCACGACCGAGCGGCTCGGCTTCATCGGCCGAGGCGAAGGCCTCGCGGCGCAGGCGGTGGCGACGATTCGGCTGCCTGCGGGCGCGCCATGTTCCCCCCTGCCCTCCTTGAGCGCGCGGCCGCTCTCCTCGACGCCTACCGGACGAAGGCTGGCGATCGCGACCGCGGAGTCCTGCACCGGGGGCCTCGTCGCCGGCCTCCTGACCGAATTCCGGGCTCCTCCGATGTCGTCGAGCGTGGCTACGTGACCTATTCGGACGCGGCGAAGACCGGCCTGCTCGGCGTGTCGGCCGACCATCGCCGAGCACGGCGCGGTCAGCGAGCCGGTCGCGCGCGCGATGGCGCAGGGCGCGCTCGGCCGATCCGAGGCGCAGGTGGCGGTCGCCGATCACCGGCGTTGCCGGCCCCGGCGGCGCGACCGCGACGAAGCCGGTCGGGCTCGTCCATTTCGGGCTCGCGAGCGGGCGGCGCGACCGAGCACCTGGAGCGCCGCTATGGCGACCTCGGCCGCGCGACGTCCGCGGCCGCGGTCGAGGATGCGCTCGCGCTCCTGGAACGGGCGCTGGCCGCGAGGATGAGGCTCGCGCGACGCGCGCTTGGCCATAGATCTCGTCCGCCCGCGTCCTCGAACGCCTCGACGAAGCTTGTGAAGCGCCGTCGAACACCGCGCCCATCAGCAGGCCGAGCGCGAAGCTCTTGAACTCATAGTCGATGAAGAACTCGACCTCGCAGCCGGCCGGCGCGGTGCGGAAATTCCAGCGGTTCTCGAGGTAGCTGAACGGGCCGTCGACATACTCGACGAGGATGCGCTGCCGCGTCCGGTCGAGGGTCACCCGGCGACGTGAAGGTCTCGTGGATCTCCTTGTACCCGACCCGCATCTCGGCGACGAGGCTCTCCACCCCGTCCCCGCTCTGGCCCGGCGGCGCACCTGAGGTCTTCGCAGAGCGGCAGGAATTCCGGATAGCGCTCGACGTCGGCGACGAGCTCGAACATCTGCAGACGGCGTGTGCGCGCACCGGCCGCGTGGTGCGGAACGACGGCATGGCGCTTCGCCGTCAGCGCCGGAGCTTGACGGCGCGGGCGGCTCTTCAGCTTGGCGAAATCATCGCCGGCGTGATGGGAGGAGCGGGTCAGCGGCGTTGCCGAGACGAGAAGAAAGCCCTTGGCGTAGGCGGTGGTCTCGTAGCCCTTGAACTCCTCCGGCGTGCACGAAACGGACCACCGGGTGGTGCTTCCGCGTCGGCTGGAGGTATTGGCCGACGGTCAGGAAATCGACCTCCGCGGAGCGCAGATCGTCCATCAGCTGGAGCACCTCGTTCCGCTCCTCGCCGAGGCCGACCATGATGCCGGACTTGGTGAACATCGCCGGATCGAGCTCCTTCACGCGCTGGAGCAGCCGGATGGAGTGGAAATAGCGCGCGCCGGGGCGAACCGTCAGATACTTCGACGGCACCGTCTCGAGATTGTGGTTGAACACATCGGGCTTTGCTCGAACGACGACCTCCAAGGCTCCGTCCTTCCTCAGGAAATCCGGCGTCAGCACCTCGATGGTCGTGGCCGGGGAGCGCGCCCGGATGGCCCGGATGACCTGCGCGAAATGCTCCGGCGCCGCCGTCGGCGAGGTCGTCGCGGTCGACGGAGGTGATCGACGACATGCGACAGGCCGAGCTTCTCGACCGCGCTCGGCGACATGCTCCGGCTCGTCCCGGTCGAGCGCGCCCGGCAGGCCGGTCCTGACGTTGCAGAAGGCGCAGGCGCGGGTGCAGGTGTCGCCCATGATCATGAAGGTGGCGTGCTTCTTCTCCCAGCATTCGCCGATGTTCGGGCAGCCCGCCTCCTCGCAGACGGTGACGAGCTTGTTCTCGCGCACGATCCGGTTCGTCTCGGCCCAGGCGGGCGAGCCCGGCGCCTTGACGCGGATCCAATCGGGCTTGCGAAGGATGGGCTGGTCCGGCCGGTGCGCCTTCTCGGGATGACGCGGCCGGGCGTCTTTCGTCAGGAGGTCGAGAACAACGGCCATCAAAAACCCCGGCCGCGACGCTGCAAGAGCCGCGGCAGGGGTGACTTAAGACCTGCCGCGCCTCAGTGCAAACGGCGGGGCGGCATGGACGAGCGCAGGCTAGTAGCTCGTTCGACGCCCGGCGATGGCCCGATAGACCACGATGACGAGGATGGCGCCGACGGTCGCGGAGATCAGGTTGCCCCAGAAGCCGACGACGTAGATGCCGAGCAGCCGGGCGAGGAAGTTGCCGACGACGGCGCCGATGATCCCCATGATGATGTTGGCGAACAGGCCCATGTCGGAGCGGGTGAATTTCTCCGCCAGCCATCCGGCCAAGGCGCCGATGATGATGGCCATGAAGAAGCCGACGCCGGGCTGCCCGAGCGCGCTGTAAGTGGTGGCGTCCATGGTGAATCTCCCGCGGGTTCGTCAGATCAACGGCCAAGGTAGGGCAAGGTTCAGCGCCGGGCCGCATCTTTCCCGCCGCTACGCCAGCATCCGCGCGAGCAGCACCACTAGGCTGGCCCCGATCGTCGCGGTGACGATCCGCGCGGCGAGCGGGTTCTTGATGCCGAGGTCGATGCCAAGTTTTTCCAGCAGGTACCCGCCCACAAACGCGCCGATCAAGCCCGTCGCGACATATCTAATGAGGCCGCTGCCGCCGACGATCCAGCTCGCCAGCCACCCGGCCGCGAGGCCGACGCCGAGTTGCGCGGCCACGGCGCGCCTGTCGAAGGCGGCCAGCGCCTCGCGGTCGACCTCGATGCGGATCGGCGGCTTTTTCCGGGAAGCTGATGCCTTGATCCTGTCATCCTTTGATCCTGCCCGGCGCGAGCGTGGGCGGTTTCGCCCATGCCTCAATATGGGTCGTTGATTTCGTGATCCAATGCCGTCGGGCCCTGTCGGCGTGATAAGCTCGGGCCGCCCGCGGTTCACGGCCAACTCGGAGAGCCGCATGCACGCCTCCCCAGGATATTTCTTCACCGCCAATAACATCCGCATGCATTACTGGCGCGAGGGCCGCGGCCCGACGCTCCTTCTGTTGCACGGCTGGCCAGAGTTCTGCCGCACCTGGCGCCGTCTTATCCGCGCTGCTCGCCGCCGGGTTCGACCTGATCGCGCCGGATTTTCGGGGCTTCGGCGACACCGATAAGCCCGACCCCGGCCCGACCGACGCCATGACGTCGACGTGCTGGCGGAGGACATGCGGGCGCTCCTCGACGCGCTCGGCCACGACCGTCCGGTCGGCTTCGTCTCGCACTATGGCGGCGCCTACGTGACGCAACGTTCGCGCGGCGTTGGCCGGACGGGCCGCCGGCCTGTGCCTCTTAACCGCCCCTACCCCGGCATCGGCCGCCGCTGGGCCGAGCCGGAGATCTCAAGGAAATCTGAGAGCAGTCCTTCCACCAGATGCCGTTCGCCGCCGACCTCGTCGGCTTCTCGCGCGAGCGCGGCGACTTCGGCCGCGCCGCCGATCGAGACGCCGACCGCGCGCTCTGGGGCGGGCGCGACCCGATCATCAAGGCCGACTGGATGGACCGCCTGCCCGAGTTTTTCTCAAACCTCGAGCCTCCGTCGCGCCCGACGCTGGCCACTTCGTGCAGATGGAGCAGCCGCAGCGTGCCGCGGAGGAAATCAAGCGGTTTTTCCGGCGTGTGATGACGAGGTGATCGCGCGTTCGTCATTCCGGTCGTCGCTTGACCAACGTCTCTCGCGACTCGCCCGGCATGATGTCAAAGATGTATTTCAGGTACTTCGAGAGTGCTATCTTCCTCCCACGCCAGTATCCCAAAAGGAGGATCGGGCTAAAGAGGATCGCAGGCACTACGGACATTTTTACCGCTTGCTGGATGTAAGCCACTCCAAGCTCCCTTTGTGCTCCAAAAACCCTCAAATAATCCTCATCGCTTATCATAAAATAATCCAATGCCCGAGTCAGAACGAATCCAAGAACATAGGACATAAGTACAACTGCAACGCCATGTTTCGAGCAACGGCTGCCGATCCACCGACCAGTCAGATACAAATTGACGATCAAAATCGGAAATGAAATTGCGACCATGAAAACAGCCGTGGGGCGGCCTGTGATGAACAATTGGCCGCCAGCAGCTTGCTGCTATAAAACCGTACACAGCCCCACTATAAATAGAAAGGCCGTTTTGGATACCCACGAAGATTAAGGTGCCACATAAAACCATGATCTGCCAACGCACGCCAAATTCATTAAGACTCTCAATTAATTTTCCAGATGGTGTGCTGGAGTTTCTTGCGCTGGTCTTCTCGAGTTCTTCAGTAGATTTTCGGGAGGGCGGTGAGCGGGATAGCTGCTGCGCCTTGCGCCACCTTATCGTCAACATTGAACAGAGCTTTGAAAATGTAGAAAATTGCAATCCCAGCAATTAGGGTGATCAGAAACGCCAGAACAAGATTTCTGATGTTTGTCCTTGGGCGCTCGGGCTAAGCTCTGCGCTAAGGCTCTGAAAATAACCAATGAACGGGTTGTATGCTTGCCCTCGTTGCCTAGGATATACGAAGCGGGAGCGTTTGAGAAGCGGGGAGGCTAATTAGCGTCTTTTCAAGCAGCTGCAGAAGTGCAACTCACGTCGCCGGCCGTTGCTGTCAGGGTATAACGACAGTGCAATGTCCGCATCTAAACGTGGATCACGCGCCCGTACGCGTCGAGCACGCTCTCGTGCATCATCTCGGAGAGGGTCGGATGCGGGAAGACGGTGTGCATCAGCTCCTCCTCGGTGGTCTCGAGGTTCATGGCGATGACGAAGCCCTGGATCAGCTCGGTCACCTCGGCGCCGACCATGTGCGCGCCGAGCAGCTGGCCGGTCTTGGCGTCGAAGATGGTCTTGACCAGGCCCTCGGGCTCGCCGAGCGCGATCGCCTTGCCGTTGCCGACGAACGGGAAGCGGCCGACGCGTGATCTCGCAGCCCTGCTCCTTGGCCTTGGCCTCGGTGAGGCCGACGCGAGGCGATCTGCGGGTGGCAGTAGGTGCAGCCGGGGATCTTGCAGCTTGTCGAGCGGATGCGGCGTGCAGGCCCTTGATGGCCTCGACGCAGATGCACGCCCTCGTGCTCGGCCTTGTGCGCCAGCATCGGCGGGCCGGCGACGTCGCCGATGGCGTAGATGCCGGGCACGTTGGTGCGGCCGAAGCCGTCGGTGACGATGGTGCCGCGCTCGATCTTCACGCCGAGCTTCTCGAGGCCGAGGTTCTCGATGTTGCCGACGACGCCGACCGCCGAGATCAGCCGCTCGGCCGTGATGCGTCTGCGTGCCGCCCTTGCCGTCCTCGATGGTGGCGGTGACGCCGTCGGCGCCCTTCTCGACCTTCGTCACCTTGGCGCCGGTGAGGATCTTGATGCCCTGCTTCTCGAAGCGCTTGCGGGCGAGCGCCGCGATCTCGGCGTCCTCGACCGGCAGGATCTGCGGCAGCAGCTCGACGACCGTCACCTCGGCGCCCATGGTGCGGTAGAACGAGGCGAACTCGATGCCGATGGCGCCCGAGCCCATGACGAGCAGCGATTTCGGCATCGCCGGCGGCACCATGGCCTCGAAATAGGTCCAGATCAGCTTGCCGTCGGGCTCGATGCCGGGCAGCACGCGCGGCCGCGCGCCGGTCGCGACGATGATGTGCTTGGCCTGGTAGGTGCCCGGCCCGAGCGCGCCCTTCGGCGCGGCCTGCGGCTGCACGCGGCTTCGTCGCGCTTGCACCGTGACCTTGCCGGGCGCGTCGATGCGTCGCCTCGCCCCAGATCACGTCGATCTTGTTCTTCTTCATCAGGAAGCCGACGCCGCTCGTTGAGCCGCGCCGGCGACCGCCGCGCGAGCGCTTGACCACGGCCGCGGCGTCGAAGCCGACGCCTTGCGCCGACGAGGCCGTAGTCCTTGGCGTGCTGCATGTAGTGGAAGATCTCGGCCGAGCGCAGCAGCGCCTTGGTCGGGATGCAGCCCCAGTTGAGGCAGATGCCGCCGAGATGCTCGCGCTCGACGACCGCGGTCTTGAACCCGAGCTGCGCGGCGCGGATCGCCGCGACGTAGCCGCCCGGGCCGGCGCCGATGACGATGATGTCGTAGGTGTCGGGCATTCCGCGTCCATGGGTTGTCCTGGCCGGGTCCTGGCCGGGCTTGGCCCGGCCATCTCGACCTTGAAGGACTGCGCTCTTCCTCTCGGGAAGCCCGGCACAAGGCCGGGCATGAAAAGGGTCACACCAACATCCCCATCGGCTTCTCGATCAGCTCCTTGAACGCCGCCAGAAGCTCCGCCCCGAGCGCCCCATCGACGACGCGGTGGTCGACCGACAGCGTCACGGTCATCGCCTGCACGACCGCGGGCGCGCCGTTCTTCGCCACCACGCGCTGCTCGCCCGCGCCGACGGCGAGGATCGTGCCGTGCGGCGGGTTGATGACGGCCTGAAAGTCCTTGATGCCGAACATGCCGAGGTTCGACACCGCCGTGGAGCCGCCCTGGTACTCCTCCGGCTTCAGCTTGCGCGCGCGGGCGCGGGCGGCGAGATCCTTCATCTCGCTTGGAGATCGCCGAAAGCGTCTTCGTGTCGGCGTTGCGGATGACCGGCGTGAACAGCCCGCCCTCGATCGCCACCGCGACGCCCACGTCCGAGCGCTTGAGCTTCAGGATGCGGTCCTCGGCCCAGACCGCGTTGGCGTCCGGCACGCGCTGAAGCGCCAGCGCCAGCGCCTTGATGACGAAATCGTTGACCGAGAGCTTGTAGGCCGGCTTGCCGTCCTTGTCCTTGGGCGCGGCGGCGTTGATCTGCTCGCGCAGGCTCAGGAGCGCATCGAGTTCGACATCGACCGTGAGATAGAAGTGCGGCATGGTCTGCTTCGACTCGACGAGGCGGCGCGCGATGGTCTTGCGCATGCCGTCGAGCGGGACCTCCTCGTAGGAGCCGGGCTCGAACAGCGCCTTGACCTGATCGGCCGAGGCGCTTGCAGCGATCGCCGGCGCGGGCGGCTTCGCGGCGGCGGGCGCGGGCTGAGGGGCTGCGGCCGGCGGAGCTTGGCCCGGCCCGGCTTTGGAGACGCCCTTTTCGATCGCGCTGCGCACGTCGCGCTCGACGATGCGCCCGTGCGGGCCGGAACCCGTGAGCATCGCGAGATCGAGCCCCGCCTCCTTGGCGATGCGCCGGGCGAGAGGCGAGGCGAAGACGCGACCGCCCTGCCCTGCCCCGTTCGGCCTGGGCGCTTGCGGAGCGCTCCCGGCTGACGGCGCGCCGCCCGGCCTGCGTCGGCCGGAGCCTCATCGACCCGCGCATCGCTCAGGGCGCCGGCCGGGCCGAGTTCGGGGGCCTCGTCCTCCTGCGGAGCCGGCTTCTCCCCAGCGGCCGCGCCGAACGGTGCGCCGCCTCTGGGCGCGCTGACGCTCTTCGGGTCCTCGCCCTCGCCTGCGATCAAGCCGATCAGCTGGTTGACCGGCACATCCGCCGTGCCCTCCGGCACCACGATCTTGGCGAGCACGCCTTCGTCCACCGCCTCGACCTCCATGGTGGCCTTGTCGGTCTCGATCTCGGCGATCACGTCGCCGGACTTGACCGCGTCGCCCTCCTTCTTCAGCCACTTGGCGAGGTTGCCCTTCTCCATCGTGGGCGAGAGGGCGGGCATCAGGATGTTGATCGGCATGGCCTCATCCTCGGGCTGATCCCCAGCGTGGCTCAGTTCACCGCTTGCGTCGAGCCGGGGTCGGTCGGGTGGGCCAATTCCGCTTCGATGCCTCTTTGGATTTCGGCCATCGCCTCGTCCTCGCTCATTCCGGCTTCGAGCGCATAGATGCGCGCGGCGTGGCGGGCGAGGTCCACGAGCAGCACGCCCCAGGTGAACGGGTCGTCGAAGGAGCGGCGCAGCGCCACGCTCACGCCGCCGTCGACGATGGAGGCGCGCAGGATTTCCACGCCGCCCTTCTCCATGGCGTCGGGCGGAAGGGACAGAGCCTCGAATTTGGTTTCGCCATGCCCGCTCCGTTCCGCTTTCACCGACCCTCAACGCGAGGTCATCTGACGATAGGCCGCGATCGCCTCGGCCGAGGCGCGCGTCCGCGCCAGGTCGAGACAGGCGTCGACCGTGCAGCCGCCCGCCTCGCCTTTCTTGATGGCCTCCGCGAGCGTTGCGCGCAACGGCGAATCGCATTGCGTCGTCACCGCCGAGCCGACCTGGACTTCCGGCGCCTTCGCCCGGGCCATGGTGGCGAGCACCCGGCCGACGCATTTTTCCATGGACTGCCGGGAGGGCTGGTTGGCCTGGGCCTGCGACCCCGGCGCGAGAACAACGCAGGCGGCCCCGGCGACGATCAGGGCTCCGACAAAGGTTTTCCGCATCTTCAACTCCGATTTTTATGCGCCCCGGACAGCCGAGCCCGAGCGGCCCGCGCTCCGTCGCGCATCGGATGATTTACCACCCGCTTGCTTTACGAGCCGCTAAACCGCTCACCGATAGCGCCAGGGCGATCGCTTGAGGGGGAGTGGGATTCCGGCACGGGCATTGCTGTGCTTCATGAGCTGCCTTGCGACGAGCGAGGTTGGCCATGGCGAGCGAAGCGACAAAGCGGCCCCTGATCGAACACTTCTCGGCCCTCAAGGACCCGCGCCAAATCTGGAAGGTCGTCTATCCGCTGCCGGAGATCATGCTTCTCGTGCTCTGCGCAACACTGGCGGGCGCGGAGGACTTCGTCGAAGTCCGGCTCTGGGGTGTGAAGAACCTGGACTTCCTGCGCCGGTTTTTACCGTTCAACGATGGCCTTCCCTCCCATGATACCCTTAACGACGTCATCAACGCGCTCGACCCCGCGCTCTTCAAGACCTGCTTTGTGGCCTGGGTCGAGGAGTTGCGCGACGCTGAGCCCGACATTGTCGCCATCGACGGCAAGACTTCGCGGCGCACGCACGACCGCCGCAAGGGCCGCGAGCCGCTGCATCTTGTCTCCGCCTGGGCGGCCCGGCAGCGCCTGGTGCTCGGGCAGGAAGCCACCGACGCCAAGTCGAATGAGATCACCGCCATCCCGCTGCTGCTCGAGCGCCTGGCCCTCACCGGAGCCCTCGTCACGCTCGATGCCATGGGCTGCCAGACCAAGATCGCCCACGCCATCCAGGCTAAGGGCGCGGACTACCTGATCGCGGTGAAAGACAACTGGCCGAACCTGCACGGCGAGATCGAACGCTTCTTTGCCGCCCCCTCGAACGATCTCGACCGGCACGCCACCACCGACGGCGACCATGGCCGCATCGAGATCCGGCGCCACGTCGTCAGCCATGACGTGGCCTGGCTCTCGACCGATCGCCGCTTCCCGGGCGAGCCGCGCTTTCCGGGCCTTGCCGCCATCGCCATGGTTGAGGCCGAGGTGGAGCGGGGCGGCAAGACGAGCCTCGCGCGCCGCTACTATCTTTCTTCGGCTCTTCTGGATGCTCTGACCTTCGCTCGAGCGGTTCGCGCCCATTGGGGCGTCGAAAACCGCCTGCATTGGGTCATGGACGTGGTCTTCCACGACGACCTCGCCCGCTTGCACACCGGCCATGGCCCCGAGAACATGGCCATCTTCAGACACATGGCCATGAACCTCGTGCGGCAGGCCACGCCAACCGCAAGCCTCAAAAACCGCCGCAAGCCGCCGGATGGGTCCCAAGCTACCTCGAAACTCTCATCCGGTAGACAAGACGGCCTTCGCCGCCTGCACGACATCGGCCACGTTCGGCAGAGCGAGCTTTTCGAGGTTGGCGGCGTAGGGCATCGGCACGTCCTTGCCCGGTGACGCGCACCACGGGCGCATCGAGATAGTCGAATGCGTTCTCCATGATCCGCATGCCGATCTCGGCGCCGACGCCGGACTGCGGCCAGCCCTCCTCGACCGTGACGCAGCCGCCCGGTCTTCTGCACCGAGGCGACGACCGTCTCGATGTCCATCGGGCGGAGCGTGCGCAGGTCGATCACCTCGGCCTCGATGCCCTCCTTCTCAAGCTCCTGCGCGGCCTTGAGGGCATAGGTCATGCCGATGCCATAGGAGACGATGGTGACGTCCTTGCCCTCGCGGTGGATGCGCGCCTTGCCGATCGGCACGGTGAAGTCGTCGAGCTTCGGCACCGGGAACGACTGTCCGTAAAGAATCTCGTTTTCGAGGAAGATCACCGGGTTCGGATCGCGGATGGCGCTCTTGAGCAGGCCCTTGGCGTCGGCCGCCATGTAGGGCGCGACCACCTTGAGGCCCGGCACGTGCGAGTACCAGGCGGAGTAAGTCCTGGCTGTGCTGGGCGCCGACGCGGGCCGCCGCGCCGTTGGGCCCCGGAAGACGATCGGGCAGCCCATCTGTCCGCCGGACATGTAGAGCGTCTTGGCGGCCGAGTTGATGATCTGGTCGATCGCCTGCATGGCGAAGTTGAAGGTCATGAACTCGACGATCGGCCGCAAGCCCGCGAGCGCGGCGCCGACGCCGAGGCCCGCGAAGCCGTGCTCGGTGATCGGCGTGTCGACGACCCGCTTCGGGCCGAACTCCTGCAGCAGGCCCTGCGTGACCTTGTAGGCGCCCTGGTACTCGCGCGACCTCCTCGCCGATGACGAACACGTCCGGGTCGCGGCGCATCTCCTCGGCCATGGCGTCGCGCAGGGCCTCGCGGACGGTCATGTTGACCATCTCGGTCCCTTCCGGGATCTCCGCCATGGCGTCGTAGGCGGTGCGGTTTGTGATCACGGACGGTGCGGCCGGCGTTGCGGCGGCGCCTGATCCTGCCCCTGCCGCGCCCGCGGCGCGGGCCGGTCGGTCAGGCCTTCGGCCTGCATGTCGGGCGTCGGCGCCGGGCTGCGCCGCGCCGTTGCCGGCTGCGGCGCCGGCGCGGCGGGCGGCTTCGCGCCGCGGCCGACACGTCCTCGCCCTCGCCCGCCAGAACGGCGATCGGCGTGTTGACGGCGACGTTGTCGGTGCCGTCGGAGACCAGGATCTTGGCGAGCACGCCCTCGTCGATCGCCTCGACCTCCATGGTCGCCTTGTCGGTCTCGATCTCGGCCAGCACGTCGCCGGGCTTGACCTGGTCGCCTTCCTTTTTCAGCCACTTCGCCAGTTTGCCCTGCTCCATGGTGGGCGAGAGGGCGGGCATCAGAATGTCGGTCGCCATGGAGACTCGTTCATCGGTTGCGCGCGGACGGGATTGGCAGCGCTTGAGGCGCTCGCGCTTCGCGAGCAGCATATCGGTCTAGAGCTCGGACGGATCGGGCTCCGGATCGTGGGTCGCGAACTCGGCCGCTTCGTTGACGATCTCGCGCACCTTGCCGTCGATCTTCTTCAGCTCGTCCTCGGACGATCTTCCACTGCTCCAGAAGCCGACGGCGGACCTGCTCGATCGGATCGTGCTCCTCGCGCATGCGGGCGACCTCGTCCTTGGTGCGGTACTTCGCCGGATCGGACATGGAGTGGCCGCGATAGCGGTAGGTCTGCATTTCGAGGATGTAGGGCCCTTGCCGGAGCGGGCATGCTCGATGGCGCGCTGCCCGGCGTCGCGCACGGCGCGCACGTCCATGCCGTCGACCTGCTCGCCGGGGATGTTGAACGACACGCCCGCGCTTCGAGAAATCGGTCTGCGCCGAGGCGCGGCTGACGGCCGTGCCCATGGCGTAACGGTTGTTCTCGATCACGTAGACGACCGGCAGCTTCCACAGCTCCGCCATGTTGAAGCTCTCGTAGACCTGGCCCTGGTTGGCGGCGCCGTCGCCGAAATAGGTCAGGCAGACCCGCCGTCCTCGCGGTAATGGTTGGCGAAGGCGATGCCGGTGCCGAGCGACGACCTGCGCGCCGACGATGCCGTGGCCGCCATAGAAATTCTTCTCCTTGGAGAACATGTGCATCGAGCCGCCCTTGCCCTTGGAATAGCCGCCGCGGCGTCCGGTCAGCTCGGCCATGACCCCCTTGGGATCCATGCCGCACGCGAGCATGTGCCCGTGATCCCGGTATCCCGTGATCACCTGATCGCCCGTCCTCCGTGGCCATCTGCATCCCGACCACCACCGCCTCCTGCCCGATGTAGAGATGGCAGAAGCCGCCGATCAGCCCCATGCCGTACATCTGGCCCGCCTTCTCCTCGAAGCGCCGGATGAGCAGCATCTCGCGATAGGCGTGAAGGTCTTCATCCTTGCTGAAGTGCGGGGCGGACGCTTTTTTTGAATTGTCCTTGGCCGCGCCTTTGGCGGCACGGTTCTCCTTGCGCGCAGCAACGGCCATCGGCGTCTCCCGGCGTTTTCCTCGACGGAAAGGTAGCGCAGGGATGACCGGAATGCGAGGGCTTCAAACCGGCCGCGCCTGGCTGCGCTTCTGCATGATTGGCCGCAACCGCGGTTCGAGGCTCATGCGGCTTCGAGCCATGAGTTTGGGCGCGACGGGCTGGCCTCTCCCCGCACGCGGGGAGAGGCGGAGACGGCGTCAGCCGTCCGGGTCAGGGCGCAGCCCCAACTTCGGTAAGCGCCCATGCGCCGTGCGCCGGCCATCCCGGCAACCTTCCGCCGCGCGGGTCGTTGATCGAGCGACGGGTTCATTGCCTTGAGGAGGGACGCATGGGACTGCTGGATATGGTCATCGGCCAAGTGCTTGGCCGCCGCGGCGGCGGTCTCGGCGGAGCCCTTGGGCGCGGGAGCACGGGCCGGGGCGGAATGTCGCCCCTGATGATGGCGCTGCTTGCGCTGCTCGCGACCAAAGCCATGCAGGGTCGAGGCGGCGGCCTCGGCGATATTTTGGGCAACGTTTTCGGCGGCCGGCAAGACGGTCCTCAGGGCCGTCCGCAGAACGCTCCGCAACAACACGGCGGGTCCCTCGGGGACGAGCCGTTCGGCGGCGGCGCTCCGCCGCGCGGCGGCGATCTCGGCATCGACACCAGCAGCCTGTATCCGCCCGGAACCGTTCCGGGCTCGGACGGCGGCCAGCCCGGCGGCGCTCCGCATGGAGCCTCGCAGGGCGGAGGCGGCCTTGGCGGGGCGCTCGGCGGGGGAGTTTTGGGAGGCTTGGTGGGCACGGGCCTCGGCGGGCTGATCGAAGCGTTCCAGCGCAGCGGCCATGGCGATGTCGTCAACTCGTGGGTCGGCCGAGGCCAGAACCAGCCTATCCCGCCCGACGAACTCGGCAACGTCCTCGGCGATGACACCCTCAACGTGCTCGAGCAGCAAACCGGCATGCCGCGCGACCAACTCCTCTCGGAGCTGTCCGACACGCTTCCCGAGGTGGTCGATCAACTGACGCCGGCGGGCCGTCCTCCGACCGATGAGGATCTGTCGCGCTGGTGAGGCGCAAGCGTCCGGCTCTGGAGATCAGCCGGGTCGTGCTTTCGGCGGAGACCGGCCGACTCCCGCCTCCGCAATCCTGCGCCGGCTCGCCAGGCGCAGCCGCAAGGAACAGGCTTCACTTCGCTCCCCGCGAAGCTCGGGACCTTCCTGCTGCGGCGTCTCAGCGCGGCGATTTCGCCACTCCGCTGAGTCTGTGAGCGCGAGGAGAGAGCGCCGATGCCCCGACCCTATCGCTCGCTTATTTGACGAGCGTTCCGCTCGCCCTCCGACGCCGTCTCGCTGACGACCTTGGGCGCAAGAATTATGCTGGGGCAGAGGTTCGTGCGCTGAAGTCGCGTCCACTACCGCCGACGAAGGAACCAGCGCGCGCCGACCAGAAACAAGTTCCAGAGTACGCAGATCAGGAGAGCCAGCGAGAGGGCTGAGCTGGAACCAAGCGCGGTTGCGCTGACGCTGAGAAAAGCGAGCGCGGCGACCAGCCCGATAAGACCGAGGAGTCCATTGGCCATCATGGCGGCAGGCGCGGCTCCGCCCATGCGGGGCTGCAAAACAAGCCCGACGCTCGCGAACACCATGGGCGCAACTGCGGTCATCCCCGCGGCCTCCGGGCCGGCGAGACGGCCGGTGATGACGACCGTGGCGACAAGCGACATCACGATCGCGGCCCGGAACGGAATATCCCAGATCCTGCCGACCACCCTGACAGGCGCGGCTCGCCGGACGGATCGCGTGGCCCAGATGGCGGCCCCGAAGACAGCCGCGTGAAGGGCCAGCGCGCCTCCGACGCTCCAGGCTTCGCGCGTGATCAGGATCGTGGCGAGAAGCCACGCCGCCACGGCCCCACCCACGCTGATCAGGGTGCGGCAGCGCTGGGCGACCCGGGCGTACACGGCCGCGAAAACCGCGGTGCCGGCGAAAGCCGGCAAGCCCGTGCGCGCGCTGGCTTCGAGAAATGCTGGACCGTGGTCCATCGCAACGAAGGCCAATGCGGGCCCAGCTGAAATCGGCAGGGTCGCGATCATCGCTCCCAGGAACGGACCGACGCGTTCGACGAGCGCCGAGACCGCAACGACGATGGCGGCGGTTGCGAGCATCTTGGCGAGGAGACCGACCCAGAACGGGTCCGACAGTCCGGGCAGCATTCCTCAGATCGCGCCATGTCGATAGTTCGGACCTACGGCCGTGAGCGTCGATTCATCATATTGGGCGGCGCTATGTTGAGGATCGTGGTGCCCAGCGAAAAGCGAATCGTAGCGCGAGCCTCACTTCAGCGGGGACACGGCCGTCGGCAGATAGATCGTCGATTCCATGTCAGTCATCAGCCAGACGGCGCTCTTCGGCGGCCAGGCGCCGCGCTTGACCGACTCGGCGCGCAAGGCCGCGCGCTCGTCCGTGCTGGCGTAGGGCCAGATGTGCGTGATGCGCGGCCGGCCATCGAGGCCATACAAGCGCCACGAGCTTCGAAACCTCCGTGCGCGCGGCGAGCTTTTCCGCCCACCCTTCGAAGGTCGGGCTGAGCCCCCCATTCTTCAGGATGTAACTGCGGATCTCGTAGACCGGGCCGAACGCGCCGGGTTCGACGGGCGGCAGGCCCGGAAAGGGAGCGTAGGACTCCAGCTTGAGGCTGGCCATGAGGTCGCCGCAGCCGAAGGGATTGCTGCTCCGCAAGGTGCGGTCGCGCTCGCGCAGAAGCTCCGCGTCATCGGCGAAGCCGCGCAGCACCGCAATCGTGTTCAGATCGCCGATATCCGAGAACCAGCAGCCCAGAAGCTTGCCGCCCGCTCCGGTCTCCGTCGCATAGGCGGCGATCGCCTCCGCGGCTTTGGGCGCAACGCCGAAGCCGACCTTCATCGTGGCGAGCTCATATCGTGTCATGCCTGTCCTCCTCGGGGTGCGTCTTCGTGGGCGGAAACCCCCGCCATGTGGCGGCCTGCGATGTAGCCGAAGGTCATGGCGGGTCCGAGATTGATGCCGCCTGCAGGATAGAAACCGCCCATGATGCCGGCTGCGTCGGCGCCGGCCGCATACAGGCCGGGAATCGGCTTGCCCGATCCGTTCAGAACGCGCGCCTGCGCATCGGTGTGCAATCCGGCGAACGTGCCGAGGCTGCCGGGCACGATCTTCACCGCGTAGAACGGCCCCGCTTCGATGGGCGCGACGCACGGGTTCGGCTTATGCGCGGCGTCGCCGCCGGCCCGCTCATACGGCGTCGAACCGCGCCCGAATTCCGGGTCCTCTCCGTCGCGTGCATGGCGATTGTACGCCTCGACCGTGCGCGCGAGCATCGCCGGTCTGAGTTTTGCACCCGACCTTCCGCGCCGCTTCGAGCAGCGGAGTGACCGCTGGCGCGGTGATTACGTCCCCGACGAACATGGATGGGCGAAGCGACTCGGCTGGAACCGGCAAGGGATCGCCTTCTCGCATCCCGGCCGGCGTCGGGTTGCATACAAGGTCGAAGCCGGTCGGATCGGCTGGGCCCGACGAGACCTTCGCCCTCCCCTGCGGTCCACGAGCGATTGCACGCGGCCTTCGTCGCTGTCGTGCTTCGCACTCACATCCGGCGTTGCTCATCTGGCTGCTCTCGCATGAGAAGCAGCGTAACGGGCGGCACCCCTTTGCGGCGCGCAGAAAAGTCACTTGACATTCATGGTGCATTGCACCATATAGCAATCATTCCAGAAGAAATCGAAGCTTTATCAATGGACCGCAAGCCAGAATAGGCAGCGGGGCCAATTGGGAAGGAAAGCATGCCAT
This sequence comes from uncultured Alphaproteobacteria bacterium, assembly GCA_963728675.1. Classification (GTDB taxonomy): domain Bacteria; phylum Pseudomonadota; class Alphaproteobacteria; order Rhizobiales; family Beijerinckiaceae; genus JAJKJG01. The sequence continues at coordinate 1,533 of CAVSLO010000049.1, read as the reverse complement.
CTTTTCTCCTCAAGCCTGCGCGATCTGCTTCTTCTCTCCGTACGATGACGATTGCTGTTCTCTGCGCCATGTTGCAGTTTTCGTCCAGCCATGCTCAGACACTTGCGCCAGAGGCAGGCGGGAGCCAGAATGACGTTCTCATCTTTGAGCAAATGAGAGTTCCACGCTGGCTTGCGGAGACCGTGGTCCGAGCGGCTCAGGTCACGGGCGTCGATCCGGCCTACATGATGGCGCTGGCGGACAAGGAGTTGAGCCTGCTCCCGGACAACAAGGCGCGCACGTCGTCGGCCGAAGGGCTGTTCCAGTTCATCGAGAGCACCTGGCTTGAGGTGATTCGACGGTACGGCCCCAAGCACGGCTATGCGGCTGAAGCCGAAGCGATCCAAATCGTCCAGGGCGGCCTGTAGTTTCGGACGGCAAGCAGCGCGAACAATCTTGAATTTCCGTCGAACCCCTATGTTTCGGCGCTGATGGCAGGCGAAATGATCACCACCCAGCGGCGATTCTGGCCGGCAAGGTGGCGCGCGACCCGTCCTTCGCAGAGTTGTACATGGCCCACTTCCTCGGCGTGCAGGGAGCGAGCCGCTTCGTGGAACTGCTCAGCGACAAGCCTGGCAGAGCGCTCCCGAGGCGTTCCCGCGCGCCGCGAAGGCCAACCGTCCGCTCTTTTTCGCCACCAAGGACGCGCCCCGCGCAAAATCGAAAGCCCTGTCCGTGGCCGAAGTCCTTGGGCGGATCGACTCGATGATCACAAGCGCGTGGCGCGGTATGCGAGCGTGCGGCAGGATCTTGTCCCAGGGCTGGCCGCGACGGGCGAGTAATCGGCGTTCGCCCGCTTCCGTCTCCCCTCGACCCTGCGCTGACGTCCTGGTCAGCGCAGGGAGGCTCGGCGATTGCATAAGTTAACGGCCGGCGGCCACGGGCCTCGGCTTTCAAAAGCGCCGGCGCCTACTGGCGCGCCCTCATTTCCTCGATCACCCGAACGAGATTCGACCGATCGGTCTCTCGGACAAGCTCGAGCACCCGGACTGCTCCTGACGCTCCGAGTTGCCGGTTCAGAACGTGCGACAGCGCCTGCTCCTGCGCTTTGCAGCGTTGCAGAGCAAGATCGGCGATATCAGCGGCGGAACGAGCGCCGCGGATATGCGCCTGGCCGCCGCCGCCGTGCATTGCAGCCACGGATCACGCTGGCGCTGGACCTCTTTGGGCAGATCGAGCGGCTCCGGCGCGTCGGCAGAAGCGACGGGCGGCATGAGGAGAGCGAGAACTAAGGCGGGGGCTAAATTCGCATGCCAGCATCGAGACCCGGCCATCCCTCACAGTCAAGCTTCCCTTTTCGTTAAGCTTATCATGCCCCAACGCTTACGGCGGCGACGGTGGTAACCGCGCGCGGGTTCCGCCTCTTTCGTTGAGGCGCCGCCCGTCGCAGAAGCTTGGCCGATCGACGTCAACCCGGGAGCCCCGCGAGGCGAAGGCGAGCAAAACGTCGCGGTGCAGAGCTATTGATCGAAGAGCAGGCGCATCCCCGAAGAT
>CAVSLO010000048.1:0-68480 GCA_963728675.1 uncultured Alphaproteobacteria bacterium | reverse complement strand
CGCGCGCGCCGCCACGGCAAGGCCGGCGACGATCTCATCCTCGACGTTCCGCCGGGCACCGCGGTTATTATCGACACGACCGGCGAGTTATCGCTGACCTCGTCGCCATCGGGCAGGTCGCGATCGCGGCGCGGGGTGGTCGGGTGGACTCGGGAACGTCCACTTCGCGACATCCACCCACCAGGCACCGCGCCACGCCCAGAAGGGCGAGCGGGGGAGGAGCGCTGGGTTCGACTGGAGCTCCGCCTGATCGCCGACATCGGTCTCGTGGGCCTGCCCAACGCGGGCAAGTCCACGCTCCTTGCCGCCTGACGGCCGCGACGCCGAAGATCGCGGACTACCCGTTCACGACCCTCGAGCCCAATCTCGGCGTGATGGACCTCTCCGCGAGGGCGCCTTCGACTCGGACCGGCGCCGGCCGACGCTCGCGGACGTGCCTGGCCTGATCGAGGGTGCGAGCACGGGCGCGGGCTTCGGGCACGCGTTCCTGCGACACGTCGAGCGGACGCGGATCCTCGTCCACCTGTCGATGGCTCGGGCCGCGACCCGCCTGGGACCCGAGTCATCCGCGAAGAGCTTGGCTGCACGACCCGGCGCTGCTCGAGAAGCCGATGCCTCGTCGCCTTCAACAAGATCGACCTGCCCGACGCCGCGGAGGCCTGGCCCGCGTTCGAGGCGGCACGGAAGCCGAGACGGGATCCGCGCCGTCGCGATCGCCGCCTCCAGCGGCAAGGGTATTCCGCGTCCGCGCCGCGATCGCGGAGCTGTTGCCGCCCGCCGAGGAGCTCGATGCGCCACCCGATCCGTCGGGCGTCGTCGTCCATCGGCTCGACGCCGCGCCGGACCGCTGACCGTGCGCCTCGAGTCTGAGGGCGTCTATCGCGTCGTCGGCCGGCGGATCGAGCGGATCGCCTCGCAGACGGATCTGCATCCTCGTCCGCGCCTTCCGTGAGAGGCGGGCCCTATACCCACCCGAGCCCTTGTTGGCCAGGGGCAGTGGCGCGAGCCCTGACAGAACCGAATCAACACCTCAACCTTGTCACCCCCGAATACCCCTTCTTTGAATCGCCCGGAGCGCCGCCTCCCCTCTCCGTCCGGCCGTGGCTCAAGACGGCGAGGCCGGCCGGGCTCGGCGCCCAGCTGGGGTCAGCCGCGGCGATCCGGCGCCGCGTCCGGAGCACGGCGTGCGCGCGCGTGAGGTCGTGGGTGGGCGCGCGCAGGTCCATTTCGGCGTCGTGCCGGACAAGGTCTTCGAGGTGCACGAGCGCGCCCGGGAGCCCCAGGCTGGCGCAGACTCCATGAGGGGCGTGCGGCGGATCCACCCCTCGGATCGGGCTCGCGCCGAGGCGCTCGTCGAGGCGCGCCAAACCATCCTCGGCGGCCGCGAGCGGGCCGGCGAGGCCGTCCAGGGCAGCGGATCGGGGATCACGTAAGTCATTGGGAGACAAAGGGCCGAAGCACGTAACGGAAGCGAAACGCCATAAAACTTCGTCACCGGTATAGGCCGGAGAGGCGGCTATAGCCATCGATAATGGCGCTTATCGATGGTGAGACGAAGCCCCGGAATCGGGCAGGGTGGCCTGAAGGGCGACAACGCTCTTCACCGCGGCGGAATCGAGCTCACAGGGCCCATGCTGGCGCCCCCTCCCCTGCCGCCCGTCGGGCGCCTTGGCGACCCGTTTCATGTCGCGAGGAACCCTCAGCTGTCCGAGTGAAGCGACGGCCTGAGCGCAGCCGGACGAGGAAGCGCTCCATGAACACCGCCGACAGCCACATCTGATCGCTTCGGACCCGGAGACCCGGCGCGCGCTGAGCTCGATACCCTCTCGGCCATCGTGCCGATGGACCGGCGGGATCGCCTGGCCGAGCTCCTCACCGATGACGATGTCGCCACCCTCACCCACCTCGCCCGCGAGGGCATAGGCGCAAACACCCTGCGGGCGCTTGCCTCCGACCTGGCTTACCTTGAAACCTGGGCCTGGGCGGTCCTGTCGGGTCCCCTCCCCTGGCCGGCCCCGGAGGCTCTGATCCTGCGTTTTCATCGCCCATCATCTTGGGATCCGCCCTCCCTTCTTCGCGGTAACGATCAGCTGCACGTCGAGGACCCCATGCGCCCGCGACCGTGCGCCGCCGGCTGGCCCACTGGTCGACCCTGCACCGCTGGCGCGGTCTCACCGGCCCGTTTGGAGCACCCAACGTCCGCCAGGCCCTGCGGCTCGCCACCCGCGCCGCCCGGCGCCCGCGGGGGCGCAAGAGCGAGCGCCCGGTGACGCGGACGTGCTGGATCAGCTTCTCGCCACCTGTGATGCCGGATGTCCCGCTGATCTTCCTGACCGCGCGCTGTTGCTGGTTGCCTTTGCCTCCGGAGGCGGCGGCGCTCCGAGGCGGCCGCGCTCCGCGTGGGCGATCTCATCGAGCGCGAACCCGTGCCGGCTGATTGCAAGTGGACCGCGCCGAACCCGGTGGTGCGGGGCTGGCTGAACTACTACGGGCGGTTCTATCGCTCGCGGTGCGTTCAGGTGCTCCGTCACTTCAATGAGGCTCTCGGGAAATGGGCGCAGCGGAAGTACCCGCGGTTCCGGCGCCGGGAACGTGCGGCGATGCACTGGCTGGGGCGCATCGCCCGCCGCGATCCCGACCTGTTCGTCCTGGGGCGGCAGGCGTGCGGCCGGAGGTTGGAGTGTAGGAGCCGGATGAGGCGAGAGTCTCACGTCCGGTTCTGGGAGAGCGGAGGGGTGCAAGTCCTTGATGCGATCGTACGTCAAACTGCCTGAGGGTTCTTTTCTGAATCAAAAATATGAAGAACTAGCCGCCAGGCGTTTTATATGTTTTTATAGTTTTATTTAAAGTTTTAGATGCGGAAAAGCTTTGTAAGTCAGAGACTTTGACCCTGATTCGCGGACCGAAGTACGGTGTTGACGGATTGATGTACGGTGTTGACGGATTGATGTACGGCAATCGTGGCACTGATGTACGGCCGGTTGCCAAAAGCCTCGAATTGTTCACAGGTTATCCACAGACCGCCTTGCCTGCCCCCAGATCGCTAGGGCGTGTCCTCAATTGAGCCAGATGAGAGCGGCGGCGAGGTGAATGCCGGCCAGGAAGCATCGGCGGTCTTGTCGTAGCGGGCACGGTACACGACTCTTTTACGAGCTGTTGAGTTGTGGGGAGCCGTGCAGGCGGATGGGCCGGGGCGGGGGAGGGAGGTGGGAGACGGGGGATGGTTGGGGGGGGGCTGTCGAGCGCAATCTCGGGCTTGGTCTGGAAGGTGATCGCCTCGGGTACACCGGCTTTTTGGCGCCGGGCTGGATCATCAGCCCACTCCTGCGGCAGGTAGAGGCGATAGGCGACCGGCAGGCTGGCCCTGCGATTGGCAAGCGAGAGCGTCACGGCCACTTGGCAATTGTCCTGCTTGCCGAGCTGGCCGCAATACTGACGCGCCACCCCCACCGAGTGCCGGCCCTTCTTGGGGAAGCCGGTATCGTCGATGATCCAGGCCTCGATGGGCCCGGCGCGCTCGATCGCAGGCAGGACCAGGCCGCGCACCTTGGTGAGCACGGCCGCATCCGACCAAGGCGCCTGACCGACGAAATGCAGAAGCGATTGGTGCTGGGCGGCGGCCCTGGCCGGAGCTGTCATCGCGGCCATCGGTTCTACGCTCTTGCGCTCGGCCGGCATGAGCAGGCCCGTGCAGTAGTGGCGCAGAGGTGTGGCCCGATCGGCGTGGCCGATGGCACCAGTCACGCCTCGACAAAGGCAGCAAACCGCGCTTCACTACTCTCGTCGAAGGACATCGCCGGGCCTCATGCTGGACACAGGCCTTTTCCTACGACTTGGCCCTGCCTCCAAGTGCTCGGCTTCATGACTCAGTAAGACTGAGAGTCCGTCCGAGAAGTCATATTGAGCGTGCGATGCGGCGCATGAGGATCATTACAGAGGCGGCGTAGAGAAAGGCTCTTGCGGACGTGAGTGTTGCCTCGGGGTCCTTCCAGAGACGCCGGTTGCGGCTGATCCAGGAGAAGAACCGTTCGACGACCCACCGCCGTGGGTGGACAGCAAAGCCGATCTGGTCGGGCGGCTTACGCACGATCTCGATGGTGATGATCGTCGCTGTGGCCGGTTTGTCGCCGACATAACCAGCATCAGCAAAGGCTTTGGCCACGAAGGGGAACGCGCGCCGGGACAGGCGTAGCACCGCAACTGCTCCGTCGCGATCCTGAATGTCCGCAGGCTGGGGTTCGAGGACCAAGCCGCGCCCGTCCGTATCGACCATGACTTGGCGCTTGCGGCCCTTTACCTTCTTGCCCGCATCGTAGCCGCGTGGTCCGCCACTCTCCGTCGTCTTCACGCTCTGGCTGTCGAGCACGACCGCTGTGGGTGAGGCTTCCCGGCCGACTCGCTCGCGGTCAGCCATGACAAGATGGTGGTTGATCCGGCCGAATAGTCCTTCGTCGCGCCAGCGGCTGAAGTAGCCAAAGGCCGTGCTTTTGGGCGGCAGATCCTTCGGGATCAGGCGCCACGCGATGCCCCCGCGCAGCACGTAAAAGATGGCATTCAGGATCTCGCGGGTGGTCCACATGGCCGGGCGGCCACATGAGGCCGGCTCAGGCATGAGCGGGGCAATCACCCCCCACTCCGCATCTGTCAGGTCTGTTTCGTAACGAAGGCCGGCGCGGCTATGCTGCCGCCGGGTAACCGGGGTCCACATGGCACTTCCAGATCAGGTTTCAGCACCCGCCGGAATCACCCCTTCCGGATACTCAACCCCCTCTCACCCGTTTCCGGACGGGCTCTAAGGCCGATTTCCGCTGACGCTGAATCGGCTCTCTTTGGCTCCGGTTTCAACGACGATCGGCAGCCGCGCCGGAACAGGCTCAAGCTTCATGCAACCAAGGCGCGTTTTGAGCGCCTTGCTCCGCCCCGATCGCTCACCCTCGTCCGAAACGGCCGCTTGCATGGGCCAGCATGGTGTAGATCTTGCCGCTCTCCGACGCGAGATAGCCGATCTCTGAAGCCGCGTCGCGACGATCGCGCGAGACTTTGGCCAGGATGCTCTCGAACTCCCCGACATAACGGTCGACGGCGCCCCTGAATTCCGGATCGCGCTGGTACTTGCGGCGGATTTCATCGAACGTTTGCTGGCCTTGAAGGGTGTAAAGCTGCCGCGTGAACGCATCGCGCTCGCCGCGCCGGTAGCGGTCCCATGCCGCGGCGACCGTCTCATGATCGAACATCTGGGCGATATTGCCGGACATCGACGTGAGCGACGCCAGAGGGTTGGCGCGGTCGTCGTTGCTTTTCGGCTCGGGCGCCGGCTTTTCGGGCGAGTCGAGCGCCGGCTCGTTCTGGGCCTGTGCGATCGGGGGCGGGAGAGGGGCGGATTGACGCGCAGCGGGGGCTGAGGAGACGGCGCGCAAGTCGGGACCAACTTTGGCGGCCGCGCGCTGGACGGCCGGAAGGGCGTCGACGGCGCGATTCGATCCCGACACAAGGGCGGCGAGTTCGTTCAGTGCCTTGATCTGGTCGCCGACAACGCGCCGCATCTGGGCGGCCGTCGCTTGCGTCTCCTCAGGGAGCGCGACCGCGTTGCGTTTGAGTTCGGCGCGCGTCGCCTCCAGCTCCTTCTGAATTTGCGCCGTCATAGCGCGCAGTTCGCCGGTCGCGTCGCGGAACTTGGCGGTCGTGCTGCCGAGCGCCTGAGCCATCTCCGACGCCACCTGCTCGCAAACGGTCTGAAGCGCCGTTACGGTGCGCTCGGTTTCCTCGCCGGCCGTCGCGCGGACACGCTCGAACTCTTTGCCGAGAGCGCTTGTCGCGGCTTGCGCGCCGTTCGTCAGCGCGGCGCCGACCTGGCGGGCTCTCGCCTCGACACCCCTCAGTGAGTCTTCGACGAGCGTGGCGAAGTCGCGCGTGGCCGTTTCGATCTCGTCCGATTTGGCGTTGATGCGGCTCAGCAGGGTTCCGAGCGTATCCTGCCGTTCAGCGAGAGCCGCGCCCATCCGGTTTTCCGCGGTTTCGAGCGTCGCCGTCGCATCCGTCAATGCGCGCAGCTGCTCGTTGATGCTCTGCGCCAGCGCTTGTCCACGCGTGTCCAAGGCGGCGATCAGGCTGGACGCTTCGTGCAGCGCTCCGGTCGAGACGCCTTTCAAGGCCTCGATCTGGACGGTCATCTGCTCCGAAGAGCGGCCTGCCTGGCCTACGATGCCCGCCATGACGGACTCGATCTGACGGACGCGGGTCCCAAGGTCCTCCTCGATGGACCCAAGGCGACCGCCTGCATCCGCAACGACCTGGCTCAGGCGGTGGTTGACCTCTTGAACCCGGTCGAGAACGCCGCTCAGCTCGCTCTTGAGGCGATCATGGGTCGACGCGAGGGTCGCAACCGCGCGGCCCGCGCCTTCGTCGACGGCGACGCGCAAGGCCTCGGTGGACTGCGTGCAAACAGATGTCAGGGTGGCGGATCGCTCCTGCAGCGAGTCCAGGATCGACGCGGCGCTCTCGTCGAGCGCCCGCACGATCATGTCGCCGACTTTCGTCGCCTCGCGCGTGAACGCTTGGCCCCGGCTGCCGATGGCGCCCGCGAGCGCCGCGCCGCGCTCGTCGAACAGGGCGGCGACCTCGGTCACGCGCACGCCCAACGCGCCGGTGACGGCCTCCGCGCGCCCGTCCAGAAGGTCGGCGAGAGCCGCTCCCCGGCTGTCCAGCAGCTCGGCGAAGGTGTTTGTGCGCCCTTCGAACAGCTCGGTGATGCGCGAGATCTGATCCCCCAACGTGCCCGCAATGATGCGGCTTCTGCGCTCGAGCAGATCGGTCAAGGCCGCGCTGCGGCGATCGAGCACTTCGGCGAAGGCGGCCGTCCGGCCGTCGAAAAGCTGGGCGGCCTCCGCGATTTGATCGCCGAGCGTGCCGACGAGAGCGTGGCCGCTGCGGTCGACTTGGTCGGTGAGGGCCGCCGTGCGGCTGTCGAGCAGTTGGGTCACGGCTGTCGTGCGCTCGTCCAGACGCTGCGCGATCTCGGTCGCGCGGCCGTCGAGCGCGGCCACGATGGCCTCGCCGCGCTGGTTGAGCAGCTCGACCAGCGACGTCCCGCCACGATCGAACAGCCGTCCAATCTCGGCCACGCGGCCTCCCAGCGCGCCGAAGACCGTGCGGCCCTTCTCGTCAAGCTGAGCCGCCATCGCCGATGTCCGGGTCTCGATCAGGTCCGCGATGCCGCGGCTGCGCTCTTCGAGCACGCCGGATGCGGTTTCGAGCTGCGCGGTCAGAGACGAGGCCCTGCCGTCAATCAGTTCGCCGATCAACCGGCTGCGGTCATCGAAAACCTGCGCGAATTGATCGGCCTGAGCGGAAATCGTCGCGACGACATCGCGGCTGCGGGCATCGAACAGCTCGACAAGCTGCTTCGTCCGCGCGTTCAGGGTCTTCTCGACGGTTTGCCCCCTTTCATTGAACAGGCTCACCAGTTCTGACGCCTTCGCCCCGAATGCAGCGCCGAGAGTGCGGCTCCGCTCATCGAGCGCGACAGCGACCGTGTCGAGGCGATTGATGACCTTGTCCTGGAAATGTGCGGCGCGTTGATCGAGAGTCGCGGCGAGTTCCAAGGTCCGCCCGTCGAGCGTTCTGCCGATTTCATCCGCTTTCGCGGACAGCGTTTCGCCGATCGCGGCGCTTTTGGCGCTGATGGCTTGGCCAATCTCGTCGCCCTTGGCTTCGAGCGTTCTGGCCGCATTGCGGCCCCCTTCGGCCATGACCCGCGCGATCTCGCCGGTTCGCACGATGAGCGCCTCGTTGAGGGCGGTCGCCCGCGCGCTCAGGCTTTGATCGATGCGGGCGACAAGGTTGTCGAACGTCGCCGTGATGTCCGCGCTCCGCTGCGACGAGCGCTCCTCCAGCGCGTTGAGCTGCGCCTCCACGACTCCGCTTGCTTCACGCGTCTTCTCAGCGATCCGTTCGGCGAGGGCTCCGCCCCGCACCGTCACGAGCGTCTCCATCTGCTCCAGATGACCCGTTACGGTCTCGGCAAGGCTTCCGGCATCGCGCGAGACTCGATCCGCGAGCGCGCCGCCCTTATTGACGATGATGTCCTCGTAGGCCGCAAGCCGCGCCGTGAGCGCCTCGTCAAGTTCGAGCCCTCGCGTCTCGACCGTATTCGACAGCGCTTCCGCTGTGCTGTTGAGCGCTTCACGCACCCGCGCGCCTTGGGTCGCGATGGCGAGCACGACGTCCTTGCCCGTTCCGGCGAGCTTGGCGTTCACCTCGACCGCGTGCCGTGCAAGCGCCTCCGACAACTCCTGCCCGCGAGCGTCGAACGCGCTCTGGAATTCGCCGGTTTGCGTCGCAAGCGCATCCGTGACCCGGACCAGCGTTCCTTCAAGAGCGCTGGCGGCCTCAGTCGTGCGCGACCCGATCAAGCCTGCGGCCCGATCTCCCGTCTCGGCAAGCCGCGTCTCCAGCGCCCGGCCGTGGACCATCACGCTTTCGTCGATGCGCCGGCTCGTCGCGTCAAGCCGCGAGGCAAGCTGTTCGCCGCGAGCCCCGATCGCCTCGGCCGCGACCCGCGCAGCCTCCTCGATCCGATTGCGCACGCCATCGCCCTGATGCACGATCTGTTCCGTGACGTTGGCGCCGGTCGAAGCGAGCCGCTCGCGCAACTCGCCGCCCCTGGCCATGATCTCGTCCACGATGTCCGTTCCGGTGCCGGCAAGCTGTTCGCGCAACGTCCCGCCTCGGATCGCGATCTCTTCCACGATGCTTTCGCCGGCGGCGGCGATCTCATTCCGGACGCCGGCTGTCCTCGCCAGAAGCTGCTCGGTCAAAGCCGAGCCGGTTTCAGCCAGTCCCTCCCGCAGTTCCCCCCCGCGGCGGAGGAACTCGGTCAGGAGGTCGGCGCCGGTCGACGCGATCTGGCCCCGCACCGCGTCGCCGCGCGCCGCGATCTCATCGACGAGGGCGCTGCCCGTTGCAGCGAGCTTCCCGGTCAACTCCGTTCCACGCGCGACAAAACTGTGATCGAGCGCTTGCGCCGTGTGCTCGAACGCTTGGCGGACATCGCTCCCTTGCCGGGACAGAGTCTCGGCAAGATTGTCGCCTGTCTCCGCGAGCGTATGGGCGACCCTGGCTGCGCCCTCGTCGAGACGCCGCGTCAGAAGTTCGCCCGTCCGCTCGATCGCAGCCGCGGCCTCCTGCGCCCGGCCCTCGAGCGAAGCCGTCACCGTGCTCCCAACGTCGAAGATGCCGACCTTGACCTGTTCGCTCGTTCCCGTGATGCGCTCCACGATGTCCGCGCCGCTTGCCGCCATGTCCCTGACGACGCGCTCGCCGACTTCGCTGAGCGCGAGGGTGATCTGCTCGCCCCGCTGCTCGAGCGAGCCGGTCACTTGGTCACTGATCCCGCTCATCGTTTCGATCACGCGCCGTGACGAGGCTTCCAGCTCCTCCGAGAGCCTCTCGTGCGAGCCGCTGATCGCGTCGCGCACGCGTTCCGCATTCGCGACGATCGACTCGCGCTGCGACGCGAGTTCGTCGATGAGGGATCGGATGCGGATCTCGTTGTCCGCGTAAGCGCGTTCGAGCGTCGAGATTTCACTGCGGACGAGCGTCTCGAGTTCGCCGGCGCGGGCGAGCGCGCGCTCGATGCCGTCGCCGACGGCCGCGACCTCCCGGCGCACGGCTTGCGACACGGTCAGCACGGCGTCCGTAGAGAAGATTTCAGGTTGGGTCAGCCGCATGGCGACATCGCCGACTGCGCGCGCAACGAGCTTCATCTCATGCGAGCGCACGGCCAGCATCGCGGCGAGGAAAAAGAAAAACACTGGGGCCAGCAGCGCGCCCGCGCCGATGATGATCTGCGACGTCGCAAGGTTGGCCAGGAGGGTCTGCATATCCGTGCCCGCCCGCGTCCAGATCAGGGCGGCGAACCCGCCCAGCCACAGCAAGGCGGCGAGGACGGCGAAGACATACGCGCGACGCGACGGACGGGTCTGGAGCGCCTGCAGCACGGCGCCAGCCGCCTGTCGGTCATCGTTCGCCACCGCGGTGCGATCGGGCGAGACGACCGCGCCCTGGCTGCGCGAATGAGCTTCCGGCGCATGCTCGGGCTTCTGAGGGGGCCCATGATCGGACGAGGTCGCGCGCGCGGGTCCCAGCAACTCCTCCTCGGCGATCTCGGGAAGGCGAGGCTCCAGCAGATCATCGTCGGCGGGTTGACCCGCCGGTTGCTGGATCGGATCGAGATTGAGCGCGCTCTCGACCGCCGACAGCGCCGCTTCCGTCGGATTTTTCAACTTTCTTTCCGTGGCCATGCCCCGCCCCAATTACGCATGAATCCGAGGTGCGCGACCGCGCGGCCGCACCCAAGTAGAACGACATCACCGAGAACGCCGCCGGGCCCGGAGCCTTCCGAAGCGCCGATCAGCCATGAGCCCCACCGTTTACCATTTGACTCTAGACGGCTGGCCGACTCATGCAAACCCGCGCGCCGAGTTGTCCTCAGATCGTCGTTAACGCTTTGTTCACCAAAAGAACAGCCGCGCCCGCGCTCACGATGCGGTGGCGCTCGGATGCCTTCTCGCTAAGGTTTTGGTCAATTTTGAGCCCTAACCTCCATGGTTTCGCGCTTCGCTCGACATTGCCATGGACCAGGTCTCGGCGGATTCCGCCGTCATTGATTTCGATCATCTCAGCCGGCAGTCGTTCTCCGACAGCATCCTGGAGCGCGACCTTCTGGAACTGTTCGCACGTCAGTGCGGGGCGCTCCTTCCGGCCATCGCCGGCGCCAACCCGCTCGACGAGCGCCTGATCGCGGCTCATACCCTGAAAGGATCCGCGCGAGCGGTCGGCGCTTGGACGCTCGCAACCATGTTGAGCGCGTGGAGGCCTTGCTCAATGCCGGGAGCGCGGACGGCGCCTCACATCTGATGGGTGAGCTTGCCGATGTGGTCCGCGCGGCGCAGGCGGCGGCTGTCCGCCGCCGCGCTGCGGGCTGATCCCACCCTGCGCCTCTCGCCATCGGGCGAGGCTTGCCGTAAACAGCGCCGAGATCAGACAGCTTCGGACGGCGCCGCCGTCCCAAACGAGAGGATTCGATGGTGAAGATCACGTACCTCGACGCGGATGGGACGGCGCGCACCGCGGAGGGAGAGGTCGGCTCGACCGTCATGGAGACGGCCATCCGCAACGACATCCCCGGCATCACCGCGGAATGCGGCGGTGCCTGCGCCTGCGCGACGTGCCATGTCTATGTCGACGAGGAGTGGAAAGACGCCGTCGGCGAGCCCTCTCCGATGGAGGAGGACATGCTCGATTTCGCCTTCGACGTTCGCCCGACCTCGCGCCTGTCTTGCCAGATCCGGATCAAGCCCGAACTCGACGGGCTGGTGGTGCAGACGCCGGCGCGGCAGGGGTGACGGGCTTCACCGCGCCAACTCCCGCATCGCCTGGTCGATTCCCTCCAGGGTAAGTGGGAACATGCGCTCGCCGAACAGGCGGCGCATCAAGGCGATAGAATGCGTGTAGCCCCAGTGCTTCTGGGGCACGGGGTTGAGCCGCACGGCCTTATGGAAATGGCCGAGCAGCCGTTCGATCCAGACCTGGCCCGGCTCCTCGTTCCAGTGCTCGACCGAGCCGCCGGGCATGAGGATCTCGTACGGGCTCATCGAGGCGTCGCCGACGAACACGACCCGATAGTCGGACGGGTAGGTGCGGATCACGTCCAGCGTCGGCGTGATCTCGGCGTGACGGCGGCGGTTCTCCTTCCACACGCGCTCGTAGAGGCAGTTGTGGAAGTAAAAATGCTCGAAGCGCTTGAATTCCAGGCGCGCGGCCGAAAACAGTTCCTCGGCCTTCTCGACGTGCCAATCCATCGAACCGCCGACGTCGAGAAACAGCAGCACTTTGACGGCGTTGCGCCGCTCGGGGCGCAAGCGCACGTCGAGGTAGCCCTTGTGGGCCGTCTCCTGGATGGTGCCGTCGAGATCCAACTCCTCCGGCGCGCCGGTGCGGGCGAAGCGGCGCAGGCGGCGCAGCGCGATGCGCATGTTGCGCACGCCGAGTTCGACCGTGTCGTCGAAGTCCTTGAACTCGCGCTTGTCCCAAACCTTCACGGCGCGAAAATTGCGGTTGCCGTCCTGGCCGATGCGGATGCCTTCCGGGTTGTAGCCGTAAGCGCCGAACGGCGAGGTTCCGCCGGTGCCGATCCACTTCGAGCCGCCCTGATGGCGGCCCTTCTGTTCCTTGAGACGCTCTTTCAGGGTCTCGAACAGCTTCTCCCACCCCATCGCCTCGATCTGGCTTTCTCCTCCTCGGTGAGGTAGCGCTCGGCCATCTTCCGAAGCCACTCCTCGGGAATCTCGGCCGCTTCCAAGGCTTGAGCGAGGCTTTCCAGGCCCTTGAAAACTTGGCCGAAAACCCGGTCGAACTTGTCGAGGTTGCGCTCGTCTTTCACCAGACAGGCGCGCGAAAGGTAGTAGAAATCCTCGACGCTCTTCTCGGCGAGGTCCTGGTCGAGGGCGTCGAGCAGCGTCAGGTACTCCCGCAACGTGACCGGGACCTTGGCGGCGCGCAACTCGGTGAAGAAAGCGAGGAACATCGGCTCAATGTCGGGGATCGGGGCGGGAGGTCAAGCCTGCCGGCGCAACCTCAACCTGGCTTGACGCGGGCGCGCGCACTGATTGTAATCGGTCCTGTGGAAACCCTGCCGGGATCGGCGGATGCCTCAGTCGTCTGAAAATCTTCGGAAGAATGCAGATGGAGGCTCCGCAGTCACTTGGTTTGACGACTGGGGGGACGGCTGGGGTGGCACCCGTCGGAAAACCGGCCCGACGAACACGTTGTACATGCTCGCCGACGAGTTCGATGAAATCCATGGCTACTGGCCGAAGTCGGTCCCGCCGCCAGGACCGGACATGGACAAATTGCTGTCGGACCCGACCGTCCCCAAGTCGGACGAGGAGCGAGACAACGCGAACCGCAACATCCTCGACAGGTTGCAGGGGCTTTATCGGGAGTTCCATCAGATCGGATATCCGCGAAGCGCGGTGTGCCTGTCGGGAGGCGGCATCCGCAGCGCCGCCTTCGCCCTCGGCTTGCTCCAGTATCTGGCGCGTGTCGGGCTGCTGGAAAAATTCCATTATCTGTCGACGGTGTCAGGCGGCGGCTATATCGGAAGCTGGCTGTCCGCGTGGATCGTCCGTGAGGGAGCATACCGGCATATCCGGGACCGCCTGGGGCGTCGCCAGATGCCCGACGACGAGGCGGTCTCGATCAAGCGCATCCGCGAGAACAGCAATTTCCTCACGCCCAAGATCGGCGCCCTGTCGGCCGACACCTGGGCCGCCTTGGCCATCCTCATCCGCAACCTTCTGCTGAACTGGCTGATCCTTGTCCCCCTGATCGGTGCGGCCGTGCTGACGCCAAAGATCGCCGCGAGCGTGGTCGGGCCGATCGCGTCCTGGTCGGGATGGCGGGCGGCCGCCGCCTTGGCCGCTGCTCTCGGACTCTACGTCGCGGCGCTGATCGGCCTGAACGGCCGACGACCGCGCTGGGAGGCCTTTGACGCCTCCCAAGGAAGGTTTCTCTGGTTCGTCCTCCTACTCCCAGCGTTGCCTGCTGCCCTGATCGGCGCGGCCTTCCTGAGGAGTGCTTGGCCGCTGGACGGGTGGATCGAGAACCCTTGGGGCTTGGTGGGGATCTCCGCCTTCGCTGGGGCTATTGTCTACGTCATCGCGCTTGTGGCGGCCGCCGCTTGGGCTTGGCGCACGTGTCCGCCTTACGTCACCTTGAGCCGTTTTGGCCGATCCAAGGACGGCAAGCACCTCGTTTACGAACTCTGCCTTTTCGGCAAGGCTATGAAGGCTACAGAAGACGCCAGCGTCGGAGTGTTCACGGAAGACCGGCAGGCTCTGGCGGGGAAAGACTACGAACCGTTGAACGCGCGTGTGGTGTTCCGTAATGGCGAGAGGCGGATCGAACTCAAGGTCGCTCTCTGCGATCCGCGCGAGAGCAACATCGACGCGACGCGGATCGAGCCAAGGGACGTTTTCATCAAGTTTCGCGATCCGAACAACCTCAGGATCGGCTATACGCCGAAAATCGCATGGGAGCTCCCGGCCTATGCGGCCGCGGGAGCGCTCTTCGGGCTTTTGACGGCGCTGGGAGGGCTTCTCTACAGCGCCATCGCGGTCACCTATCTGACATCGGGGAAGATTGACCCCGCCACGGCCTTGGTTGCCTTCGGTCCGCCGTGGCTGCTCGTCAGCCACGCCATCGCCCATGCGCTTTTCGCCGGCCTGACAAGTCGGCTTCTCCGCTCGGACGAGGAGCGGGAATGGCTTGGCCGGTCGGACGGATGGTTTCTGATCGCGGCCTTGGCTTGGGCGCTTCTGGCGGCGGTGGTCCTGTTGCTCCCGGTCGTGCTGCCGACGAAGTGGGCGCAGACGCTTGGCAAGAAGGGCGGGGCGGCGCTTCTCGCCGCCGTCGGCGGGGCGTCCGGTCTCGTCACGGCCCTGGTCGGCGGAGGCGCGAAAACCCCGGCGCTGGACAACAGCCAGGGCTCCAGGCTTCGAACCTGGGTGCTCTACGGCGCCGCGTTGCTGTTCCTCGTGTCGCTCGCGCTCGGGATCTCGCTGGCCGTCGATTGGTTGGCGTTTGGCCCCTGGTTCCCCGACGGATGGCGCAGCGCGTCGGGACGTTGGTGGAAGCTGCTGGTGATCGCGTGCGTCCTCGCGGTCCTTTCCCTGCTTGTCGGCTTCTTCATCAACGTGAATCGTTTCTCCTTGCACGAGCTTTATCGGAACCGCCTCGTGCGCGCCTTTCTGGGAGCGTCCAACACCGGGGATGAGAATCGCCAGAACAAGTTCACCTTGTTCAACTTCACCGACGATCTGCTGATGTGCCGATTGTGGCGACGCCGGCCCAAGAACAGGGAGGCGGAAAAGCCGGATTTGCCCGAGAACATCCCGCCCGAGCGGCGCGAGGAGCTGGAGCGGGAATGCCTCAGGAACTTGAAGCGAAAGCGCGAGAAGGAGCTCACGGGCGATAACTGGCGACCGTTCCATGTGGTCAACATGGCGCTGAACATCGTCTCCTCGAAAAACCTGGCGACGCAGGAACGGAAGGCGGAGTCGTTTACGGTGAGCCCGTTGTGGTGCGGCGCCGACTACCTCAAGGCCTACCGGCGGGCCAGCGAGTACGGCGGCCTCAGGGAGCCGATCTCGCTCGGCACCGCCATGGCGATTTCCGGCGCTGCCGTCAGCCCGAACATGGGCTACAACTCGTCGCCTCTGATCACATTTCTCCTGACGTTGTTCAACATCCGTCTCGGTTGGTGGTTCGGCAACCCGCTGTACCGAAGGTTCCCGGACGAGGGGCCGAAGGTCGCCGCCGGCCCCTTGCTGGTCGAACTCTTCGGACACACCAATGAGGACCGCGATTATATCTATCTCTCCGACGGCGGACACTTCGACAACCTCGGCCTGTACGAGATGGTCCGGCGGCGCTGCCATCTCATCATCGTGAGCGACGCCGGCCAGGACCCCGACATCGGGCTCGCGGACCTCTCCAATGCGACCCGCAAGATCGCCATCGACCTGGGGGTCAAGATCGACTTTCCGCGGCTGAACTGCCTGCGCGAACGCAACAAGCTGCGCGCCAAGCCGGAGGAGGGCGGGCCGTGCTACACGGTCGGCCGGATTCGCTACCGGGATGCCGAGCGGAAGGACGGAAACGGAAAGACGCCGGACGACGTGAAGGACGGAATCCTTTTATACGTGAAGCCGGGCTTCCGCGGCGACGAACCGGCCGACATCCTGGGCTACGCGGCCGGAAACAAGGACTTCCCGCACGAGACGACGGTCGACCAGTGGTTCTCGGAATCGCAGTTCGAATCCTACCGGGCGTTGGGCTTCACCATCATGAGGCGAATCCACGGGGCGGCGGTCGGACGATACAACCGCGACCGTGTGAAGGACGATCACATCGACGATTTTGCCAGCCTCAATCTCCGGGCCTTTTTCGAGGCGATCGAGATGTCCGACGGCGAACAGGCGCCGTCGCCTCGACAGGCGCGGTGAGCCGAGTGGTTGCGCCTTCTTCACTCTCGGTCTGGCCGCCGTCAGGGTATTTGCGTCCTCGGCAGACCAGTTCGCCATCAGCGCCGGCTTGCATAAGGAACGGGGACGCTGCGGAGGTCCGGCGCGATCATAGATGACGCTCAGGGCCGGACTCGCTGGCGATAGGCCTCTGTAGCCTCTTCGGCGGCACGGCTCCGGGCTAGGCCGATGCAGGTCTCGACCGTGCAGACAGGGGCTTCGCCGCTTTGAATGGCTTCAGCCAGGGCGGCTCGCAGCGGCCCGTCGCACTCCGACAGCACTGCTGGGCCGACCCGGCCTTCAGGAGCTCTGGCGCGCCCCAGACGTGACAGTACGCGGTTGACGCACTGTTCCATCAACTGGCGGCCTCCTGCCGCCTGCGCAGAGGCGGGTGCGGTCGTAGCCGGGAAGGCGAGCGCGGCCGCCCAGAGGACGACGATAGCGCTCCTGGGAAGGCGGCGAGGCGGCGCGGCTGTCATGCGTATGAGCTCTCATTCGTGTTGCTGTTCGTGTTGCACGAAGCCGGCAGTCCAGGGTGTGCTGCCGGCGCTTTCGTGCCCGTTCTCTATAAAGAAACGCCCGCCAAGTCTCTGACTCGGCGGGCATGAAGAATGGTGCCGGTTGCGTGATTCGAACACGCGACCTACCGCTTACAAGGCGGTTGCTCTACCAGCTGAGCTAAACCGGCGCGAATTCAAACCCGGCTACCAGCGTCGGCCCTCTTCCGCAAGCGCCCAAAGGCAGCTGAAAATGCACGCTCGTGTGCGCCGGCGCACGGCAACCAAACTGCCTCTTATGGATTGTACCGGGCGGATGGTCTTCGACAAGGGCCAACAATCCTCTAGCAGGCAGGAATGCAGCCGTGACACCCTCGCGCTATTTCAGGGCCGGGACGCACATGGCGTTCGGCGGGCTTCTCCTCGGCTTCGCTCTTATTATGGTCTCTTCAGGGTTGGCGGAAGCGTCCCCGACCCGAGCGGCTCAGGGTGCGAAGGTCGCCGCAGCCGTAGCGGATGAGCCATCCCAGACGTCCTCGATCGTTAATCCATCTGCCGGACAGCAGACGTCGTGCGACCGCAGCCGCAAACGTCTTTGGGTCGAAGGCGAGGGTTGGATCGTGCGTCGGGTCGCGATTTGCCGTTGAGAGCGATCGTCTCTGAAGACCCCCGCGGAAGCGGGAGTCTTTCGCTGCGGGCGGCCGCTACCGCGCGGGCGTGTTCTCATAGGTGAAGATATCGCGGTCCTTGGTCTCGGGCACGAACAGAAGGCCGATGACGAAGGTCATGAGAGCGACCACAATCGGGTACCAGAGGCCGTAGTAGATGTCCCCAGTCGCGGCCACCATGGCGAAGGCTGTCGGAGGCAGGAAGCCGCCGAACCAGCCGTTGCCGATGTGGTAGGGCAGGGACATTGCCGTATAGCGGATGCGTGTTGGGAAGAACTCGACGAGCGCCGCCGCGATCGGGCCATAGACCATCGTGACGTAAACCACGAGCAGGGTCAAGATGCCGATCAGCTTGAAGGCCTGAGGATTACCGAGGGCCTCAAGGAAGCCGCTGACTTTGACGATGCTGGGGTCGCCGGCTTTCGGGTAGCCTGCCTCAGCGGCCGCCGCCGTGAAGTTCGTGATGCTCTTCGGCACGGCTGGGTCGATGGCGGCCTCCTTGCCGTTGAACGTCACCGTGGCCGGCGTTCCGGCCGGGGCCGGAACCAACTCGTATTTGATCGCGGACCGCGCGAGCGCCACGCGCGCGACGTCGCAAGGCGCCGTAAAGGTCCGGATGCCGACGGGATCGAACACGGAGCCGCAGGTGGCTGGATCAGCGCTGACCTGAGCTTTGACGGTTTCGAGAGCCCGGGCCAGTTGCGGATTGGCAATCTCCGTCATCATTCTGAACAGCGGGAAGTAGGTCAGCGCCGCGATCAGGCAACCGCCCAGGATGATCGGTTTGCGGCCAATGCGGTCCGAGAGCGAGCCGAACAGAATGAATCCGCCGGTGCCGAGGATGAGCGACCAGGCGATAAGCACGTTCGAGGTGAACAGGTCCACCTTGAGGATGCTCTGGAGAAAGAACAGCGCGTAGAACTGGCCCGTGTACCAGACGACGGCCTGACCGGCGACCAGGCCCAGGAGGGCGAAGATCACGACTTTCATGTTCCGCCAACGGCCGAAGGCTTCGGTCAGCGGTGCTTTGGATTGGGCGCCTTCCTCCTTCATCTTCCGGAACGCGGGCGACTCCTGCATCTGCAAGCGAATCCACACCGAGATGGCGAGCAGAAAGACGGAAAGGAGGAATGGAAGGCGCCAGCCGGAAATCGGGTAGCCTGTGCCCTTTTGGAAGCCATCTTCGCCCATCCACAGGCGGAGCGTCAGGATGATGACGAGCGACAGGAGAAGCCCGACCGTCGCCGTGGTCTGGATCCAGCTGGTGTAGAAGCCGCGGCGGCCAACCGGGGCGTGCTCGGCGACATACACCGCTGCGCCGCCGTATTCGCCGCCGAGCGCGAGTCCCTGGAGCATGCGCAGGGCGATCAGGATGACCGGGGCCGCCCAACCGATAGCTTCATATGACGGAAGCAGGCCGACGCAGAACGTCGAGAAGCCCATGATCAGGATGGTGACCAGGAAGGTGTACTTGCGGCCGACGAGGTCGCCGATGCGGCCGAACACGAGCGCGCCGAACGGGCGCACCAGGAAGCCGGCCGCGAAGGCGAGGAGCGCGAAGACGTTGCGGGTCGCCGGATCGAAAGCTGAGAAGAACTGCGCGCCGATGATGGTGGCAAGCGCGCCATACAGATAAAAGTCATACCACTCGAAGACGGTGCCAAGCGACGAGGCGAGAATGACCTTCTTTTCCTCGCCCGTCATCGGACGGACGGCGTAGTCCGTTCTCGGCGTCGCGGTTGCCGTTGCCATGAAATGTATCCTCCAGTTGCCGCCGGCTCGAGTGGCCGGCTTGTTGAATGGAGCGAGTGCTCGCGCCCCGGTGCATTCGATTCCGCCTGGGGAGCCGGCCCGGTTCGGCCGGCGTCTTTTCGCTTTGACGGGATGTGAATGCATCCTTCCAGGTCACAGGATAACCGAGGCTTTTTATGCCGTCGACTGCGCACGCCGGCGCAATTCACCATATGGCTAAGATGCAGGTCGTGTGTACGTGACGCGGATCATCCCGTCCCATAGGGTTTGCCGTGAGGAGGCCGGACATCTGGGAGCTTCGCCGATGCGACGCGTTTCGTCCTGCCTGTTGCTGGTTCTTGCACCGTTTTTCCTGCACTCCGCTTCAACGGAGGCCGAAGCCGCCGGCACCTTCAGAGGCCACTTTGGATACCGATCGGGATCAGTCTTGACGGGCCGGTTCCATCCGCCCGCGGGACGGTTGTCCTACCATCATTCGGGCTTTCGCGGGCGCTTCCTCCATAAGCCCTTCGTCGGCCACTCCGGCTTCCGGCCTTTCCGTCACGGCGTGCTCCCCTATGGATTCGGCTCTCGGTCTCCTCTAGCGACTGATCCCGCGGTTGAGACAACCATCATCAACCAGGTTGGGGCCTCACCGGAGGGTCCGGGTCTGGGCGGCGGTCCGGTTTGTTGCCGGCATCCCAAGCCCTCCAGTCGCAGATCCAGTCATTTACGTGATTGGCGCGGATCATGGCTCCCGGCGGGCGGGCGGGCGCAAGTACGCTCGCGCCCGCCCCGGACCCAAGATGGTTTCGATGCGGCCGCACGGCGTTGGGCAGCTTCAGCCACGCGCGTCCGGCCACGGAGCCGGACCTCGCGTCATTCACGTCACGGCGCCCTCCGGCTGGTGAGGACCGTCATCCCCCACGGGGCGGGTCAGGGCGAAAAGAGCGATCGCGGCGGCATTCGAGACGTTGAGGCTCTTGATCGCGCCGGGCATTTCAAGACGCCCGATCACGTCGCAGCACGCGCGCGTGCGCTGCCGCAAGCCCTTGCCTTCCGCGCCAAGCACGAGGGCGAGGGGCCTGCGAACCGGAACTTTTTCGAGCGGCTCCTCTCCGGACGAGTCGAAGCCGATCCGCTGAAATCCGCGCTCCCCGAGCGCTTTCATCGCCTCGGCGAGATTGCGGACGACCAGGAACGGCACATGCTCGAGGCCGCCCGAAGCCGCTTTCGCCAGGACGCCCGTCGCCGCCGGGCTGTGCCGCGCGGTGGTCACGATGGCCTCGACCTGAAACGCCGCCGCCGTGCGGACGATCGCGCCGACGTTGTGCGGATCGGTGATCTGGTCGAGAACGAGGACCAGCGCCTCGGACCCGAGCGTGTCGATGGTCGGGGAGGGCAGGGGATCGGCTTCGAGGTAAAGCCCCTGGTGCACGGCGTCTGGTTCGAGAAAGCGGTTGATCTCGTCCGGGCGGACGATCGTAGGCTCGATCCGGAGAGCGCCCAACGCCTCGGTCAAGCGATGAGTCGCGTTCTCTGTGGCAAGCAGGCGGCGGAGACGGCGCGCCTCGTTGCGCAAGGCCTCGACGACGGGATGCCAGCCGTACAGAACCGCGATCTCGTCATCACGTCCGCCCGCGGCGCGGAATGAGGCTCGGCGATGTTTTGAGGGCGAATGCCCGACCGACCGCGGACGCCCGTGCGGCTTCGAGCGACGTTGGTCCATGCGGGCTCTCCAGTAGACAGGTGTCCTGTTCTGACATGCCGGCGCCGGTTCTGAAACGATGATGGGCCATGCGGGCGACAGTTGACACCCACATGGCCCACCACCATAACGGCGTCACGAAACCCCTGCCTCGCGGCGGGGCTTTTCGTTCAAGTGCGCCGTGGCGTCGGCGGTCATGGGGGAATGTCCCGAGCGGCAAAGGGGGCGGACTGTAAATCCGCTGGCTGACGCCTTCGTAGGTTCGAGTCCTACTTCCCCCACCAGCCGAGCCGGCGGCGTTGCGGGTGTAGCTCAATGGTAGAGCAACAGCCTTCCAAGCTGATGACAAGGGTTCGATTCCCTTCACCCGCTCCAGCTCTCTTTCATCATAGATCGCCCCCCAAAGGGCGGGCGCTCGCGTCCGGGTAGATCAGGCCGTCTCCGGGGCCGCGGCGGACGACGGGCGTCAGCTTCGCCTCCTCCACGTGGCCGGGGCCGAGAATGTGGAATACCGTTTCGCCGGCGGCGATCAGATAGTCCGCGATGATGCGCCGGTGGCAGCGCCACCACACCGCCTCGGCGCACATGATGGCGCAGCGCCGCTCGCGGCCGAGGTACCGCAGCCGTTCGAGGCCCCGGCGGAAGCTCTCAGTGAGCGCATAATCCGCGTAGTTGCGGAAGCTTTCGTTGCTCCAGAAGGCATTGGGCGAGGGTTCGGCGCGGCGCTGGCGCCCACGCAGCCCACCGAACTCCGCCATGTGCGCGTAGGCGATCTGGTAGATCGCGAGGCTCTCGGGCAGGGTCTCGCGGTTGAACTGCGGATTCGCTCTGGAGCGCGGGATCGTCCTGACGTCCGCGACGAGACCGACCTGCGCCGATTGCAGCAGGCTCGCGAATTCGGGAATCGTGCGCGTCGAGTGCCCGATCGTGAAGAACGGATGCGGCATGGTCGGCGACCTCAAGGCGCATCGGGCGGCCGGGGCGCTCCGCCGCCCGAAGCCGCGCTTATCGTGACATTGGCTCTTGCGGAAACGCCGCTAGGGTCCTATCGGACACCCCGAAACGGAACCTCCGTCTTGTAGCTCAAGGTAACCGGCCATGGCCAAAGAAAAGTTTTCGCGGACGAAGCCGCACTGCAACATTGGGACGATTGGGCATGTGGACCACGGCAAGACGTCGCTGACGGCGGCGATCACGAAGGTTCTGGCCGAGAGCGGCAAGGCGCAGTTCACGGCCTACGACCAGATCGACAAGGCGCCGGAGGAGAAGGCGCGCGGCATCACGATCTCGACCGCGCACGTCGAGTACGAGACCGACCAGCGCCACTACGCCCACGTCGACTGCCCGGGCCACGCCGACTACGTGAAGAACATGATCACGGGCGCGGCGCAGATGGACGGGGCGATCCTGGTGGTGTCAGCGCCGCCGACGGGCCGATGCCGCAGACCCGCGAGCACATCCTGTTGGCCCGCCAGGTCGGCGTGCCGGCGCTGGTGGTGTTCATGAACAAGGTCGACATGGTGGACGACCCGGAGCTTCTCGATCTCGTCGAGCTTGGAGGTGCGCGAGCTTCTGTCGAAGTACGACTTCCCGGGCGACGACATCCCGATCGTCAAGGGCTCGGCCCTGTGGCGCTTGGAGGACAAGAGCCCGGAGCAGGGCCGGGAGGCGGTTCTGGAGCTGATGAAGGCGGTGGACGCCTACATTCCGCAGCCGGAGCGTCCGATCGACCAGCCGTTCCTGATGCCGATCGAGGACGTGTTCTCGATCTCGGGCCGCGGCACGGTGGTGACGGGGCGCGTCGAGCGCGGCATCGTCAAGGTGGGCGAGGAAGTCGAGATCGTGGGCCTCAAGGCCACGCAGAAGACGACGGTGACGGGCGTCGAGATGTTCCGCAAGCTGCTGGATCAGGGCCAGGCGGGCGACAACGTGGGCGTTCTGTTGCGCGGCACCAAGCGCGAGGACGTGGAGCGCGGCCAGGTGCTGTGCAAGCCGGGGTCGGTGAAGCCGCACACGAAGTTCAAGGCCGAGGCCTACATCCTGACCAAGGAGGAGGGGGGCCGTCACACGCCGTTCTTCACCAACTACCGGCCGCAGTTTTACTTCCGCACGACGGACGTGACCGGGGTGGTGACGCTGCCGGAGGGCACCGAGATGGTGATGCCGGGCGACAACATGACCATGGAGGTGACCTTGATCGTGCCGATCGCCATGGAGGAGAAGCTGCGCTTCGCCATCCGCGAAGGCGGCCGCACCGTCGGAGCCGGCGTCGTCGCACCAGTCATGGAATAACTCTAATATAGGAAGCGGCGCTCCGGCGCCGCTTTGCCTCGGGCCGGCGGAAAACGCCGCTCGTTCCGCTGAAGGAGTGTAGCTCAACTGGTCTAGAGCACCGGTCTCCAAAACCGGGGGTTGGGGGTTCGAGTCCCTCCACTCCTGCCAGCGGTTGCCCTCGGCAGGATCGCTTTCGGACAAAGGATCGACAAAGCGGCGGCATTGCGCTAAAGCGCCCGCTCGCCGATATGAACGGAACGCAGGCGGCGCGGGGCTCAGGGCTCGCGCCGATGTTCATTTTGGAGCGCTCGCATCGGGCACAGGATCGAAGGCCGGCCGCCGTCCGATAGGCGGGGCCGCGTGAAAGACATGGCGAAAACGAACCCGGTTGAATTTCTCCAGCAGGTGCGCGCCGAGGGCGCGAAGGTCACGTGGCCGACGCCGCAAGGAGACCATGATCACCACCGCAATGGTGTTCCTGATGGTCGTGCTGGCGAGCCTGTTTTTCCTTGTGGCCGATCAGGTCCTGCGGCTGGGTGGTCAGCCTGATCCTCGGGCTCGGGTCGTAGGGGCGAATGTGATGGCGAAGCGCTGGTACATCGTCCACGCTTATTCGAACTTCGAGAACAAGGTCGCGCAGTCGCATCCGGGACCAGGCGGCGCAGCGCGGCCTGTCCGACAAGTTCGACGAGATCCTGGTGCCGACCGAAAAGGTCGTCGAGGTGCGCCGCGGCCGCAAGGTCGATGCGGAGCGCAAGTTCTTTCCCGGCTACGTGCTGGTGAAATGCGACCTCACCGACGAGGTCTATCACCTCATCAAGAACACGCCGAAGGTCACGGGCTTCCTCGGCGCCGACAAGGCGAAGCCGGTGCCGATCCCGGACTCGCGAGGCCGAGCGGATCAAGGGCCAGGTGGCCGAGGGCGTCGACCGTCCGAAGCCCTCGATCCAGTTCGAGATCGGCGAGCAGGTCCGCGTCGCCGACGGTCCCTTCGCCTCGTTCAACGGCGATTGTCGAGGAGGTCGACGAGGGCCGCGCCCGGCTCAAGGTCGCGGTGTCGATCTTCGGCCGCGCGACGCCGGTCGAGCTGGAATACGGGCAGGTCGAGAAGGTTTAACGCCCGCAGTCATTCCGGGGCGCGCCGTGGGCGCGAGCCCGGAAGCCATGGACACCTGCATCTCAGAACAGAGCGGCACGGATTCATGTTGTCCTGAGCCACTCGTGTTCATGGCTTCCGGGCTCGGCCCTGTGGGCCGAGCCCGGAATGACGGGAAAAGTTCTCGGCCGGAGCGCCGCTCCGGCCCTGATCGCGGTCCGTGTGACCGCTCACCCGCGGGAGGCTTTCTCGGTTCGCCAGCCGGGGTACGGGAGCCGCACCGCGATCTCTCAAACGGCGCGCGTGCGGCTTGCCGCATCCGCGCTTCCACGAACCATCCTGCACGGCCGGCAGCCGGGCGGCTGGTCACATTGGGAGCAGTCCCATGGCAAAAAAAATCACGGGCTACGTCAAGCTGCAAGTGCCCGCAGGCGCCGCCAATCCGTCGCCGCCGATCGGCCCCGCGCTCGGTCAGCGCGGCCTCAACATCATGGAATTCTGCAAGGCCTTCAATGCGAAGACCGCGCAGATGGAAAAGGGCACGCCGATCCCGGTGATCATCACCGCCTATCAGGACCGGTCCTTCACCTTCGAGATGAAGCAGCCGCCGGTCTCCTTCTTTCTCAAGAAGGCGGCGAACCGAAGCTCGGCAAGAAGCCGGCTTCGGCTCAAGACCCCCGGCAAGGGCGCGCCGGTCGGCCGCGTGACCCGCGACCAGCTGCGCGAGATCGCCGAGAAGAAGATGGCCGATCTCAACTGCGACAGCGTCGAATTCGGCGATGGCCATGATCGAGGGCTCCGCCCGCTCGATGGGCCTCGAAGTGGCGTTGAGGGAGGACACGATGGCGAATGACGGCAAGCGCATCCGCGCCGCCCGCGAGGGCATCGACCGCACGAAGCTCTATCCGCTGACGACGCGGTGAAGCTCGTCAAGGACCGGGCCAAGGCCAAGTTCGACGAGACCGTCGAGGTCGCGATGAACCTCGGCGTCGACCCGCGCACGCCGACCAGATGGTCCGCGGCGTCTGCAACCTGCCGAACGGCTCCGGCCGGACGGTGCGCGTGGCGGTGTTCGCCCGCGGCGCCAAGGCCGACGAGGCGCACGCCGCCGGCGCCGACGTCGTCGGCGCCGAGGATCTGGTCGAGCAGGTCCAAGGCGGCAACGATCGACTTCGACCGCTGCATCGCCACCCCGGACATGATGCCGCTCGTCGGCCGTCTCGGCAAGGTGCTGGGCCCGCGCGGCCTGATGCCGAACCCGAAGGTCGGCACGGTGACGATGGACGTCGCCGGGCGCCGTCGGAGCCGCCAAGGGCGGCGCGGTCGAGTTCCGCGTCGAGAAGGCCGGCATCGTGCACGCCGGCGTCGGCAAGGCCTCGTTCGACGACGAGCAAGCTCGTCGAGAACATCCGGCCTTCGCGGATGCGGTCGCCAAGGCGAAGCCGGCGGGCGCCAAGGGCACCTATATCCAGCGCGTCGCGATCTCCTCGACCATGGGCCCGGGCGTAAAGGTCGATCCGGCGAGCGTGCTCGGCGCGGCTTAGGTACTTCCGGCTCCGGTTCGCATGCGCGCAAGGTGCGACCGAATTTCCCGGTCGCACCTCTTGGCAAACGGATTGCAAGTCTTTATTTCGCTGATCCGTGTTTCCCAAAACTGACGGAGGTCGGCCGAACCGACCTTCTACATCGAGAATCCGCTCAGGTCGCTGAGCGGTGACAGGCCGGCGAGCCAAGGGGCGACCTTTGGCCCGATCCGGCCATGTCCTGTCCGAGACTGCAGGCGCCGGCTTCGTTCGGCTTAATTCCACAAAGCCTGCATAGACGGGGAAGGCCGAATTCATGTCCTCGCTTCGGCGAGGACCGTCATCGGTTCGAACCATCTCGCCCGACTCGCCGAGTCGCGATTCGGGGGACAGGGCTTGCAAGGAGCGTCGCCCATCGGCGCTCGGTTCGCAAGACCGGAACGACGGGCGGCAGATGCAACCGGCGGGACTTGATCGTTCCGCCAACCGGAGAGAGCCCAGTGGATAGAGCAGCAAAACGCGAGCTCGTCTCGACGCTCAACGACGTGTTTTCGACCACGTCCGTTGTCGTCGTGGCCCACTACGCAGGTCTCACGGTCGCCGACATGCAGAAGCTGCGCACGCAGATGAAGCAGGCCGGCGCCACCGTGAAGGTCGCAAAAAACCGCCTCGCCAAGATCGCTCTCGAAGGCACGGACGTCGCGTCCATCTCGGACCTCATGCAAGGTCCGACCTTGATCGCTTATTCCAGCGATCCGGTCGCGGCGGCCAAGGTCGCCGTCGATTTCGCCAAGGGAAACGAGAAACTCGTGATCCTCGGCGGAGCGATGGGAAAGACCACCCTGAACCCGGACGGCGTGAAGGCGCTCGCCACCATGCCGTCCCTCGACGAACTGCGCGCCAAGCTGGTCGGCCTTGTCCAGGCGCCGGCGACGAAGATCGCTCAGGTCGTCAACGCGCCGGCGGCGAAGCTCGCCCGCGTGTTCGGGGCTTATGCCAAGAGAGACGAAGCGGCGTAAGGCCGTTCACCCCTAAACCCTGTTCGAACCGATCGAAGGAACAAACCCATGGCTGATCTTGCCAAAATCGTTGACGACCTTTCGTCCCTGACTGTCCTCGAAGCCGCCGAGCTGGCCAAGTTGCTCGAGGAGAAGTGGGGCGTGTCGGCCGCCGCAGCCGTCGCGGTCGCCGCCCCAGGCGCTGCTGCCGGCGCCGCCGCCGCTCCGGTCGAGGAGCAGACCGAGTTCACGGTCGTTCTCGCCGCGATCGGCGACAAGAAGATCGAGGTCATCAAAGAAGTCCGCGCCATCACGGGTCTGGGCCTGAAGGAGGCCAAGGATCTCGTCGAAGGCGCGCCGAAGCCCGTCAAGGAAGGCGTGTCGAAGGAAGACGCCGAGAAGGTCAAGGCGACCCTCGAGAAGGCCGGCGCAAAGGTGGAGCTCAAGTGACCTTTTGAGGTCGCTTGAGTTTCGCCTCCGGACGCGGACGCGCTCCGGGGGCTCGTCGAGAGCAAGACGAGCGAAAACACCCGACGGTCTCAGGCTTAGGCTTGAGGCCGTCGCGCCGTCCGGAGCGAGGCGCCGACAAGAATTTCCAGGAGTTGCGTAAAACTCTTGTTTTGCAAATGGTTTGCTGGCGAACCCTCAAGTTGGTCGTCAAGCGGTTGACCCGGTGCCCTCAATATTAGGCGTCACGAAACGGGGCGCCCGGTCAACCGTAATTAAGGAGCGAGGTTCCAGATGGCGAGCACGACCGTAGGCCGGAAGCGCATTCGCAAGTTCTTCGGACACATCAAGGAAGTCGCCGACATGCCGAACCTCATTGAGGTTCAGAAGGCGTCTTACGACCAGTTCTTGATGATCGAGGAGCTGAAGGGCGGCCGGGCGGATGAGGGCCTGCAAGCCGTGTTCAGGTCCGTTTTTCCGATTTCGGATTTCTCGAACACGGCTCTGCTCGAGTTCGTGAAATACACCTTCGAGCCTCCGAAGTACGATGTCGACGAGTGCCGGCAGCGGGGCATGACCTATGCCGCGCCGCTGAAGGTCACGCTGCGCCTAATCGTGTTCGACGTCGATCCCGACACGGGCGCTCGTTCCGTTAAGGACATCAAGGAGCAGGACGTCTACATGGGCGACATGCCGCTCATGACGGACAATGGCACCTTCATCGTTAACGGCACCGAGCGCGTGATCGTTTCCCAGATGCACCGCAGCCCCGGCGTGTTCTTCGACCACGACAAGGGCAAGACGCACTCGTCCGGAAAACTTCTGTTCGCCGCGCGCATCATCCCGTATCGCGGCTCCTGGCTCGACATCGAGTTCGACGCCAAGGACATTGTTTACGCGCGCATCGACCGCAAGCGGAAAATTCCGGTCACGTCGCTCCTCTACGCCCTCGGGCTTGACGGCGAGGAAATCCTCAACACCTTCTATCAGCGGGTCGTGTACACGCGGGACAAGGACGACTGGCGGGTCGCGTTCGACCCCGAGCGGATGAAGGGCCTGAAGGCTTCCATCGATCTCGTCGATGCTGACACCGGCGAAGTCGTGCTCGAGGCCGGCAAGAAGCTGGTGGCCCGCACGGCGCGCCAGCTTGCCGAGAGGGGGGTGCGGGCGCTGCGCGCGACCGACGAGGACCTCATTGGCCAATACATCGCCGAGGACCTCGTCAACATGCAGACGGGCGAGGTCTACGCCGAAGCCGGTGATGAGGTCACGGACAAACTGCTCAAGGGGTTCACGGAGGCGGGTCTCGATGAAGTCCCGGTGCTCGAGATCGATCACGTCAACATCGGCCCCTATATCCGCAACACGCTCGCCGTTGACAAGAACTCAGGCCGTGAAGGCGCGCTGTTCGACATCTACCGCGTCATGCGCCCCGGCGAGCCGCCGACGCTCGAGACCGCGGAAGCGATGTTCCACTCGCTGTTCTTCGACCCGGAGCGTTACGACCTCTCGGCCGTCGGCCGGGTGAAGATGAATATGCGCCTCGACCTCGATGCCGAGGACACGGTTCGCACGCTGCGCCGCGAAGATATGATCGCGGTCGTGAGGGCCCTTGTGGACCTGCGCGACGGCAAGGGCGAGATCGATGACATCGACCACCTTGGCAACAGGCGCGTGCGCTCGGTCGGCGAACTGATGGAAAATCAATACCGCCTCGGGCTGCTGCGCATGGAGCGCGCCATCAAGGAGCGCATGTCCTCGGTCGACATTGATACGGTCATGCCGCAGGACCTCATCAACGCCAAGCCGGCGGCAGCGGCGGTGCGCGAGTTCTTCGGCTCGTCGCAGCTCTCGCAGTTCATGGACCAGACGAACCCGCTGTCCGAGGTGACGCACAAGCGCCGCCTCTCGGCCCTGGGTCCGGGCGGTCTGACGCGCGAGCGCGCGGGGTTCGAGGTGCGCGACGTGCATCCGACGCACTACGGCCGCATCTGCCCGATCGAGACGCCGGAAGGTCCGAACATCGGCCTCATCAACTCGCTCGCTACCTTCGCGCGCGTGAACAAGTACGGCTTCATCGAGACCCCGTTCCGCCGCGTGCGCGACGGCCAGGTGACGGACGAGGTCATCTATCTCTCGGCCATGGAGGAGGCGAAGTACAACGTCGCCCAGGCTAACGCCGAGATCGATGGCGCGGGTCGCCTCACGGAAGACCTCGTGGTCTGCCGCCGCGCCGGCGATGTGATCGTGGCCCCGCCGGATCGCGTCGATCTGATGGACGTGTCCCCGAAGCAACTCGTGTCGGTGGCGGCCGCGCTCATCCCGTTCCTGGAGAACGACGACGCGAACCGCGCGCTCATGGGTTCGAACATGCAACGCCAGGCCGTGCCGCTCGTGCAGTCGGACGCTCCGTTCGTCGGCACCGGAATGGAGGCCATCGTCGCGCGCGACTCGGGCGCTGCCATCGCGGCGCGCCGGACCGGCGTGGTCGACCAAGTCGATGCCACCCGTATCGTCGTGCGCGCCACCGAGGAGACGGACCCGACGAAGCCGGGCGTCGACATCTACCGCCTGCAAAAGTTCCAGCGCTCGAACCAGAGCACCTGCATCACGCAGAAGCCTCTGGTGCGCGTCGGCGACGCAGTCGCCAAAGGCGACATCATTGCCGACGGCCCCTCGACCGAACTCGGGGAACTGGCGCTCGGTCGCAACGTCCTCGTCGCCTTCATGCCGTGGAACGGCTACAACTTCGAGGACTCGATCCTCCTATCCGAGCGGATCGTGAAGGACGACGTCTTCACCTCGATTCATATCGAGGAGTTCGAGGTGATGGCCCGCGACACCAAGCTCGGGCCGGAGGAGATCACGCGCGATATTCCGAACGTTTCGGAGGAGGCGCTGAAGAACCTTGACGAGGCCGGCATCGTCTACATCGGCGCTGAGGTCCACGCGGGTGACATCCTGGTTGGGAAGATCACGCCGAAGGGCGAAAGCCCGATGACGCCGGAAGAGAAGCTGCTCCGCGCCATCTTCGGCGAGAAGGCATCCGATGTGCGCGACACCTCGTTGCGTGTGCCGCCGGGCGTCACGGGCACCATCGTCGAGGTGCGCGTGTTCAACCGGCACGGCGTCGACAAGGACGAGCGCGCACAGGCGATCGAGCGCGAGGAGATCGAGCGCCTCGCTAAGGATCGCGACGACGAGCAGGCCATTCTCGATCGCAATACCTACGCGCGTCTCGCCGACATCCTGGTCGGCCAGAGCGCGGTTGCGGGCCCGAAGGGGTTCAAGAAGGACACGCCGCTCACGCGCGAGGTCCTCAGCACGCATCCGCGCTCGCAGTGGTGGCAGTTCGCGGTCGTCGACGATCGCCTGATGGGCGAGATCGAGGCGATGCAGAAGCAGTACGACGAGTCGAAGAAGCGCCTTGAGCAGCGTTTCCTCGACAAGGTCGAAAAGCTGCAACGCGGCGATGAGCTGCCGCCCGGCGTCATGAAGATGGTCAAGGTCTTCGTGGCGGTGAAGCGCAAAATCCAGCCGGGCGACAAGATGGCCGGCCGTCACGGCAATAAGGGCGTGGTGTCCCGCATCGTGCCGAACGAGGACATGCCATTCCTGGAGGACGGCACGCATGCCGACATCGTGCTCAATCCGCTTGGCGTGCCGAGCCGCATGAATGTCGGGCAGATCCTCGAGACGCATTTGGGCTGGGCCGCGGCCGGTCTCGGCCGCCAGGTCGGCGAGCTGGTTGACCGCATTCAGAGCGAGATCAACAAGAGCAAGAACGGGGAGGTCTTCGCCAAGCTGAAGGGCGATTACGACGCACTCCGTTCTAAGCTGCGGGAGATTTATGACGGTTCGGGCGACGAGTTCGACGGCATGTCGGATTCGGATCTGGCCGAGATGAGCCAGAACCTGCGCCGAGGCGTGCCGATCGCGACGCCGGTCTTCGACGGTGCCAAGGAAGCCGATATCGAGCACCTGCTCGAACAAGCCGGTCTCGACCGCTCGGGGCAGGTTACGCTTTACGACGGACGCACCGGCGAGGCTTTCGACCGCAAGGTCACGGTGGGCTACATCTATATGCTGAAGCTCCACCACCTTGTGGACGACAAGATTCACGCGCGCTCCATCGGCCCGTACTCTCTCGTGACCCAGCAGCCGCTGGGCGGCAAGGCGCAGTTCGGCGGCCAGCGCTTCGGCGAAATGGAGGTCTGGGCGCTTGAAGCTTACGGGGCTGCCTACACTTTGCAGGAAATGCTCACCGTCAAGTCGGACGACGTGGCGGGTCGCACCAAGGTCTATGAAGCGATCGTGCGCGGCGACGACACCTTCGAGTCCGGCATTCCGGAGAGCTTCAACGTGCTCGTCAAGGAGATGCGCTCGCTCGGTCTCAACGTGGAGCTGACCAGCACCAAGCAGGCCGCGAACGAGCAGCTCGTTCCGCCCTCGGAGGCGGCTGAGTGACGTGCGCCTTGAGCGCGCGTCACCCTCAGGCAGAAACTCGAGGGTTCCGGGAAGAATTTGGCGCCTGATGCGCCCTCGCAGCCTGAGATGACCGGGCCTGACCCGGTCATGACGGGGCGGGAATTAGGAGACAGCGATGAACCAAGAGGTCATGAATCTCTTTAATCAGACCGCGCAGCCGCAGAGCTTTGATCAAATCAAAATCTCGATCGCGAGCCCGGAGAAGATTCTGTCCTGGTCCTACGGCGAGATCAAGAAGCCGGAGACCATCAACTACCGCACCTTCAAGCCCGAGCGCGACGGCCTGTTCTGCGCGCGCATCTTTGGGCCCATCAAGGATTACGAGTGCTTGTGCGGCAAGTACAAGCGCATGAAGTACAAGGGCGTCATCTGCGAGAAGTGCGGCGTCGAGGTGACGCTCGCGCGCGTGCGGCGCGACCGCATGGGGCACATCGAACTCGCGGCTCCCGTCGCGCACATCTGGTTCCTGAAGTCGCTGCCGAGCCGGATCGGTCTTCTGCTCGACATGACCCTCAAGGAGCTGGAGCGCATCCTTTATTTCGAGTCCTACGTTGTCATCGAGCCGGGCTTGACGCCCCTCAAGGAACGTCAGCTCCTGTCCGAGGACGAGTACATTCGCGCTCAGGAGGAGTACGGCGAGGACTCGTTCACGGCGATGATCGGCGCCGAGGCGATCCGCAAGATTCTGCGCGAGCTTGATCTTGAGAAGATCGCGATGGACCTCCGCCAGGAGATCGCAGTCACGACCTCCGAGCTGAAGCCGAAAAAGCTGATGAAGCGCCTCAAGATCATCGAGGCGTTCCTGCAGTCCGGCAACAAGCCCGAATGGATGATCCTCACCGTCGTTCCGGTGATCCCGCCGGATCTGCGTCCACTCGTTCCCCTCGACGGCGGCCGCTTCGCGACCTCGGATCTGAACGATCTCTATCGTCGCGTCATCAACCGCAACAACCGCCTCAAGCGGCTGATCGAACTGCGCGCGCCGGACATCATCATCCGCAACGAGAAGCGCATGCTTCAGGAGGCGGTGGATGCTCTGTTCGACAACGGCCGCCGCGGGCGCGTCATCACGGGCGCCAACAAGCGGCCGTTGAAGTCGCTCGCCGACATGCTGAAAGGCAAGCAGGGTCGATTCCGGCAGAACCTGCTCGGCAAGCGCGTCGACTACTCGGGTCGTTCGGTCATCGTGGTCGGCCCCGAGCTGAAGCTGCATCAATGCGGCCTGCCGAAGAAGATGGCGCTGGAGCTGTTCAAGCCGTTCATTTACGCACGGCTCGACGCCAAGGGCCTGTCCGCGACGGTCAAACAAGCCAAGAAACTTGTCGAAAAGGAGAAGCCGGAAGTCTGGGACATCCTGGACGAGGTCATCCGCGAGCATCCGGTGCTGCTCAATCGCGCGCCGACCCTGCACCGCCTCGGCATCCAGGCGTTCGAGCCCGTGCTGATCGAGGGCAAGGCGATCCAGCTCCATCCCCTCGTCTGCGCGGCCTTCAACGCGGACTTCGATGGCGACCAGATGGCGGTCCATGTGCCGCTCTCGCTCGAGGCGCAGCTTGAGGCGCGCGTGCTCATGATGAGCACGAACAATATCCTGCATCCCGCAAACGGCGCGCCGATCATCGTGCCGTCGCAGGACATCGTGCTAGGCCTCTATTACCTCTCGATCGTAGCCGACGGGGAGCCCGGTCAGCACAAGATCGAACTCTTCTCCGAAAAGGAGCAGAAAGAGGACCCGAGTAAGAGGAACCTCATCCGAGGCGTCTATGCCGACATTGGTGAGATCGAGCACGCTCTGGCCCAAAAGGCCATCACGCTCCACACGAAGATCAGATATCGCTGGACCGGTCTCGGCGAGGACGGCCAGATGGTCACGCGGGTCTACGACACCACGCCAGGCCGCGTAATCCTGTCGCGCGTGCTGCCGAAGCACCCGAAGGTGCCCTTCGACGTCGTCAACAAGCTCATGACGAAGAAGGAAATCTCCAGCATGATCGATGCCGTCTACCGGCATTGCGGTCAAAAGGAGTCCGTCATCTTCTGCGACCAGATCATGGCGCTCGGCTTCTATCACGCATTCAAGGCCGGCATTTCGTTCGGCAAAGACGACATGGTGGTGCCCGAGAACAAGTGGGCGGTCGTCGAGGAGACGCGCGCGCTCGTGAAAGACTACGAGCAGCAATATCAGGACGGCCTCATCACACAGGGCGAGAAGTACAACAAGGTCGTTGACGCTTGGGCCAAGTGCTCGGACCGTCTCGCCGCCGAGATGATGAACCGCATCTCGTCAGTGAAGAAGGACGAGGGCGGGCGCGACAGGCCGGTCAACTCGATCTACATGATGTCGCACTCGGGCGCGCGCGGTTCGCCGGCGCAGATGAAGCAGCTTGCGGCCATGCGCGGCCTCATGGCGAAGCCGTCCGGCGAGATCATCGAGAGCCCGATCATCTCGAATTTCAAGGAAGGCCTCGATGTGCTCGAGTACTTCAACTCGACGCACGGCGCGCGAAAAGGCCTTGCCGACACGGCCTTGAAGACGGCGAACTCAGGATACCTCACCCGCCGTCTCGTCGACGTGGCGCAGGACGCCGTCATCCGCGAACCGGATTGCGGCACCGAGCGCGGCATCAAGATGCGCGCCATCATTGACGCCGGCCATGTCGTCGCCTCCCTGGCCTCGCGCATCCTCGGCCGCTCGACGGCGGAGGACCTCGTGGACGCGGACGGCGCCACCATCGTGCCGGCCGGCACGATGATCGAGGAGCGCCATATCGAGGCGATCACCGCCGCCGGCATCCAGGAGGTGAAGATCCGCTCGGTGCTCGTCTGCGAATCCAAGAACGGCGTCTGCGCCACCTGCTATGGCCGCGATCTGGCGCGCGGCACCCCGGTCAACCATGGCGAAGCGGTCGGCGTCATCGCGGCGCAGTCGATCGGCGAGCCGGGCACCCAGCTCACGATGCGTACCTTCCACATCGGCGGTGCGGCGCAGATCGCGGACCAGTCGTTCATCGAGTCCAACTTCGAGGGCGCCGTCCGGATCCGCAACCGCAGCCTGGCCCGCAACTCCGATGGCGAACTGATCGCCACCGGCCGCAACGTGGCGGTCGTGATCGTCGGCCCTGATGGGACCGAGCGCGCGGTGCACCGCCTTCAGTACGGCGCTCGCGTGAAGGTGGACGAGGGCGACCAGATCAAGCGCGGCCAGCGCATCGCCGAGTGGGACCCCTACACCCGTCCGATCCTCACCGAGGTCGATGGGATGGCCGGCTACGAGGATCTGATCGACGGCCAGTCGATGATCGAGTCGATGGACGAGTCGACCGGCATCGCCAAGCGCGTGGTGATCGACTGGCGCGGCTCCGCGCGGACCGCCGATCTGCGTCCGGCGATCGTCACCAACACGTCGGACGGCAAGATCGCGAAGCTCGCCCGTGGTAGCGACGCCCGCTATCTCCTGCCGGTCGACGCGATCATCGCGGTCGATCCGGGCGCGACCGTCAAGGCGGGCGACGTGCTGGCCCGCATCTCGACTGAGAGCGCCAAGACGCGCGACATCACGGGCGGCCTGCCGCGCGTGGCGGAGCTGTTCGAGGCGCGCCGGCCGAAGGACGCGGCCATCATCGCCGAGAAGTCGGGCACGATCCAGTTCGGGCGCGACTACAAGAATAAGCGCCGCTTGACGCTGAACCCGCACGACGGTTCGGAGCCGGTCGAGTACCTCATCCCGAAAGGCAAGCATATCCACTTGCAGGACGGGGACGTGGTCGAAATCGGCGACTTCATTGTCGACGGCAACCCGGCGCCGCACGACATCCTGGCGATCAAAGGCGTCGAGGAACTCGCCGCCTATCTGGTCAACGAGATCCAGGAGGTCTACCGGCTACAGGGCGTGAGCATCAACGACAAGCACATCGAAGTGATCGTTCGCCAGATGCTGCAAAAAGTTGAGGTCACGGACTCGGGCGACAGCGACCTTCTCAACGGCGAGCAGATCGACCGCCTGGAGCTGGACGAGATCAACGAACGGCTGACGAGCGAGGGCAAGAAACCCGCCGCCGGCGTGCCGGTGCTGCTCGGCATCACCAAGGCGTCGCTCCAGACCCGGTCGTTCATCTCAGCGGCGTCCTTCCAGGAGACCACCCGCGTCCTCACCGAGGCGGCGGTCAACGGAAAGGTCGACTCGCTCGAGGGCCTAAAAGAGAACGTCATCGTTGGCAGCCTGATCCCGGCCGGGACCGGCGCGATGAACTCCCGCATCAAGAGCGTCGCGTCGCGGCGCGATACCCTGATCTTGGCTCAGAAGGCCGCAGAGGCCCAGGCCGCCGCACCGCAGCAACTCGACGAGTTGCCGCCGGCTGCGGAGTAGCCACAAAGGAAGGTGAAAAGGCCGGCTCCGAGCCGGCCTTTTCAATTGGCGCCCGCGTCATTACATCCCGGTCTCGGCGCCGCCCGGCTTTTACGGTTGACGGGCGGCGACTCGGGCTTTAGAACGCGCGGACTTTCCGGCTGGCCGTAGGCGAGTTTCGATCGAGGCTGTCTCAAGCTCCGATTATTGCCGCCTAGACGCTGCCGAACTCAACACTGACCGACACGCGTCGGATTTGGGGCATGATCGCGATGGTTAACCATCGTGGTCCTCTGCGCTCGCATCGCGCCAAAGGCTTGCAAAGGTCTGTGGTGCGGTTTCGTCTGCGCGGGAATGACATTCCGCCGCACGAGGTATTCTTGTGTGAGGGTGGCCGCGGAAGCGGCTTTGGAGGCAAGAGGGCATAGGATGCCGACCATCAGCCAGCTGATCCGCAAACCGCGGTCGGCCCAGAAAAGCCGGAACAAGGTCCCGGCGCTCGAAGCCTGTCCCCAAAAGCGGGGCGTGTGCACGCGCGTCTATACGACGACGCCCAAGAAGCCGAACTCGGCGCTTCGCAAGGTCGCCAAGGTTCGCTTGACCAACGGCCACGAAGTCATCGGCTACATTCCGGGCGAAGGCCACAACCTTCAGGAGCACTCGGTCGTCATGATCCGGGGCGGCCGCGTGAAGGACCTACCGGGCGTGCGCTACCACATCCTGCGCGGCGTTCTCGACACGCAAGGAGTCAAGAACCGCAAGCAGCGCCGTTCGCTTTACGGGGCCAAGCGGCCGAAGTGACGCCGGTCTCGCCGGCATCATCCTCGGGCGAGCGCAGCGAGACCCGAAGATCTTGAGATGAGTTTGCGCTCTTCGGGGCGCGGTGGCTGGGTCGAGCCCGGCCATGACACACAGGAATTTAGGACGCGATCCACATGTCCCGCCGTCATAGAGCCGAGAAGCGCGAGATTATTCCCGATCCGAAGTACGGGGATGTCGTCGTCACGAAGTTCATGAACTCCGTCATGTACGAGGGCAAGAAGTCCGTGGCGGAGCGCATCGTCTACGGCGCCTTCGATGTCATCGAGGGCCGTGCAAAGGCGAACCCGCTTGAAGTGTTCAAGCAGGCGCTCGACAACGTCTCGCCGGCGATCGAGGTCCGCTCGCGGCGCGTCGGCGGCGCGACCTATCAGGTTCCGGTCGAGGTGCGCCTTGAGCGCCGTCAGGCGCTGGCGATCCGTTGGCTGATCCAGGCCGCTCGGGCGCGCAACGACAAG
The DNA here is from genome assembly GCA_963728675.1 of uncultured Alphaproteobacteria bacterium. Classification (GTDB taxonomy): domain Bacteria; phylum Pseudomonadota; class Alphaproteobacteria; order Rhizobiales; family Beijerinckiaceae; genus JAJKJG01. The sequence continues at coordinate 31,343 of CAVSLO010000048.1, read as the reverse complement.
ACCATGGTGGACCGGTTGTCCGCTGAACTGCTGGACGCCGCCAACAACCGCGGCAACGCCGTCAAGAAGCGCGAGGACACGCACCGAATGGCCGAGGCCAACCGGGCCTTCTCGCACTACCGCTGGTAGCGGTTTTGGCCATTCGGGCGAGGCCCGTCGGAACATGGATGATGCTCCTGTTCCGGTAAGGCCGGACCTTCAGGAGCACGACAATGCCCCGTACGCACGCGATCGAGGACTACCGCAATTTCGGCATCATGGCCCACATTGATGCCGGCAAGACGACGACAACCGAGCGGATCCTCTTTTACAGCGGCAAATCGCACAAGATCGGCGAGGTCCATGAGGGCGCAGCCACCATGGACTGGATGGAGCAGGAGCAGGAGCGCGGCATCACGATCACGTCCGCGGCCACGACCTGCTTCTGGCGCGACAAGCGGTTGAACATCATCGATACGCCCGGTCACGTCGACTTCACAATCGAAGTCGAGCGCAGCTTGCGCGTGCTCGACGGCGCCGTGTGCGTGCTCGACGGCAACCAGGGCGTCGAGCCGCAGACGGAGACCGTCTGGCGACAGGCCGACAGGTACGACGTGCCCCGCATCGTGTTCGTCAACAAGATGGACAAGATTGGCGCCGACTTCTTCAAATGCGTCAGCGACATCATCGACCGCGTCGCCGGCAAGCCGGTCTGCCTGCAACTGCCGATCGGCGCCGAGAATAATTTCCAGGGCATCGTCGACCTGATCAAGATGAAGGGCGTCGTCTGGTCGGGCGAGGCGCTCGGCGCCAAGTTCGACGAGGTCGAGATTCCGGCCGACCTGAAGGACCAAGCCGTCGAGTATCGCACCAAGCTGGTCGAAGCCGCCGTCGAACTCGACGATGACGCCATGACGGCCTACCTCGACGGCCAGGAGCCGGACGAGGCGACCTTGCGGCGTCTTGTCCGCAAGGCCGTGCAGGCGCGCGCCTTCCATCCGGTGCTGTGCGGCTCGGCCTTCAAGAACAAGGGCGTGCAGCCTCTTCTCGACGCCGTCGTCGATTATCTGCCGTCGCCCGCCGACCGCGGCGCGGTCGATGGCATCGACTTCAAGACCGAGGAGCCAGTCACGCGCAGGCCGTCCGACGACGAGCCGTTCTCTATGCTCGCCTTCAAGATCATGGACGACCCCTTTGTCGGCACGATCACCTTCTGCCGCGTCTATTCCGGCAAGATCGAGTCCGGATCCTCGCTGCTGAACTCCACGCGGGACAAGCGCGAGCGGGTCGGGCGCATGCTGCTGATGCACGCCAACAACCGTGAGGACATCAAGGAGGCTTTCGCAGGAGATATCGTCGCGCTGGCCGGCCTCAAGGACGTCCGCACCGGCGACACGCTGTGCGACCCGAGCAAGGCCGTGATCCTCGAAAAGATGGAGTTTCCGGACCCCGTTATCGAGATCGCGGTCGAGCCGAAGTCGAAAGCCGACCAGGAGAAGCTCGGCGTCGCCTTGTCGAAGCTCGCGGCCGAGGACCCGTCCTTCCGCGTCTCGACCGATCAGGAGTCGGGCCAGACCATTCTCAAAGGAATGGGCGAACTGCATCTCGACATCAAGATCGACATCCTGAAGCGCACCTATAAGGTCGAGGCCAACGTGGGCGCCCCGCAGGTGGCGTACCGCGAGAAGATCACGCGCCGCACCGAGATCGACTACACGCACAAGAAGCAGACCGGCGGCTCGGGCCAATTCGCGCGCGTCAAGTTCATCATCGAGCCGAACGAGCCGGGCGCGGGCTATGAGTTCGACTCCAAGATCGTCGGCGGTTCGGTGCCGAAGGAGTACATCCCCGGCGTCGAGAAGGGGCTTGAGAGCGTGCTGGGCTCCGGCGTGCTCGCGGGCTTTCCGGTCGTCGATCTCAAGGTGCAGCTCATCGATGGCGCCTACCACGAGGTCGACTCGTCGGCGCTAGCGTTCGAGATCGCCTCACGCGCGGCGCTGCGCGAAGGATTGCAGAAGGGCCACTCGGTCCTGCTCGAGCCGATCATGAAGGTCGAGGTGGTGACGCCGGAGGACTACACCGGCTCGGTCATCGGCGACCTCAACTCGCGGCGCGGGCAGATCCAGGGTCAGGACATGCGTGGCAATGCGGTCGTCATCAACGCCATGGTGCCGCTCGCCAACATGTTCGGTTACGTGAACACGCTGCGGTCCATGACCCAGGGCCGCGCCACGTACACGATGCAGTTCGATCACTACGAAGAGGTTCCGCGCGGCGAGGCCGACAAAGTCGTCGCCAAGTACGCGTAACCTCAATCCGAAATCTCTCGACTGACGGAGATCAGCGATGGCCAAAGAGAAGTTTTCGCGGACGAAGCCGCACTGCAACATTGGGACGATTGGGCATGTGGACCACGGCAAGACGTCGCTGACGGCGGCGATCACCAAGGTTCTGGCCGAGAGCGGCAAGGCGCAGTTCACGGCCTACGACCAGATCGACAAGGCGCCGGAGGAGAAGGCGCGCGGCATCACGATCTCGACCGCGCACGTCGAGTACGAGACCGACCAGCGCCACTACGCCCACGTCGACTGCCCGGGCCACGCCGACTACGTCAAGAACATGATCACGGGCGCGGCCCAGATGGACGGGGCGATCCTGGTGGTCAGCGCCGCCGACGGGCCGATGCCGCAGACCCGCGAGCACATCCTGTTGGCCCGCCAGGTCGGCGTGCCGGCGCTGGTGGTGTTCATGAACAAGGTCGACATGGTGGACGACCCGGAGCTTCTCGATCTCGTCGAGTTGGAGGTGCGCGAGCTTCTGTCCAAGTACGACTTTCCGGGCGACGACATCCCGATCGTCAAGGGCTCGGCCCTGATGGCCTTGGAGGACAAGAGCCCGGAGCAGGGCCGGGAGGCGGTGCTGGAGCTGATGAAGGCGGTGGACGCCTACATCCCGCAGCCGGAGCGCCCGATCGACCAGCCGTTCCTGATGCCGATCGAGGACGTGTTCTCGATCTCGGGCCGCGGCACGGTGGTGACGGGGCGCGTCGAGCGCGGGATCGTCAAGGTGGGCGAGGAGGTCGAGATCGTGGGCCTCAAGGCCACGCAGAAGACGACCGTGACGGGCGTGGAGATGTTCCGCAAGCTGTTGGATCAGGGCCAGGCGGGGGACAACGTGGGCGTTCTGTTGCGCGGCACCAAGCGCGAGGACGTGGAGCGGGGCCAGGTGGTGTGCAAGCCGGGGTCGGTGAAGCCGCACACCAAGTTCAAGGCCGAGGCCTACATCCTGACCAAGGAGGAGGGGGTCGTCACACGCCGTTCTTCACCAACTACCGGCCGCAGTTTTATTTCCGCACCACGGACGTGACCGGGGTGGTGACGCTGCCGGAGGGGACCGAGATGGTGATGCCGGGGGACAACGTGACCATGGAGGTGACCTTGATCGTGCCGATCGCCATGGAGGAGAAGCTGCGCTTCGCCATCCGCGAGGGCGGACGAACCGTCGGAGCCGGCGTCGTCGCATCCATCATGGAATAACAAAAATCTCTTCAGGGTGCGGCCGGTCAGGCCAGCCGCACCCCTTACTCGTCAACGGGACACCCCATGAACGGTCAGAACATTCGCATTCGCCTCAAGGCGTTCGATCACCGCGTCCTCGACGCCTCGACGCGCGAAATCGTGTCGACGGCGAAGCGGACCGGCGCGCAGGTCCGTGGGCCCATCCCGCTGCCGACGCGTCTTGAGCGCTTTACGGTGCTCCGCTCGCCGCACATCGACAAGAAGTCGCGCGAGCAGTTCGAGATGCGCACCCACAAGCGCGTGCTCGATATCGTCGATCCCACCCCGCAAACAGTCGATGCTCTCATGAAGCTCGACCTCGCTGCGGGCGTGGACGTGGAGATCAAGCTCTGAGCCCTCGGGTTCGGAGCGGTCAGAAAGCGCCTCAGAGGATACGCTCATGCGCTCAGGCGTCATTGCACAGAAGGTCGGGATGACTCGCGTCTTTACGGACGCGGGCGAACACGTCCCGGTGACGGTCCTGAAGGTCGATAACTGCCAAGTCATCGCCCATCGGACCAAGGACAAGAACGGCTACACGGCGCTGCAGGTCGGCGTCGGCAAAGCCAAAGTCAAGAACGTGTCCAAGGCCGAACGCGGCCGGTTCGCGGTCGTCCAGGTCGAGCCGAAGCGCAAACTGGCGGAGTTCCGCGTATCGGACGATGCGCTGATCCCGGTCGGCGCGGAGATTACGGCCGACCACTTCGTGCCGGGCCAGTTCGTGGATGTCACAGGCACCACGACCGGCAAGGGGTTCGCGGGCGCGATGAAGCGCTGGAACTTCGGCGGCCTGCGCGCCTCGCATGGCGTGTCGATCTCGCATCGGTCGCACGGGTCGACCGGCGGCCGTCAGGACCCTGGCAAGACCTTTAAAAACAAGAAGATGGCCGGGCATCTCGGCGTCGAGCGCGTCACGACGCAGAACCTGCGCGTGGTGCAGACCGATGCGGATCGCGGACTCATCCTCGTGGAGGGCGCGGTCCCGGGAGTCGCTGGCGGCTGGATCCATGTGCGCGACGCCGTGAAGCGGAAGCTCCCAGACGCCATTCCGATGCCGGGCAAATTCCGCGCGGCGGCCAACGGCGGTGCGTCGGAGGCTCCGGCCGGAGACGCGCAAGCCGCTCCTGAGGAGACCGCGTGATGAAGCTCGATATCACCACCTTCGATGGCGGCACGGCCGGCTCGGTCGATCTCGACGAGGCTATCTTCGGTCTTGAGCCGCGCACCGATCTGTTGGCGCGGTGCGTGCGTTGGCAATTGGCCAAGCGCCGGGCCGGCACGCATGCGGTCAAAAACCGCGCCGACATCGCCCGCACGGGCAAGAAGTTGTACAAGCAGAAGGGCACCGGCAACGCCCGTCACGGCTCGGCCCGCGTGCCGCAGTTCCGCGGCGGCGGACGCGCCTTCGGTCCGCAGGTGCGCAGCCATGAACACGACCTGCCCAAGAAGGTGCGGGCATTGGCGCTGCGGCATGCGCTCTCGGCCAAGGCGCGCGACGCGGCCCTCATCGTCATCGACGAGGCGCGGCTCGACGCGGCCAAGACCAAGGCGCTGAAGGATCGTTTCGGCGCGCTCGGCCTCTCGAACGCGCTCATCGTCTCAGGCGTTCAAGTGGACGAGAACTTCGGCCGCGCCGCGCGCAACATCCCGAACATCGACGTCCTGCCGGTGCAGGGCATCAACGTCTACGACATCCTCCGCCGCGAGAAGCTCGTGCTGACGCGGGAGGCCGTCGGTGCGCTGGAGGCGCGCTTCAAATGACCCCGGACCCGCGCCATTACGACGTGATCGTGAGCCCAGTCATCACCGAGAAGGCCACGAACCTGTCGGAGCACAACAAGGTCGTGTTCCGCGTGAACCCGGACGCGACCAAGCCTCAGATCAAAGAGGCGGTCGAGCGCCTGTTCGACGTCAAGGTGAAGAGCGTCAACACGCTCGTCACCAAGGGCAAGGTGAAGGTGTTCCGCGGCAGGCGGGGCCAGCGCTCGGACGTGAAGAAAGCGGTCGTGACCCTCGAAGAGGGCCAATCGATCGACGTGACGACCGGGCTGTGAGCAGGAACGGAGCGAACCGATGGCTTTGAAGACATTCAAACCGGTCACGCCTGGCCTGCGTCAGCTCGTGATCGTCGACCGCGGCGAGCTTTACAAGGGCAAGCCGGTCAAGGCCCTGACCGAGGGCAAGAGCAGCTCCGGCGGCCGCAACAACCACGGCCGCGTCACCGTCCGCTTCCGCGGCGGCGGCCACAAGCGCACCTTGCGCGACGTGGACTTCAAGCGCCGCGGGCGGCTCGGCGAAGCGGCGGCGGTCGAGCGGATCGAGTACGATCCGAACCGCACGGCGTTCATCGCGCTGGTCCGTTACCCGGACGGCGAACTGTCGTACATCCTGGCGCCGCAGCGCCTGGCGGCGGGCGACCAGGTCGTCGCGGGCGAGCAGGTCGACATCAAGCCGGGCAACGCCATGCCGATCGGCAACATGCCGGTGGGCACGATCGTCCATAACGTCGAGCTGAAGATCGGCCGGGGCGGCGCGATGGCCCGCTCGGCGGGCGCCTACGCCCAGATCGTCGGCCGCGACCAGGGCTATGTCACGCTGCGCCTCAACTCAGGCGAGCAGCGGCTCGTTCATGGCCAGTGCTTCGCGACCGTCGGCGCGGTCTCGAACCCGGACCATATGAACATCTCGATCGGCAAGGCCGGCCGCAACCGCTGGCTCGGAAAGCGCCCGCATAACCGCGGCGTCGCCATGAACCCGATCGACCACCCGCACGGCGGCGGCGAGGGCCGCACCTCGGGCGGGCGCCATCCGGTCACGCCGTGGGGCATTCCGACCAAGGGCAAGAAGACCCGCTCCAACAAGCGGACCGACAAGTTCATCGTTTCGAGCCGGCACGCCCGGAAGAAGAAGGGTTAAGCGCCATGGCGCGTTCAGTCTGGAAGGGTCCGTTCGTCGACGGCTATCTGCTCAAGAAGGCCGACGCCGCGCGTGGGTCTGGCCGCAACGAGGTGATCAAGATGTGGAGCCGCCGCTCCACCATCCTGCCGCAGTTCGTCGGCCTGACCTTCGGCGTCCACAACGGCCACAAGCACATTCCGGTCTACGTGAGCGAGGAAATGGTGGGCCACAAGTTCGGCGAATTCTCGCCGACGCGCACCTTCCACGGTCACGCGGCGGACAAAAAGGCGAAGAGGACCAGGTAAGATGGGTAAGGCCGCAACGCCCCGCGCGCTCGGCGAGACCGAGGCCAAAGCCGTCGTCCGCAATCTGCGCGTCAGCCCGCAGAAGCTGAACCTTGTCGCCCAGCTCATCCGGGGCAAAAAGGTCGCGACCGCGCTCGCCGATCTCGAGTTCTCGCGCAAGCGCATCGCCGTCGACGTGCGCAAGTGCCTGCAAAGCGCGATCGCGAACGCCGAGAACAACCACGATCTCGATGTCGACGACCTCATGGTCGCATGAGGCGTTCGTGGGCAAGGCGATGGTGCTCAAGCGCTTCCATGCCCGCGCCCGCGGCCGCGGCGCCCGTATCCTGAAGCCGTTCGCGAACCTCACCATCGTGGTGCGCGAAGTTCCTGCCGAAGCGCAGGCGTGAGGTGATGCGATGGGTGTTTCTCAAACCGTGCCCGGCGCGCAGCCTGTGGCGTGAGGTGATGTGATGGGTCAGAAAGTCAACCCGATCGGTCTTCGGCTCGGCATCAACCGGACCTGGGATTCGCGCTGGTACGCCAACAAGGGCGAATACGCGAGGCTCATGCACGAAGACATGGCGATCCGCGAAGCGCTGATGAAGCAGCTGAAGCAGGCGGCTGTGTCGAAGATCGTCATCGAGCGCCCGCACCGGAAATGCCGCGTCACCATCCACTCGGCGCGTCCGGGCGTGGTGATCGGCAAGAAGGGCGCGGACATCGAGAAGCTGCGCAAGCTCGTCACGAGCATGACCAAAGCCGACGTGACGATCAACATCGTCGAGGTGCGCAAGCCCGAGATCGACGCCACGCTGGTCGCGGAGTCGATCGCGCAGCAGTTGGAGCGCCGCGTCGCGTTCCGCCGCGCCATGAAGCGCGCCGTGCAGTCGGCCATGCGGCTCGGCGCCGAAGGCATCCGCATCAACTGCTCGGGACGCCTGGGCGGGGCCGAGATCGCCCGCCTGGAGTGGTACCGCGAGGGCCGCGTGCCGCTGCACACGCTGCGCGCCGACGTCGATTACGGCACCGCCACGGCGTTCACGACCTACGGCACCTGCGGCATCAAGGTCTGGGTCTTCAAGGGCGAGATCCTCGAACACGATCCGATGGCGCAGGACAAGCGCCTGAACGAAGAAGGAGGCCGCTCGGGCGGCCGCCGCGAGCGCGAGCGCGAAGCGGCGGCCTGAACCGAGAGGGCTGTTGAGAGGCTGCCATGCTGCAACCCAAGAAAACGAAGTTCCGCAAGCAGTTCAAAGGCCGCATTCACGGCCTGGCCAAGGGCGGCACGGACCTCAACTTCGGCCAGTTCGGCCTGAAGGCGGTCGATCCCGAGCGCGTGACCGCGCGCCAGATCGAGGCGGCCCGCCGCGCGATCACGCGCGCCATGAAGCGCGCCGGCCGGGTGTGGATCCGCATCTTCCCGGACGTGCCGGTCACGCAGAAGCCGACCGAGGTGCGCATGGGCTCGGGAAAGGGCTCGCCCGAATACTGGGCGGCGCGCGTCAAGCCTGGCCGCATCATGTTCGAGATCGACGGCGTGCCGGAGGACGTGGCCCGCGAGGCGCTGCGCCTTGGCGCGGCGAAGCTGCCGATCCGCACGCGCTTCATCCAGCGCATCGCCGAGTGAGGAGGGATCGATGAAGTCGAACCAGAGGCTCTCCGACCTCAAGGCCATGACGCCCGACCAGCTGGGGGACGAACTGCTGAACCTGAAAAAAGAGCAGTTCAACCTGCGCTTTCAGCGCGCGACGGGCCAGCTTGAGAACACTTCGCGCGTGCGCGAGGTCCGCAAGGACATCGCTCGGGTGAGGACGATGCAGCGCCAGAAGCTTGGCCAGAAGCTTGGCGAAGCCAAGGCTTAAGGGGAATTCGACATGCCGAAGCGGCAATTGCAGGGCGTCGTCGTCAGCGACAAACAGGACAAGACCGTCGTCGTGAAGGTCGAGCGGCGCTTCACGCATCCGGTCATGAAAAAGACCGTGCGGAAGACGAAAAACTATCACGCTCACGACGAGGACAATGCGGCCAAAGTCGGCGACATCGTGACGATCGAGGAGTCGCGGCCGTATTCGAAGCTCAAGACCTGGACTCTCGTTCAGGGCGGGGCGGGCGAAAGCACGAGCTTGATCGACAAGGTCAAGGCCCTGGTTGGACTCTCGAAAGAGGGTTGAGTCGCGGAGTCGCCCGGTTTATAGAGGCGTCTTTCCCGATGATGAGGGCAGGGGCCTTTGTCCCTGCGTTTGAGGCGCCCGGCGGGGTTCGCGCCGCATTGGGGCAAATCACAAGGGCAGGGGACGCGAGATCCCCGTCAGGCGTAGTCCGGGACAGCCGGAAACCGATCTGAAACAAGGAAAGGATCAAGGCCATGATCCAGATGCAGACGAACCTCGACGTCGCCGACAACTCCGGCGCGCGCCGCGTCATGTGCATCAAGGTCCTCGGCGGCTCGAAGCGCAAATACGCCTCGGTCGGCGACATCATCGTGGTGTCCGTCAAGGAGGCGATCCCGCGCGGGCGCGTGAAGAAGGGCGACGTCATGAAAGCGGTCGTCGTGCGCACCGCCAAGGACATCCGCCGTCCCGACGGATCGGTGATCCGCTTCGACAAGAACGCCGCCGTGCTCATCAACAATCAGAAAGAGCCGATCGGGACCCGCATCTTCGGCCCGGTTCCGCGCGAACTGCGCGCCCGAAACCACATGAAGATCATCTCGCTCGCCCCGGAGGTGTTGTGATGGCCGCCAAGATTGCCACGCCTTTGCTGGCGCACATCATCGTCAGGCTTCGCGTCGGAGGCGCTTCTATGGCCGCGAAGATCAAGAAAGGCGATCGCGTCGTCGTCCTCACCGGGCGGGACAAGGGCCGGGCCGGCGAAGTCGTCCAGGTGATGCCGAAAGAGGAGCGCGCGCTCGTGCGCGGCGTCAACCTCGTCAAGCGTCATCAACGCCAGACCACGACACAGGAAGGCGGCATCATCCAGAAGGAGGCCCCGATTCAATTGTCGAACCTGGCGCTCGCGGACCCGAAGGACGGCAAGCCGACTCGTGTCGGTTTCAAGATTCTGGAAGACGGGCGCAAGGTGCGGTTCGCCAAGCGCTCGGGAGATTTGATCGATGCCTGAGGCTCAACAGAACGGGGCGTCGGCCCCGCAGAACGGGGCATACCGCCCGCGGCTGAGGACGCATTACGACGAGGTCGTGCGGCCGAAGCTGATCGAAGAGTTCGGCTACAAGAACGCCATGCAGGTGCCGACGATCGAGAAGGTCGTCCTCAACATGGGCGTGGGCGAGTCCACGGCCGACTCCAAGAAGGCGTCCGTGGCGGCGGCCGACCTGGCGCTCATCGCCGGCCAGAAGGCGGTGATCACCAAGGCCCGCAAGGCGATCTCGCAATTCAAGGTTCGCGAGGGCATGCCGATCGGGGCGAAGGTCACGCTGCGCAAGGCGCGCATGTACGAGTTCCTCGACCGGCTCGTGAACATCGCGCTGCCCCGCGTGCGCGACTTCCGCGGCCTCAACCCGAAGTCGTTCGACGGGCGCGGCAATTACGCGCTCGGGATCAAGGAGCACATCGTGTTCCCGGAGATCAACTACGACAAGGCGGAGGCGATCTGGGGCATGGACGTCATCATCGCCACGACGGCGGAGACGGATGACGAGGCCCGGGCGCTTCTGAAGCACTTCAACTTCCCGTTCCGGCAGTGAGGGCGCCTCGCCCTCAGACGCGGACACTGGAGATCAGGACGGATGGCAAAGAAAAGCTCGATTGAGAAGAACAAGCGCCGCAGGCAGCTCGTCAAGCGGTTTGCGCCCAAGCGCGAGCGGCTGCTCGGGGTCGCCAACGACGAGTCGAACTCGATGGAGGAGCGCTTCGAGGCGCGCCTCAAGCTGGCGGAACTGCCGCGCAACGCCAACCCGACCCGAATCCGCAATCGCTGCGAGATGACGGGCCGCCCGCGCGCGTACTATCGCAAGCTCGGGATGTCGCGCATCGCGTTGCGCGAACTCGGTTCGAAGGGGTTGATCCCCGGCCTCGTCAAGTCGAGCTGGTGAAGGAGGAGCGCCGCCATGTCGATCAACGATCCTCTGGGCGATATGCTCACGCGCATCCGCAACGCGCAGATGCGCCGCAAGGGCTCGGTCGCGACGCCCGGTTCGCAGCTCCGCGGGCGCGTGCTCGAAGTGCTGAAGTCGGAAGGTTACATCCGCGATTACGCCACGACGGAGTTCGGCAACGGTCGGACCGAGTTCAACATCGAGCTGAAGTACTACGACGGCCAGCCGGTGATCCGCTCGATCGAGCGCGTGTCGAAGCCGGGCCGGCGGGTCTATGCGTCCGTCGACGCCACGCCGCGCGTGGCCGACGGACTCGGGGTCACCATTCTCTCCACCTCGCAAGGCGTCATGGCCGACCACGAGGCGCGGGAGAAGAACGTGGGCGGTGAAGTGCTTTGCAAGGTCTTCTGACCGGCGGGCGCTTCATAAAACCACGGGAGACGAGGAACCATGTCACGGGTAGGCAAAAGGCCTGTCGCGGTGCCGTCCGGCGTGACGGCGGCCATCGAGGGCCAGACGGTGAAGATGAAGGGCGCGAAGGGCGAGCTGTCGTTCGTCGTACCCGAAGAAGTTCTGGTCGCAATGGAGGACGGCGCGGTCAGGGTCGACCCGCGCGACGAGTCCAAGGCGGCCAGGGCGCGGTGGGGCATGTCGCGGGCGCAGGTGCAGAACCTCGTCGACGGCGTGACCAAGGGTTTTGAAAAGCGGCTGGAGATCAACGGCGTCGGTTATCGCGCCCAGGTCGCCGGCAAGGTGCTCAAGCTCTCGCTCGGCTACAGCCACGACGTCGATTACGAAATCCCGGCCGGCGTCACCATCACGGCCCCGAGGCCGACGGAGGTGGTCGTGGCCGGCATCGACAAGCAGAAGGTCGGCCAGGTGGCGGCGGAGATCCGCGAATTCCGCGGTCCCGAACCCTACAAGGGCAAGGGCGTGAAATACGCGGGCGAGTTCATCTTCCGCAAGGAAGGCAAGAAGAAGTAAGGAGCGCGAGCCATGGCGAACAAATTGGAAGCGCTCGACCGCCGCAAGGCGCGCGTCCGCCGAGCCTTGAGAAACGCCGCGAACGGACGCCCGCGCCTGTCGGTGTTCCGTTCGTCGAAGCAGATTTACGTCCAGGTCATCGACGATGGCGAGGGCCGGACGCTTGCGTCCGCTTCGTCGCTCGAAAAGGACATGCGCGCGAAGCTCAAGACCGGCGCCGACGTCGAGGCCGCGAAGGAAGTCGGACGTCTGATCGCCGAACGGGCGACGCAGGCCGGCGTCAAGCAGGTCGTCTTCGACCGCTCGGGCTACCGCTATCACGGCCGCGTCAAGGCGCTGGCCGATGCGGCGCGCGAGGGCGGGCTGGAGTTCTAGGTATCACACGGGAGCGAGCGGAACCGCCGCCCGCGGAATCGAGACGAACATGGCAAGAGAACCGAGACAGCGCGGCGAGCAGCGTGACGAGCGCGACAGCGAGTTCGTGGACCGCCTGGTCCACATCAATCGCGTCGCCAAGGTGGTGAAGGGCGGCCGGCGCTTCGGCTTCGCGGCCCTCGTCGTCGTCGGCGACCAGAAGGGCCGCGTCGGCTTCGGCCACGGCAAGGCCCGCGAGGTGCCGGAAGCGATCCGCAAGGCGACGGATGCGGCCAAGCGCTCGCTGATCCGCGTGCCGCTGCGCGAAGGCCGCACGCTGCACCATGACGTGCACGGCCGCTGGGGCGCCGGCAAGGTCATCCTGCGCGCGGCCCCGCAGGGCACCGGCATCATCGCCGGCGGCCCGATGCGCGCCGTGTTCGAGACGCTCGGCATGCAGGACGTGGTGGCGAAGTCGCTGGGATCGTCGAATCCCTATAATCTTGTGCGCGCGACCTTCAGCGCCCTGAAAAACGAGGACAGCCCGCGCGCGGTCGCCGCGCGACGCGGCCTCAAGGTCTCCACGCTGCAGGCCCGCCGCCGCGACGCCGATACGGGCGAGAGCGCCGGCGCCGAGGCGGCGTGACCGGGAGGGCATGATGGCCGACAACACGATCACGGTGAGGCAGACCGGCTCGCCGATCCGCCGCCAAGCCTATCAGCGCCAAACGCTGATCGGACTTGGCTTGAACAAGATCAACCGCACCGCGACCTTGCCTGACACCCCCGCGGTGCGCGGCATGATCGAGAAGGTGAAGCACCTTGTGCGCGTCGAAGGCCAGCCTTCGGACGGGCGCTGAGGAGGGCGCGATGAAACTCAACGACATCCGCGACCACGACGGCGCAGTGAAGGAGAGGACCCGCGTCGGACGCGGCATCGGCTCCGGAAAAGGCAAGCAGGGCGGCCGCGGCGGCAAAGGCCAGACGGCGCGCTCGGGCTACCGCAACAAGGGTTTCGAGGGCGGCCAGATGCCGCTGCATCGGCGTCTGCCGAAGCGCGGCTTCAACAAGCCGAACGCGCTCGAATACAACGAGGTCAACCTGGGCCGCATCCAGCAGGCGATCGAGGCCGGCAAGCTCGATCAGGGCGCGCCGATCACGATCGACTCGCTCGTGGCCGCGGGCGTGTGCTCGAAGCCGCGCGACGGGGTGCGGATCCTCGGCGTGGGCGAACTCACCGCAAAACTCGCCTTCGAGATCGCGGGCGCGTCCAAGTCGGCGGTCGAAGCCATCGAGCGGGCCGGCGGATCGGTGAAGATCCTGGGAGCCGTTGCCGAAGCGTAACGGCCGTCCCACATCTCGCAGACCAAGCGGCGGCCCGCGAGCTTTCGCGAGGCCGCCGCTCGCGTGACGGGGTCGCGCGCACAGATTGAGGATTCCGACGATGGCCTCAGCAGCCGAACAGCTTGCTGCAAACATCAATTTCGGCGCGATCGCCAAGGCGGAAGAGCTTAAAAAGCGGATCTGGTTCACGCTCGGCGCGCTGATCGTGTTCCGGCTCGGAACCTACATTCCGCTGCCCGGCATCGACCCCGAGGCGCTGCGGCAGAGCTTTCAGCACGCTTCGGGCGGCGTGCTCGGTCTGTTCAACATGTTCTCGGGCGGCGCGGTCGAGCGCATGGCGATCTTCGCGCTCAACATCATGCCCTACATCTCGGCCTCGATCATCATCCAGCTCCTGACGTCTGTCATCCCGTCGCTCGAAGCGCTGAAGAAGGAAGGCGAGTCGGGCCGCAAGGTCATCAACCAATACACCCGCTATCTGACCGTGGTGCTCGCCTTGTTCCAGTCCTGGGGGATCGCGGTCGGGCTCCAAAGCTCCGGCAACATCGTGCAGGAGCCGGGTCCGTTTTTTCTGATCTCGACCGTCATCACGCTCACGGGCGGCACCCTGTTCCTGATGTGGCTCGGCGAGCAGATCACCTCGCGCGGCATCGGCAACGGCTCGTCGCTCATCATCTTCGCCGGGATCGTCGCCAATCTGCCGTCAGCCATCGCCGGGACGCTCGAACTCGGCCGCCAGGGCGCGATTTCGACAGGCCTGATCCTTGGCGTGATCGTCATGGCGGCGGCCGTCGTCTACTTCATCGTGTTCATGGAGCGCGCGCAGCGGCGGCTTCTCATCAATTATCCGAAGCGCCAGGTCGGCAACCGCATGTACGAGGGCCAGACCTCGTTCCTGCCGCTCAAGCTCAACACGTCGGGCGTCATTCCGCCGATCTTCGCCTCTTCGCTGCTCCTGCTTCCTGCGACGGCGGCGAGCTTTTCGGCGAACCAGGGCGGAACGGGCATCCTGGGAACCCTCACGGCGTTCCTCGGCCACGGCCGGCCGGCTTACATGTTCCTCTACGCGGCCCTCATCATCTTCTTCGCCTTCTTCTACACGGCCGTGGTCTTCAATCCGCAGGAGACGGCCGACAATCTGAAGAAGCACGGCGGGTTCATTCCCGGCATCCGGCCCGGCGAGCGCACGGCGGAGTACATCGACTACGTCCTCACCCGGATCACGGTGATCGGCGCGGCGTACCTGACCATCATCTGCCTCATCCCCGAGCTTCTGGTCTCCTACGCCGCGTTGCCCTTCTATTTCGGTGGCACCTCGCTTCTAATCGTCGTATCCGTGACGATGGATACGGTGGCGCAGATCCATGGGCATCTGCTGGCTCACCAGTACGAGGGCCTTGTCAAGAAGGCCAAGCTGAGGGGCGCGCGTCGCCGGTGACACGATCCTCGCGCGAGGTCGTGCGGCGACCTCACATGGGGGCGAACGGGCGATGAGGATCGTTTTCTTGGGCCCGCCCGGAGCGGGCAAGGGCACGCAGGCGGCTCGGATCGTCGAGCGCTACGGCATTCCGCAACTGTCCACCGGCGACATGCTGCGGGCCGCGGCCGCGGCCGGAACGCCCGTCGGCCTTGAGGCCAAGGACGTGATGGCGCGCGGCGAACTCGTGTCCGACGATATCGTCGTGCGCATCGTCGCCGACCGGATCGAGGAGTCGGACGCCAAGAAAGGGTTCATCCTCGACGGCTTCCCGCGAACCGTCGCCCAGGCCGAGGCGCTCGACGCCATGCTGGCCGGCAAGGGCCTGAAGCTCGACGCCGTCATCGAACTCAAGGTGGACGAGGGAGCGCTGGTGAGGCGCATGGAGAACCGCGTCGCCGAGACGATCGCCCGCGGCGAGCCGGTCCGCAAGGACGACAATCCGGAAGCGTTCAGAACGCGGCTTGAGAACTACCGCGGGCAGACCGCGCCGGTGTCGTCCTATTACGCCTCGAAAGGCGTCCTGAAGACCGTCGACGGCATGAAGCCGATCGATGAGGTCACTCAACAGGTTTTCGCCGTCCTCGGCCCTGTGAAAGCTTGACCATATAGATGGATCGGCCAGACTTGAGGCTCTCGGCCCCAAGTCTGGTTTTCCGCTGATGGTCCGCGTTGCTCCGGCCGTTTTCTGCGCCGTCCTGGCCGCAAGTTGTCAAACGGCGCGGATCGATGCGCCCTTCGATCCCAGCGCAGCCGCCTACGTCTTCGAAAAGGGCTCCGGCACGATCGAGGGAGAGGCATTCCTCCGCCGTGACTCGGGAACCATCATGACGGCGGCCGGAGAGCGGGTTTTTCTCATTCCGGCGACGGCCTACGCGGTTGCGCGGTTTGAAACGATGTTCGGCGGCGACCGGCGGGCCTACGCCGGCGCCGCCGTCGATGACGCGCCCGAAGCCTATCTGCGCTATCGCCGCGAGGCCAAAGTCGACATGAAGGGCAAGTTCGTGTTCGAGAACGTCGCGCCCGGCGGCTATATCGTCGCGACCCGCGTGTTCTGGACGGAGACGAAGTCCTACTTCCCCGTCGCACAAGGCGGCGCGATCTACGACATCGTCGAGGTCGAGAAGGACGGGACGGCCCGCGCCATCATCTCGGGCGTTTAGCGGCGTTAAGATAAGCTGAGCTTGGGTCGTGGGTCAGCTTGAATTTTCGGCTTCATTCGAGCCGCAGTCCGCTGGGAGGGAAGGGGCGCGGGTGGCGGCGCTGTCTTAATCAGGCAGCGGGCATCCAAAATTGATGGTGGGCGTGTCCTGGCTTATGCTGCGCTGGTCAGCATGGGAGGACGCTATGAACCCTCGTGCGCTCTCGTATCTCGGGCTCGCGCTCCTTGTGTTCGCAAAAGCGCCAGCGATGGCGGAGGACTCCGGCGCAGGGGTCCTGAAGCTTCCGCAGGATATCGAGTTCAAAGGTCCGCTCACGGGCGCGCCGCAAACCGTCGTCTTGTATGGCGATCCGACAAAGCCGGGTTTGTTCGTGACCCGCGTAAAATTCTCCGCAGGTTGGAAGGACCCGCCGCATTGGCACCCCGATGAGGTTCGCACCGTGACGGTGCTGAGCGGCACCTTCTACTTCGCGTCCGGCGATCGATGGGACGAAAGCAAGTTCAAGGCTTATCCCGCTGGCACTTTTTATTCCGAACCCCCAAGGAGCCCCCACTATACATGGGCGAAGGATGGAGAGGTGATTCTACAGATCACCGGCATGGGCCCATCGGGCAAAACCTTCATTCCGCAATAGCGTGCCTGCGAGGCACCCTGCTCCATTTCATTCCCGGGCCTTGTGAGGGAGCAATCATGGCGTCCGACGAGCGAACCTATCCGACCGGCGCTCACGACGTGGGCGGCAAGGGCGGCCCTCCGGTCGTCAAGGACGAGCACGAGCACGTCCTGTGGGAGCGTCGCGTCGACGCCATGATGATGCTCCTCACCCATCCGTCCCGGAAGCTGCTGATCCTCGACGAACTGCGGCGCAACATCGAGGCGCTCGGTCCCGGCGCCTACGAGCGCATGGACTATTACGAGCGCTGGATCGCGGCCATCACGAACGCGATGCTCGAACGGGGCGTGGTGACGAGCGACGAACTCGGGCGAAAGATGGCCGAGGTTCAGGCCCGCCTCGCGTCGGAGCCGGCCGCGTGATCGACGCCGGCAGGCCGAGCGCACCCGCGCGCTTCGCGCCGGGCGATCGGGTCGTCGTCCGAAAGGCCTGGCCTCCTGGCCATGTGCGGACGCCGGCCTATATCCGGGGTCATGCCGGGATCGTCGAACGGCTGTGCGGGCCGCATCCGAATCCCGAGGAATTGGCCTATCGCCGCTCGGGCCTGCCGGCCCAACCGCTTTACCGCGTGCGCTTCCGCCAGGTGGATGTCTGGCCGGATTATGGGGGCGACCCAGCGGACACGCTCGACATCGAACTCTACCAGCACTGGCTTGAACCCGCCGGAGGGGACCGAGATGCCCCATGAGCATCACCACCATGACCACCCGCATGAGGGCGTAATCGCGACGACCGACGGCCCGCTCACCCGCTATCAGGTCCTGGAGGTCGCCCTGCGCGAACTCCTGATCGAGAAGGGCGTGTTCACGCCCGAAGATGTCCGCCGGGAGGTCGAGGCCATGGAGGGCCGCGACGCCGGGCGGGGCGCGCGCATGGTCGCGCGGGCGTGGCTCGATCCAGCCTACAAGCAGCGTCTCCTGACCGACGCCAACGCGGCCGCGGCCGAACTCGGCTTCGAAGCCGGCCCCTTCCGGATTCTGGCGATGGAGAACACCCCGGCGGTCCACAATCTCATCGTCTGCACGCTGTGCTCCTGCTATCCCCGCATGCTGCTCGGGCTTCCGCCGGCCTGGTACAAGAGCCTCGCCTACCGGAGCCGCGCCGTCCGCGAGCCCCGCGCGGTGCTGGCCGAGTTCGGCACCATCCTGCCCGACAGCGTGGAGGTCCGGGTCCACGACAGCACCGCCGACATGCGCTACATGGTGCTGCCGATGCGGCCGGCCGGCACGGACGGGTGGAGCGAGGAGGCGCTTGCCGAACTCGTCACCCGCGACAGCCTCATCGGCGTGGCGCGAGCGGCCGAGCCGGCGTGAGAGGCGGCCTCCATCGGGGGAGACAAGACGATGCGCGTGATGGTTCTGGTGAAGGCGACGAAGGACTCGGAAGCGGGCGTCATGCCCTCGACCGAACTTCTGGAAGCCATGGGCAAGTTCAACGAGGAGCTGGTCAACGCGGGCGTCATGCTGGCCGGCGAGGGCCTGAAGCCGTCGTCGCAGGGCAAGCGCGTGGCCTTCGACGGGGAGAGCCGCACCGTCATCGACGGCCCCTTCGCCGAGACCCGCGAGCTGGTCGCCGGCTTCTGGCTCTGGCAGGTCAAGGACATGGCCGAGGCGGTCGCGTGGGTGAAGCGCTGCCCCAATCCGATGCCCGGCCCGAGCGAGATCGAGATCCGCCCGCTTTATGAGATGGCCGACTTCGGTGAGGCCCTCACGCCGGAGATCGCGGAACGGGAGGAGCGGTTGCGCGAGAAGGTGGAGGGGCGGTGAAGTCCGAGTCACGACTGCTGAAGATAGGGTTCGAACAAATCGTGGCGCAGCGTTTCGGCTGTTGACTTTGGGTTTCCAAATCCCTAAATCGCTCGCTCTACCGAGCGGAAAGCGGCTGCGCGCGATGCCTCCAAGGCGAGGTGTCGGGGCGCGGTCTTCGTTTGTTGCGAGCGCGGCGGCGAAAACCGCCGCGTGAGACCGGACTTTAAGCGGGCAGGCGGGGAGCCGGGCGCGCTTCAGGAGAGATGGACGTGGCCCGCATCGCAGGCGTCAACATTCCGACCAACAAGCGCGTGGTCATCGCGCTTCAGTACATTCACGGCATCGGGCCGAAGAAGGCGGAGGAGATCACCGAGAAGGTGGGCATCCCGGCCGAGCGCCGCGTCAACCAACTGACCGACCAGGAAGTGCTCCAGATCCGCGAGACCATCGACCGCGACTACATGGTCGAAGGCGATCTTCGCCGCGAAGTGGCGATGAACATCAAGCGGCTCATGGACCTCGGCGCGTACCGGGGCTTGCGGCACCGCCGCAGCCTGCCCGTCCGCGGCCAGCGCACGCACACGAACGCCCGCACCCGCAAGGGCAAGGCGAAGCCGATCGCCGGCAAGAAGAAGTGACGTTCGGCGGCGCAACCGCCGAACGTCGTCCCCGGGCTTGACCCGGGGATCAAAGGCGAAGGGCGCAGCCCTCCGATCGGATGGCCGGGTCAAGCCCGGCCATGACAACCGAACAAGCATCATCCCGAGCGCCTGGCACGACGGGCGCGTTTGAAGGATCAGCAGAATGGCCAAAGAAGCAACCCGCGTCCGCCGCCGCGAACGCAAGAACATCGTCTCCGGCGTGGCGCACGTGAACGCCTCGTTCAACAACACCATGATCACCATCACCGACGCGCAGGGCAACACGATCTCGTGGTCCTCCGCCGGCTCGATGGGGTTCAAGGGCTCGCGCAAGTCCACGCCCTACGCGGCCCAGATGGCCGCCGAGGACGCCGCCCGCAAGGCGGCGGAGCACGGCATGCGGACCCTGGAGGTCGAGGTATCCGGTCCGGGTTCGGGGCGCGAATCCGCGCTGCGGGCGTTGCAGTCGGCCGGCTTCACCGTGACCTCGATCCGCGACGTGACGCCGATCCCGCACAATGGCTGCCGGCCGCGCAAGCGCCGCCGCGTCTGACGATTTTTCGCGCGATCGGGTCGCGCGCATTCATCGGCAAGGGCGGCCGCCCGCGGCGCCCCCGTTTGACCGTCGCTCAAGAGGTGTGGTCGTGACCATTCAGAAAAACTGGCAAGAACTGATCAAGCCCCACAAGCTCAATGTCGCTCCGGGCGACGATCCGAAGCGCGTGGGAACCATCGTGGCCGAGCCGTTGGAGCGCGGCTTCGGCACGACGCTCGGCAATGCGCTGCGGCGCGTCCTTCTGTCGTCGCTTCAGGGCGCGGCGGTGACGTCGGTTCATATCGACGGCGTCCTGCACGAATTCTCGTCGATTCCCGGCGTGCGCGAGGACGTGACCGATATCGTCCTCAACATCAAGACCATCGCCATCAAGATGCAGAGCGAAGGGCCGAAGCGCATGACCCTGCGCAAGACCGGACCTGGCGTCGTGACGGCGGGCGACATCAACACGGTCGGCGACGTCCAGATCCTGAATCCTGGCCTCGTCCTGTGCACGCTGGACGAGGGCACCGAGATCCGCATGGAGTTCACGGTCGCCACCGGCAAGGGCTACGTTCCGTCCGAGCGCAACCGGCCCGAGGACGGGCCGATCGGCCTCATTCCGGTCGACAGCCTCTACAGCCCGGTCAGGAAGGTGTCCTACCGCGTCGAGAACACCCGCGAGGGCCAGGATCTCGATAAGGACAAGCTGACGATGACGATCGAGACGAACGGCGCGGTCAGCCCGGAAGACGCCGTCGCCTATGCGGCGCGCATCATCCAGGATCAGCTTTCCGTGTTCGTGAATTTCGAGGAGCCTCGTCGCGAGGAAGCCTCGATCTCCGCGCCGCAACTGCCCTTCAATCCGGCCCTGCTCAAGAAGGTGGACGAACTCGAATTGTCGGTCCGCTCGGCCAACTGCCTGAAGAACGACAACATCGTCTACATCGGCGACCTGATTCAGAAGTCCGAGGCGGAAATGCTCCGCACCCCGAACTTCGGCCGCAAGTCGCTGAACGAGATCAAGGAAGTCCTGGCCTCCATGGGCCTGCATCTCGGCATGGAGGTGCCTGGCTGGCCGCCGGAGAACATCGAGGATCTCGCCCGGCGGTTCGAGGAGCACTACTGAGGGCGAAGGGTGGGCGGTCAATCGTCGATCGTGTTGAACTCCCCACGAATCACCCGTCGCGACTGACCAAAACGGACGGCCGTTCCTTGGCACGGCGGCCGCAAAAAGGAGAGAGCCATGCGTCACGGATTCAGGGGCCGGCGGTTCAACCGCACCGCCGAGCATCGCAAGGCGATGTTCGCCAACATGTCCGCTGCGTTGATCAAGCATGAGCAGATCGTCACCACCCTGCCGAAGGCGAAGGATCTGCGGCCGGTGGTCGAGAAGCTGATTACGCTCGGCAAGCGCGGCGATTTGCATGCGCGCCGCCTCGCCATGTCGTCGCTGCGCGACGACGCCATGGTGAAGAAGCTCTTCGAGGTGATCGGGCCGCGCTACAAGGAGCGTCCGGGCGGCTATACGCGCGTGCTCAAGGCGGGCTTCCGCTACGGCGACAACGCCCCGATGGCCGTGATCGAATTCGTCGACCGCGACCTCGACGCGCGCGGCCGGGACTCAGGCCCCTCGCAGAAGGCCGAAGCGGCCGAGAGCGCGGCGGCTTGATGGGCGGTGGAATCAGGGCGGCTCCAGCCGCCCTTTCTTTTTAGCGCAGGAGAGACCGGCTGCCCTGCACCTTGCCCTTTTTCCGACTCAACCGCGCGCGTATAGGGCTGGCTGGGAATTCGGGACATGACGTCTTGGGTTCGTGGGGAGCCCTTCGGATGCGCTTTGCACTAACGGCGATCGCCGCCTTCTTAATCGTGGGTCACGTCGGTTCGGTCCGCGCCGAAACCCGCACGGTTCCGGACAGCCGGCCTCAGATCCAGCTTTCGTTCGCGCCCGTGGTCAAACACGTCGCGCCGGCGGTGGTGAACGTCTACGGCGCCCGGGTCGACAAGCGGCAGCGCAACGCCAACGCCGAGGAGTTCTTCCGCCGGTTTTTTGGCGAGGGCGCGCCGGGCGCGCCGCAGGATCGTGGCCAGCGCTCGCTGGGCTCCGGCGTGATCGTCGACGCCACGGGCCTCGTCGTGACCAATCACCACGTCATCGAGAACATGACCGAGGTGAAGGTGGCCTTCGCGGACCGCCGGGAGTTCGAGGCCGAGATCGTGCTGCGCGATCCGCGCACCGATCTCGCCATCTTGAAGATGAAGGGCGCCGCGAACGTTCAGGCGATCGAGTTCGGCGATTCGGAGGCTCTCCAGGTCGGCGACCTCGTGCTGGCGATCGGCAACCCCTTCGGCGTCGGGCAGACGGTGACGCAGGGCATCGTCTCGGCGCTTGCGCGCACGCAGGTCGGCGTTTCGGATTACCAGTTCTTCATTCAGACCGACGCCGCCATCAATCCAGGCAATTCGGGCGGCGCGCTCGTCGATGCGGCGGGCCGGCTCGTCGGCATCAACACGGCGATCTTCTCGCAATCGGGCGGCAGCCACGGCATCGGCTTCGCCATTCCGGCCAGCATGGTGAAAGCGGTGGTCGATTCCGCGCGCGGCGGCGCCCGGACGGTGCGCCGGCCCTGGCTCGGCGCAAGCCTCCAGGCGGTCAGCAACGAGATCGCCGAGTCGATGGGGCTTGAGCGTCCGACCGGCGTGCTCGTGGCGGCGATCTTCGACAAAGGCCCGGCGGACGAGGCCGGGATCAAGCGCGGAGACGTGATCCTGACGGTTGATGGCCAAGACGTCGATGATCCGGACGCCTTCGGCTACCGCTATGCCCTGAAGGGCATCAGCGGTCAGACGAGCCTCACGGTCATGCGCGGCGGCAAACGGATCGTCATGCCCGTGAAGCTGCAAACGCCGCCCGAGACGCGGCCACGCGAGCCTGTGCGGTTCCGCAGCCGCTCGCCTTTCGCGGGCGCGACCGCCGTCAACATGTCGCCCGCCGTCGCCGACGAGATGCAGCTTGAAACCTCGGCGGACGGCGTGGCCATCGCGGAGATCGAGGACGGCAGCGTGGCGCAGCGCGTCGGGTTTCAGAAAGGCGACGTGATCCTCGCCATCAACGGCGAGCGCGTGGCCTCATCCAAGGATCTTGAGCGCATGATCGCGCGCAGCAGCCGCGGCATGTGGCAGATCACGATCAACCGCGGCGGGCAGGTGATAACCTCCGTGCTGGGGGGGTGACGACGGCCCCGCTCTCCCGCCCTTTTCCTGGGAGGGGACCCGTTTGTCCGATCTTTTCACCTCAGCCGGTCTCGACCGGGACGCGCCGCGCCCCCTGGCTGACCGGCTGCGCCCGACCGCGCTGTCCGAGGTCGTCGGCCAGGATCTCCGTGGTCGGGCCGGACGGGGCGCTGACGCGGCTTCTGCGTTCGGGCTCGCTCGGCTCCCTGATTTTCTGGGGGCCGCCCGGCACGGGAAAGACCACCGTGGCGCGTCTGCTGGCGGGCGAGACCCAACTCCATTTCGAGCAGATCTCGGCCGTCTTCTCCGGCGTCGCCGACCTGAAAAAAGTGTTCGAGGCGGCGCGGGCCCGGCGCGCGACCGGGCAGGGCACGTTGCTCTTCGTCGACGAAATCCACCGCTTCAACCGCGCCCAGCTCGACGCGTTTTTGCCCGTCATGGAGGACGGCACCGTCACGCTCGTCGGCGCGACGACCGAGAACCCGTCGTTCGAGCTGAACGCGGCGCTCCTCTCCCGCGCCCGCGTCATGATCTTCAAGCCGCTCGACGAAGCGGCGATCGAGCACCTCCTGGCGCGGGCCGAGGCCGTCGTGGGGCGGCCGCTGCCGCTCGACGAGACGGCGCGCGCCTCATTGATCCGCATGGCGGACGGCGACGGCCGCGCGGCGTTGACGCTGGCCGAAGAGGTCTGGCGCTCGGCGAAGCCGGAGGAAACCTTCGACGCCGAGCAGTTGCAAACCATCGTCCAGCGCCGCGCGCCGATCTACGACAAGGCGCAGGAGGGACACTACAATCTCATCTCGGCCCTTCATAAAACCATTCGCGGCTCGGACCCGGACGCGGCCCTCTACTACCTCGCGCGCATGCTCGACGCCGGCGAGGACCCGCTCTACATCGCGCGCCGCCTCGTGCGGGCGGCCGTCGAGGATATCGGCCTGGCCGACCCGCAGGCGCTGGCGGTCGCCAACGCCGCCAAGGACGCCTTCGACTTCCTGGGCAGCCCGGAGGGCGAACTCGCCGCTGGCCCAGGCTGCGATCTATCTGGCGACCGCGCCGAAATCGAACGCCGCTTACGTCGCCTACAAGGCCGCAAGGCGGACCGCGCAGGAGCACGGCTCCTTGATGCCGCCCAAAACCATCCTCAACGCGCCGACGCGGCTCATGCGCGACATCGGCTACGGCGCCGGCTATGCCTACGACCATGACGAGCCCGACGCTTTCTCCGGGCAGGATTACTGGCCGGAGGCGCTGGGGCGGCGGACATTTTACGAACCCACGGATCGGGGGTTCGAGCGGGAGATCGGCGAACGCTTGCGGAGATGGGAGACGGTGAGGCGGGAGCGATCCGAACGGGGCAAGCGGTAGAGGGGCGGCCGCTCGCCCCCGCGCCGCCCCAGGTCAAGTCCGGAGGTCGCTCGGATCGCAGCCGCCGGCCCGCGCGCGGGCCGGTTCGGGCGGACCCGCGCTCCGGAGGCGGAGCGCGTCAGCCTAGGCAATCCTACGATATGCATATAGTCCTTGACAGCGTCACGCTGCTTCGCTAGGAACGGCGCACGCTGACGACCTGCGTCCGGCTCGACCGGCGGGCCCGGCGCTACGGTCTAGCCTGAGCCGGCGGGATCGGTTAAGGAAATCTTACGGGCTTTCGCCCGACGATCGCAAAGACGCCCCGCGTGGGCGCGAATCGCCTTGGGGGTTTCATGATCTCACGCCGTATCGTGCTCGGCTGCGTGCTCGCGGCCTCGTCGCTCTCTGGCGCGGCGGCTCAAACCTCCGATCGCGCCGCGCTCGACGCGCTCATCGCCCGGCACGCCAAGGCCCACGGCGTGCCCGAAAGCCTCGTCCACCGCGTCGTGCGGCGCGAGAGCAACTACAATCCGCGCGCCTACCATCGCGGCAACTGGGGCCTGATGCAGATCCGGCACGGCACGGCGCGGAGCATGGGCTACACGGGTTCGGCCGCCGGGCTCCTCGACGCCAACACCAACCTCTCCTACGCCGTGCCCTACCTGGCGAACGCCTACCGGGTCGCCGGCGGCGACCAGAGCCGCGCCGTGTCGCTTTACGCCAGCGGCTTCTACTACGTCGCCAAGCGCCGGGGCCTGCTGGGCTCGCTCAAAAAGGGCCCGATCGGCGGCGACCCCGCCGAGGTCGCGCAGGCCCAGCCCGCTCCGCCGACGCTCGGCTCCTGGCTCACGGCCGCGTTCACGCCGCCCGCGCCAGGCGCAGCAGGTCGCGATGGCCGAGACCGCGCCCGAGGCGGCCGAAGAGCCCGCCGCGCCCGTGTCCCGGCGCAGGGGCCGGCGGGCCCGCCTGGCGGCGCTCGCCAAAGCCGCGGCCGCGCCACCCGCCGCGGAGCCGCAGGCGCAGCCGGCCCAGACGCAACCGGTCGCGCTCCGGCAGGCCGTATCCGAAGAGCCCGCCGACGCCGCGCCGACTGTCAAGGGACAAGGCAAACGGGCGCGGACGGCCGCCAAGGCCGCATCGGCCCAACAGGCCGCGCTCCGGCAGGCTGCGTCCGAAGAACCGGAAGCCGGCGAAGCGCCTGTCTCCAAGCGCGCCGCCAAGCGAACCCAATCGACGGTCGCGAAAGCGGCCAAAGCCGAGGCGCGCCCGAAGGAGCAACTGGCCCGCAACGGCCTCGCGCTCCCCCCGGAGCTGGCGGCGCGGCGGTAGGCGACAGGCGCATGCGGATGCTGCCGCGGATTGGCCTTATCGAAGTCAGCGACAAGTTGGAGCTTCATTGATGCGAGCGCCACCATCTTTTCCAGAGAGCGGGTGCGACATGACCCAAACCATGCGATGCACGCCTCAGGGTACGCCGCAACAGAGTGATCTCCTAAAATCATGCAGATCGATCCTGGCAACGTGGCGAGAGCAATTGCATTGAAGAGAGACTGCCGCTGCGCCGCTGCTTCTAGAATTTTATTTCAGGAAGCTCATATCCGCAACCAAGACTTTTTTGTCCATCATGTTGCTTCACTCTCGAGAAATTTTGGATGAACATGTCGTAATAGGGGCCGACTGTCAAATCACGAAAACGTATTAATTGAAGAGCGTTGTCTGCTTCGCCCCGCAGCTTTTCGGCACAAGTCCAATCCCCATACAAGGCTTCAGCATAAGCCAATTCGGAAAGGAAAAGCGCGTACTGTCTTGGCGCGAGCGGATGCTTCTCAGCCGCAAAATAAGCAAGAACCTTTTGATACGATTCGCGCGCCAACTTAATACTTTGCGTCGGTCCTGGCATTAATAAGGCTTGGGCTTTGTCGCGCAGTATATTAGCATAAGGAACCCCTTCCTCCTTCGCCCTCTGCTCCGCAATGTCATAATAAGCTAAAGCCTCTGCCGTGAGACCAGAAAACTAAAGGAGCCCGGCCATCGTAGAAAGCTCGCTTGACCTTAGATAAGTTATGCTTTTCTTCAACAAGTCCCTGTTAGAGTATATTAAATTATAGTACTTAACATTATACATATTATTCATTAGTTCTAATGCGCGTGGATCGGTTGTTTTTGATGTATTAAGGATGCGTTCAATCATAATAGAACCTCCATCGGACAGAACCTGGCGACTCTGAATAAGCTGTTTTTCTCGAGTTATAAGCTGTTTTTCTCGAGTTGATGTCAAACGATCCATGAGCCCGACTGGGTAAGTGTACAAAATGGCGATCAGCAGAGTCGCCACTGGTCCCCACTCCTTCAGAGCAGTCGTAATCTTTTGTCCCCACGTCGCCTGGGCTGGCTTTGGTGTGAGACGGGGAAAGTTTAGAATTCTGGGTTTCGGGCCTCGGCTCGCGAGCCTCCGTAAGGTTCTTCCAGCATCATTTTTCATGGCGGGCCTCGTATTCCCACGGGATGATACAACTGTTCACCCTATGAAGCAACTAAGCTGCCGCTTTGACTGCTTCTTTCGCCGGAGCACAAACTGCGCCACTTCAACGCGGAGTGTCTGCGCAGCGAGGTGGTTCTTAGCTGAACTGCTTATTTTCTATGCCGTCAACGACGGCGAACGTGCGGTCAATGCCGCTGAACCTGAGCTTGACCATTGATTCGAGCGGGGACACGGACACGACCCGTCGTGTCCGCCAGCGCCGCGTGATCGAGTTCGAGAATGGCCGTGTGATCTGGACTCGGGGACGCCGCCTCTTCGCCTCTCCGCGCGTGCGGGGAGAGGGCCTTGCGCCGGAGGCGCGAGGCGAGCGAAGCGGGGGTGAAGGGGGCGTTTCAGGACGGAGCGCACCCGGATAAGCCCCCTCACCCGGACGTCGCCTTCGGTGCCGCTCGGCCTCTCCCGCACAGCGGGGAGAGGGGCCGCCTACTTCGCGGCGCGGACCAGGACCGCCAGGCCGTCGTGATCGCCGGTGGTGACGGCGGGGTCGTCCACGACGGCGTTGTCCAGGCTCACGAACCCGCCGATCTTGAACGGCGTCGCCCGATCGAGCTTTTGGGTGAAATCGTCCCGCGCCGCGTTGAACGACGCGAAGCGATGGCCGGGCCAGCGGAAGGGATCGACCGCTTCCCGGCTGAACGCGGCCACGAACACGAACGTCTCGCCGAGCTTGTGCGGCCCGAAGATGCGGCCGTGGTTGTTTGAGAACTCGAACGGCCCGTTCGAGAAGGCGTCGTCCCGCCCGCGCGGCAACTGGCCGTAAAGCCGCCCGCCGACGGAGCCCCGGTAGCCGGCCGAGTGCCCGAAGCGGACCGGGTAGCCGGCCGCGGCGCTGGCGTCGAGGACCCGGCGCGTGGCGTCGCCCGCGCCGTCTCCTTCGACCACGAGGATGACGTTGATCGGCTCCTGAAGGCGCTTGCCTTCGTAGACTTCGCCGAGCCAGTGCGCCGCGCCGCCGTCCGGCGCCAGCATCCATTTGCCGATCTCCGGGAAGCCGGGCGGCTTCGCCAGATTGACGCCGCTGGTCCAAAGCTCGGCCAAGGCGTCCCAGGTCTGGCGACCGGAGGGGCGCGGCGGCGGCTCGGCGCGCGGCGAGGCCGTCGAGACCAGGAGGGCGACGCCGGCGAGGAGCGTGGCGCGGATGGGCAGGATGCCGCGGCTGACGATCATGCGCCTCTCCGGCCCGAAGCGGCCGTGCGAATCCGGCTGACGGTCGGCCGTCATGGGCCGCAGCGGATGAGAGGACACGAGGCGATCCTTCTTGGGCTATCGATCAAGCAACCGCTCCCACAGGTTGGAGTCGTGCTCAGGCGCTCGCGGGGAGCGGCTTGGCGCTCAGGCGAAGCCCGAGCGCCCGCATGACGGCGAGGATCGTGCCGAACTCCGGGTTCCCCTTGGCGGACAGGGCGCGATAGAGGCTCTCGCGCGAAAGGCCGGTTTCGCTGGCGATCTGGGCCATGCCGCGCGCGCGCGCGATATCGCCGAGCGCGGCGGCGATAAGCGCAGGGTCGCCGTCCTCAAGGGCCGCATCGACATAGGCGGCGATGGCCTCGTCGTTGTCGAGATGTTCAGTGACATCCCAGGGCATCGTTTCGAGGGACATGGCGTCATTCCTTCCGCGCCAATTCCTTGGCGGTTCTGACATCCCGGTCTTGGGTGCTCTTGTCGCCTCCACAGAGCAGGATGACCATCGTCGCGCCGCGTTGGACGAAATAGACCCGGTAGCCGGGACCATAGTCGATCCGAAGCTCGCTGACGCCCTCTCCGACCGGGCGAACGTCGCCGGGGTTGCCGAGCGACAGGCGGCGGATGCGGACGTTGATCCGGGCCTGAGCCTGCCGATCGCGGAGCTGGTCGAACCACTCGGCATAGATGAGCGTCTGGCGGACTTCGATCATGAAATGATGTAGCTTTAGAGCTACATATCGTCAAGGTTCGTAGGGACGGCGTAAGACGGGAGTGGCGCATGGATGTTTTGGAACAGATGCGACCGTTGGGCCGGCGTCCCGCGCCGCACGCTCTTGGGCCAGAGCTTATCAGCACGATTTCCTAGAAACAGGAAAATCTCCTTGACAGCGTCACGCTGGTCCGCTATCAAACCCGCACGCTGACGAAGTGCGGCCGGATCGACGGACGCTTCACCGGCGGCTCCGAATTTGCTATATTGACGCCGAGGGGAGCGGCTCTGCGATCCGCCCCTTGTGACCCTCTCCGGCGAGAGGGCGACACCAGTAGGCCGAACGGGCGAGCGGGTCTTTCCCAAAAGAATCCACTCGCCCTTTTTGTTGTCCCAAACACCGCCTCGCGCCGCCCGCGCGGGGCGGTTTCGTTTTGGGGGACGCGCCGGCCCTTTTCCGCCTGAGGTGCATCATGAGTTCCTTTCCGGCCCACCCGCCCGAACGCTTCGCGCAAGCGCAGCGCCTCTACGAAACCACGACCCTTTCGCTCAAAAAGATCGGGGCGGAAAGCGGCGTCGCGCGTTCGACCGTCGGCACCTGGGCGAACCGCAACCAATGGCACCGGCCGGGCGAAGCCGAGCCGCGGTCGGTGCGCAACCCGGCCGCGCCGGCGAAGCGGCCGACGGCGGCCGCCGGCCGCCGCAGCCTTTATTTGGCGATCGTCGAAACCGCCGATGAGGCGCGCCGTCAGATCGCGGCGTTCCGGGCGTGCCCACCCCTCGATCTGGCCGAGCGCGAGCGCCACGCGCGCACGGTGGCCCATTACGTTCGAACGCTCCGGCAGAGCAAAGAGCTTCTCGCCCAGGTCGAAGCCGCCGCGCCCCGCGCCGCCCAACCGAAAGGGAATCCGCATGACGGGGACCGATGCCTCGACCAGGGCCGAAGCCTGGCCGAACTGCGCGACGAGTTTGTTCGATTGCTTGCGTGCGCTGTTGCAGATGGACCGGATCGAGGAGGCCCTCGCCCCCTGTAGCGCGCCGGAGCTGATTCGCCTGTGCCGTTTCTGGTACTGTCACGGCCGCCCCGACCAGCGGCCGCCCCGGCTGGCCCGCAACGGCCTGCCCTGGACGGTCTGGCTCGTGCTCGGCGGGCGCGGGGCCGGAAAAACCCGCACCGGGGCCGAATGGGTGCGCGGGATGGCGCTCGGCCACCCGGATTTCAGCGAGCCGGCCGCCAGCCGCATCGCGCTCGTCGGCGAGACCTTCGCGGATGCCCGCGACGTCATGGTGGAGGGGCCGTCCGGCCTCCTCGCCATCCATGCGCGCGACGAGCGCCCGGCGTGGTCGCCATCCTTGCGCAAGCTGGAGTGGCCGACGACGGGCGCGGTCGCGCACGTGTTCTCCGCCGACGACCCGGACGGCCTGCGCGGACACCAGTTCGAGGCCGCCTGGGCCGACGAACTCGCCAAGTGGCGGCACGTCGAGGCGACCTGGGACACGCTTCAGTTCGGCCTGCGCCTGGGCGCGCGGCCGCGTGAACTCGTCACCACGACGCCGCGGCCGATCCCGCTGCTGCGCCGTCTTCTCGCCGATCCGGCGGTGGCGGTGAGCCGCGCCGCCACGCAGGCGAACGCCAAGCATCTCGCGCCGGCGTTCCTGGACGCCGTGATCGGCCGCTACGCCGGCACGCGGCTCGGGCGCCAGGAGATCGACGGCGAGATGGTCGAGGACCGCCCCGACGCCCTGTGGACGCGCGACGCCATCGAGGCGAACCGCCTGGACGCGGCGCCGCCGCTCGCCCGCGTCGTGGTGGCGGTCGATCCGCCGGCCTCGTCCGGGCCGCGGGCCGACGCCTGCGGGATCGTGGCGGCGGGCGTCGACGCCGCGGGGACGGGCTACGTCCTCTGCGACGCCACCGAGGCGGGCCTGACGCCGCCGGCGTGGGCGGCGAAGGCGGCGGCGCTCTACCGACGGCTCGATGCCGACGCCCTCGTGGTCGAGGTCAACCAGGGCGGCGAGGTGGCCGCGAGCGTCATCCGCACGGTCGATCCGGGCGCGCCGGTGACGAGCGTGCGCGCCACGCGGGGCAAGTTTCTCAGGGCCGAGCCGGTGGCCGTGCTCTACGCCCAAGGGCGCGTGCGCCACGCCGGGGTCTCCCGCGCTGGAGGACGAACTGTGCGACTTCGGGCCGGGCGGGCTCTCGTCCGGCCGCCCCCCCGACCGCCTCGACGCGCTCGTCTGGGCGCTGACGCACCTGATGCTGCAACCCAAGGCGGAGCCGCGGGTGCGGGTGTTGTGACGACCCCGTGTCATGGCCGGGCTTGTCCCGGCCATGACAACCGAAGCGCCTTTCACACAGGAAGAGGCTTATGCTCAACCTCCTCACCCGTCTCGCGCGGCCCTCAAAAAAGCCGCCCGAGGCCAAGGCGTCGCGCGCCGGGGCCGTGCTCGCGTTCTGCGAGACCGGCCGCGCCGTGTGGACGCCGCGCGACTACGCGGCGCTCGCCCGCGAGGGGTTTCAGAAGAACGCCATCGTGCATCGCGCCGTGCGGCTCGTCAGCGAGGCCGCCGCCTCGCTGCCGCTGACGCTCCTGAAGCAGGGCAGGGCGCTCGACGCGCATCCGCTGCTCGC
>CAVSLO010000047.1:0-27024 GCA_963728675.1 uncultured Alphaproteobacteria bacterium | reverse complement strand
GATCCTGTGATCCTTGTTTGGTGTGATCCAAGGGCACGAATCGCCAACCTTGCGCGAACAGGCGAGAACATCGGCCGGACGGGCCGCGCCCGGCCCGGCTAAGCTCCTGGACGGCCACGCCTTTCCAAAAGGCCGTTTCGAGCCGCGGGGCAAGCTGCTACGAAGATCCCACAGCGTTCACGCCGCGTCAGCGCCCCGCGCGCCAGGGAGACCCGCCCCGGCCGAGCGCTCCATCTGTGCCCTGGGGAGGGACCATGCCCGCCGCCACACCCGACCGCGACGAGCCGCGCTTCGAGCCGCGCCATCCAGGCGCCCGCGCGCGCTCAGGCGACCCGCGCCGGCGCGAGGCGGAGCCGCCCGCGCCCGCGCGGGCCTCCGACGCCGAGCTTCTGGCCGCCATCGGCCGCGACCTCGAAGCCCTCTACGCCGAGGTGCTGCGCCAGCCCCTCCCCCGCCGCCTCGCCGCCCTCATCCAACACATCGAAGAAAATCATCACGAGCGCCGCGCATGACATGAGCGAAGGCCCGCCTGGGCGCAGGCTCCTTTCCGGCGCGCTCGCACCGCAACGGAGGCGCGGACCTTGTGAGCAACGCACCGCGGCCCACGGCATCAAGGTTCGTCACGCTCGTCCGGATCGGCCACATCGACCAGAAACATGAGCATCGGCCCCGGTTCATCATCGGCGCCGTCCGTCCCGCCGTCTTCGTCCGTTGCGGCGCTTTTAAAGGCCGCGGTTTCGTCCTGGGTCGCCGGCCTCACCTTGAGAGAGGCATAGCCGTCCCACAGCGGCGCGCCCTCGCTTTCCAGAGTCATGAGATCGTCCTTGAAGGCGCCGCTCTCGAAGAGGTCGCGAGCCTCATCTTCGCTGGCGTTGGTGACGGCGACGGGCTTGCCGCTGATTTCAAGCGTGAACATCTTGATCCTCCATTCAGCCGGGAAGGCTCAAGGCTAACGCGTGACGCCGCCGTTTCGCACAAGGCTCCCTGCCGCTCGGCCGCACCGCTCGCCGACGATGGAAGGCGCTCTCTTGCTAAACGGCATTGCATCGCGCAGGTCTGGCGAGCGCCGCGCAGGGCGCTTTCCCCTCACCGTCTTCGGACGCCTGCCGAGAGCGTTGCATGCCGAACGACACTGAAGCCGAACGGTCAAGGACCGTCGAGGAAGCCCAGCCCGCATTTGCGCGGTTCATGGGCGTGCGCATCACGAGCGCCTCGCGCGACCGCGTGGAGGCGGAGTTGACGGTTGACGCAGATTTCGCCAACCGCAACGGCGTCCTGCATGGGGGAGCGATCATGGCCTTCGCCGATATTCTGGGCGGGACTGCGAGCGTCCTCAATCTGCCGCACGGCGCACGGACGACCACGATCGAGAGCAAAACCAACTTCTTCCGGGCGATCCCGGTGGGCGAGACCGCCCATGCTGCGTGCGTGCCCTTGCACCGGGGACGAACCACGATGGTATGGCAGACGACGATCACGGGCGCTGACGGCCGGGACGCCGCCATCGTCACGCAAACCCAACTCGTCATGGCGCCGTGAAGGCAGCGACGCTCCGCAGCCCACCTGATATGACATCGACCATGAACATGCATCTCAACCTGGCGCAGGACGCCGGCCCGGCGTCCCGCCGCCGCACCTTCGCGATTATCTCGCACCCGGACGCCGGCAAGACCACGCTCACTGAAAAGCTTTTGCTGTTCGGCGGCGCGATCCAGCTTGCGGGCGAGGTGAAGGCCAAAAAGAACCGGGTCCAGACCCGCTCCGACTGGATGGGCATCGAGCGCGAGCGCGGCATCTCGGTCGTGACCTCGGTGATGACCTTCGAATACGCACGTTGCGTCTTCAACCTGCTCGACACGCCGGGCCACGAGGATTTTTCCGAGGACACCTATCGGACGCTCACCGCCGTCGACTCGGCCGTCATGGTGATCGACGCCGCCAAGGGCATCGAGGCGCGCACGCGCAAGCTGTTCGAGGTCTGCCGCCTGCGCGACATCCCGATCGTCACC
The DNA here is from genome assembly GCA_963728675.1 of uncultured Alphaproteobacteria bacterium. Classification (GTDB taxonomy): domain Bacteria; phylum Pseudomonadota; class Alphaproteobacteria; order Rhizobiales; family Beijerinckiaceae; genus JAJKJG01. The sequence continues at coordinate 25,015 of CAVSLO010000047.1, read as the reverse complement.
TTCATCAACAAGATGGACCGCGAGGGCCGGGACCCGTTCGAGCTTCTCGACGAGATCGAAAAGACCCTCGCGCTCGACACCGCGCCCGTGACCTGGCCGATCGGCCGCGCCGGCGGCTTCGCCGGCACTTACGATTTGCGGCGCAACCTCGTCCGGCGGCTCGACGCCGACGAGGCGGCGATGCCGGTTTCAGGCCCGGAGGACGCGACGATCGCCGCCCTCCTCCCGGAGCCCGCGCTGGCCGCATGGCGGGACGAGGTCGCTCTGGCGCGGGACGCCTGCAAGCCGTTCGACCAACAAGCCTTCCGCGAAGGTCATCTGACGCCCGTGTTCTTTGGCAGCGCGTTGCGCAACTTCGGCGTGCGCGACCTCATCGACGCGCTCGCGGCCTTCGCGCCGCCGCCGCGCGGGCAGGGGGCCGACACCCGCCAGGTCGAGGCGAACGAGAACCAGATGACCGGGTTCGTGTTCAAGATCCAGGCCAACATGGACCCGAACCATCGCGACCGCATCGCCTTCATGCGGGTGTGCTCCGGCAAGCTCACCCGCGGCATGAAGGCGAAGCTGGTGCGCACCGGCAAGCCGATCAGCCTCAGCACCCCGCAATTCTTCTTCGCGCAGGACCGCGCGCTGGCCGAGGAGGCTTACGCGGGCGACGTGGTCGGCATCCCGAACCACGGCACGCTGCGCATCGGCGACACCCTGACGGAGGGCGAAAACCTGCTGTTTCGCGGCGTGCCGAGCTTCGCCCCCGAAATTTTGCGACGGATCAAGCTCCAGGACGCGATGAAGGCGAAAAAACTGCGCGAGTCCCTGCGGCAGCTCGCCGAGGAGGGCGTCGTCCAGCTCTTCCTGCCCGACGACGGGTCGGGGGCGATCGTCGGCGTGGTCGGGGCGCTCCAGCTCGACGTGCTGAAAGAGCGGCTGCTGGCCGAATACGGCTTGCCGATCGATTACGAGCCGACGCGCTTTTCGCTGTGCCGCTGGGTGACGGCCGATGATCTTGCCGAACTGGACCGCTTCGTCGCCGCCCACGGGTCGGCGATGGCGCGGGATCTCGACGGCGCTCCGGTTTTCATGGCGCCAAACGCTTTCATGCTGAAATACGAGCAGGACCGCTGGCCGGCCATCCGCTTCTCGGACGTCAAGGATTATCAGAAGCGCGATGACGTGGCCCCTCCCCGGCATTAACCGGAGGGGCTGCCGCCCTGAGCCCAGCGGCTGCGGCTCACGCCCGAAGCCGAGGACGTGATTGAGGAGTTCGCCCGCGACATGCAGACCCGCGGTGAACAGGCGAGCGGGCTCCATGCCGGCACGCTCGGCAAGGCGCGGGCCATGCGCTCCGGCTTTCCTGCGTTCTGGCGCGCCTGCGGCGGTGCGCGACGAAGGCCGCCGAGCCAACAGTCATCTCGGCGGAAGCGGCCACGGCTGCCGCGGCGCTGGTGGATAGGGGCTTCCTGCCGATGGCGGAGCGGGCGTTCGGTGTGCGGCTATCCCCGCACCAACGGGGGGCAATGGCTGACACTGCAAATTTGCAGCGGCTTACCGCGCGACGCGGCGCACCTGATGAACGTCAGCGAGCGCATGGTCTATAGCCGCCCTTACTCCGGCGCCGCGCTCGTCGGCCCGCTTGGGGCGGATTGCGATGGACCTGTCGCGGGCTGAGACGGCACTGGGGGAGATGAAGGGGCGAGCGCTGCCGCCTTGGCCGCCGCGGCGTCGCGTTTGCGCTGGGCCTCTCGTTGAGCCCTCTGCTCCTTCTCCTGCTTCCGCCGCTCGATCGCCTCGCGCTTCATGCGCTTGTCCATTTCGATCCGGTCGCGCCGCGCACCCTCAAGCGCCTCGAAGGGCTTCGTCATTTCGACCGCGGCGGCGTTGAGGGCGCCGGCTGCCAGGATCGAAGCGGCCAGACAGAGTTTCACGAGGCGCATTGGCTGTTCCTACCGTTCGGGCCAGAGTTGAGCATTAGCCTCCACGGCGAGTCAACGCGCAGGACGGCTACGGCTCGCGGCTGCGCAAGCTCAAGGCGGCGGACCCGAGCCGGACGGTTCACCTGTTCGTGGTTGAGGGCGAGACGGCGGCGGAGCGTGACGCTCAAGGTCAACGAACTGATCCGCTCGGGCAAGGCCAGGGCTTTGGACAGCGTCATCCACATAATCGATGGCGGCGCCGAAAGCCGCGAACATGGTCGTGATGAGATAAGCTCCCTCAGACCATCGGCGGATCAAGGGTGCAAAATGCCAGCGCGCCCGAGAGCACCAGCATCCACATGCTTAACCCGGCCCCGGTCTGCGCGAAGTCATAGACGCACCAGGCCACGGTGCCGAGGACGAGCGCGAGAAGCGCCGCCTCCATTGTTCGGACAAGGGGTTTACGAGGCGGCATGCCGGTCCTGTGGCGCGTCAATTTCGGGCTGAAAGCTCCCGGTTCTTTGACGAGAGGCTTGCTCCGGTTCTCCATAGCTGAAGAACGGATTGGGAGGCTCGTTTGGCGGAAGGAAAGAGGGTCCTGCGGGACGCATTCAAGCGCCTTGAACAAGAGCTCCCGGAGCGCGTGGCCCGCAACCTTCGAAAGCTGCGCCACCCCGACGCTCGCTGGGTTCGCATTCCGGTCGGGTTGCTCTGTGTCGTCGGCGGGGTTTTCTCGTTCCTGCCTGTGCTCGGCCTTTGGATGTTGCCGCTCGGCCTTCTGCTGATTGCCTATGACGTGCCCTTCCTGCGTAAGCCCGTGGGGTACTTCACGATCTGGGGCGCGGAGAAATGGGCCGGGTTCCGGTTATGGCTCAGCCGAAAGCGGGGCACATGATCGGCGCGTCAATGATCGGCGAGAATCTGTGCCGGGCCGAGCTGTCTCCGGCGGATTGCGCTCAACAAAGGGTCCGGCGCAAAGCGAGTCCATGAAGAGTTGCATCCCGAGACGCGACACGGCGTTATCGGGAACGGTCGAGAGAAGAGTCGCCAAGTTGGCGACTTCTCCAAAAACGTCGTTCGCTTTATCGCCGGCACGGCGGCGCGCGTTGAGAAAGGCGAGCGCGATGCCGAGCGCAACGGGCAGGAACGCGCGCTTGGCACGTGAGCGAACCCTTTTCGCCGACGTTGACTGCCGAGATGGCCGAGAAGATCGGCAGGAGCCAGCGCCTCGTCCAGCTTATGCAATCGGGCGTCATGTGACAACGCCACGGCGATCGGGAGTTGCGCCCGTCAGAGCAATCGAGACTCGCGCGGGTGCATCTCGACGGCGGGCTCGACATGAAGGCGTGAACGACGACGCCATTCGGCAGAGGACAAGCGGTCCACCCTGGAATGCCCCGCGTGACCCCGCATTTTGGCTCGTGGCCGGCGCTCGCGGTTCTTGGCTCCTGACAGCGGGACGAAGTGGCCGTCCCCGATGTGGGGACGGCCACCATAGGCGGTCGGATCGATCTACTTTTTGGCGCCTTTATCTTTCACGTCCGTGACAGCATCGGCGACTTTATCCTTGGCGTGAGTGGCCGCGCCAGCGACCGTTTGAGTCAAGTCCTTCACCGTGTCTACAGCCGATTGCGCGACGCCTTTCGCCGTCTCCATGGCGGACTGCATGACCGATCCGGATTCCTTCATTTGGGCCTGCATGGCCTCGGCTTGAGTGCGCACAAATTCAGACTGAATTTGCGCAACCTCTTGCAGGTCCTTGGCCCGCACAAGCCGCTCCGCATAGTCGAGCGTGGTCCGCAGGTTCTGCTCCGCAGCGGACAAGGTCTTCTGGGCCATGTCCTTGGCTCCGGCCTGAACTTTACCACTTGTTTGTTCGACCGTCTCGGCCGTGCGCCGGGCCGCTTGCATGAAGTTCTCAACCGCTCGGCGGGTCTGCGTGACGCTTTGCTCCGCCACTCTGCGCATCTCTTCGGGAACTTGCAGGTTCATCCGTCCAGTTCCTTGGGTTCCTCCGGCCATGGTCTAACCTCCCTATCCTTGCGGCCCTGAAAGCCAGCCCGGCCGATCCGAGCCGCTCCACCCGCATAAACGGGAACGCAGAGCCCCGCCAAAAGATCAACGTGGGTCGGCTCGATGCCTGGCGTTACAAGGAACAGCGGCCGACGCAGCGTCGTCCAGACGCCGCGCCGCACCTCCAACGTGGTGGACGGCCCCGGCGCGCCTAGTCGTCACCAGCCGGATAGCTCGGCAATCCTAGCCCGGTACGATGCCGCGATGCAGGCAGGATTGCTCCCGCACCGATGGCGCGCATTGAGCCAGATGGTTTGATCGCTATCGAGACGAGCCCGATCCGAGCCATACAGACTGTCTCGCAAGCGGAAAAACCGGCGCGAGAGACGCTCGTCCAGGGCGCTGAGCCGGGCATCCTCGCAGATCGTCACTTCGTCTGGCGTTCTGGCGTAACGACAGTTGAAGCTCTGCGCGTGAGCCGACGAGACGAACAAAAGGCTGGCAACCCCGATCAAGCGAAGGCGCATCGAAACCTCCACGGTCCAGTCATGCGGTAGCCCCACTGCTTCACGATGCCGAGGTTACGTTGAACCGCATCTGAACAGGAGCGCCCGCGTCCTGTCGGTCTCATAGCCGGTCAGTCGTCGACCAAGTTCCTGAACGATGAATGCCGAAGCAGGCCGTCCCGCCGTCCAGCCCCGGAACTCGATTTCGGCCACCAGCTCGGGCCGGACCCGCACGCCGCGCCGGCGCAGTTCGCACGGGACCTCCGCGAGCGGCTCGTGGACCGCAACGGATCGAGCTGCTGGCGAAGATCGCGCGCGCTCGCCTCCGTGACCCCGGTCCCGACCCGATTCAAAAAGGTCAGCCGATCGCCCTCCCGGCGGCCGAGAACCAAGGCTCCGAGCCTGCCCAGCGCCACGGCAGACGGCATGCGGCCGAGCGTCCGCTTTCCCGGCCCTGCGCTATAAGCATGCCTGACCGTGGCCCAGGCTTATTGCTGCACGACGCCGGAACCGCCACGCTCCCAACCAACATGCAAGGGGAATGCAATGCACGCAGCTGGAGAACTCATGTCCTGGATGGAGGCCGCGTTCGGCTTCATTCTGGCGCTTTCGGCCGTGGCAACAGCAGAGGCGCTGGCCCGGTACACAGAGGCGGATGCGGCGCGAAGGCAGGGTATCCTCGCCCGGTCGGACGTTAATGACGCAGGAGCCTTCGCCCATTCATGATCAGGGCCTTCGCCACAAAGCCCCGCGCGAACTGCCTCTTCATCCCTCCTGGCCTAACTCTCGTTCCGGCTGCGTAGCCGTAGAAGGCTGGCCCGCGGGTCTCTCTTGAGGTATGCCCCGGTGAGCGGTTTTTCTTTTTCGCCAACCTGAACCCGCGCTCGTGGTGGCGGGTTGTCGCGGATGATGGATCGTCTGCTCGCAGCTCTTTCGCTTGGCGCCTTGGCCCTGATCGTGGCCGCACCGCTTTGGCATTGAGCCTGACGAGTCCGGGCGAGCGCGCGGCAATGGCCGCTAGCGCCGCCCGCGCATTCCAAAGCGCCTTAGCTACTCCGCGGAAGCAAGGCGGATGTAGACGCCCTGAGGCGACACCTCGAAGTTCCCGCCCGCGTCCGCGACCTGTGTCCGCCCAACGTAGGGCTGTCCCGAGAGCAGAACGGCGCTGAACAGACCATAGATCACGGTGAAAACCAGCACGGCTTTAAGATCACGGTTCATGGTACTTGCCCCATAATGAGCGGCACCTAGTGTCCGCACAGCGCCACATAGCTGAACTCTCCCAAGATGTCACACGCGAATAACGGTCCAGCACTATCGTATTTGGCATACCAACTCTGCTTCCAGACGGCCGTGGTGCCGGAGCAACAGCAGGCATAATGTATTTCTCATGCCAACAAGCGGAAATCCTACGCGCGGGGGCCCTCCTTTCAATCCTGCCCGACCGCCCTATGCTCTCGCCAGTTCGGCCGCGTGTTGATCCGCTTCGACCCGCAAGCCGAGCATTCTGAGCCTGAGGGCAACATCCGGCACATAGGGATCGGGCGGCGGATCAGCTGCATGCTTCCATGTCCCCTCGCGCTCGACGGCTGAGGGCCAGAATGATCCGCGGCTCAGCCTCCCCTTTGACGCTGATGGCCCATGCGCCCTAACCTGAATTCAAGCGCCAGTGACCTTTGGCGCTCGACAGCAAGCCTGAGCCCCGCCGTGGCCCCACCTCGTTCCAGCGACCGGACATCAGTTCGACTCAGGATCGTCGAAGAGCATGTGCGGTTGGAAAACCAGCATGATCTTGACGGTGTCATGGGCACGTTCGGCGCAACGGCGCATTACGACGACCAGCCGTGGGGCGAGCACTACGCCGGCCTGGACGGGGTCCGTGCATATTATACGGCATTGCTATCGGCCATGCCCGACCTGCACATTGAGGTCCACAAGCGCCATGCCAGCGACGATGCAATCATCTTGGAAGCGGTCATCTCGGGGCAGCACCTCGGCCCGTGGCGCGGCCTGCCGCCGACCGGGCGGCGCGTCGAATTCCCGCTTTGTGGCATTTTCGCGTTTGATGCGGCGGATCGGCTGGCTGGCGAGAAAATCTACTACGATCGCGCAACGGTGCTGCGCCAGCTTGGAGTGTTTCACGAACCGGAACACATCCTGGGCCGCTTGGGCGCCGTGTTGATGCATCCTCTCACGATGGCGCGCATCGTGAGCCGACGGGTCCTGCGGCAACGGTAGCGGGCGTGGAAGGGCGCCAGAACGCGTTGGTGGTTGATCTATCGTGGCCCGCTCGACGGGGCTTGCCGAGCGTCATCGGCTCGATCTCACGGCCATGCTCGTCATAGGCGAGGCGACAGCGGCCGTCAACGGCCGCTGTCGCCTGTTCCCGCCTCGGGTTCACGGCGGCGCAGGCTATCGAGAAGCGCCTCGCTCCTTTCAAGAGCGTCTCGACAGCCTGCGACATACGCCCGAAGGTCATCCACTTCGGCCCAACACAGCCCGCCTTCGTTTATGGTCATGAGCGCCTGTCCTCCGTCTTTCATCTGTAGTAGGACAATTTCATTCAGGCGCAGTGTGGGCGCTCGGACCACGATCGATCCAACCTCGGGGAACCTCGCTTGGACACGAGTAAGCTCAATCATCGCGTCTCCTCCTAAGCTCTCCCTCACAGCGCATCCTGCGTCTGCAAAGCTTCAAGAGCAAGGTCGTCCAATCAGTGCCGAGTTAGGCTCCGGCGCGCCATCGCCTGCGACGTACCGCCGGTTTGGTGCGCCTGCTCCACCGCCAGCTGCACGGGGGATGCAGTGACAGCAATGGGGTATAATCCCATGCCTTTTAAGGTCAGAGCGGCAATCCGGACGGCCGTCCGAACACGGTGTCACTCACGACGATTGCGCGAGCATACCGAGGATGCTGCCGCACCGCACGGGCGCTCGGCGCACCCGTTTCAAGCGCCTGACCGCGTCGCGCGTTGGGGCAACTGTCGAGTGTCCGCATCAATGGGCAGCACTCTTGGGGGCGGGTCGAAGGCCCTACTCCGCTTCCCATCGCAATGTCCGGGAAGCGGAAGGGCAGACCATATAGCGTAAGCTCTTGAAGAGGTTGGTACCGCCGCCCCGGCTCGAACGGGGGACCCCCAGATCCACAATCTGGTGCTCTAACCAACTGAGCTACGGCGGCCCTTGATGCGGGGTGTAATGCGCCGGGTCGCGGGATTTCAAGGCGCGCAATAAGGGACCGGCTGGCCCATGCGCCGGCCGCTTTCAGCACCGGGATTGGCCCCGCTTCTCTGTCACGAGCACGGGATCGGCCCGCACGGCCCGCACGGCTGGCCTGCTCCTCATCGCCTTGTCCGGCCGGGCTCGACCTGCCATCTCCCTGAAGGGAGGAGAAGCCCGACTTCTGACGCGAGGAGGAGACCATGACCGACAACCGGACTTATCGCATCGCCGTCATCCCCGGCGACGGCATCGGCAAGGAGGTCGTGCCGGAGGGCGTTCGCGTTCTGGAGGCGGCGGGCAAGAAATTCGGCTTCGCGCTGCAGCAGGACTGGTTCGACTTCGCCTCGTGCGACTACTACGCCCAGCACGGGCGCATGATGCCGGAGGACTGGAAGGAGCCAGATCGGCTCGCACGACGCCATCTTCTTCGGCGCGGTCGGCTGGCCCGAGAAGGTGCCGGACCACATCTCGCTGTGGGGCTCGCTCATCCAGTTCCGGCGCGAGTTCGACCAGTACGTCAACCTGCGCCCCGTCCGGCTGATGCCGGGCGTCCCCTGGCCGCTTGCCGAACCGCAAGCCCGGCGACATCGACTTCTGGGTCGTGCGCGAGAACACCGAGGGCGAGTACTCCTCGATCGGCGGGCGCATGTTCCCCGGCACCGAGCGCGAGGTCGTGGTTCAGGAGACGGTGATGACGCCGGATCGGCGTCGACCGGGTGCTGAAATTCGCCTTCGAGCTCGCGCAGCAAGCGCGCCGAAGAAGCACCTGACCTCGGCGACCAAGTCGAACGGCATCTCGATCACCATGCCGTATTGGGACGAGCGCGTGGCCGAGATGGCGAAGCACTTCCCGGACGTGCGCTGGGACCAGTACCACATCGACATCCTGACCGCCCATTTCGTGCTGCAACCCGACCGCTTCGACGTGGTGGTCGCCTCCAACCTGTTCGGCGACATCCTCTCGGACCTCGGGCCCGCCTGCACGGGCACGATCGGCATCGCGCCGTCGGGCAACATCAACCCCGAGCGCAAGCTCCCGTCGCTGTTCGAGCCGGTGCACGGCTCGGCGCCCGACATCGCCGGCAAGGGCATCGCCAACCCGATCGGGCAGATCTGGTCCGGCGGCCATGATGCTGGAGCACCTCGGCGAGGCCGAAGCTGCCGGGGCCATCGTGCGCGGCGATCGAGCGCGTGCTGGCGAACGACAAGGCTGCGCACCCGCGATCTGCGCGGCAGCGCCGATACGAAAACCTGCGGTCAAGCCATTGTCGACGCGCTCGGATAAAGCTCGCCCGGATCGCGCCAGCCGGCGCATTTCCGCCCTTCTCAGGCTCAGGGAGACCTCGCGCCGCTATGGATTTCTTGAGCAGTCAATACCTCATCTCCATTCTGCAGATCATCTGGATCGACATTCTCCTGTCCGGCGACAACGCGGTCGTGATCGCGCTCGCCTGCCGCTCGCTGCCCGCTCACCAGCGCAAGCTCGGCATCCTGCTCGGGGCCGGCACCGCGGTTGGCCTGCGCATCGTCTTCGCCATCATCGTCGTCTTACCTCCTCGCCGTTCCCTTCCTGAAAATTCTCGGCAGCATTCTGCTGTTCTGGATCGCCGTCAAACTTGCGGTCGGCGAGGATGAGGGCGAGCGCGAGATCGAAGCGAGCGATAGTCTTTGGAAAGCCGTGCGGACGATCGCCATCGCCGACGCCGTGATGAGCTTCGACAACGTCGTCGCCATCGTCGGCGCGTCGCATGGCGACAATTGGCTCTTCATCTTCGGGCTGCTCCTCTCCATTCCTCTCATCGTTTTCGGTTCGACTCTCATCATGGCGCTGCTCCATCGGTTCCCGGTTTTCGTCTGGGCCGGCGCGGCGCTCTTGGGTTGGATCGCGGGCGAGATGGCGATGAGCGATCCCGTGATCCTGAACTGGCTGGCGGCCCAGGCGCCGCAATACGTGGCGCCTTATCCCGCCGATCCCGCCGGGCTCGGCATTCAGACCGCCGCTCCTCTTCATTACGGCGCGGCGACCGCCGGCGCCTTGTTCGTGCTGGCGTGTGGGTTCTTTCTCGCCCGCAACGCCGGACGGGGCGCGGCGAAAACCCTCTAGTCGCTCAGCCGGAGCAGGACGACCGAGACGGCGACTTTGCGCGCATCGTCCGGCCACCATCGGGTGCGCGCCTCCGCGATGACAACCATCGCGGCGGGATCGCTGATCGATGCGTTTTCGTCATCGAGGAAGCGAACCGCGAAGCTCTCCGCCTCGCGGAGACCGGCCCGCCGCGCTTTCACGTAGGCTTCCTTCACGGACCATAGCCGCGCGAAGGCGCGGGCGCGCACTTCGCCCTGGAGCGCCTTGAGGAAATCCATCTCGGTCGGATGAAGGACGTTCCAGGGGATCTCGCCGGCCGGATCGACCCCCTCGACATCGACGCCGACCGGCGCGCGCGCGACCGCGACCGCGGCCCAATCCTCCCGGCTTGCGCTGGACAGGAACAAGCCTGTGTCGGCGGGCTGGACCAGCACGGGGGCGGCTTGCGCCCGGTGCTCGATTGCGATCGAGGCCAATTCGCAATCAAGCGCCCGCGCGACGAGCATCGTGAGCAAGACCCGACGCTGGTCAGGCGAAACACCGGAGGCGACGAGGATCGCCGGGAGCGTTCCGTCCCAGTCTGAAAGGGCTTCAAGCCAGCGACCCATCCCTACGCTTCACGTCATGGCGGGCTTGTCCCGGCCACCCCGGCCGGAAGGGCGCGGCGCTCTTCGCATTGGGGATCACCGGGCGTGGCCCGGCGATGACGCCGGAGCGGCGCGATCAGTATGCATTAGGCCGCCCGTTCACGCCGCCTTCTCCCGCTCGAGTAGGGCCCGCTTGCGCTCGACGCCCCAGCGGTAGCCGGAGAGCGCGCCGTCGTTTCTGACCACCCGGTGGCATGGAATCGCCACCGCCAGCGCATTGGCCGCGCAGGCCTGCGCCACCGCGCGCACGGCCCTGGGCGCGCCGATCGCCTCGCGACGTCGGCGTAGCTCGCGGTCGAGCCGGCCGGGATCTCCCGCAGAGCTTGCCAAACACGCTGCTGAAACGCCGTGCCGCGCACGTCGAGGGGCAAGTCGAGGCCGAGGGCGGGGGCCTCCACGAAGCCGACCACCTTGGCGACCATCTCCTCGAACCCGGCGTCGCCGCCGATGAGATCGGCGCGGGAGAAGCGGTCCTGGAGGTCGCGCACGAGGGCGTCCGGATCGTCGCCGATCAGGATGGCGCAGACGCCCCTTGGCGCTCCGGGCTACGAGGATCGAGCCCAGCGAGCATTCGCCGACGGCGAAGCGGATCTCGGCCTTGGCGCCGCCGGCGCGGTAATCGCTTGGCGTCATGCCCAGCATCTGGTCGGATTTCTCATAGAACCGGCTGTTCGGCGCTGAATCCCGCGTCATAGATGGCTTCGGTCACGGTCTTGCTCCTTGAAAGCTGATCCCGGACCCGGTTGGTCCGGTGCGCCATGGCGTAGTCCTTGGGCGTTACGCCCGTGACCGCCTTGAAGACGCGGTGAAAATGGAAGGCGCTGAGGCCCGCCCGCTTTCGCGAGCGTCGCGAGGGTCGGCGCTTCGTCCGCGCTCTCGATCATCCGGCAGAGCTCCGCCACCATCGCCGCATATTGCTCGTCCAGCGACGGCTGGTCGGGCTTGCACCGTTTGCAGGGTCGGAAGCCAGCCGCCTCGGCGTCGGCAATGGTCGGGTGAAAGCGGACGTTCTTCGGGTTGGCGCGCCGCGCGGCGCAGGAGGGGCGACAATAAACGCCCGTCGTCGCCACTGAGTAAAAGAAGCGGCCCTCCGCCGACCGGTCGCGCGCCACGACGCGAGCCCAGCGCGGGTCGCGTTCGGCGGGCGTCTCCAAGTCCGCGGTTTTCGTCACGAGAGCGTCCATCGCTCGCTCCTTCCAATTCCTTACGTCGTGGATGCAATCTGGCCTTCACGAGCCCCGCCCGCACTCCGGCTCTTGCTGTCGAATCGAGAAAGTTGGTGGAGCGAAGCCTCAGCGCGAGAACGCGGCTTGCCCTGATTATCCCCTGAGCCGTGATTTCACCCGGTCGGACAGGCCGTCGCGCACGGCGCGGTAGGCCTCGAGCCGCTGCTCGCGCGAGCCTTGCGCAAGCGTAGGGTCGGGGGTCGGCCAGTACTCGACGTCGGCGGCGAGCATGCGCGTCAGCTCCAGGGCGGCGTGATGCGCCTCGGGGGCGAGCGTGACGATGAGGTCGAAATTGAGGCCCTCCCATTCTTCCAGGTCCGCGAGAGTGCGCGGCCTGTGCCGGGAGGCGTCGATTCCGATCTCGTCGAGCGCCGCGACCATGAACGGGTCGGTTTCGCCCATCCGCACGCCGGCGGATTGCACGTAGATCGATTGGCCGAAGTAGTGTCGCGCCAGCGCCTCGGCCATCGGCGAGCGGATGGCATTGTGCGCGCAGACGAACAGGACCGACTGGACGCGCCGGCCGCCGCTGACGCTCCCGGCCGCCACGCCATCAGCCCTTCCAATGCAGCGCGAAGATCAACGTGAACAGGCGCCTGGCGGTGTCGTGATCGACCAGAACCTTGCCGTCGAGCCGCTGCATCAAAAGCTCGGCGGCCTCGTTGTGCAGCCCGCGCCGGCCCATGTCGACGGCTTCGATCTGCGCGGGCATCGAGGAGCGGATCGCCTTGAAATAGCTGTCGCACAGGAGTTCGTAGTCGCGGATCACGCCCCGGAACGGACTGAGGGACAGGAAATGGGCTATCACCGGCGCGCCGTCCGCCGTCCTGATCTCGAAGCTGAGCTTCTTTTCGACAAGCCCAAGATGCAGCGCGTAAGGCCCCTTGTCCTGGTCCGGGATCGTGAACGCGTTGGACTCCAGGATGTCGTAGATCGCGACGGCGCGCTCGTGCTCCTGGTCCGGGTTGCCGCGCCCGATCGACGCCTCGTCGAGCGTCACTGCGACGAGACGGTTGCTAGTGGGGCTCGGCTTGTTTGCGACAGGCTCCGACATCGCTCACCGCGGCCGCATCAGCGAGACGAGCGCCGGCTCACCATGAGGCGGCATCGGTCGTCCGCGAAGGAATATCCCGTCTCTACAGGATGGCGGCGTCCTTCGCCACAAGCCAAAGCCGTCTCCCGATGGCGGGCGGAGCCGGATGCCGGACGCAAGGGAGTCAGGCGGCGTCCTTCAGGAGCCCCTCGGCGCGCAGGGCCTCCTGGACGCCGGGCCGGCTTGAGACCCGATGCATGTAGGCTTGCAGGTTTGAGTAGGGCTTGAGGTCCACGTTGTGGATGTTCGACCAGTTCGTGACGGTGAAGAGATAAGCGTCGGCGGCCGTGAACTGCTCGCCCATGAGGAACGGGCGATCGGCCAAGACGCCATCCAGGTAGGCGAACCGCTTGGCGAGGTTTTGCCTGGCCATGTCCTTGGCCGCGTCGGGCGCGCTGGGGTTCCAGAGCGGCCCGAATCCCTTGTGAATCTCCGAGCTGATGAAGGTAAGCCATTCCTGGAGACGGTACCGCTCCAGGGTTCCGGCGGCGGGCGCCAGAGTCCCTTGCGGGGCCTGATCCGCGACATACTGCACGACCGTCGCGGCCTCGGCGAGCACGTCGCCGCTGTCGAGCTGCAGGGCCGGCACGTAGCCCTTCGGATTGATGGCGAAGAAGTCGGCGCCGCTCTCCGTCTTGTGGGCCTTGAGATCGACTTTTTCGAGCTGGATCGGCAGCCCGGCCTCGCGGGCGACGATGTGCGGCGCGAGCGAGCAGGCGCCGGGGGCATAGTAGAGCTTCATAAAATCCTCCTTTGGGTGTTCGACGGCGAGCCCGTCACAGATTGAGCCGGATCGCCACCGAGCGGGCGTGAGCTTCCAGTCCTTCGGCCCTCCCGAGCGCGATCGCTGCCGGGCCGAGCGCGCGCAGCGCCTCCGCATTGCAGCGCAGGATCGACGTGCGCTTCATGAAGTCGAGGACGCCAAGGCCCGAGGAGAAGCGTGCCGAGCGCGCCGTCGGCAGCACATGGTTCGGGCCGCCGACATAGTCGCCGATCGCCTCGGGCGTGTGGGCGCCCAGGAAGATCGCGCCGGCGTTTCGAACGCTCTGCGCCAGCGCCTCCGCATCCTCGGCCTCGACTTCCAGGTGCTCCGGCGCCAGGAGATCGACGAGCGGAATGGCGTCTGCGAGCGCGGGCACCAGTACGATGGCTCCGAACGCGCGCCAGCTCGCGGCGGCGATCTCCGCCCGCGGCAGCGTCGCGAGTTGACGCTCAACCGCCGCCTCGACGGCGTCGGCGAGCGCGGCGCTGTCCGTCATCAGGATGGCCTGCGCGGCCGCGTCGTGCTCGGCCTGGGCTAGGAGGTCGGCGGCGATCCACGCGGGGTTGGCGGTGTCGTCGGCGAGGATCAGCACCTCGGACGGACCGGCGATCATGTCGATGCCGACCTGCCCGAACACCCGGCGCTTGGCGGCGGCCACGTAAGCGTTGCCGGGGCCGACGATCTTGGCGACGGGTGCGATGGTTTCGGTGCCATAGGCCAGCGCCGCGACCGCCTGCGCGCCGCCCACGCGATAGACTTCGTCGACGCCGGCGATGTGGGCGGCGGCCAGCACGAGCGGATTGGTCTTCCCGCGCGGCGTCGGGGCCGCCATGACGATGCGCGGTACGCCCGCCACCTTCGCGGGCACGGCGTTCATCAGAACGGAGGACGGATAGCTCGCGGTGCCGCCCGGCACGTAGAGCCCAACCGACTCGACCGCAGTCCAGCGCCAACCGAGCGTCACGCCGAGCGCGTCGGTCGTCATCGCGTCCTCGGGTTTCTGGGCGCGGTGAAAATCCTCGATGCGGCTCATCGCGAACCGGAGGGCGTCGAGCGCCTCGCGGCCGCACCCCGCGACCGCCGCTTCGATCTCGTCCGCCCCGACCCGCAAGCGGTCGGGCGTGAGGTCGAGCCCATCGAACCGGGACGTATAATCGATGAGCGCCGCGTCGCCGCGCGCAACCACGTCCGCGATGATGGCCCGAACCGCCTCGTCCACGTCCTCGGAGACCTCCCGCTTGGCGGCGAGCAGGCCCGCGAAGGCGCGCGCAAAACCGGCCTCCCGCGCATCCAGCCGAAGCGGCATCAAGCGCGCTCCAGATCGGCGTGGGTCGGGCGGCCCTCGGCTTCCCACACCGGGCCGAGGTCCTTCATCTGCGTTTCGATGCACTCGACGTCGAGCTGGATCGCGGCGCCCTCCGAAAACAGAAGCGTGACGACGCCCGACGGGGGATCGGTTTCGGCGAAGGTCAGGGCCAGAAGGTTGAGCACGGCGTCAGGGTCGCTGCGGTCGATGCCGCGCGTCCGGCATCGGAGCACGCGCTCGCAGTGCAGGCCCGTGAGCCGCCGGCGCGGCGGCTCGTCGTCGCGGCACTCCCAATCGAAGCGGCGCGCCACAAGCGCGAAACGCCGCTCATGGGGCAGAAGGACGAGATCGCCGACGCGCACGATGGCGTCCTGCAGGTGGGTCGAGATGACGGAAAGGTCGTCCTGATCGAGAGCGACGAGCCGCAGGAGTTCCATAGTCGAGGTCTGTCCTGCTCATGGGATGACTGAGGACTAGGTGGCGACGCCCCGTCCGAACCGCAACCTTTCGGCCGGCCTCGCACAATCTGCGGCCTTTTGGAGCAGATGCGGCGCCCGCACGAGCGTCGCTCGCCGCGTGAGGGCGTCAAAGGCAAGCGGCTGATTGTTCCTCATTCACCTGCCCCTCCGCTCTCTCGAACCACAGTCGGCCGAGCGCTTCTCCGTCCGCGTCGAGCCGCTCGTCCATCGGCGCTTCGCCAAGCGGCCGATCTCGAACGAGCCGCCGCGGAGCGCCGCCGCGACATCGATGGCGGCCGTCCAGTCCCGGCGCGAAGCTCCATCGGTGGCCGAACCCTCATCAGCCGGAGTCCGTATTCGGCGCGGGATAGGCTAAGAAAGGACAATGGGGTCAGAATCAGCGGCGGCGATGCGCTTCGCTTTTGCGGGTATTGACTTTCTTTCAGACGTTCTCGACGCCCTCCTCGGCGAAGGCTGGACGTTGGTGAAGCTGTTCACGCGACCGTGCGACGGCGTTTACGACACCAACGACATCGTGACGGCGCGAGCCCGCGATCTCAAGGCCCCGATTCAATTGTCGCGCATCACAACGGGAGACTTGGCCCGGCTGAACGGGCTCGAATGCGACGCGCTCGTCGTCGCCGGCTACCCGTGGCTCGTCCGGGAGTGGCAGGAGCACGTTCCATACGGCTTCAACGTCCACCCCTCCCCGCTGCCGATGGGGCGCGGCCCCTACCCGCTGTTCCGGGCCATCTTGTCCGATCAGACGATCTGGGGCGTGACGGCGCACGTGCTCGACCCGTCGTTCGACACCGGCGCGATCCTCGGACAGGAGATTTTCCCGCTCACGCCCGACGAGACGCACGACTCCTTGCTCGCCAAGTGCCAGATGGCGTCGTCGCGTCTCTCACGACGGCTTGCGCACGGCCTGCCGCGCGCGTGGGCCGAGGCGCAACCTCAGGGCGAGGGTTCCTACTGGCCTCGCATCAGCGATCCCGAGCGCACGATCGACTGGACAGGAACCGTCGCCGAGGTCATGCGCGTGATCCGGGCGCTCGGCTCCATCGAGACGATCGGGACGATTTCCGGGAAGCAGTTCTACGTGCGGGCGGCGACGGGCTGGACCGAAGCTCATGGCTACGCGCCCGGAACGCTGGCGCACGCCTACCGGCGGCACCTTGTGGTCGCCGTGCGCGACGGCTTCGTGCAGGTCACCGGATGGAGGCCGGTCGGCGGCACGACCTACGTCTGGAACGGGGATCGGTGACGCGGCCAATTCCTGCGCAGGGCATCGAGGCTCTCGGGCGTATCGACATCCTGCAGGATCGAAGGGTCAGTTAAGACAAGTTCGACGACATCGGCCCGGCTCCGCAAAAACGATCCCGCGCCTCTGTCGCCGGTCAGGTTCGCGATTGCGGGCGCCAGAACACGGGACAGCAGCACGGGGTTGCCGCGCCGTTCCCCAAAAGCCGGGACCACGGCGCTCGGGCCGCCCTCCGCTCGCCAAGCGGCGATCAGCCGGTCGATGAGGCTTGCATTCACGCGCGGCATGTCGCCGAGCAGGACGACGGCGGCCTCGGCTGCGGACGGCAGCGCGGCGAAGCCGGCCTTGAGCGAGGTCGAGAGGCCGTCATGAAAGGCCGGGTTATCGACGGCGATCACGTCAAGCCCGTCTCAACGCCTGCGCAACCTCCACCCGCCGATGACCGAGCACGGCGATGACGGGGCGCGCCATTGAGGCAAGCGCCGCCTCGGCGACGTGCCGCACCAGAGGTTTTCCGTCGAGAGCCGCGAGGAGTTTGGAGTCCTGGCCGAAGCGAACCCCCTGCCCTGCCGCCAAGATCATTGCGGCGACGCTCATCTCTCATCCTCGCTCGCTCCCCCCTGGCGCGGTTGAGGCCGCGAGACGATCTCCATCAGAAGACCGCCCACTCCCAACGCTGTGATATCGGCGCGCGTGACCGGCACGTCCGCCAGGAGCCGCTGGAGCACCCAATCGAAGCCGTTCTCCTTCGGCGAGCGGGCGCAGCCCGGCGCGCCGATCGTCGGCTTGCCGCCTAGCGAGCCGATGAGGAGCAGGTTGCCGGGATCGACCGGCATCCCGAAGCTTTCAACTCGTCCCCCCGCCCGCTCGATCGCCGTCGGGATCACGTCGCGCCGGTCGGCGATGGCGGACGCGCCGAAGATGACCATCAACTCCGCATCGCTCGCGGCGAGCATCGAAAGCTCGCGCCGCAGCGCCTCGGTCTCGTGCGGGACGCGGCGCTCCGCCGTGATCCGCGCCCCGGCGGGATCGAGACGCTGTTGCAGGGCATCCAGCGTCTTGGTCACGACGCTCGGCTTGAGGCCGGGCAGCAAGGTCGAGACCACCGAAACGCGGCGCCGCGCGTAAGGCGCGACCGCAACCGCCCTGTCCTCCGACGCGACGGCCAGCGCCCGGTCCAACGCAGGGCCGGGCGCCGCATAGGGAATGATCTTCACCGTGCCGATCATCTCGCCCTCCACCACCGGCTTGTAGGCCGGCAGGGTCGCGGCGGTGATCGCCTCGTCGACGGCGTTGATGCGATCCACGATCTCTCTGCTGACGATGAGCACGCCGGCGTGCTTCGCGTAGAGGTTGGAGCGGCCGGTGAACGGGCGCTCCACTGCGACGGCTTCTCCGGCCAGCGCCTTGGCCAGCCGAAGCGCAGCCTCATCCTCCCCAACATCGCCGGGGTCGAGTTGCGCGGCGACAAACGTTTGAATGCCGGCCTGCTTGAGACGCGCGGCTGTCTCTTCGGAGATGAGGCCGCCCTTTTTCACCACCGTCTCGCCCGCCCGGATGGTGTGCGCGGAAATCGCGCCGACGGCCTCTTCGATGGGCACGGGGCCGAACTTCACGGATTCGGTCTCCGGTCCCGGCGCAGGGTCGCGATGATTTCGGCGAGGACGGAAACGGCGATCTCCGCTGGACTTACCGCCCCAATGTCGAGCCCGATCGGCGCATGGATGCGGGCCAGATCGGCCTTGTCGAATCCTGCTGCGGTCAGCCGCTCGATGCGGCGCGCGTGCGTTTTCTTGGAGCCGAGCGCGCCGATGTAGAAGCACTCCGCGTTCAGCGCCGCCGACAGCGCCGGGTCGTCGATCTTGGGATCGTGCGTCAGCGCGACGAGCGCGGTGTAACGATCGAGCCCGAGCCGCGGCAGCGCATCGTCGGGCCATTCGGCCACGACCGGCACATCCGGAAACCGCTCCGGCGTGGCGAACGCGGTGCGCGGATCGACGATTGTCATGTCAAGATCGAGCCCGCGTCCCATCGGGGCCAGCGCCTGGCTGATATGCACCGCGCCGATGACGACGACCTTCACGGGCGGCGTCTGGACGGTGAGGAAGAGCGACTGTCCCTCGTGCTCGACCAAGCCGCTCTTGGCCGTCCGCAGCCGCTCTTGAAGAACGTCGGCCAGCGGATCGCCCGCAAACTCGCCCTGGCGCACGAGCCGCTGCGCGCCGCTCGCGATATCGGTGATGAGAACCGCAGCCCGGCGCGCGGCGCGCTCGGCGTTGAGGGCGGAGAGGAGCGCAAGACGCATCAGTCGTCCACCCGCTCCACATAGACCTTGATCCGGCCGCCGCAGGACAGGCCGGCGCGCCAAGCGGTCTCGTCGGCGACGCCGAACTCGAGAAGACGCGGTTTGCCGTCTTCAATGACATCCATCGCCTCAGTGATCACTGCGCCCTCAATGCAGCCGCCCGAGACCGAGCCGAGAAAATTGCTTTCATCGTCGATCGCTAGGCAACTGCCGACCGGGCGCGGGGCCGAGCCCCACGTTTCGACCACGGTCGCAAGCGCGACGCCCCGCCCCGCCCGCCGCCAGGCTTCGGCTTGGTTGAGAATGTCAGCGTCCGTGGAGAGCATGAGCGCCTCCTCTTGTGAACAGGGCGCAGCCTCGCGCCGCTGTCATTCCCGCGCAGGCGAAGATCCATGACCACCGCCTTACAGAAGCCCGCCTGTCCTGCTTCACCTGTGTTCCTAGATGTCCACGCTTTCAGCGCGGTCCTTCGGGTCAGCCTGCGCGGGAATGACATCGGAGCGGTTCGCCCGCCTACCGCATAAGGTAAGCTTATGACGGTCGGCCGCAACCGCCGCTTCGGACCGGATCGCAACGGCGCGCTGGAACCGCCCTCGATTGTGTGCAAGATCAAGGGAACCGTCGCTTTCTCAACCCGGATCAGAGGCCTCCGCCGCTCATGGAAGTTTTCGCGCAGCAGTTGATCAATGGGCTGACGCTGGGTTCGATCTATGGCCTCATCGCCATCGGCTATACGATGGTGTTCGGCATCATCGGCATGGTGAACTTCGCCCATGGCGACGTGTTCATGCTGTCGGCCTTCATCGCGCTCATCTTCTTTCTCATGCTCACGACGTGGCTCGGCATCGGCTCGGCGGCGCTCGCGCTGTTCATCGTGCTCCTGATTTCGATGGCGTTGACCGCGCTGTGGGGTTGGGCGATCGAGCGGGTGGCCTACCGGCCCCTGCGCGGCTCGTTCCGTCTCGCGCCGCTGATTTCCGCCATCGGCGTGTCGATCTTCCTCGCCAACTTCGTGCAGGTCGCGCAGGGAGCGCGCAACAAGCCGACGCCGCCCATGGTGCGCGACGTGATCGTGCTGGTCGAGAGCGCCGAGGGCTACGCGGTCGCCCTCTCCTACAAGCAGATCATCATCATGGCGGTGACGGCCGTGCTGCTGGCGGTCTTCTGGTATCTCGTCCAGAAGACGCCGCTCGGCCGGGCGCAGCGGGCCTGCGAGCAGGACCGCAAGATGGCGGCGCTGCTCGGCGTCGACGTCGACCGCACGATCTCGCTCACCTTCGTGATCGGCGCAGCGCTCGCCGCCGTCGCCGGCACCATGTACCTTCTGTATTATGGCGTTGTGAGCTTCGCGGATGGATTTGTTCCAGGCGTCAAGGCGTTCACGGCGGCCGTGCTCGGCGGCATCGGCTCGCTGCCCGGCGCCGTGCTCGGCGGGCTCATCATCGGCCTCGTCGAGACGCTGTGGTCGGCCTATTTCTCGATCGAATACAAGGACGTGGCCGCCTTCTCGATCCTCGCCATCGTGTTGATCTTCATGCCTTCGGGCATCCTCGGCCGGCCCGAAGTCGAAAAGGTTTAAGCGGGACGGCGATGGACGCGCCCCGGACCATGACGCCCGTTGCGACTCCGGCGGCGGCTCGAACAGCCGGCCCCGACATCGCGGCGGCGCTCAAGGACGCCGGCCTCGCCGCGCTCGTCACGTTCGGGCTCTCGATCCCGATCATCGCCTACAAGACCGATCAGGGACCCTCGAACGAGCTGATCCTGACTCCGCGCTGGGGCTTGGTGCTGATTCTGTGCGCCCTGGCCTTCGGAGTGCGTCTCGCGATGCGGCTCATCGGCGTGCCCTGGCTTGAGGCGCGCCGCGCGCAATCGCGCAAGGAGGCGGTTCGGACCGCCGCCCATGAACCAACGGGCGTCAGCCGCCGTTCCACGGCCCTGGCCGTCCCGTTCTTTCTCGGGATCGCGCTCTCGTACCCGCTGCTCGCCGCGCTGGCGGCCGGCGGGCTGAACGAGTCGCGCTACTGGGTCGACCTCGGCATCCTGATCCTGACCTACGTCATGCTGGGCTGGGGCCTGAACATCGTCGTCGGCCTCGCCGGCCTGCTCGACCTCGGCTACGTCGCCTTCTACGCCGTCGGCGCCTATTCCTACGCCCTTTTGCGACCACCTTCGGCCTGTCGTTCTGGATTTGCCTGCCCATCGCCGGTATTCTCGCCGCCCTCTGGGGCATCATGCTCGGCTTCCCCGTGCTGCGGCTGCGGGGCGACTACCTCGCCATCGTGACGCTCGCCTTCGGCGAGATCATCCGCCTCGTTCTCATCAACTGGGTCGACCTCACGAACGGCGGCGCCGGCATCTCCTCGATCCCTCGCGTCAGCTTCTTCGGCCTCCCCTTCAACGCCGACGAAAACGGCTTCGCCGCGACCTTCGGGCTCCCGTTCAACGCGATGCACCGCATCGTCTTCCTCTACTACCTGATCCTGGCGCTGGCGCTCATCACCAACTTCGTCACGCTTGCGCCTGCGCAAGCTGCCCATCGGGCGCGCCTGGGAGGCGCTGCGCGAGGACGAGATCGCCTGCCGCTCGCTCGGCATCAACACCACCAACACCAAGCTCACCGCCTTCGCGATCGGCGCCATGTTCGGCGGCTTCGCGGGCTCGTTCTTCGCCGTGCGGCAGGGCTTCATCTGCCGGAGAGCTTCAACTTCCTCGAATCGGCGATCATCCTGGCCATCGTGGTGCTCGGCGGCATGGGCTCGCAGCTCGGCGTCGCCATCGCGGCGGTCGCGATGGTCGGCGGCCCCGAACTCCTGCGCAACCTCGGCTTCCTGAAGCGCGATCTTCGGCCAGGGCTTCGACCCGAACGAATACCGCCTGCTCCTCTTCGGCCTCGCCATGGTGGCGATGATGGTGTGGCGTCCGCGCGGCCTGATCTCGGAGCGCGAGCCCTCCGTCTTCCTGAAAGAGCGCAAGGCCATCTCCGGCTCGCTTGTGAAGGAGGGGCACGGCTGATGCGCTGGCTGCAGCGATCCCGTCCTCACGGTCGAGCACCTGACCATGCGCTTCGGCGGCCTCGTCGCCGTCAACGACCTCTCCTTCGAGGCCGGGCGCGGCGACATCACCGCGCTCATCGGCCCGAACGGCGCCGGCAAGACCACCGTCTTCAACTGCATCACCGGCTTCTACAAGCCGACCGAGGGCATGATCACGCTGCGACCATGCAGGACGGCCCGGCCTTCCTGCTCGAGCGCCTGCCCGGCCATCGCATCACCTGGCAGGCCAAGGTCGCCCGCACCTTCCAGAACATCCGCCTGTTCTCCGGCATGACGGTGCTCGAAAACCTGCTCGTCGCGCAGCACAACCCGCTGATGATCGCCTCCGGCTTCACCTTCCTCGGCGTGCTCGGCATCGGCGGCTACGCGCACGGCCGAGGCGGCAGGCCATCGAGAAGGCGAAGCTACTGGCTCGAGAAGATCGCGGCTCTGTCGACCGCGCCGACGATCCGGCCGGCGACCTGCCCTACGGCGCGCAGCGCCGGCTCGAAATCGCCCGCGCCATGTGCACCGACCCGGTGCTGCTCTGCCTCGACGAGCCGGCCGCCGGCCTCAACCCGCGCGAAGTCTCGGAGCTCAACGAGCTGCTGCTGTCGATCCGCGAGGACCACGGCACCTCGATCCTGCTGATCGAGCACGACATGTCGGTGGTGATGGAGATCTCCGACCACGTGGTCGTGCTCGACTACGGCACCAAGATTTCGGACGGCACGCCGCGCGAGGTCCGCAGCGACCCAGCGCGTCATCGCGGCCTATCTCGGCGTCGAGGACGAGGAGGTCGCGGAGGTCGAGGCGGAGGTCGGCGTATGAACGGTCGCCGGCATCAACGTCCTCGTCGAGGAGACGCGCGCCGCACAGGACGCGGCGCGGCAGCCGCTCCTCAGCGTCCGCGGCGTCAAGACCTATTACGGCAACATCATCGCGCTCAAAGGCGTCGATCTCGACGTGCACGAGGGCGAGATCGTCACGCTGATCGGCGCCAACGGCGCCGGCAAGTCGACGCTGATGATGACGATCTTCGGCAGCCCGCGGGCGCGCGAGGGCACGATCACCTTTGCCGGGACGCGACATCACCCAGCTGCCGACCCACGAGATCGCGCGGCTGTCGATCGCCCAGTCGCCGGAGGGGCGGCGCATCTTCCCGCGCATGACCGTCTACGAGAACCTGCAGATGGGCGCCTCGATCAACGGCTTCGCCCATTTCGAGCCAGGACCTGGAGCGCGTCTGCGCCGCTGTTCCCGCGCCTGAAGGAGCGCCTGCACCAGCGCGGCGGCACGCTCTCGGGCGGCGAGCAGCAGATGCTCGCCATCGCCCGCGCCCTGATGAGCCGGCCGCACCTGCTCCTCCTCGACGAGCCCTCGCTCGGCCTCGCGCCGCTCATCGTCAAGCAGATCTTCGACGTCATCCGCGAGCTCAACGAGCGCGACGGCATGACGGTGTTCCTGGTCGAGCAGAACGCCTACCACGCGCTGAAGCTCGCCCACCGCGGCTATGTCATGGTCACCGGCACGATCACCATGTCGCGGCACCGGCAGGGAGCTGCTCGCCGATCCGGAGGTCAGGGCCGCCTATCTCGAGGGCGGGCGGCACTGCAGAGGATGCGCGATTCGCCGACGATGATGCGACGTGATCGGCTCGGCCGACGAGCGAGCCGCGCGGCGAGGCGCCTGAGGGAACGCTCGACGATGCAGGGCATCCTCTACGAGGAACAGTCGATCTGGCTCTTCCTCCTCGTCACCGTGTGCATGGGCGGCTGGGCGGCCTGGATGACGGGGCGCGCCGTCGCCATCACCTGGCGCCCGTTCTGGCAATGCGTCGCTGCGGCTTTTCGTCCTCGCCGGCCGTCGTGCGCTTCATCCACTTCGCCCTGTTCGATGGCACGCTGCTCTCGCTGCACTACTACCTCGTCGACGCGGCTCGTGCTCCTGATCATCGGCCTCGTCGGCTTCCGCTTCACCGCGCACGGCAGATGACGACCCAGTATCGCTGGCTCTACGAGCGCACCGGGCCGCTCACCTGGCGCGAGAAGCCGCCCTCAGAACCGGCGTGACTTTAGCCGAAAAAAACGCAAGATTGCGCCGATCGGCGGGGTTCCCCGCCGTCGCGGGCGTCAGGAACCCGAAATCCCAGAGGAGTGACCCAATGAAGAAAATGCTGTTGACCGGCGTTGCGCTCGGTCTCGGTCTTGCTTTCGCCAGCGCGGCAACGCGCAGATCAAGATCGGCGTCGCCGGCCCGATCACCGGCCCGAACGCCGCCTTCGGCGCGCAGCTGAAGAACGGCGCCGAGCAGGCCGTCGAGGACATCAACGCGGCCGGCGGCATCAATGGCCAGAAGATCAGCTCTCGATCGGCGACGACGTCTCCGATCCGAAGCAGGGCGTCTCGGTCGCCAACAAGTTCGCCGCCGAAGGCGTCAAGTTCGTCGTCGGCCACTTCAACTCCGGCGTCTCGATCCCGGCCTCCGAGGTCTATCAGGAAGCCGGCATCATCCAGATCACCCCGGCCTCGACCAACCCGAAGTTCACCGAGCGCGGGCTGTGGAACACGTTCCGCACCTGCGGCCGCGACGACCAGCAGGGCGCGGTGGCCGGCAGCTATCTCGCCGACAAGCTTCAAGGGCAAGAAGGTCGCCGTCGTCCACGACAAGACCCCCTACGGCAAGGGCCTCGCCGACGAGACCCAGAAGGCGATGAACGCCGCCGGCCTCAAGGAAGTCCTCTACGAGGGCGTCAACCCCGGCGAGAAGGACTACTCGGCGCTGGTCTCGAAGCTGAAGCAGGCCGAGTCGACGTCGTCTATTTCGGCGGCCTGCACACCGAGGCCGGCCTGATCATCCGCCAGATGCGCGACCAGGGCCTCAAGGCCCCGCTGATGTCGGGCGACGGCATCGTCTCGGCGGAGTTCGTCTCGATCGCCGGCCCCGCCGCCGAAGGCACGCTGATGACCTTCTCGCCCGACCCGCGCAAGAACCCGAACGCCAAGGACGTGGTCGAGAAGTTCCAAGCCAAGAACTTCGAGCCGGAAGCCTACACGCTCTACTCCTACGCGGCGGTGCAGGTCATCGCCAGAGGCGGCCGAGGCGGGGGGTCGACCGACGCCAAGAAGTCGCCGAGGCCATGCACTCGGGCAAGCCGTTCAAGACCGTGATCGGCGACCTCT
>CAVSLO010000046.1:0-4488 GCA_963728675.1 uncultured Alphaproteobacteria bacterium | reverse complement strand
CGGCGAGATGCGTGCGGGGAAGAACGCGCGCCTCGACCGGCTCGCCGTTGACGGTGAGCGCGATGTGACCGGCGCGGTCATGCGGCTCCTCCCGCGCCTCTCCCGGAGGGGGAGGCCGAAGGCGCGGAAGGCGCCTCCGGGTGAGGGGTCACGGTCTTGCAGCAAAAGCGCGGATGCGGCGGTGGCGCCGTATGGGGCGGCACGTAACCCCTCCACCCGGTCGTGGCTGTCGCCGCGATTCGACCTCTCCCTGCGGGAGAGGTGCGGCGCGTGTCGCCGGGCCGGTTCACGCCGCCTTCTCCGCCGCGCCGGGCACGAGCGCGTGCACGGCGCGCCGCAGCAGCACGCGGGCGAGGTGCAGGCGCGTCGCGGCGCTCGCCTGCAGGTCGTCCTGGGGCGCGAGATCGCCGGCGAGCGCGCCTTGCGCCTCGGCGATCGCGGCGTCGGTGATCGGCCGGCCCTCGAGCGCCGCTGCGGCGCGCCGGGCCAGCGTCGCGGTCGAGCCCGACGGAGAAGAACGCGAGGCGCAGACGGCTGAGCCGCCGTCGCGCACCGCGCCCTGCGCCGCCACGCCGACGAGGGCGTAGTCGCCGCTGCGGCGCGAGAGCTCCAGAAAGGCGCAGGGCTCGTCCGCGCCGACGGCGGGGATGTCGACGCGGGTGAGGATCTCGTCCGGACGCAGCGCCGTCTCGAAGATGCCGGTGAAGAACTCTTCCGCCGCGACTCGCGTTCGCCGTCGGGCCCGGCGATCGTCATGCGGGCGCCGAGCGCGAGGCAGCAGGCCGGCAGCTCGGAGGCCGGGTCGGCGTGGGCGAGGTTGCCGCCGAGCGTGCCGCGGTTGCGGATCGCCGCGTGCGAGAGGTGCGGCATCGCGGCCGCGATCAGCGGCAGATGACGCGCGATCTCGGACGCGCGCATCAGCTCGACGTGGCGCGTCAGCGCGCCGATGCGCACCGTCCCGTCGGCGACCGCGATGCCCTTCAGCTCGGCGAGGCCGCCGATGTCGACGAGGAGCTTCGGCGCGAGGAGCCGCAGGTTCAGCGCCGGGACGAGGCTCTGCCCGCCGGCCAGGATCTTCGCCTCGTCGCCATGCCGGCGCAGGAGCGCCAGCGCCTCGTCAAGCGAGCGCGGGCGGACATAGTCGAAAGCCGGCGCCTTCACGGGCCCTACTTGATCGCGAGCGGATTGATCGGCGAGCCGGTGCCGCCGGTGATGACGAGCGGCGGGCCGGTGAAGAAGAACTCGTAGACGCCGTCCTTCGCGCAGTCCTCGGCAAGCTCGGCGAGGTAGAACATCTCGCCCATCGTCAGGCCCATCGCCGGGATGACCACCCAGTGCCAGGGCTGCTGCACTTCCGTGGTCTCGTTCGGCCGCACCTCGACGCCCCAGGTGTCGGAGCAGATGCCGGCGATCTCCTCTCCTGGCACCAGTAGCAGTTCTCGAACCTGACGCCCGGCGCCGGGCCGCCGGCGTAGTCGCCCCACTTCTTCTCCTTGAGGCAGCGCTCCATCTGGCCGGTGCGGACGATGACGAAATCGCCTTTTCGCACCTCGACGCCTTGCGCCTTCGCGGTCGCGTCGAGCTCGTCATTCGAGATGCCGTAGCCGTCCTCGAACCAGTCGACGCCCTTGTGGCGGGCGACGTCGAGGAGCACGCCGCGGCCGACCATCCTGGCCCGCGTATGCTCGATGCCGAGCACGTGCACGCCGCCGCCGTCGACGCGGCGCGCGTGGTGGCCGTTGTACATCTTGTCGTCGAGGAAGATGTGGCCGAGCGAGTCCCAATGCGTCGCGGCCTGCACCGGCATGTTGATGGCGTCGTCGGAGAAGCGCAGCTTGTTGGTCTCGTCGAACCGCCCGGCGATCGCGTCGGTGCCGGTCGCCAGCATGGTGTGGATCGGGTTCCAGCGCCCGCCGAAGAGGCCGCTCTGCGGGCCCTGCTGGTTCAGCGGGATGCCCATGGCGAACACCTTGCCCTTGCGCACGAGCTTTGCGGCGGCGACGATCTCGTCCGGCCCGACGTGGTTCAGCGTGCCGATCTGGTCGTCCTTGCCCCAGCGACCCCAGTTCGAAAGCTTCTCGGCAGCCTCGTAGATGGCGGCTTTCCCGACCGCGATGTCCATGGGCGTTTCCTCTGGCGTCCGCGCGTTCGAGCGCGCGTTGTCGTTTGAGGGATGCAATGGCGGCGGGAGCGGCGTCAAGCGATCCTCCCCGCGGAGCGGGCGAGGGGGACGATGCGCAGCATGGTGGAGGGCGGTCGCCAAGCGGCGGTGCGCTCAGGCTTGCCCCCTCCGACCGCCGCTTCGCGCGCGGTGCCCGCCCTCCCCCGTCGCGACGCCCGACGGAGGAGGATCGACCTGTGCGTTACGCCGCCTTGGCGCGGACCTCGCCCGGCACCGGCAGGGCGGCGTTGGCGCTGTCGAGGAACTCGACGGTGGTGAAGACGAGCTCGGCCTCGCCGGTGTTCTCGAGGTCGTGGATCTTAACTCGCCCGCTCCGTAGCTCTCGTGCTGCGTCTCGCCGGCGAAGTAGCTCTTCTCGACCGTCGTGCCGTCCTGCATGCGCGAGCGCCCGCGCCCGGCCGTGACGGCGGTCCAGAAGTAATCGAGCACGTGGCGGTGGAAGCCGATGCGCTCGCCGGGCTTAAGGCGGATCTCCCAGACGCGCACGCGCTCGGTCTCGGAGATGAGACGCGTGCCGACGCAGCCGTTGTCGCCAGCGCGCTCGAACTCGCGCACGATCGCCTCCGGCCACGGCCCGCGGTCGACCACCGCCCCGTAATCCATCTTCGCCATCGCGCGCCTCCGTCGCGGCTCGGATGACGGCGAGTGTCGGCGCGGCGCCTCCGGTGTCAAGCGCCGCCGTTCGGGAGTATGGGGTCTTTGAAATTCGCCGAAGCGACCGTACGGAGCCGGGCAGGCCAACCTATGTAATGCAACCCTTCGCCCCGCCGCGTATTACCCTGCATCGCTGGCCACTGCTTGGGCGTCAGCGGCTGAGAGACGCGTTGCGCTCCCGCCTGGATTTTCCCGGAGCGCCGCGATGCCCCGTTTCTATTTCGATGTCCACGACGGCGAAGACGTTCGCGATACCATCGGGACGGTGCTGCCCGACCTCGGTGCTGCGCAGGTTGAGGCCGTGAAGGTCAGCGGCGAACTGCTGCGTGACCTGGGCGGGAAGTTCTGGGGGGGGGGGGAGGACTGGACCCTTGTCGTGAGAGATGCGGGGCGGCAGGCGCTCTTCACGCTCCGCTTCTCGGCCCCGAACATGAGTCGAAGCCGGGTGACGGGGATGGTTCGGCGCGGGTGCGAGCGCCCTAGGCAGGCCTTTGCCTACTCGATCACCTCGTCGGCGCGGGCGATGAGCATCGGTGGGGGCTCAAGTCCGATTGCCTTGGCGGTCTTCAGTTGAAGGCAAAGACGTATCGTGTCGGCTGCTCGAACGGCAGATCGGCAGGCTTCTCGCCCTTGAGAATGCGATCGGTCAGGGCCGCGGCGCGTTCGTAATGCTCGGCCAGGCTCGACGCCGTAGGACATCAACCCGCCGTCGCGGACGATGAATGCAAGTCTCGTAGATCGCCGGCATACGGCGCTGCTGCGGCGAAGTCGATCACGCGCTTCCGATTGAGGTTCGTGAGCGAATCCGCGACCATCAGGATCGCATCCGGCCGCTCGGCATCCATGGCGGCAGAACGCGGCCTCGAACTCGTCCGGCGCGCGCACCCCGAGCGCCTGCACCTTGACGCCGAGCTTCTCGGCGGCTTCCGACGACGCGCGATAGCGCAGCGTCATGCCGAGGTCGTCCTGGTTCCACAGCATGGCGACCCGGCGAAGGTCGGGCACAAGCTCCTTCAGCAGCCCGAGGCGCTTCGTGGAAAGCTCGGCCGCGGCTTCCGAGATGCCGGTGATGTTGCCGCCCGGACGCGCGAAGCTCTGACGAGCCCGGTCAAGACCGGCGTCGCCGGTGCCGGCGGCCGCGACCGTCGGATGGCCGCTCGCCTTCGCGGCGACCGCTGTCCGGTAGCCGTTGACGACCAGCACGTCGACTTTGGCTTCGATGAGCTCCTGCACGAGCGCGGGAAGACGCTCCACCGGCCCCCGGCGCCGCGCCGCTCGAGGCTGAGATTTTCGCCGAGCACATACCCTGCCCGCGCCATGGCCCTCGTGAATGCCACAAACTGTTCGCTCGTTTGCGCCTGCGGCGGTCCCGGGCTCAGGATCCCGAT
Source organism: uncultured Alphaproteobacteria bacterium (assembly GCA_963728675.1). Classification (GTDB taxonomy): domain Bacteria; phylum Pseudomonadota; class Alphaproteobacteria; order Rhizobiales; family Beijerinckiaceae; genus JAJKJG01. The sequence goes on along the minus strand of CAVSLO010000046.1, from coordinate 264 downwards.
CCGGTAGACCTTGCCCCTCGGCTGCGCGGACGCCGCGGAGGCGATGATAAGAACGCCGAGCCCGATGAACTCCCGCCGCCTCATCCGATCACCTCGACCTGCGCCTCGTCTTGGAAGGGCTTCGCCTCCGCAGCCTCTACCAGCTTCACGATGTCCGCAACTTCCCAAAGACCGAACGACAGTGCGGCTTGACCCGCGCCCTCGATCGTCGATTGTCGCTTCCGTCGAGGCTGGAGCCATGCGTGAGGAAGAGTAGGCGGGCCC
>CAVSLO010000045.1:0-108205 GCA_963728675.1 uncultured Alphaproteobacteria bacterium | reverse complement strand
ATGGGCGTCCGGCGCGATCCAGAAGCGCCCCGCGTCGGGCAGAATGGGATTGATGTCGTCAAGCGAGTAGATGGGCATCGCGCTCTCCTAGGGTTCGTTGCGATCAGGAGAGCGTTGGGCGAAGGCGAGCGTCAAGAGGCTGCGAGGCGATGGCCACGATGCGAGAGGAACGAGACCATCCGCGGCACCCGTCTCAGCCTTAACGAGCGGTTAAACCTCTCGCACCATGGTTGCCGCGGCCGGCCGGGGGAGGCCGGCCCGATCGGAGGAGAACGATGAACGGCGCTGCGCTCCATCCAATCCTGCGTAACCGTCATGGGGCTAAAGCCATGCCGCCGCGCCGGATCGATGCTCTCGTCGGCTGGTTTGGAGCGATCCTCGCCATCCTCTGCGCGCTCGCTGTGGCCCTGGGAGTTTACTGGCTCAAGCCGCGCGAGGGCGCCGCCACGACCTCCTCCGTCAACGTTCGAGTTGCGGACACGGACCTCGTCGCGCCTACAGCCTGGCTGCGTTCTCGTGTCGCCGGGCCCGTCGAGCGGCTCGACCTCATCATTCCCCTTCCCGCGCTGGTGGAGGCGGGCGGGCAAGAGGACGGGCCGGTGTTCGCGACGTTCTCACGCCCGAACGGGTCCATGGACCCGGCCGACCGGACGGCGCTGCTCTACGCCCGGTTCCTGTCGGCCGACACGACGCCGGGCGTCGGCGGCCTGATTCGGCGCGAGTTCCGATCCGGCACGCCTTATGCGGGCGAGGATCTGCTGCTCTCGCCCCCCGACGGCCGCGCCTTCGCGGCGCGCTGCTACAAGGCCGCGGTCGCGGCCAAAATGAAGGCCGCCTGCATCGCGGAGTTCCGCGCGAACGAACTCGACGTTCAAATCCGCTTCGCCCCAGGGGCGCTGCCTCATTGGGAGGCGCTGACGCAGGCGCTGCGCCGCTTCATCGCGGCCGGCTCCGCGGAGGCGGGTCCGGGCGCCTGACGCGCGCTTCACGCCTCGAGGTCGGTGTCGAGGATCGCCATCTGGAAGTTGTACGAACGGTCGCCTTCCTCGTCGTCGAGGAACAGGACGCCGATGAACTCCTCGCCGATGTAGACTTCGGCGGAGTCCGCTTTTTTCGGCCGCGGCACCACGCGGATGGAGTGATTCGCGAACGTGCGGCGCAGATAGCGTTCGACCTTCGCCAACTCGGATTTGTCCACCAGCGTCCCCTCTTTCACCGCACGTCTGGCGGCAGCCCTTGCCACGGCGGGCGAGCGCGGGCAAGCGTGGCCGGTCCGGATTTGGGCACGCCGCCTGTCAGGCCTGCGGCCTAGATCCCCTCTGCCAGGAACGTCTGGTCGAAGACCATATGATCCATGGACCGCGCCGGCTCCGCGCACCCGGCCGCGCCGACGACCCGCGCCGGAATGCCCGCGACCGTGGTGTTTCGGGGGACAGACCGGAGCACCACCGAGCCGGCCGCCACCCGCGCGCATTGGCCGACCTCGATGTTGCCGAGAATTTTCGCGCCCGCGCCGATCAGCACGCCGCAACGGATCTTGGGGTGCCGGTCGCCGCGCTCCTTGCCGGTGCCGCCAAGCGTCACGTCCTGCAACATGGAGACGTTGTCCTCGATGACCGCAGTCGAGCCGACGACCAGCCCGGTCGCGTGGTCGAGGAAGATGCCGCGCCCGATCCGGGCCGCCGGATGGATGTCGGTCTGAAAAACCTCGGACGAGCGGCTCTGGAGATAAAGGGCGAAATCCTGCCGTCCCTGTCTCCATAGCCAATGCGCGAGGCGGTGGGTCTGGATGGCGTGAAACCCCTTGAAGTAGAGCACCGGCTCCAGGTAGCGCGTGCAGGCCGGGTCGCGGTCGGCGACCGCCGCGATGTCGGCGCGGAACGCCTCGCCGATCGCCGGGTCGCGCTCGATCGCCTCCCCATACGTCTGCTCGATCAGGTCGGCCGGCAGCGACGGATGCCCGAGCCGCGCCGCGACCCGGTGCGCCACGGCGGCTTCGAGCGTGTCGTGGTTCAGGATGGCGGTGACGAGAAAGCCGCCCAGCGGCGGTTCCTGGCGCACCGCCGACTCGGCATCCTGCCGCAGCCGCGTCCAAACCGGATCGACCACGCCGGCGATGGGCTCCCCGGTCTCAACTCTCATCGTCTGGGACATGACGGTCCTCCCACCCGAGTTGCGGGCCTGGTGACAGCATATGGAGGCGTCACCCTGCGCCGTTCAACAGCCGCCTCAAAAAACGCGCCGCGAGAAAGCGGATGGTCGCGTCGGCGAACACGCGAGCACGAGCCCGGCGAACGCCGGATCGCCGTCCGTTCCCAGCGCCAGCAGGGAAGGCGAGGCCGCCGAGCGACGCCCCGATGGCGACCGGCTTCACGCCCGTCGGCGGCGGCGCGGCGGCGAAGTCGGGAGAGGCGTAGGCGCCGTCGGGAACCCAGGCGCGGTCGCCGCGCCCGCCCTGGTCGAGCGTGATGGCCCGCCACCCCGCCCTCTCTACCCAGCCCATGTCTCACGACCGTCTCACGACCGTCTCACGGCGTCTCACGGCCGCTCGGCCAAAAAGGCGAGGACGCCGCGCTTGTGGTTCATGTCGCCGACCGCGACGTTATGGTCGCGGCCCGGAATGTCGAGCGCGCGGGCGTTGGGCATCAGGGCGGCCAGCTCCTGCGGCGAGCCGGCGATGTGGTCCTTCGTGCCGACCGCGATCAGCGTCGGCGCAAAGATCTGCGCGACCTCGGCCCGCGACAGGTTCTGGCGCGAGCCGCGCATGCAGGCGGCGAGCGCCTTGCGGTCGCTCTTCGTCTGCTCCGCGAAGGCGCGGAACATGCGCTGCATCGGGTCCGTCAGCACGTCGAGCGAGGGCGCCTCCATGGCGTCGGCGATGCCGGGCGGCAGGCCCTCGCCCTCGACAAGATGGATGCCGAGCCCGCCGAGAGAAGCGAGCGCACGCGCTCGGGATGGTTCAACGCCAGATGGCGGCGATGCGCGCGCCCATCGAGTAGCCCATGACGTCGGCCCGCTCGATGCCGAGATGGTCGAGCAGCCGCCGGGCGTCCTCGGCCATGACGGCGGGCGTGTAGGCGGCGGGCTCGTAGAGCTTCTCGCTCTGCCCGTGGCCGCGGTTGTCGAGCGCGATCACGCGATAGCCCGCGCGCGTCAGCGTCTTCACCCACATGGTGTTGACCCAGTTCACCGCATGGTTCGAGGCGAAGCCGTGAACGAGCAGGACCGGATCGCCCGCGCCGGAGGCGGGGGCGAAGTCGATGTAGGCGATGCGCACGCCGTCGGAATCGAAGAACTGCATGGGCGGAACCGGGCGAACGGAGGAGCGCAACGTTAGGAGAGCAAGGGCCGCGAACGCAACGGGCTTTGCCCTGCGGGCTTCGAGACACTATGGTGCGAACCGCTTCACGGGTTCCCGGACGATGGACGCCTGGCACACACCGGCACGCCGCATTTCCACAACGACCTCGGCGTTCCCGAGATTCTCCTGGGCTCCAGAGAGTTCATGTGCATCGGCGCGAAGCCGCCGTTCGACCATCCGCACGTCTTCCTGGACATGGGCGCGAGCGACGAGATCATCTGCCCCTATTGCTCGACGCTCTTCCGCTACCGGCCGACGCTCGCGCCCGGCGCCTCCGAGCCGGCCGCGTGCCTGTGGGACGACCGCTCCGCCGCGGCATAACCGGCCGCTCCTGACGTGCCGGCGCTTCCCGTCGCCATCGTCGGCGCCGGCATCGGCGGGCTGACCGCGGCCCTCGCCTTGGCGCAGCGCGGCTTTTCCGTGACGCTGGTCGAGCGGCGCACCGGCTTTTCCGAAGCCGGAGCCGGCATCCAGCTCTCGCCCAACGCCAGCCGCGTGCTGGCCGGACTCGGCCTCGGCCCCGCGCTGCGCCGCGCCGCCGCGGAGCCGGAGCGCGTCGTCATCCACGCCCAAACCTCCGGCCGCGTGATCGGTGAAGTCGCCCTGTCCGGCATGCGCCAGCGTTTCGGCGCGCCCTACGCCGTCATCCACCGCGCCGACCTGCAAACGATCCTGCTCGACGCCGTGCGGTCACGGCCGAGCGTGCGCCTGCTGATGGGCCGCGCCGCGGTGGCCGCCGGGCAGGATGCCGCCGCGGCGACGCTGACCGTCGAGAAGGCGGGCGGCGCGCGCGAAGTCATGGAAGCAGGCGTGATCGTCGGCGCGGACGGGCTGTGGTCGGCCCTGCGCGCCGCCCTCGGCGACGCGCGCGCGCCGGCCTACCGCGGCGCGACGGCGTGGCGCGCCACGCTGCCGCGCGAGGGCGCCCCGGCGGAGGCGTCGGGCGACGAAACCGGCCTGTGGCTCGGGCGCGCGGGACATGTGGTGCATTACCCGATCGCAGGCGGGCGGCTCGTCAATATCGTGGCCGTCGAACGCAGACAAAAGCCGGTCGAGGGCTGGTCCGCGCCCGGCGACCCCGCCGCGCTGTTGTCCGCCTTTGCGCGCGCCGCGGCGCCGCTGCGCCGCCTGCTCGAAGGCCCGTCCGAATGGCGGCGGTGGTCGCTGTTCGACCTGCCCGTGAAAACCATGGCGCGGGGGCGGATCGCGCTTCTGGGCGACGCCGCCCATCCGGTGCTGCCGTTCCTCGCCCAGGGCGGCGCGCTCGCCATCGAGGACGCAGCCGTTCTGGCCGCATGTCTCTCGGGCGGCTCCGATCCTGCGGCGGCTCTGGCGCGCTACGCGGCGGCGCGGCTCCCGCGGGCGCGGCGCGTGCAGGCGGCCGCGCGCCGCAACGGCTTCGCCTACCACGCCGCCGGACCCGCGGCTTGGGTCCGCGACGCCATCATGCGCCGCGCAGGCCCGCAGGGCATGGCCGACCGCTACGCCTGGATCTATGGGTGGGCGCCGCCAGCGGAGGGCGCTTGATCTCCCCGCCCCGCCCCGGTAACGCTCGGGCCTGCCTGCGGACGTGGCGGAACCGGTAGACGCAAGGGACTTAAAATCCCTCGGGCACTGCCCGTGCGGGTTCGATCCCCGCCGTCCGCACCAGAAGTCCGCCAGCATGGACTTGGTCCCTGGGCAGGACTCCGCTCAGTTTGCCGGCCTGAGCGCGGATCGTCGGGACGGGAGCAAGGCTATCGGTCACGGGCCGGGAGGGAGCCTCTCCGGTCTCAGGAATCGACAAGTTGGAATTATACAGAGCGTCTGAAACCCAGGGTGTGGTAGCGGAGGAGGGACTCGAACCCCCGACACAAGGATTATGATTCCTCTGCTCTAACCAGCTGAGCTACTCCGCCCCAGGCCGGCCGTCCGGCCGGATCGAGCGCCGCGGATATAGGGACGGCGCGGCGGGGTGTCAAGGAACGCGCGGCCCGCCTCAGGCCCGCCTTCCGCAGCCGCATCAGCTTGAAAAGCCCGGCCGGAAAGAGCGGCTTGAGTTCGACCACCTCCATGGCGCCGTGCGCGCGCGCCCAGGCCTCGACGCGGGCGACCTTGAAGTCCGAACTCCAGCCGATCGCTTGGACAAGACGGCGCGGCCGCCTCCTCGAGCCGGGCGACGGCCCGTCCGTCTGGCCGAAATGGTTGGCGAGCACGATCTCGCCGCCGGGCTTCAGCACGCGGGCGAACTCGGCCAGCGCGCCGCTCCGGGTCCGGCACCAGGGTGATGAGGAACTGCGCCGCGACCGCATCGAAGCGTCGCGTCGGCGAAGCCGAGCCGGGTAGACGTCCATGACCTGCAGGCTCTTGACCTGCGACAGGCCCGCTCGGCTCGACCTTGGCCTTGGCCCGCTGCGCAGCATGTGCTCGGACAGGTCGACGCCGTACACCTCGGCGTCGCCGGGTAGTAGCCGAGCGACAAGCCCCGTCCCGACGCCGGCCTCGAGGATGCGCGGCCCGCAGGCCGTCGCGGCCTCGACGGCGGCGCGGGCGGCGGGCTCGGCAGGAACTTGTCGTAGACGACGATCGTAGACCGGAGCCCAGCGCGCATAGGCCTTGCGCATCAGGGCCGTGGTCGGTCCGATCGCGTCATGCCGGTCCTGCGGTCGACAGGGCTCAGGCCGCGGCGGGCGCGCGCGGCATCGCGCTCGCGCGCGCGCGCGATCGTGCCGCCGCCGAGCACGCGCGCGCGCGGCGCGTCGCTCGTCATAGATGACGCAGGCCTGGCCCGGCGAGACGCCGTCCTCGGGCGCGAGAAGCTCGACCTCGGCGCCGCTGCCGGCCGGAGCGCAGCAGCGCGGGCCGCGGCGCGCGGGTCGAGCGCACGCGCACCGCGACGTCGATGCCCCTCCGGCCGATGCGCCGAGCGGCTCGTCGCCGAGCCAGTTCACGTCCGCGAGCCGGATGACTGCGCGTGGCCAGCGCCTCGCGCGGGCCGACGACCACCCGGCGCCGTCGCGGCATCGAGCCGCACGACGTAGAGCGGCTCGCCGATCGCGAGGCCGAGGCCGCGGCGCTGGCCGACGGTGTAGTGGATGATGCCCTCGTGGCGGCCGAGCACGCGGCCGTCGAGATGGACGATCTCGCCGGCCTGCGCGGCGCCGGGCCTCAGCCGCTCGATGACGTCGCTGTAGCGCCCCTGCGGCACGAAGCAGATGTCCTGGCTGTCGGGCTTGTCGGCGACCGCGAGGCCGAGCTCGCGGGCGAGCGCGCGCGTCTCGTCCTTGTCGCAGCTCGCCGAGCGGAAAGCGCAGCAGTCGCCAGCTGCTCCGGCGTGGTCGCGAACAGGAAATAGCTCTGGTCGCGCTCGGGATCGGCGGCGCGGTAGCAGCGCGCGGCGGCCATCCGGCAGGCGCCGGCTCGCGACGTAATGGCCGGTCGCCAGCGCGTCGGCGCCGAGCTCGCGCGCGGTCTGCAAGCAGGTCGCGGAACTTGATCGAGCGGTTGCACTCGACGCAGGGGATCGGCGTCTCGCCGGCGAGATAGCTCTCGGCGAAGCGGTCGATCACCGCCTCGCGGAAGCGCGCCTCGTAGTCGAGCACGTAATGCGGGATGCCGAGCGCCTCGGCGACGCGGCGCGCGTCGTGGATGTCCTGGCCGGCGCAGCAGGCGCCCTTGCGGTGCGCGGCGGCGCCGTGGTCGTAGAGCTGCAGCGTGATGCCGACGACGTCGTAGCCCTCGCGCTTGCAGCAGCGCGGCGACGACGGAGGAATCGACGCCGCCCGACATCGCGACGACGACGCGCGTCCGGGACGGTTCGCCGGAGAGGTCAAGGCTGTTCGGCATGGAGGGTCCAGGCGTCATGGCGGAAACTTGCCCCCAATATAGGGGTTTCGCGCCGCCGTCTCCAACCGTTGGGGAGAGCCGGGCCGCCCAGAGATCAACCGATTGACCCGCTCGCGGGCCCGGCTTACCGTTTTCAACGCCTGCGTGAGGAGCACGCGATGTACAAGGCCGTGACCCGGGGCATCCGCGTCACCGTCACGCCCCGCTTCGTCGAGGAGGAGTCCTCGCCGGATGAAGGCCGCTTCTTTTTCGCCTATACGGTCGAGATCGCCAACCTGAGCACCGATCGGGTGCAGCTTCGCGCCCGCTATTGGCGCATCGTCGACGGGCAGGGTCAGTTGCAGGAGGTGCGCGGCGCCGGCGTTGTCGGCGAACAGCCCATCCTCGGGCCCGGCGAATTGTTCACCTACACGAGCGGTTGTCCGTTGAACGACGCCGGACGGCACGATGGAGGGCATCTACGTCATGGTCGGCGCGAACGGAGAGACGTTCGAGGCCAACATCCCCGCCTTCTCGCTCGACAGCCCGCATGTCAAGCGGGTGATGCATTGAGGATGCTGCATGCCTGCGCCGGGTCCAGCGCCTCACCCCGCTCGATATGCTGGCGAGGCTTGTCGCCTTCGACACCGAGAGCTCGAAATCCAACCTCGCGCTGATCGACTTCGTCGCGGATTACCTGGCGGGCTGGAACGTCCCCCATGTCCGCGTCCCGAACGCCGACGGCGACAAGGCGGCGATCTTCGCCACCGTCGGCCCGACCGACCGGGGCGGCGTGGTCCTGTCCGGCCACACCGATGTGGTGCCGGTCGCGGGGCAGGCCTGGACGAGCGATCCCTTCACGCTGCGGGTCGAGAACGGCCGCGCTTATGGCCGCGGCGCCGTCGACATGAAGGGCTTCGACGCGCTCGCGTTGGCGCTCGCGCCGGATTTCCTGGCCGCCGATCTCAAGACCCCGATCCATATCCTGCTGTCCTATGACGAAGAGACCACCTGCCTCGGCCCAACGGATACGATCGCCCGCTTCGGTCGTGATTTGCCGATGCCGAAAGCCGTGATCGTCGGCGAGCCCACCGGGCTCGATGTGGTCGACGCGCACAAAAGCGTCGTGACCTTCAACACCGCGGTGCACGGGCATGAAGCGCATTCGGCGAAGCCCTATGCTCGGCGCCAACGCCATCGCGGCCGCGGCCGAGCTGGTGTCGTGAACTCAACCGCATCGGCGACGAGATGGTCGCGCGGGGCGACGCGACCGGCCGGTTCGATCCGCCCTACACGACCATCCATGTCGGCACGATCAGCGGCGGCACGGCGCGCAACATCCTGCCCAAGATCTGCACGTTCCACTGGGAATTCCGCGGCCTGCCGGACCTCGACCCGCAGGAAATCCCGGCCCGGCTCGATCGCTTCGCCCACGATGTCGCGCTGAAGCGCCTGAATCGGCATGGTCGAGTTCGGTCGCATCGAGACCGCGATGGAGGTGTCGGTGCCCGGCCTCGCCCCCGATCCCGGATCGCTGGCCGAGCGCTTCGTCTTGCGACTTGCCGGCCGCAACCGCACGACGACCGTCCCGTTCGCAACGGAGTCCGGCCACTTCCAGGCGGCCGGGCTTCCCACCGTGGTCTGCGGCCCCGGCTCGATCGACCAGGCGCACCAGCCCGACGAATACATCACCCTCGACGATCTCGCGGCAGGCGAAGCCTTCATGCGCCGGCTCGCGGCGGCGTGCGCCCAAGGAACGCTGTAGGCTTATCGGCAAAGACCGGCGAAATGCTGTTCGTGTGGCGTTTCATCACGATCGTGCTCGTCGCCTTGAGCATGGCGTCGTCGTTCTGCCACGTGATGGAAATGCCGCCCCGGCTCCGCTGGGAGCCGAGCCTCTGGATGGCCGCGACGACCTTCGGCGGCCTCTATCACCTCTTCGGCCGGATCGGAGCCGTGATCGACGTCGGGGCGGCGATCGCCTCAGCCACGCTCGTCTTTCTCGTCCGCGCGCGGCGCCCCGCTTTCCAGCTCACCTTAGTGACGGCCATATTGATGGCCCTCGGTCTCGCGGTCTGGTTCGCTTTCGTCGCGCCCATGAACCAGATCATGGCGACCTGGACGCCAGGAGCCGTTCCGGGCGATTTCACGACTGTTCGCGACCAATGGGAGCGTAGTCACGCCGTGATTGCAGGAATCAAGATGATGGGCTTCGCAAGCCTCGTGCTCTCTATTCTGGTCGAGACAAGGCCACAGGCGATCGCCTGAGATCCGGTCAAGCCGGACCGGCCTGTTTCCTTGCCTCCGGCGAGGCCACTTCGGCCTCGACCTCGGCGGGGTCGAGATCGTAGATGCGCGAGCAGAACTCGCAGGTGATGCCGATGCGGCCGTCGTCGCCGACCATGTCGCGGCGATCCTCGGGCGAGAAGCGGCGCATCATCGCCATGATGCGCTCGCGCGAGCAGCGGCATTCCTCGTGGACGGACTGGGCCTCGAAGACGCGCACGCCGCGCTCGTGGAAGAGGCGGTAAAGCAGGCGCTCGCTCGACACCGCCGGATCGACCAGCTCGTGGTCCTCGACCGTGTCGACGAGGGCCTTCGCCTCGACCCAGGCGTCGTCCTCCGCGGGCTCGGCCGCGCTCGCGCGCCGGATGGCCCTCCGGGATGTCGCCCGGGCGGCAGGTCGGCCTGCCGCATGCCGCTCGGGCGAGGCCGGCAGGAACTGGACCATGCAGGCCGCCGGCCCGACAGGCGCGCCGGCCGCCCTCGAACTGTCTCGGCGACGGCGAGGCGCACCCGCGTCGGGATCTGCTCCGACTGGCGGAAATACTGGTGCGCCGCCTCCTCGAAGCCCTGGCCCTCGAGCGCGACGACGCCCTGGTAGCGGCTCCGCTCCGTGCCCTGGTCGATGGTCATGGCGAGATGGCCGGGCCGAGCAGGTCGGCGGTCTTCTGCGCGCCGGGGCCGAGCGCCGCGAGTCTGGTCCGCATCGAAGCGCGCAGTGGCGCGCAGGCGGTCGGGCGCATCGAAATCGACCACGATCATCTCGACCGGGCCGTCGGTCTTGGTCTGGAGCTGGAACCGGCCCTCGAACTTCAGCGACGTGCCGAGCAGCACGGTCAGCGCCGCCGCCTCGCCGAGCACGCGCGCGACCGCGTCCGGATAGCCGTGCCGGGTCGAGGATGGTGTCGATCGAGCGCCCGAGCCGGACGACGCGGCCGCGCACGTCGAGGGCTTCGACCGCGAACGGCAGCACGACGATCGTCGACGCCTTCGAATGGCGCTCGAGCTTCATCGCTGCGCTCATGCGACGGCGCCGAGGCACCAGGCCAGGATGCCCTTCTGGGCGTGCAGCCGGTTCTCGGCCTCGTCGAAGACCACCGATTGCGGGCCGTCCATGACCTCGTCCGTCACCTCCTCGCCGCGATGGGCCGGCAGGCAATGCATGAAGATCGCGTCCTGCCGGCGGCCGTCCATCAGCTTGGCGTTGACCTGATAGGGCTTGAGCAGGTTGTGGCGGCGGCCCTCGTCCTCGTCGCCCATCGACACCCAGCAATCGGTGACGACTGCGTCGGCGCCCTCGACGGCCTCGATAGGGATCGGTCGTCAGCGCGATATCCGGCTCCCTCGCGCTTTCGCCCAGGTCAGAAGCTCGGGGCGCGGGTGCGAGTTCCGGCGGCGTGGCGATCGTTGAGCCGAAATCGAACCGCGCCGCGGCATGGACCCAGGAGGCGCAGCACGTTGTTGGCGTCGCCCGACCCAGGCGACCGTGCGGCCCTGGATCGGCCCGCGATGCTCCTCGAAGGTCAGGACGTCGGCCATGATCTGGCAGGGATGCGTGAGTCTTGGTCAGGCCGTTGATCACCGGCACCGTGGCGTGCTGCGGCAAGCTCGAGCACCATCGCGTGGTCGAGGATGCGGATCATGATCGCGTCGACGTAGCGCGACAGCACCCGCGCCGTGTCGGCGATGGTCTCGCCGCGGCCGAGCTGCATCTCCTGGCCGGTGAGCATGATCGTCTCGCCGCCGAGCTCGCGCATGCCGACGTCGAAGGAGACGCGGGTGCGGGTCGAGGGCTTGTCGAAGACCATCGCCAGCACCTTGCCGGCGAGCGGGCGCTCCTGGCGCGAGCTCGCCCTTGCGGCGCTGCGCCTTGATGGCGGCGCTCGCGTCGAGGATGCGGCGGAGCTCGCTCGCCCGAGAAATCGCGTGAGATCGAGGAAATGGCGGGCGGCGGCGCTCATTCGGCGGCTCCGCGCTGGGCGACGCCTTGAGCTCAGCCTCGAGCGCCACGCAGGCGCGCGTCGAGCCGGTCGACCGCCTCGCGCGATCTCGGCCTCGGTGACGATCAGCGGCGGCAGGAGGCGCACGACATTGTCGCCGGCCGCGATCGTGAGCAGCTTCTGGTCGCGCGCCGCCGCGACGAACTCGGTGTTCGGCACATGCGTGCGCAGGCCCAGCATCAGGCCCTGGCCGCGGACCTCCGCGATCGACGGCCGGATGGCGGTCCTTCAGCTCGGCCAGCCGCTGCTTCAGCAGCAGGCCCATCTGCTCGACATGCTCGAGGAAGCCGGGCGCCAGCACGATGTCGAGCACGGCGTTGCCGACCGCCATGGCGAGCGGGTTGCCGCCGAAGGTCGTGCCGTGCGATGCCGACCGTCATGCCCTTGGCGGCCTCGGCGGTCGCCAGGCAGGCGCCCATCGGGAAGCCGCCGCCGATGCCCTTGGCGATCGCCATGATGTCCGGCGTCGACGCCCGCTCCATTCATGGCGAACAGCTTGCCGGTGCGGCCGACGCCGGTCTGCACCTCGTCGAAGATCGAGGAGCAGGCCGTGCTCGTCGCAGAGCTCGCGCAAGCCCCGCAGGCACTGCGGCGGGACGGTGCGGATGCCGCCCTCGCCCTGGATCGGCTCGATCAGGATCGCGCGCCGTCTCCGGCGTGATCGGCGGCCTTCAGCGCCTCGTGATCGCCGAACGGCACCTGGTCGAAGCCCTCGACCTTGGGGCCGAAGCCTTCGAGATATTTCTGCTGGCCGCCGGCCGCGATGGTCGCCAGCGTGCGGCCGTGGAAGGCGCCCTCGAAGGTGATGATGCGGAAGCGCTCGGGCTGGCCGTTCGGCGGAGTGGTATTTGCGCGCCATCTTGATGGCGGCCTCGAGCGCCTCGGCGCCGGAATTGGTGAAGAACACCACGTCGGCGAAGGTGTTGTCGACGAGGCGCTGCGCCAGCCGCTCGCCCTCCGGGATCTGGTAGAGGTTGGAGGTGTGCCAGAGCTTTCGCCGCCTGCTCGGTCAGCGCCTGCGACCAGATGCGGATGGGCGTGGCCCAGCGCGTTCACCGCGATGCCGGCGCCGAAATCGAGATATCGCTCCCCGTCGCGCGCCGACGAGCCAGGCGCCCTCGCCTCGTTCGAAGGACAGGTCGGCGCGCGCGTAGGTCGGCAGCAACGGCGAATTCACGACGCCATCTCCGATGTAGACCGGGCTTGGCACCCGGACCGAAAATGAAAGCGCCGCCCCATGCAGAGGCGGCACATCCCGGATTCTATTGGAGCAGACCTCATGTCAATTCGAGACGAACGGAACGCTGATTATCACAGGCGTTTCCCGTCCGCGGGCGTTCTCTTGGGGAAAACGGACGGGGTTGATCGCCGACTCTTGCGCCGGAGTCAGCCGATCTTGTAGGTTCGCACGCCGTCGAGCACGACATCTCGTGCGGCGGTCTTCAACCTCAGAAGCGACCGTCAGCGACGCGGGCGGATTGCGCCTGTCCGCGAGGGCATGAGGGATTCCGCGGAGTCCGAGCGGCCTCGATGGAGGCAGAGCGATGACAGATGCGGGCATGACCTGGACGGACGAGCGCGTGGAGCTTTTGAAGAAGCTCTGGAGCGAAGGCTTGAGCGCGAGCCAGATCGCGGCGGAGATGGGCGAGGGCGTGACTCGCAACGCGGTGATCGGCAAGGTCCATCGCCTCGGGCTTTCGGGGCGGGGCAAGGCGCAAGCGCCGGCGACGCCGCGCTCCCGCAAACCGATCCGCCCTGCGGATCCGGACGCAGCCGGCGAGCCGCCGATCCAAGACGCCGCTCTTCTCCCCGTTTCCACAGCGGGACCGCAGTCCGAAGTCAGTCCTGAACAGGCGGGTCCGCAAGACGATGTCGTCGTGCCCTTGTCCGAGCGCGTGACGATCATGGAGTTGCGCGAGTCGATGTGCCGTTGGCCTCTCGGCGATCCGACCACCGCCGAGTTCCGCTTCTGCGGCGCGCACGCGATCACGGGTTTGCCGTATTGCACCCATCACGCGCGCGTCGCCTATCAACCGGCGGCCGAACGCAAGCGCTTGCGCGCCTAGGGTGTTTTCAGGCGAAAGCCTGCCCCGGACGCGATCCGGGGTGGACGCCGGTTCGCCGTCGAAACCGCGGCGCAACACGAAACGAGCCGATTGCACGCAAGGGGAAACGGCTCGAGCATTCCCGCTCCGTCAAATTCTCACCCGCCGCCGTCCGGTTTGAGCACGCGGCGCGCGTTCTCGAGGCGGTTCGCGATTTCGTAGGCGCCCAGGAGCGCGAGCGCGATGACGAACGGAACGAAGTAGTAGCAGATCCGAAACAGCAGGAGCGCCCCAAGGACCTGCTCGCGCGACAGGCTTGAGAGAGCAAGCAGGACCGTGGCCTCGAAGACGCCAAGACCGCCTGGCGAATGGCTGACGATGCCCAGCATGACGGCGAGCACATAGACCGCCAGAAACGTCTCGTAGCCAAGGCCGTGGCCGCTCGGAAGCAGGACGTAAAGGGCCGCGGCGCCGGCGCACACATCACCCGCGCCAATCAGGATTTGACCCATCGAGAGGCGGAACCCCGGAAGCTCCAGGCGCCAGCCCTGGATTTTCACGATGCGGCGCGCAAGGGAAACCCATATCAAATAACCGGATACGACGGCGAAGGCCGCACAGCCGACCAAGCGGCTGACGCCAGCGTTCGTATGGGTGAGTTCGGCTACGGCCTCCGGCCTGCGCAAGAGGCTCCAGGCCAGAACCATGCCCATCCCGAGCCAGAACGTCAGGCCTGCGACGACCGTCAGGCTTGCGACCTTTCCGGGCCGCATGCCGCGAGAGGCGTAGATCCAGTACCGGATGGTTCCGCCCGTCAGAAGCGGAAAGCCGAGGTTGAAGCTCACGGCATAGCTCGTGAACGAGGCGAGCGCGGTGGTGCGGTACGGAACCCTCAGCCGGAGCTGGCGCAGGGCCATCGCGTCATAGCCCGTCAGAAGCAGATAGCTGAGAGCGGTGAACAACGCGCAAAGGCCGAGTTGGCGCGCGTTCGCCGCCGTGAAGGCGGCGCGCAGCTCGGCCAAGTCGATCTCGGACGCGATGCGGAACAGGACGAAGGCCGACGCCCCGAAGACCGCAAGACTCGCGGCCGTACCGAGCCATGCGAACCGCCGGCGGCCGCCGAAGGAACCCGTCGCCGCTTGCAATCTGTCGGAACGCTGCGCCCATCTTTCGGCCTGATCGAGCCTGTGGAGCGCGCGCGCGCTGGATGGCGGAGTCAAGGGATCGATGAAGTTCATGTGTCTCGAACGAGCGCCACCCTCAGGCATGGAACTATGTCCACAGCACGGCGGACAACCGATCGAGACCGGATATCAGTTCCGAAGGCGGAGGCGCTCACTCGTTCGCCGGGTCGAGGTCCGGGCGCGTACGGGCGTTTGCGGTCCAAGCAACCCGGGTTCTTGTCCGGCTGCATTTTCAACGGCAGGCCGGGGTCCGCGTCGCCGAGAAAACCTTCAGATGCGGCCCATGAGCAACAGAATGATCAGGACGACGACGATCACGCCGACAATGCCGCTTGGCCCATACCCCCAGCCGCGGCTGTACCCCCAGTTCGGCAGCGCTCCGATCAGGATAAGAATGAGGATGATGAGAAGGATCGTGCCGACGCTCATCCATGATCTCCTCTGAACTTGGCGGGATAAACCCGCAAAGCGCGGCTTGGAAGCTCCTAAACCCAACGTGCAAGGCTGGATTGGGTTTCATGGGGCGGCCGTGCTCGCCCCGCGCTCGATCCGTCCGGAGAAGCCGGCGGGCTGACGACGTTTCTGTCCTGCAAGGGGGCATCCATGCGGAACCGCTCTCGGGATGAATGAGCGCCGCGAAGCATTCGCAGCGTGCAGGCCGCATATCTGTTACTCTCTCGAGCATGCATCGGCCGACCGCGTCGCGAATCGTTGACGGCGTGACCCTGAACGTCATCCTGGGCGACATCACGGGGCTTGACCTCGATGCGATCGTCAACGCCGCGAACGCCTCCTTGCTGGGCGGCGGCGGCGTCGACGGCGCCATCCATCGCGCCGCGGGTCCCGAGCTTCTCGCCGCGTGCCGGACGCTGAACGGCTGCGCGCCGGGCGACGCCAAGATCACGAAGGGTTATCGGCTGCCGGCGCGGCACATCATCCACACGGTCGGCCCGGTCTGGCGCGGCGGCGGCGCCGGCGAGGACATGGTTCTGGCGAGCTGCTATCGCCGCTCGCTCGAAGTCGCCGCCGGGCACGGCCTTAAGAGCATCGCCTTCCCGGCAATCTCGACCGGCGTCTACGGCTTCCCGCCGGAGCGGGCTGCGCCGATCGCGGTGCGGAGCGTCCGCGAGGGGCTGGCGCTCGGGCCTTTCGAGACGGTCGTCTTCTGCTGCTTCAGCCCTGAAAGCGCGCATCTTCACGCTGACGCGCTCACTGAGCTGACCGTTTGACCCGGCAAAAAAGTTCTCGGCCTTGAGACGGAGGCCGCTGAGGGCGTTAGGGATCGGTTCAGTCGTCGCGATAGACTCGTTCGTGGCGTTCATGGCGCTCCTGCGCTTCGATCGAAAGCGTCGCGATCGGGCGCGCTTCGAGGCGCCTGAGCGAGATCGGCTCGCCGGTTTCCTCGCAATAGCCGTAGGTGCCGTCCTCGATGCGCGCCAGCGCGGCGTCGATCTTGGCGATCAGCTTGCGCTGCCGGTCGCGGGCCCGCAGCTCGATGGCGCGGTCGGTTTCCGAGGAGGCGCGATCGGCGAGATCGGGATGGTTCTCGTTCTCGCTCTGCAGGGCGGCCAGGGTTTCCTGCGCCTCGCGGATGATCTCGTGCTTCCACCCGCTCAGCTTGCGGCGAAAGTACTCTCGCTGCCGCTCGTTCATGAAGGGTTCGCCCTCGGTCGGGCGGTACCCCTCGTCGATGATGATCCTCTTCGCCATGTCGCCCTTCAACTCTTCGGGTTTTTCGTTTCCTCGCAACGATATGGCGTGCCTATAGTCGAGGTCGCGCGCCGCCACAACGGCGATCTATGTCAGGAACCGGTTGAAGAATCCGAAAGGCCGAAAAAGAGAACGGCGCCTTCGGCTCCGGCTTTTTCCCGGCCTCATTGCGAGGCTACGGTCGAAACCCGGCGGATCGCCGCCACGATGTCCTGCTCGAGCCGTTCCGCCAGGGCCGCGCGGTAGTGCGTGTGGTCGAAATAGTTTTCGACCAGCCGGTTCTCAGGCCTGTCGGCGCGCCAGTTCACGAGGACCGTGCGCGGACGCGCCGCCGCCACGCGCGCCAAGGCCTCGTTGCAAGCGGCTTCGGCGGACGCCGACGGCGTCCCAGGCTTCGGCAGGCCGGTCGCGAACGCCGGCGGGCGGACCAGGACGACGATGGTCCGCGACGGCAGCCCGGCGAGCCCGACGTTAAGCTGATCGACGGCTGGAAACATGCCGGAGCGGTTTTCGACCGCCGTGGTGGCGTCCTTCGCCAGCCGCTCGCGCAGGCTTTCGATCCGGGCGAAGCCGAGCGTGGCGTAACCCTGCTCGTAGTCCCAGTATCCGTCGGCGGCGGCCAGCTTCTGCCGTCCGATCAGTTGCCGAACGCGGTTCTGCACCCGCTCCAAGGCGCTGTAGCGCAGCAGCCCGCGCAGGAACGCGAGATCGCTCTCGCCGTAGAGCCAGAACGGGAAGGGATGGGCGAGCGGCGGCGTCGCCTCGGGGGTGCACCAGAACCCGTCGACGCCCAGAACGATCACGTTCGGCGTCCGGTGGTGGCGCGCGAAGTAGCCGATGAGCGTCATCTGCTCGCGCGGCCCGGTCCCGGGCGTGGCCAGCGAAACGAAGGACGCCCCGGTCGCCCGCGTCAGCCGCTCCGGCATCAGGAGCTGCACATGGGAATTGCCGATGATCGCCGAGTCGAACGCCGGATCGCGGCCCCGGCTGGCGTTGGCGGTGCGCGGCCCCTGCGCGGGGACGCCGCGCTTCGTCGCGAGCGCGAAGCGGCCCGTATCGTAGGGATCGAGCGCGAGCACGATCGCATACAGCGCGACGAGGACGGCCAGGGCCGCGCTGGCGAAGACGCCATTGAACCGGCGCCACGACGCCGGCGCGGCCGGGTCCGCGGCGGCGCTCAGCGGCGCGATGAACCGTTCAGAACTGGAAATAGATGAACTCATAATTGGCGTCGTCGCCGATCTTGAACAGCACGATGCACGAACAGGACCGCGAAGGCGACGGCGACCGAGCGCCACGGCGGCATGCGATGGGCCGCAGGCCCAAGCGGTCGGGCCGAGGATCGCGACCGCGGCCGCGAGCGCGATCGCGCGCCATTTGAATCCGACCCCGAGCGGCGCGAAGCCGAACAGCCCTTTGTAGATGCGGAGCGCCGCATCGAAGGTCGGCGCGCGGAACAGCACCCAGGCACAACACCACGAAGACGAACGTCAGCGCCCACCCGAGGGCCGTCGGCATGGTCAGACCGGCGCGGCGCCAGAGCACGCCGGCGCCGAGGCCGAGCCCGTGCGCGACGCCCCAGGCCACGAAGGTGAGGCCCGGCGCCGTGCCAGAGGCCGCCGAGCGCCATGGTGGCGAACAGGGCCCAGACCTGCACCGGCAGCCCGCGCTTGCTGCCGCCGAGCGGGATGTAGAGGTAGTCGCGCAGGAAGCGCGACAGCGTCATGTGCCAGCGCCGCCAGAACTCGCGCAGCGACACGGCGCGATAGGGCACGTCGAAATTCTGCGGCAGCACGATGCCGAACATCAGCGCCAAGCCCGAGCGCCATGTCGGTGTAGCCGGAGAAGTCGAAATAGATCTGGAAGGTGAAGCCGAGCGTCGCCTGCCAGGCGTCGACGCACCGTCACCGGCCTTGCCTTGCGGCCGCGGCCTGGAACACCGGGTTGACGTAGCCCGCGAGCGGGTCGCCGACGAAAACCTTCTTGGCGAGGCCGATCGACGAGGAGCATCATGCCGCGCGCGAAGCGCTCGGCCGCGTCCGGGCGCTGGTACGGGCGCTCCTCGAACTGGTGCATGATCTCGCTCCAGCGCACGAGCGGGCCGGCGAGAACTTGCGGGAAGAAGCCGATGTAAAGGGCGTAGCGGACGAGATCGTAGCGCGGCGCCCGGCCCGGCCCTCAGATCCGTCAGATACATGACGTGGTGGAAGGTGAAGAACGAGATGCCGAGCGGCAGCGCGATGTCGAGCTGCGGCGCGGCGACGCCGGGGATGAGATTCGGCGAGACCGGCGAAGAAGTTGAAATACTTGAAGACGCCCAGGACGAGGAGGTTCGCGCCGATCGTCAGCGGGATCAGGACCGAGCGCCGCGTCCTCTGGAAAGTCTCCGCCACCACCAGTTGACCAGGATCGAGCCTGCGAGCAACGGGATGAAGCGCCAGTCCCAGTAGCCGTAGAAGACAAAAGACAGCACGACCAGGAGCGGCAGCCGCCACGCGGGCCGGAACCGCTCGACCAGCCCATGCAGGAGAAGCGCGGCCGGCAGAAAGCCGAGGAGAAAGACGAACGAGTTGAACAGCATGGGCGGACGACCGAGCGCGCAGATCCGTTTCGGGCCGAGCCGGCTCCCGGTTCGGCGCGGCGGCCCTTGTGGGTGATTGCCGCCGAGGCGTCAACCTCGACGGCACACGCTGGGCACGCTTCCGCGGCCTGCCGCCGTCAAACCCGATCCGTCGGGGCTGCGAGGTCCGCCTTCGACAACAGCTCTCCCGCTACGTCGCCGAGCCGCGGCGGCTCCTCCTTGACGAAGGGCAAGGGCCGGCACACCGCGAGCGCGGCGAGGCCGAAACGGGCCGTCATCAGGCCGTTGAGCACGCCCTCGCCGAGCTTGGCGGAGATGCGGGCCGCGAGCCCCAGGCCCAGCACCTGCTGGAGAAGGCTGTCGCCGACGGCCACGCCGCCCGTGACGGCCAGATGATTGAAGGCGGCGCGCGCCAGACGCAGGAAACCGAGCGCTCCGGGCCGCCCGCCGTAGATGCGGGCGACCCGACGCAGCAGCCGCACGGCGGCGTAGATCACGAACACGACATCGACGATCGCGCGCGGGCTGATGGCGGTGACGATCGAGACTTGCCGCGCCGCGCCCGCGATGGCGCGCTTGGCCCTGTCGTCGAGGGGCGCCAGGAGTTCCCGTTCGGCGATGGCGAGGCGGTCTTCGGCATCAAGGATTTCGCCGGAGAGGCTCTCGACCGCTCCCCGCCCTCGCTTGGCCTCGGGCCGCTCGCCGTAGAGGGCGGCGAGATCGGCGGCCACGGTTTTAGCCGCTTCGTGATCCCGCACGGCCAAGGCGTCCGCTCGCCGCCGCGCGCAGCCGCTCGATACGCCGCTCGCGAAAAATTCCCGCCGCCTCGCGCGTCACGATGGCGAGGAACGCAATCAGCGCGATGACGGCCAGGCCCAGCGCCGCCCATCCGAGCCAGGGGGCGGCGTTGAACAGATCGGCGATGAGCCGCTCGACGCCGAGGCCGATCGCCAGCGTAAGCAACCCGCCCAGCGCCGAGAGGAGGATGCCGACCCAGGGCGCACGCCGGCGGCCCATCGGCACGGGCGTGCCGTCCGCCGCCTCGATCGCCTCCATGGGCTCCTCGGTGACGACGATCCCGCGCGATGGCGGCGCGTCGGCGGCCTCGTCATGCGGTATGGTGACGACATCGGGCCTGTCGAGGCGAAAGGCGCGGGGCTTGCGGGTCATGAAAAGCTCCTCGCCGTCATTCCGGGATGCGGCGAAGCCGCAGGCCCGGAATCCATGAACACCCGCTTTTCAGAACAGCGCGGCACGGCCTCGTGTATCTCCTGAGCCGATTGTGTTCATGGGTTCCGGCTCCTCGCTGCGCTCGGCCCCGGAATGACGGTGGATCAGTTGCGCCACCCTGCTCATGCCAGCCGGTCCCCCAGCAAAAACTCCAGCGCCCGGTCGAGGCGGATGTGCGGCAGGCGCGCCGGGCGGCCCGCCGCGTCGGGCGTGAGCCTGGGCGGGCGGAAGCGCGGGAAGCGCAGCGAGCCGGGCGGCACCGCGCCCTCCAGCACCGCCTCGGGACGCTCCGGCAACTCGCCCGGAAAAACCGCCGCCTCGGTCGTCCCGTCAAATACCTCGTCGCCGATGCGCTCGCCCGCTTCCGGAGTCCCGGCGACCGCCTTCAGCGCCTCGCCGCCCTCGCGCACCGTGGTCTCGCGGGTGGCGCGCACCGCGGCGAGCGCGACGGTTCCGACCCGCGCGCCGGCGCCTTCGGTGCGGCGCAGGGAGCGCTTGACGAGGAGCCGCAGCAAGCGGTCGAGCCGGTCGTGGCTGGTGTGGTGGACGTGGTCAGCCTTGGTGGCGGCGAACAGCACCCGGTCGGCGCGCGGCGCGAACAGGCGCGACCATAAGGTGTTGCGGCCGGCGTTGAAGGCCATCAGCACCCGGTCGAGCGCCTCTTCCAGTTCGGCCAGCGCCGCGGGGCCGGCGTCCACCGCCGCGAGCACGTCCACGAGCACGATCTGCCGGTCGATGCGCTGGAAGTGGTCGCGGAAGAACGGCCGCACCACGCGGGTCTTGTAAGCCTCGAAGCGCCGTTCCATCAGGCTCGCCAGGGTTTTGGGCGCGATGACGGCGTCGCGCGGCAGATCGAGCGGCGCGAAGGTGAGCGCGGGCGAGCCGGCGAGGTCGCCCGGCATCAAAAAGCGTCCCGGCGGCGTGGTGGCGACCGCCTCCGGCCCGGCGCGCAGGGCCGCAAGGTAGGCCTTGAACGCCCCGCTCGCCCGCTCCGCCGCCGCCTCGTCCGGCGGCCCCCCTGGATCGAGAGCGCTCAAGTTCGCGAGCCAAGGCGTCGCGATGGCGGCGCGATCGGGACGGCGGCTCGCGTCGATGGTCTGGCGCGACCACTCCCGGTAATCCGCGTCGATCAGCGCCAAATCAAGCAGCCACTCGCCGGGATAATCCACGATGTCGAGCGCGAGCGTCGCGGGTCCCGAGCGCCAGCCGGAGCCGCGCTCGTAATCGATCTCGACCCGAAGTTCGTTGATCCGGGTGGTCGACTGCGGCCAGCGCCGATCTTCGGTCAGCGCGGCGACGTGCTCCTCATAGGGAAAGCGCGGCACGTCGTCGTCCGGCTGGTGCTCGAGCCGCGCACGCCGGATGCGCCCCTCGGCCGAAGGGCGGAACGCCGGCAGGGAACTGCCGGCGAGGAGATGATAGGTGAGCGCAGTGGTGAACACCGTCTTGCCCGAGCGCGCCAGCCCCGTCACGCCGAGGCGCAACGACGGCTGGATCAATTGGCTTGATGCGTCCCACAACGACTGCGCCGCCGAGCCGGCGCGTTGGGCGATATCGGTGAGGATCGACACGAGGAGGAGGACCCTGGGGCGCGGGGCGGTCCAGGCCAAGGTGGGACCGGAGCGGAGCCCGCGCAAGCTTGTGGTTTCGCCGCGGTTCAAATCGGAGGCGTAGGAATCGCGCCGCCATCGGTCTTGCTCGATGCATCGGCGGCTTGCGCGCGCAGCGCTGCGCGCGCAACCGCTCCCTGCACGAGACTCGCGCTCGCCCGCAGCATGCCCAGCTCGACGGAGGACATGGCGAGCATGACGCGGGTAAGGTTCGGGAGCGGTCGGCCGTCGTGGTCGAAGAGCCGGAGATCGTCGTTCGGCCCGAGCCCCAGCCCTTGCGCGATGCGGGCGGCGTAGTTTCGGATGCGCTGCTCGTCGGGAGCGCAGGAGACGACAGGGCGCAGCGCCGGCAAGGCTGGGGGCGAGGCGACGTCAGGGCCTGGGAGGCCGGCCGGACGCGGCGAAACGGGCGCGGCGACGCGGGTGACGGGCTTCGGAGCCGCAGCGAACGTCCGGGCGGCGGGTCTCGCCGTTGTCTGTCTCGCCTGAGCCGCCCTTCGGGCCGCCATGGCCTTTGCCGCCGCCGCAACGGAAGCCGGGGTCGGCTGACGGCGCATGGGCGCGCGGGGCGCGAGCGCGGCGGAGATCGTCACGACCTTGCGTTCGCCGATGCCGACGGCGATGTCGGGCATCCGGAACGCCGGCAATGGCCGCATCGGCACCGCGGATGCGCGCAGGGTCTGGGGCGCCCGCCGCGGAGCCGGAATGGCCTTGCCGGCGGCGGCGACCCGAATGCGCGGCGCCGGCGATGCGCGACCGCCAGCGAGCCAGCGCGCGCGCAGGGTGGCTCCGATGCCTCGCACGGCCAGAACGGTCGGCAGCGCGATGCCGGCCACGACGGTGCGGCACTCGGCCGGCGCCCAGCGCCGCACCACGTCGAGGGCCGACCTCCGCCCGAACTCGAGGTAGTAGCGGCGCAGCAGCGTGGCGGCTGCGTCGGCCCCCTGCTCGGCGCTGGCGAAGCCGGTGTGCCCATCCTCGTCGGACCCGACCTCGCCGTTCCAGCGCGCGCTTTTGATGCACCAGTAATTGTTCAGCTTGACGCACCGCGTCACGATCGGGCGGTCGAGCTGAAACAACGCGGCCAGCGCCGACAAGGGCATGGGATCCAACTCATGCGCCGCCTCGCGACGCCAGTTGGTCACGGCGCGCTCATCGGCGACATAGGCAGGCGGTTCGAGCCTTTGCCGGAAGACTTGGCTCGCGGCAGCCGCCCGCACGCCCACGCTCTCGCCAACCGCGGAAACGCCGGTCAGAAGACGCGGCGCGTCCGCCGAAAGCAAGGTCAGGACGAGCGCAAGGGGGAGCACGGGTGGTCCGGGGTCAGGCTTGGATGGCGACCGACGAGGCGAGCGGCGTTTGCGAGAGAACGATTTCCAACGCTTAAGGTTCAGTCGTCACGGATTCCCACCGAGCGCAGCGCGACGAAACGGTCAAGCCCCCGAGCGAGCGGCCCAGGTCCCCGGACAGTGAATATCGCGTTCGCTTACGGCCCCGTTCGGCCGTCCGACCGCGCATCCAGCGCGGCGCGGTAGAGACGGAGCGCGTCGTCCCGGAAGGCGGCCCGCGACCCGGCGCGGGAATAGAACATGTGCCCGCCCGGATAAACCGCGAGGCTGACGCGGTCGGGGCCGAAGTCGGGCAACTGGTTGAGGAGGAGTTGGCTCGCGAAGTAGGGCGTCACGAGATCGGTGAAGCCGTGAACCACCAGCAGCCGCAGCTTGCCGTCGAGCGCGAGCGCCTGGCGCAGTTCGCCGACCGATTCCGGCTGGCCCCGACCCCGGCCCCAGCGCCACTGGCCGTTCACGGAGCCGTTCAACAGATTGTAGCGGGCGTCCGACACCTTCCAGTTCAGGGTCCGCGCCAGATGATCGACGATGGCGCTGGTCAAGGGCGCGGTCATCGCGGTCAAGAGCGGGTCCTCGAACCGCGACAGCACGGCGGTCGGCTCCGGGTCGTAGCCGCTGATCCCTGTGTCATAGGCGCTGACCACGCGCCCCGGCGCGCCGAGCGCATGCTGGAAGGCGTTCATGTCGGTGCGGCCGGCCATCCGGCGCGCGAGAGCCGAATCGATGCCGGTGAGGGCGGCGACACGGCCGCTGACGCGCTCGACGGCGGCCGGGTCCTGCAGCCCGCGCATGAGGTCGGTCAGGTACTCGCCCGCGGCGTAGGCTTCGGCCTCCCTCAACTTCTCGCGCGTGACAGGCCCCTTGGCCTCCAGCGCGGCCGCCGCCAGGGACGGCAGGCGGGCCGCATGGACCCAGGGCGCATGGCGCGGCTGGCTGAACCAGCCGAAGTCGAGCACCGGCGAGAGCAGCACGAGCCCGCTGAACGCCGCGCCGTAATCGCCTTGCAACTTTTGGGCGATCAGCGGACCCCGGAAGCCGCCGTAGCTTTCGCCGATGTAGAATTTTGGAGAGGCGAGCCGATCGCTGGTCCGCAGCCACCGCGCGATCGCCGCGGCGAGGTAAGTCGCGTCGCCGTCGACGGTGAAATAGCGGTTCTGGATGTCCTCGCCGGAGCCGACGGCGCGACTGTAACCGGTGTCGACCGGGTCGATGAAGACGAGGTCGGTGAAGTCGAGCCACGTTTCGGCGTTGGGCGTGAGCGACACCGGAGCCGAGGGGCTGATCGTGGGTCCGTCGAGCGGCAGGCGCCAGGGGCCGAGCACGCCGAGATGAAGGTAGGCCGAAGCCGCGCCCGGTCCGCCGTTCAGCGCGAAGGTCACGGGGCGCGACGCGCGGTCCGCGCCGTCCAGCGTGTAGGCGACATAGCCGATCTCGGCCTGAAGCTTGCCTTCGGGATCGGTGAGCGGAAGGCTGCCGGCGGTCGCGGTGAAGCGCAGGGTCCGGCCCGGCAACTCGAGGGCGTGCTGCGTGATCGAGTCCGCCGGCAGACGCCGGCCCTCGGGGGCGCTCCGTTCGGGCCGGCGCTCACCCTGCCCGTCCGGGCGTGCGCGGGATTGGACGTGTTCGGGTTGCGGCTGCTGAGCGAAGATCGGCGCCGGTACGGCAAGGGCCAGCGCAAGCGCGGCGAGGAGGGCGGCGAGGCGGTTCATCGTGGACCTTCGGTTAAGGTCGGCAGATAAGTCTCGCATCGCCCTTGTTCCAGCGCGGCTGAGCGATTTAGCTCATCACGCGACAGAACCAGTCCCTCGCGCACGCGCTGTGGCGCATCAGCCGTTGCACGCTCGTGCGCTTTCCGGATTATGCTCAGGCTCAAGGCTGCACGCGGCTGTGTCGCAGGATCGCGTCGCTCAGCGCCGACAGGCGCATCACTGGCGGGCTCAGGGGTGAACCATGGAGTGCGGTTCGTCTGATCTGGTCATTCGTTCCGCGAGCCGGCATGAGCTCGACTTGGCGCTTGAGTGGGCGGCCCAGGAGGGCTGGAGCCCCGGCCTGTCCGATGCCGAATGCTTCCATGCGGCGGACCCAGGTGGGTTTCTGCTCGCCTTTTCTAATGAGGAGCCCATCGCAAGCATCTCGGTAGTGCGCTACGGCGGCGACTTCGGCTTCCTCGGGTTATACATCGTCCGGCCGGATCTGCGCGGACGAGGCTATGGCTATCGGCTCTGGCAAGCCGGGATGGCGCGCCTTGGGGAACGCACGGTCGGGCTCGACGGCGTCGTAGCCCAGCAGGAGAACTACCGCCGCTCCGGGTTCAGCCTGGCGCACCGGAACATCCGCTACGGCGGCCAGCCCGGCATCGACGCGCCTCAAGACACCCGGATCAAGGCTGTCGAGGGCGCGCTTCTCGACGCTGTTCTGGCCTATGATCGTGCGTTCTTTCCGGCGCCCCGCGAAAGTTTTCTGCGCTGCTGGCTTGACCCCAACCGACATCAAGCTCTGGCATTCGTGGAGGGTGAATCCCTTCGAGGCTATGGCGTGATCCGGCGCTGCCGGACAGGGTTCAAGGTCGGCCCACTCGTTGCCGAGACGGCGGAGAGCGCGGAGGCCCTGTTCCAGAGCCTTGCGGCTCAGGCGGGCGGCGAGCCGGTGTTTCTGGACATTCCGGAGCCGAACCCCGCGGCCCGGGCCCTTGCGGCCCGCCATGGTCTCGCACCCGTGTTCGAAACCGCCCGGATGTACCGGGGTCCCGATCCCCAGCTTCCGCTTCCGCGCATCTTTGGGATCACGACCTTGGAGCTCGGCTGACCCGGGTCAGCTTCCCTAAAGTCACCTTGGGCGGGATGCGAAACGGCCCCCATAGGATTCAGACGTCATGCGCGCCTATGAAGTCCGCAGCTTCGGTCTCGACCACCTCACTCTAGCGGAACGGCCGATGCCGCGACCCGGTCCGGGTCAGGTGCGCGTGCGGATAAGAGCCGCAACGCTCAACTACCGCGACCTGCTGGTCGTCGAGGGGCGCTACAATCCCAAACTCCGCCTGCCGCTGATCCCGGTCTCGGACGGCGCGGGCGTGGTCGATGCGGTCGGTGATGGCGTGAGTCGGTTCAGGCCGGGGGACCGGGTCGTCGGCGTGTTCTTTCAGGGCTGGATCGAAGGCGAACCGACCGCTGAGAAGCTCGCAACCGGGCTCGGAGCGGATTTGGACGGCATGCTCTGCGAGCACCGCGTCTTCGATGAAGCCGGCCTGCTGCCCGTGCCGGACTACCTCAGCGACGCCGAAGCCGCGGCCTTGCCCTGCGCGGGCGTGACGGCCTGGAGCGCCATCGTCACCTTGGGTCGCGTGCGTCCCGGCGACGTGGTGGTGGTGCAGGGGACCGGGGGCGTGGCGCTCTTCGCGCTTCAGTTCGCCAAGCTCATAGGCGCGACCGTGATCCTCACCTCGTCCGACGACGCCAAGCTCGCCCGCGGCCAGGCGCTCGGGGCCGATCACCTCATCAACTACCGGACCGAGCCCGACTGGTCCCGACCCGTGAAGGCGCTCACGGAGGGGCGCGGGGCGGACCTGATCGTCGAGATCGGCGGAGGGAGCACGCTGGCGCAGTCGATCCGCGCCGTGCGGGTCGGGGGCACGCTGGCGATGATCGGAGTGGTGGCGGGCGCGACGGCCTCGGCGGCGCCGCTGCCGCTCGTGTGATGCGGCAAGTGCGGATGCAGGGCGTCACGCTGGGGTCGCGCGCCGATTTCGAGACGATGCTGCGCGCCTGCGCGGCGGCGCGGCTCCGCCCGGTGCTGGATGAACAGCGGTTCGCGTTCGAGCAAACCCCCGCCGCCTTCGCGCGCATGGCCGCGGGGACGCATTTCGGGAAAATCGCGATCGCATTTTGAAAGCGGCCGGGATGGGCCTTTTCCGCCGCAGACAAGAGCTGGCTCAAAGAAGCTTAACGGACGCTCCAATCAGCGCGGCTTGTCCTAGGAGCAGTGGGACGGCCGATTTGAAAACATCGACCCGCAGTTCGGCCAACTCGGTTTTCAGGTCGGCTTTCGTAACAAAGTCCGAGAGATCAATGGTCTGGCTCGCGCTGAGCACATCCGTAACGGGTCTCGGCCTGAATGTCGGAAAAGCCTGCCTCCTTGAGGCGCTTCACGATCCGGTGAGTGTCGAAAACCGTGGCGTTCATGGGCGGAATGTCGGGCTGCAACCCAGGGAGTCAACATTCGGGTCCTCGAGTCGGCTGCACGATTACGCCTTCTTCCCCCACCGCCCGCGCGCGTCCTGCTGCCAGTAGGTGGCGTCGTAGCCGGCGGCCTTGACCGCCCGCCACTGGTCGCGCGCATGCAGAAGCGCATCCGGGTCGGCGCCGTCGAAGAGGACGACCATGCGCTGGTAGGCATGGGCGTCCGGCGGCATGGAGGCGCCCTCGACCAGGAAGCGGATCGAGGCGGCGTTCGGGTTGGACTCGCTCAACGTGAGCACGACGGGCTGGTCGGCGGCGTCCGGTTCGCGGTCGGTGCCATGGGCCAAAAAACTCTCGTCGGCGTAGGTCCAGAGATGGTCGTCGAGCGCGGCGAGGCGCTCCTCGGAGGTCGCCTGCACGGCGACGCGCCAGCCGCGCTCGACCGATTTCTCGATCAAGGTCGGCAGCACCGCCTCCAACGGCTGGCGCTGCAAATGGTAGAAGAGGACCTCGGTCATGCGCCCTTAACGTGGGCACGCCCCGGCCCGCCGCAAGCGCGCCGAAGCGGAACGGCTCAGCGCTCGCCCGCGTTGCGCCGCCAGACCTCCTCGGCGAGCACGTTGGCGAAGGCGAGCCAGGCCGCATAGGGCGCGCCGCACGCCGCCGCCACGCCGTCCACGCGGCGCGCGGTCTCCACATAGGCGAGGCCGGCGCCGAGTTGCGTGATCGCCGCCGCCAGCCCTCCGGCCGGGCTCCGCTCGCCGAAGAAGATCTTGGTCCAGCCGGGGATCATGGCGACGTTGACGGCCCAAAGCGCGAGCGCCCGGTCGCGGTCGGGGCTCGACGGCTCTCGCAGCAGGCGGTAGCTGCCGGCCGCCAACAAAACCTCAAGCGCCGGCCAGACGGCCCCGAACACCGGATCGGGCGGCGTGAACGAAGGTTTTTCAAGCTCGTGGTACCAGCGCTCGATGCCGGGATGCGAGCGGTCCGGGCTGTAGCGGCGGCCGAGAAGGGCGCTGAGCGCCATGGCGCCGCCCGCGACCGCCGCGGCGGCGAGCGGCGAGAAGCCGCCGTGGCGCCGGCGCGACGGTTCGTGATGGTGCGCCCGCTCGCGGCGCCTGCGCTCCAGGCGTTGCTCGTGGGCCTCGTTTGATTGTCGCACGTCGGACGCGTACCGGTCGCGGTCGAGAGCCATCGCGGTCTCCGGTCAAAAGATCATGAAGCGGCGTTCCTGCGGAGAACCGCCGCCGTCCCATCCGGTTCCTCTTACGACGCCTTGACGTTGGTGCCCCAGCGCCGATGCAAAAAGCGCTCCCATGGCGAGAAGAGGAGGCGATCCGCCAGGAGTCCGATCAGCACGATCACCAGCATGACGCCGATCACCTGTTCCATCGCGTTCAACTCGCGCCCGTAGTGCAGGAGGTGTCCGAGCCCGAAGCCGGTCAGGATGGTGACGTAGATTTCCGCCGCCATCAGCGAACGCCAAGCGAACGCCCAGCCCTGCTTCATGCCGGTCACGAGGAACGGGAGCGAGGCCGGCAGGATCACCCGCGTCCATCGATGGATCCCCTCCGAGCCCATCGTTCGCGCCGCGCGGGCGAAGATCGGCGGGATCGAGCGAGCGCCGTAGTCCGTGGCGATGATCACCGACCAGACCGTGCCCATCACGACGACGAACAGCATCGCGCCCTCGGTCTGGCCGAACCAGATCAGCGCGAGCGGCACCCAGCACACGCTCGGCAACGTCTGGAACCCGAGCGCCAAGGCGCCGATCGTATCCTCCAGGATCTGAGAGGTGCTGGTCAGCAGTCCGAGCGGCAGTCCGATGACAAGCCCGAGGGCGTAGCCGATCAGGAGCCGCTTCATCGTGACCCAGATCGCCTCCAGGAGCGATCCGTCGCGGGCCGCCCCCCACAGATACTCGCCGACGCTCAAGGGCGACGGAAGGAGGACCGCCGACCAGCGGCCGCTGCGAACGGCCAACTCCCAGAGCAGCGACGAGCGCGGCGAAGAACAGAAAGGCGACGAGCCCGCGCTTCATTCCGAAGCCGCCCTTCCGACGATGCCCTTGAGCGCCGCGGCGATCCGGGAGGCGTAGCCCGCCAGTTCAGGGCTGTTGATGTCGCGCGGACGCGGCAGCGGAATGTCGAAAATCCGGTCGATGCGTCCGGGTCCGGCGGCCATCAGCACGACGCGGTCGCCGAGGCACACGGCCTCGCGCACGTTGTGGGTGACGAACACGATGGTCTTGCGGCTCTCCTGCCAGATGTGCTGGATATCGTCGTAAAGCTGGTCGCGGGTCAGCGCGTCGAGCGCCGCGAAGGGCTCGTCCATCAGCAGCACCTGGGGATCGGGCGCGAGCGAGCGCGCCAGCGCGACGCGCTGCTTCATGCCGCCCGACAGCTCGTGAACATGGGCGTGACGGAACTTCTCCAGTCCGACGAGTCGCAGATAGTGGTCGGCGATCTCGCGCCGCTCGCTGTTCGTCAGGTCCGGCTTCAGCTTCAGCCCGAACATCACGTTGCCGAACGCATCGAGCCACGGGAACAGGGCCGCTTCCTGGAACATCACGAGGCGCTGCCGGCCAGGGCCTTCC
Organism: uncultured Alphaproteobacteria bacterium; assembly: GCA_963728675.1. Taxonomy (GTDB): domain Bacteria; phylum Pseudomonadota; class Alphaproteobacteria; order Rhizobiales; family Beijerinckiaceae; genus JAJKJG01. The sequence continues at coordinate 78,277 of CAVSLO010000045.1, read as the reverse complement.
ACGTTTTGCCCGTCGGCGATCACCTTGCCGGTGTCGGGCCGGGTCAGACCGGCCATGATGTCGAGAAGCGTGGACTTGCCGCAGCCGCTCGGCCCGACGAGGCAGACGAACTCGCCCTCGGCGACGGTCAGCGACACGGTGTCCAAGGCGTCCACCGTCGCCCGCGACGACTGCGAACCGCTTGGACACGCCCTCGACGACAAGTTTCGGGCGCGCCGCCTCGGGCTGCACGACTTGGGCCAGTTGAGCGGTCACTCGATGGTCTCGATCAGACGGGCGAGGTCGGGCGTCCCGCGCAGAAAGCCGACCTGCTGGGCGCTGGCGACGTAGCGTCTGGAACGCAGGCAGCGACACATCGGTCGTGATCGCCATGCGCCCCCAGGCGCGGGCGACGAGCTCGGGCGGCAGCTCGGCCCGGAACCCGGCCTTCAGCTCGTCGCGCGACCATGCGCTGGGCTTCGGCCGGGTTCTGCCGGATCCAGTCGGTCAACTCGCGATGGGCGGCGACGAAGCGGCGGGCGAGATCGCGTTTTCGCGCAAGGAATTTCGCGCTGGACACAAGCACCGTCGTGATCGCATCCTTTTCCTCGACGAGCACGCTTGCCCGCCCGCCTCCAGCTCCAGGCGGGAGACCCAGGGCTCGACCGTCCAGACCGCATCGAGCTGCTTGCTCCGGAACAGGCAAGCTGATCGGGATTGGCGGTCGGCACCACCTGGGCGTCGCCGCCGGTCTGCGTGATGCGCAGGCCGCCGGCGACCAGCCATGCGCGGGCGGCGACATCCTGGGTGTTGCCGAATTGCGGGCGTGGCGATGCGCTTGCCGCTTGAAGTCAGCCGGCCTTGCGCGAGGCCGGAATCGGGCTGCACCACCAAGGCCGACGCCGCCGTTCGACCGCGCCGGCGACGATGCGGACCTCCTCGCCGCGCGAACGCGCATAGGCGTTGAGCGCCGGGCTCGGCCCCACATAGGTAAGGTCGATCGCGTTGGCGAAGATCGCCTCCATGGCGCTCGGGCCGGCATTGTAGGCGTACCATTCGACCTTGACGTCCGGGTCCGAGGCGCTGCCGAACCAGCTCTTGCCCTGCCGCTCGAAGTTGCGGGCCACCAGCGCCTGGACATGCGTGATGTTCGGGAAATGCCCGACGCGCACGACCCCCTGCGCCCCCGCGGGGAACGGAGCGACGAACAGCGCGAGAACGGAAAAGGCGAAGGTCCGAATCCAGAGCCGCATGAGATATCTCCAACCAAAACGGACGAAACTTAGCTCGTCCGTTATGCAGGTCAATCTGTTCGTTATTCAGAACAAACCTTGCAGCCCGCCTGAATCCGGCTCAGGACGACCGGGATGAGGGTCGGACCCCGACGCCGTTCGACAGGGCTCCTGAGCGATGTCCCAGCCCTCAGCCTTCGTAGTGATCCCGCACCAGCCGGTCGAGCAAGCGGACGCCCCAGCCCGAGCCCCAGCTCTTGTTGGTCTCGGTCTGCGGCGAGCCCATGCGCGGTGCCGGCGATGTCGAGATGCGCCCAGGGCGTGTCGTTGACGAAGCGCTGCAGGAACTGCGCCGCCGTGATCGAGCCGCCGTGGCGGCCGCCGGCGTTCTTCATGTCGGCGAACTTCGAATCGATCATCTTGTCGTATTCCGGCCCGAGCGGCATGCGCCAGACCTTCTCGCCGGTCGCCTGCCCGGCCGCCGCGAGCCGCTCCGCCAGCTCGTCGTTGTTCGAGAACAGGCCGGCATATTCCTGGGCCAGCGCCACGAGGATCGCGCCGGTCAGGGTCGCGAGATCGACCATGAATTTCGGCTTGAAGCGGTCCTGCACGTACCAGAGCACGTCGGCGAGGACGAGCCGGCCCTCGGCGTCGGTGTTGATGATCTCGATGGTCTGGCCGGACATGGTGGTGACGATGTCGCCGGGGCGCTGGGCGTCGCCGTCCGGCATGTTCTCGACGAGGCCGATCGCGCCGACGACGTTCGCCTTGCGCCTTGCGGGCGGCGAGCGCGTGCATGAGGCCGACGACGCAGGCGGCGCCGGCCATGTCGCCCTTCATGTCCTCCATGCCGCCGCCGGGCTTGATCGAGATGCCGCCCGAATCGAACACCACGCCCTTGCCGATGAAGGCGACCGGCTTGTCGCTCGCCTTGCCGCCGTTCCAGCGCATGATGACGACGCGGCTCTCGCGCGCCGAGCCCTGGCCGACGGCGAGCAGCGCCCGCATGCCGAGCTTTCTCAGCGCCTTCTCGTCGAGGACCTCGACCTCGACGCCGAGCTTCGCGAGCGCCGCGGCGCGGTTCGCGAACTCCTCGGGCCCGAGCACGTTCGGCGGCTCGTTGACGAGGTCGCGGGCGATGCCGACGCCCTCGGCGAGGCCGTCGCGCGGCTTTCGCGGCCTTCTTGCGCGCGGCCGGACGGGGTCCGCGACCGCGAAGGTCGATGCGCGTGTCGTCCCGCCGTTCTCGTCGTCCTCTTTCTTCTTCGTCTTGTAGCGGTCGAACCTGTAGAGCGCGCAGCCGCGCGCCGAGCGCCATCTCGGCGATGTCCTCGGCCGTGGGCTCGAGCCCCGGCAGCGTCAGCCACGACCGTGCGCGGTTCGGCCGGCGACCTTTCCGGCGACGAAGCCGCCGAGATCGGCGCAGATCGAGCTTGTCCGCGGTCGCTTCTCGCCGCCGATCCCGACGACGATCAGCCGATCGGCGTCGAAAGCCCGGCCGGGGCCGGGATGCGTCAGCGCCGTGTCGGGCTTGCCCTTGAAGCGCTCGCGGCCGGCAGCGCCGGCGATCACATCCTTGACCGTCCCCGGCTCGCTCGCGAGCGCCGCGTCGGCGAGCTTCAGGTCGTCGCCGACGAAAACCACGAGGTCGCCGCCGGTGGGCGCGCCGAAGGGCTTGGAAATCGATCTTCACGCTGCTGCCATCGTGCCTCTTGTCCGTCTGATCGCGGCGTCTCGAGTGGGCCGCGGACAACCGGCGCCTGGGTGCCGAGCGGCTCGCCGGAGGTGTGGCTTGCGGCTGCAGCATATAGCAAGGCTTTCGCGCCAGATCGGACGGCAGGGTTCGCCGTGAAAGCGCCCAACTCGCAGGCCGTATGAGGATTGCGCAGCGCTTGCCCGGTCCGCCGGCCCGGCGTTAGCGAGGAGACCGGCGTCACGGCGCGCTGGTCATCATGAACCTGATCGAGCGCTATATCCTCAGGATCGCGTTCAGCGCCTTCGTCGGCATGCCTGGTCGCGCTGACGGCGGTGATCTGGATCACCCAGGCCCTCAAGCGAGCTCGATCTGCTGACCGGCAAGGGCCAGACCATCCTGATGTTCCTCACCGTGACCGGGCCTGTCGCTGCCGACGCTCGTCACGGTGATCTCGCCGGTCGCGCTGTTCATCGCGACGATCTATACGCTGAACAAGCTCAACGGCGATTCCGAGCTGATCGTCATGAGCGCCGCCGGCATGCCGCCGCAGCGCCTGCTTGCGGCCGTTCCTGGGCCTCGCGCGCTGGTGTGCTGCATGCTCGTCGGCGATCATGACCATCTACGTCATGCCGGCGAGCTTCCAGGAACTGCGCGACCTCGATCACCAAGATCCGGGCCGATTTCGTCGCCAACATCGTCAAGGAAGGCCAGTTCACCGCGCTCGACAACGGCATCACCTTCCATTACCGCGAGCGCTCCGGCGCACGCGCTGCTCGGCATCTTCATGCAGGACCGGCGCGAGGAGGGCCAAGATCGTCGTCTACCTCGCCGAGCGCGGCCAGACCGTCGAGGCCGAACGGCCAGAGCTATCTCGTCCTCGAGAAGGGCAGCGTTCACCGGCAAGCAGCCGAACAGCCGCGATTCGTCCATCGTCGCCTTCGAGCGCTACGCGGTCGATCTGGCGGCCTTCAACCAGGACGAGAGGCCAGATCGTCTACAAGCCGCGCGAGCGCTCACGACGCAGCTTCTGTTCCCGGACCAGAAGGAGCTCTACTACAAGATCCAGGAGGGCCGCTTCCGGGCCGAACTGCACGACCGGCTGTCCGGCCTGGCTTTATCCGCTGGCCATGATGTTCATCGCCTTCGCGGCGCTCGGGGACGCGCGCACGACCCGCCAGGGCCGCGGCACCGCGATCGCCGCCGCGGTCGTCGCCGTGGTGGTCGCTGCGCATCATCGGCTTCGCGGCCTCGAGCGCGGCCGTCCGGCTCGCCCTCCGGGCTGATCGGCGATCTACGGCGCGCCGCTGGCCGTCGTCGCGGTCGGCGCTCGCTCATCGCCTCCAGGGTCGCGCGCATGCGCGCGCTCGGCGGGCGCGCGCTCCACGCAGTGCGATCCGCGAATCGGTCGACGCCGCGCCTGCCGGCCCTGCGGAGGGCCTGAGCCATGCTGATCGGCGCCACCCTCGGCCGCTATCTCTCGCTCCGTTTCGCCAAGACCATCCTGATGGTGTTCGGGACCGTCTTCGCGCTCGTCTACACGCTCGATTTCGTGGAGCTGATGCGCCGCGCCGGCGACGCCGAGGGCGCGACGCCGGCCCTGATGGCGCAGCTCGCCGCTGTTCCGCACGCCGGCGGTCGCCGAGCAGGTCCTGCCCTTCGCGATCCTGTTCGGCAGCATGGCGGCGCTGCTCCAGCTCAGCCGCAAGCTCGAACTGGTCGTCGCGCGCGCGGCCGGGCATCTCGGCCTGGCAGTTCCTTCAGCCCGGCATCCTTGTCGCCGCCCTCGATCGGGATCGTGTCGGTCGACGCTCTACAACCCCCTCTCGGCCCAGCTGAAGCAGAAGGCGTCGGAGCTCGAGGCGCGCATCTTCTCGCGCAAGACCAAGCCGCATCCGGCAAGGATCTCTGGATCCGGCAGAAGAGCCTCGACGGGCAAGCCATCATCCGCGCCGAGGCGGCGATCGAGAACACGACGACGATCGCCGCGCGTGACCGTCTTCACGTTCGACGACGCCGGCGCCTTCGCCGAGCGGATCGAAGCCGCGCGAGGCGTGCTCTGCGCGACGGCTACTGGGAGCTGAGCGATGCGCGCGTCCTCGGCCCAAGCGAGCAGCCGCAAAGCTACGGGACCTACATTCTCGCCTCGAATCTCGAACCGTCGCAGGTGCGGCAGTCCTTCACGCCGCCCGATTCGGTCCCGTTCTGGAACCTCGACGAGACCATCGCGCAAACCGAGCGCGCCGGCCTCGACGCCACCCGCTATCGTCTGCAATACGACGTGCTCTTGGCGCGCCCGCTCCTGTTCGTCGCCATGGTTTTCGTCGCGGCTTCGGTTTCGTTAAGGTTCTTCCGCTTTGGTGGCGTGGCGCGGATGGTCCTCGGCGGCGTCGCGGCCGGCTTCGTGCTGTATGTCGCGACCGAACTCATGGAGGATCTTGGCGCGTCGGGCCTTGTCGGCCCGACGGTGGCGGCGTGGTTCCCCGCCGTGGTAGGCAGTTTGCTCGGCACCCTCGCTTTGTTGTACCAGGAGGACGGGTGATGGTCCTCGGGCATGCGGCGACCAGGAGCGGGTATGCCGGCAGGGAGCGATCGCCGCATTGGCGATCGCGGCGGCGCTAATGCGCCATCGCCTGGTCGATGCGGCCGTGGCGCAGGGCACGTCGAACGAGCGGCCTTGCCTGCGCTGCGCCCAGGCCGGCAGGGCAAGGACCGCCTGCTCGTCGAGGCGAAGGAGATCGTCTACGACAACGACAAGAACACCGTGTCGGCGTCCGGCGACGTCGAGCTCTACTACCAGGGCCGGACGCTGCAGGCCGACCGGGTCATCTACGACCGCAATACGCGGCCGGGTTTTCGCCGAGGGCAACGCCCGCCTGACCGAAGCGGATGGAACGGTCATCGACGGGCGACCGGTTCGAGCTGACCGACGACTTCAAGAGCGGCTTCATCGATTCGCTCCGCGTCGAACAGACGGGGAACCGACCGCGGGAGCCGCTCACCACCTACTTCTCGGCGCCGCGCGCCGAGCGCGCCGAGGGCGAGACCGACGGTTTTCGAGCGCGGCATCTACACGGCCTGCGAGCCCTGCAAGGAGCAACCCGAGCGCCCGCCGCTGTGGCAGGTGAAGGCGGCGCGAGATCATCCACAACAACAGCGAGCAGACGATCTACTTACGAGAACGCCACGCTCGAGCTTCTCGGCGTGCCGATCGCCTACATGCCGTATTTCTGGGCGCCCGATCCGACCGTGCAAGCGCAAGACCGGCTTTCTGTCGCCGCACTACATCACCTCGACCGTCGCTCGGCACCGGCGTCTCGATCGCCGTTCTTCTGGAACTTGGCGCCGAACTACGATCTGACGCTCCAGCCGACCTATTACACGAGCCAGGGCGTTCTCGGCCAGGTCGAGTGGCGGCATCGCCTCTTGACCGGCGCCTACAACATCCGCGCCGCCGGCATCATTCAGGAAGACAACAGCGTCTTCCTGCCCGGCCCGCTCGGCGCCCGGAGGACCGCGACGCCCGCGGCTCCATCGAGTCCACCGGCACGCTTCAACATCAACGAGCGCTGGCGGTGGGGCTGGGACGTCGCGCTGCTCTCGGACAAGTGGTTTCTCGACAACTACCGCATCCGCAGCGAGAGCATCAGCTCGACGTACTTCAAGCGAGTCGATCTCGACGGCTCTATCTCCAGGGCCAGGGCGACCGCTCCTGGTTCGACGCGCGCGGCTACTATTTCAGGGGCCTCTCGAGCCTTCGACTGGCAGAAGCAGTTGCCCGTCGTTCATCCGGTCCTCGACTACAACAAGCGCGATCGACGGCCCGGCGCCGCTCGGCGGCGAGGTCGCCATCGACGTCAACCTCACGAGCCTGTCGCGCGAGGCCGCCGCATTTCAGCAGATCCTGCTCAATTCCGGCTGTTAACCTGTTTCCGGGCTATACGTCTACGAGACCTGCACCGTCTTCGAGCGCGGCACCTGCCTCGTGCGCGGCGTCAGCGGCACCATCACCCGGCCTCTCGGCGAGCTCTCCTGGCGGCGCGACTTCATCGATGCGTTCGGGCAGGTCTGGACGCCCTTCGCCTATGTCCGGGCGGACGGCTTCTTCGTACAATCCCGAACACGACCGGCTACCAGATCGCCAAGCTGCCCGAACTTCATCGGCGGCGACGACGACTTCGTCGGCCGGCTCATGCCGGCTGTCGGGCTCGAATACCGCTACCCCCTCGTCGCCGATGCGGCGACTTCGGCACCGCACGTCCTCGAGCCGATCGGCGCAGATCATCGCGCGGCCGAACGAGACGCGGATCGGCCGCCTGCCGAACGAGGACGCGCAGAGCCTCGTCTTCGACGACACGCTCGCTCTTCAACTGGGACAAGTTCTCGGGCTACGACCGCGTCGAGGGCGGCGTGCGCGGCCAACATCGGCGTGCAGCACACCGTCACCGGCTGCCGAACGGCATTCTACGCAAACGCCCTCTTCGGCCAGTCGTTCCAGCTCGCCGGCCGAACTCGTTCCGCGGGCGATCTCATCAATGTCGGCCGCGATTCGGGCCTTGAACGACTGCGGCTCCGATTACGTCGGCCGCTTCCAGGTGCAGCCAAGCCAATTCTTCTCCTTTTACACGACGGGCCGCTTCGACGAGAACAACTTCTCCGTCAGCGTTTCGAGACCGGCCTGACGCCAACTTCAATCCGTGGCTGCCGCTGACCACCTCCTTGACCTACGCCACATCGAGAGCCAGCCCGAACTCGGGTACGACCATCGCCGCGAAGGCGTACAGGCCAGCGCAGTCTATAACGTGACGCCGTACTGGTCCCTGAGCGGCAGCGCCGTCCTGGATCTGAGCCACTATCTGTACGACACGAGAGGCGTTCATCGCCAATTTCGCCATCTCGCCGACCACCGCCGTCTACAACAGGTCTCCCGTCGGATCGGTCGGCTTGGCCGCCACTTACCGCGACGAGTGCACGACATTCTCGGTGAGCTACTCAGCGGCCCAAGGAGTTCGCCAGCGGAACCGTCGAGACGCGCGCCAGACGGTGCTCGTGCGCCTGGAACTCCGCACGCTCGGCGCTATCGGCACCCAACCCACGGTTGGCGGGATCGAGGATCTTTTCCAGAACCCTCAAGCGGCTGTCGACGGAATCGTGGGCCGCGCGGTGATTTCCTCAAGTAAGGATGTCGGACCACCGGCGACCGTGCGCCGTCACGCAGGGCGATCCCTCGGGGATCGGGCCGGAAATCACGCTCCAGGCTTGGCTTCAGCGTGACCAGGCAGGCGTTCCGCCGTTCTTCGTCCTGACCGACCCGAACTTCCTGCGCCGCAGCGCGCAGGGACTCGGGTGGTCCGTTCCGATCGAAGCGGTTGCGCCCGAACTGGCCTTGCAGGTTTTCGAGCGAGCGCTGCCAGTCGTGCCTCTCCGCTCGCCCGTGTCGGCCCAGCCTGCACGGCCCGACTTGGCGACTGCCGCTTCGACCCTCGAATCGATCGAGACTGCGGTGCGGCTCGTCCGTGAAGACTCCGCGGCCGCGGTCGTCACCAACCCGATCGCCAAGCACGTCCTCTACGCAGGCGGGCTTCGCGCATCCGGGTCACACGGAATTTCTCGCAGCGCTGGCGGCTTCGCCGGGCGAGGCCGCGCCGCATCCCGTGATGATGCTGTGGAGCGAGGCCCTCGCCGTCGTGCCCGTCACGGTCCACATGCCGCTGCGCGCCGTCCCCGAAGCGCTCACGACGGAGCTGATCGTCGAGAACGGCGCGGATCGTCGGCGCGCGACCTGCGCGAGCGGTTCGGCATCCCGCTGCCCCGGCTCGCCGTCGCCGGCCTCAACCCGCACGCCGGCGAGAGCGGCTCGCTCGGGGGCGAGGACGAGGCGGTCATCGCGCCGGCGGTGGCTCAACTTCAGGCGGAGGGGATCGACGCGAGCGGCCCCTTTCCGGCCGACACGATGTTCCACGCCGCGGCGCGCGAAAACTACGACGTGGCGCTCGCGATGTATCACGATCAGGCGCTCATCCCGATCAAGACCATCGCCTTCGACGACGCCGTGAACGTCACGCTCGGGCTGCCATTCGTCCGCACCTCGCCCGACCACGGCACAGCCTTCGACATCGCCGGGAAGGGCGTCGCGCGGCCCGACAGCCTGATCGCCGCGCTTGCGGCTCGCGGCTCGGCTTGGGGAGGGGGCGCAGCCGCCTGCGCCATGAGCGCCATCGACGCGCTGCCGCCGCTGCGAGAGGTCGTGCGCGCCCACGGCCTCGACGCCAAAAAGTCGCTCGGCCAGAATTTTCTGTTCGACCTCAACCTGACGAGCCGCATCGCGCGGGCGGCGGGTCCGCTCGAGGGCGCGACTGTCGTCGAGGTCGGCCCCGGCCCCGGCGGCCTGACCCGCGCGATTCTCGCGGCCGGGCGCGAAAAGGTCATCGCCATCGAGCGCGACGCGCGCTGCCTGCCGGCGCTGGCCGAGATCGCCGCCCATTATCCCGGCCGGCTCGGACGTCGTCGAAGCCGATGCGCTGGCGTTCGATCCGCGCCCGCTCATCGGCGACAATCCGGCGCGGATCGTTTCAAACCTGCCCTACAACGTCGGCACCGCGCTGCTGACCGGCTGGCTCGCGGACGAGGCTTGGCCGCCCTGGTGGCGTTCGCTCACGCTGATGTTCCAGCGCGAGGTCGCGGAGCGCATCGTGGCCGATGAACGCGACCGGGCGAATTACGGCCGCCTCGGCGTGCTCGCCGGCTGGCGCACGCGGGCGCGCATCCTCTTCGACGTGCCGCCCTCCGCCTTCGTGCCGCCCCCGAAGGTCACCTCGAGCGTCGTCCTCCTGACGCGCGCGGCGACCCCCTGCCCTGCCGGGTGCGCTCGCTCGAAGCCGTCACCCGCGCCGCCTTCGGGCAGCGCCGCAAGATGCTGCGCCAGAGCCTCAAATCCATCACGCCCGATGCATCCGCCTTGATCGCCGCGGCCGGGCTGCCCGAGACGGCGCGCGCGGAAGCAATCCCGGTCGCCGGCTATGTCGCGCTGGCGAATGCGCTCGGCCTGGGACGGGCGGAGTCTTCTAGCCCGGCGCCGCCAGAAGCGTCTCCACGAACCCGCCCAGCCCGACTGGCGCTCGCGCCGCAGCCGTTCGGCCGCGAGGATCGCCTTCAGGTCGCTGAAGGTGCGGTCGAGGTCGTCGTTGACGAGCACGTAGTCGTACTCGCTCCCAGTGCTCGATCTCGTCGCGCGCGCTTTGCGAGGCGGCTTGCGCGATCGACCTCCGGCGGGTCCTCGGCGCGCCGCTCGAGCCGCGCTTTCAGCTCGGCCATCGAGGGCGGCAGGATGAAGACGGCTGACGACGTCGGCCCGCATCTTTTCGACGATCTGCGCGCGTGCCCTGCCAGTCGATGTCGAACATCATGTCCTGGCCCGCGGCGAGCGCCTGCTCGACCGGCCGGCGCGGCGTGCCGTAGAAGTTGCCGTGCACCTCGGCCCATTCGAGGAGATCGCCGCGCTCGCGCATCTCGTGGAAATCCGTCGATCGTCGATGAAGCGGTAATGCACGCCGTCGATCTCGGACGGGCGGCGCTGCCGCGTCGTCACCGAGACCGACAGGCGGATGCCTGGTCCTCGCTGCGATAGATTGCGGGTCAGCGTGGACTTGCCGGCCCCGGACGGCGAGGACAGGATCAGCAATAGCCCACGCCGGCCTGGCACGTCGGCTCCGTCCGCCATCGCCCTCTACTCCACGTTCTGGACCTGCTCGCGGAACTGCTCGACCACCGCCTTGAGATCGAGGCCGATCCGCGACAGCGACACGTCGTTCGCCTTGGCGCAGAGCGTGTTCGCCTCGCGGCCGAATTCCTGGGCCAGGAAGTCGAGCCGGCGGCCGACCGGCGCCGCCGTCGCGCAAGAAGCGCGCGCGGCCGCGGCGATATGCGCCGCAGCCGGTCGATCTCCTCGCGGATGTCGGCGCGCGCCGCGAGCAGCACCGCCTCCTGGTGGAGCCGGTCGGGATCGAGCGCCGGCGCGGCGTCGAGCAGCTGCGGCGATCTGCGCCTCGAGCCGCGCCCGGATGGCCTCGGGCTGCCGCGCCGGCGCAGCCTCGGCGGCGCGACGAGCCGCTCCATCGCTCGAGCTGCCCGGCGAGGACCCCGCCAGCGCCCGGCCCTCGCGCGCGCCGCGCCTCGTGCAAGGCCGCGATCAGGCGCGCGCGACGGCCGCGCCTTGAGCGCGTCGGCCGAGTTCGGTCGCGCGCCGCTCGTCGTCGGCCTCGTCCTCGATCTCGACCACGCCGCGCACCGGCAAGCAGCCCGTCGACCGAGGGCAGGCTCGCATCGCCGGGCGGCAGCTTCAGGCGGCCGACGGCATCGAGCAGCGACGCGAGCACGCTCCTCGTTGAGGCGCACCCTCGGCGGCGCCGCGCCGTCGCGTGATGCGTCAGGTTGAGCTGGCACTGGCCGCGCGTGCAGCGCCTTCTGGACCTGCCCGCGCGCATCCTCGCCGACGGCGTCGAAGCCGGGCGGGTAGCGCAGCGCGCACGTCGAGCCCGCGGCCGTTGACGGTCTTCATCTCCCAGGCCCATTGCGAAGGCCCGTCGCGCCCGCCTCGCGGGCGAAGCCGGTCATGCTCGCGATCGCCATGCTCGGACCTCGCCCGAACGGACGCGGACCATAGAGCGTCGTCAGGCGGAGTGGACTCCGGTTCGCCATCGAACGTGCAGCTACGGGAGCAGCGTTTCACGCGTCAAAACGGCTCTGCGCGCTCGAGAGGGAGACGTGCTACCGCTGCCGCAGAGCGGAACGGTTTTCGGGGTGTCAGGTCGTAAGCGCGATTGAGGAGCGGATCGCGCGGCGTGCCCTCGCTCGCGTCGACCCGTTTGCCGGGCTTGCGCGCCCCCGGCGTGGCCGCCGGGCGGGCGGCCGTCCCGGCAGCAGCGGATCCGGAGCCGGGGTTCGCCGGCGGCGCCGATGCGGCGTCGATCGCGCGTCCGGCCCCGGCGGCGGCTCGGCGCGGTCGACGCACCTGGCGCGTCGGCCTCGGCGCGGGCCTTCTCGATCTGGCGCCAGCGGGCGACGTTGCTTCTGTGCTGGTCGCAGGTCTCGGCGAAGGCGTGGCCGCCCGAGCCGTCGGCGACGAAATAGAGGTCCTTCGTCCGCGACGGATTGGCGACCGCCTCGAGCGCGGCGCGGCCGGGATTGGCGATCGGCCCCGGCGGCAGGCCCTCGATCACATAGGTGTTGTAGGGCGTCGCCTTGTCGATCTCGGCTGCGCAGGATGCCGCGGCCGAGCGTGCCCTTGCCGCCGACGAGGCCGTAGACGATGGTCGGGTCGGACTGCAGCTTCATGCGCTTCGCGAGCCGGTTGATGAACACGCCGGCGACGCGCGTGCGCTCGTCGGCGCGGCCGGTCTCCTTCTCGACGATCGAGGCGAGGATCACGAGTTCCTGCGGCGTCTTGATCGGCAGGTCCGGCGAGCGGCGCGCCCAGATCTGGTTCAGAGCCTCGCGCTGCGCCGCGCTGCATGCGGTTGACGAGTCTGCTGGCGCGTCATGCCGCGCTCGAACTTGTAGGTGTCGGGCAGCAGCGTGCCCTCGCGCGGCATCTCGGTGACGTCGCCGGTGAGGATGTCGTTGTCGCGGAGCCGCGCCGACGATCTGCTCGCTGGTCAGGCCCTCCGGGATCGGTGAGCGAGTGCAGGATCGCCTTGCCCTGCGATCAGGGTGTCGATCGCCTCGTCGATGCTGGCGCGCGGCCTTGAACAGGAACTCGCCCGCCTTCAGCTGCCCGCGCTGGCGGTTGAGGATAGGCGTAGAGCTCGAACAGGAAGGTCTGGTTGATGACGCCTTCGCGCTTGAGCAGTGTCGGCGATCTCGCCGGTGCCGTGCTGCGCGGGATGACCACGACCTTGTCGGCGGCGAGCGGGCCCGGCTCGGTCGACCTGCCGCTCGACATGAAGACGACGCCGACGATGCGCGCGCCAGCGCGACGACGAGGACGAGGTCAGGAGCCCGCTGACAGCGTCGAGAGCAGGCCGCCGCGCTGCCGCTGCGGATGCGCGGCGGCGGCGGCGGCGCCAGCATCGGCTTCAGCGCCTCGCTCGGGCTGCGCGGCGACGATGCCGCGGCGCCGCGTCGTCCTGGCGGCGCCTCGAGCGGCATGCGAAGGTTCCTGCTTTCGTCTGCCGAAGAACATCGCCGCTGCTCGTTCGGTCTGCGGAGCGCGCCATCGCAGCCGCCCCGGCCGTCACCCTACGGGGCGATTGTGGCGAAACGGCGTTGCGGCGCCCGCCGTCCGCTCACGCCGCGCGCCGGAAGACCAGCGAGGCGTTGGTGCCGCCGAAGCCGAAGGAGTTCGACAGCACGACGTCGATCGTCCGCTTCTTGGCCTTGTGCGGCACGAGGTCGATCGCGGTCTCGACCGACGGGTTGTCGAGGTTGATCGTCGGCGGCGACGACCCCGTCGCGCATGGCGAGGATCGAGAAGATCGCCTCGATCGCGCCGGCGGCGCCGAGCAGGTGCCCGATCGCCGACTTGGTCGAGGACATGGCGAGCTTCGCCGGCGGCGTTGCCGACCAGGCGCTCGACGGCCTTCAGCTCGATCTCGTCGCCGAGCGGCGTCGAGGTGCCGTGGGCGTTGATGTAGTCGATGTCGGAGGGCGCGATGCCGGCGCGCTTGAGCGCCGCCGTCATGCAGCGGTAGGCGCCGTCGCCGTCCTCGGACGGCGAGGTGATGTGGTAGGCGTCGCCCGACAGGCCGTAGCCGATCACCTCGGCGTAGATCTTGGCGCCGCGCGCCTTGGCGTGCTCGTACTCCTCGAGCACGACGACGCCGGCGCCCTCGCCCATGACGAAGCCGTCGCGGTCCCTGTCGTAGGGCCGCGAGGCGCGCGTCGGCTCGTCGTTGAAGCCGGTCGACAGCGCCCGGCAGGCGGCGAAGCCGGCGAGCGACAGCCGGTTGATCGGCGATTCGGCGCCGCCGGCGACCATCACGTCGGCGTCGCCGAAGGCGATCAGCCGCGCGGCGTCGCCGATGGCGTGCGCGCCGGTCGAGCAGGCGGTCACGACGGCGTGGTTCGGGCCCTTGAGCCCGTGCTCGATCGAGACGTAGCCGCGAGGCGAGATTGATGAGGCGGCCGGGGATGAAGAACGGCGAGATCGCGCCGCGGGCCCTTCTCGATCAGCGTGATCGAGGCGTCGTAGATGCCGCCGATGCCGCCGATGCCGGAGCCGATCAGCACGCCGGTGGCGCATCTGCTCCTCGTGCGGTCTGCGGCTTCCAGCCGGCGTCGTCGCAGCGCCTGGGTCGCGGCGGCCATCGCGTAGACGATGAAGGGGTCGACCTTGCGCTGCTCCTTCGGCTCCATCCACTGGTCGGGATTGAAGGTGCCGTCGGAGCCGTCGCCGCGCGGGATCTGGCAGGCGATCTGGCAGGCGAGGTCGGAGATCGTCGAAGCTCTCGACCTTCGGCGCCGCCGCTGCTGGCCTCGAGGAGCCGCTGCCAGGTCGGTCTCGACGCCGCACCCGAGCGGCGTGACCATGCCGAGACCCGTGACGACGACCCGCCGCATCGCGCTCACCTTGATCGGACCGTCAGGGGCCGCGGACGCCGACCCGGCCTTCGCGGCGCGGTCAGGCCGCGTTCTTCTCGAGGAACTTGATCGCGTCGCCGACGGTCACGATCGTCTCGGCGGCGTCGTCCGGGATCTCGACGTCGAACTCCTCCTCGAACGCCATCACCAGCTCGACGGTGTCGAGGCTGTCGGCGCCGAGGTCGTCGATGAAGTTGGCGTTCTCGGTCACCTTCTCGGGCTCGACGCCGAGGTGCTCGACCACGATCTTCTTCACGCGCTCAGCGATGTCACTCATCGTTCGTTGCCCTCGTTTCCGTCAGATCGTTGACCGCCGCACGATGGCGGCTCGAAAGATCGGAAAGGCGCCGCCCGCCGATGACGCTCGGAGCGGGCGACCTCGCGCTCGGTGCAAAAGCCGCATTTCGCCGCGCCGGTCAAGCCCCTCCGAGCCCGAACGACGCGCGTGCTTAACACAAGCTTTCGTGTCTGGCGAGAGCGCGCCCGGCTTCTCGCCACGGATCAAGCGACGCGTCCAAAGCATCTCAGATCATTGCCATTCCGCCGTTGACGTGGAGCGTCTGGCCGGTCACGTAGGCGGCCTCCGCGGAGGCGAGGTAGACGACCGCCGCGGCGATCTCCGCGCCCGTCGCCGAGCCGGCCCATCGGCACCGTCGCCGAGGATCGCCTCGCGCTGCTTCTCGTTCGAGCGCCTCGGTCATCGGGGACTCGATGAAGCCCGGCGCGACGCAGTTGACGGTGATGTTGCGGCTCGCGACCTCGGCGGCGAGCGCCTTGGTCATGCCGATCAGGCCGGCCTTGGAGGCGGCGTAGTTGCCCTGCCCGGGATTGCCGGTCGAGCCGACCACCGAGCTGATGTTGACGATGCGGCCGTAGCGGCGGCGCATCATGCCCTTCACGGCCGCGCGCGACAGGCGGAACGCCGCGGTCAGGTTGACGGCGATGCACCGTCTCCCACTCCTCGTCCTTCATGCGCAGGAAGAGGTTGTCGCGGGTGACGCCGGCGTTGTTGACCAGGATGTCGAGGCCGCCCATCGCGGCCTCGGCCGCCGGCACCAGCGCCTCGACCGCATCCTTGTCGGACAGGTTCGCCGCGACCATGTGGACGCGCTCGCCGAGCTCGCCCGCCAGCGCGTCGAGCGCCGCGCGGCGCGTGCCCGAGAGCGCGACCGTCGCGCCCTGGGCGTGCAGCGCGCGCGCGATGGCGCCGCCGATGCCGCCGGTCGCGCCGGTGACGAGCGCCTTGCGGCCGTGAGATCGAACATGGCGTGTCCTCAGCCTGTGATCGATGTCTTGGGTGTTCAGCGGCCGAACGCTGTCACGTCCTCGGGCGTGCCGATCGCCGTCCCGGAGGCGCCGGCGGCGATGCGCTTGCACGAGCCCGGTCAGCACCTTGCCGGCGCCAAGCTCATAGAAAGCGTCCACGCCCTCGCCCGCCATGAAGGCGACGCTCTCGCGCCAGCGCACCGTGCCGGTCACCTGCCGCACGAGCGCGTCCCGGATCGCGTCCGGGCTCGGTGACGGGGCGCGCCTCGACATTGGCGACCACGGGCGCGACCGGCGCGCGCGACGCCGACGGCCGCAAGAGCCTCGCGCATGGCGTCGGCCGCCGGCTGCATCAGGGCGCAATGGAAGGGCGCGGAGACGGCAAGCATCACGGCCCGCTTGGCGCCCTTCGCCTTCGCGATGCTCAATGGCGCGCTCGACGGCCGCCTTGTGGCCGGAGACGACGACCTGCCCGCCGCCGTTGTCGTTGGCGACCTCGCAGACCTCGCCCTGCGCAGCCTCGCGCGCCATCTCGCCCGCGGCCTCGACATCGAGGCCGAGCAGCGCCGCCATGGCGCCCTGCCCGACCGGCACGGCGCTCTGCATGGCGTCGCCGCGGATGCGCAGGAGCCGCGCCGTGTCGGCGAGCGTCAGGCTGCCGGCGGCGGCGAGCGCCGAATATTCGCCGAGCGAATGGCCGGCGACGAACGCCGCGTCGCGATGCAGATCGAGTCCCGCCTCGGCCTCGAGCACGCGCACGGCGGCGAGGCTGACCGCCATCAGGGCCGGCTGCGCGTTGGCCGTCAGGGTCAGTTCGTCGGCCGGGCCCTCCAACATCACGCGCGACAGCTTCTGCGACAGCGCGTCGTCCACCTCCTCGAACACCGCCCGCGCCTGCGGAAAAGCCTCGGCGAGCGCCTTGCCCATGCCGACGGCCTGGCTGCCCTGCCCCGGAAAGATGAACGCGCGCGTCATGCCGATCCCGTCGCGACGAAAACGCGCGGACCTTGCACGCGTCAGGGCCGGGAGATCAAGCGCGCCCGGACCGAAGCTCTTGTTCCGCCAACGCATTCGGTGTAAGCGAGCGCGCCTTCCCGCATTTCGCAAACCCGAAGGAGCCGCCCATGGCTCGTGTGACCGTCGAAGACTGCATCGACAAGGTCGACAACCGCTTCGAGCTCGTCCTGCTCGCCGCCCACCGCTCGCGGCTTGTCTCGGCGGGCGCTGCCGCTCACCATCGAGCGCGACCGCGACAAGAATCCGGTCGTGGCCTTGCGCGAAATCGCCGAAGAGACGATCCAGCCGGACGATCTGCAAGCGAGCAGCTCATCCACTCGCTTGCAGAAATATGTCGAGGTCGACGAGCCGGAGGCCGAGACCGTGCCGCTCTTGTCCGGCACGGCCGCAGCGCCGGCGCCCGTCAGCGGCGGCGAGCGATGACACGGATATCCAGTTCGACCGGATGAGCGAGGAAGACCTGCTGCGCGGCCTCGACGGTCTCGTCCCCCCGGCCGAGAGCGACGAGGAAGAATAGCGGCTCGCGAGCGATTCCGTCCCCTTTGCGGCCTCGACGATCGCGTCCCCCACGGCCGAGAGCGACGACGAAGACGGGCGGGGCCGCGAATGGTCCCGCCGAAAAGCCCGGTCCCCAACCGGGCTTTTTTATTGCCGCGCCAGCGGCCGGACTGCGGATAGACCTTGCGATCTAGGCCGCCGCGCCAATACCTTTTCGCATCGCATGACGAACACGGACATCAGAGGAGAGCGGCCGCGCATGATGCGCCAATACGAGTTGGTCGAACGGGTGAGGCGTTACAATCCCGCGGCCGACGAGGCGCTTCTTGATCGGGCCTATGTCTACGCCATGATGGCGCACGGCTCGCAGACGCGCGCCTCGGGCGATCTTTACTTCGGCCATCCCCTCGAAGTCGCCGCGATCCTGACCGACCTCAAGCTCGACGACGCCACCATCGCCGCCGCCGTCCTGCACGACACTGTCGAAGACACCGCGACGACGCTGGAGGAGATCAACAAGATCTTCGGTCCCGAGATCGGCACGCTTGTCGACGGCCTGACCAAGCTCAAGCGCCTCGACCTCGTGTCCAAGCGCGCCGCGCAGGGCGAGAACTTCCGCAAGCTGCTCCTCGCCATCGCGGCGGACGTGCGCGTGTTGCTGGTCAAGCTCGCCGACCGGCTGCACAACATGCGCACGCTTCACTTCATGCCGCCGGACAAGCGCAAGCGCACCGCCGAGGAGACCCTCGAGATTTACGCCCCGCTGGCCGGGCGCATGGGCATCCAGGAGATGCGCGAGGAACTTGAGGATCTCGCCTTCCGGCATCTCCGGCCCGAAGCCTACGAGACCATCAGCCGGCGCCTCGCCGATCTGTCGGCGCGCAACGAGCAACTCGTCGAGGAGATCGAGCGGGACCTCGCCGGCAAACTTGAGGCGAAAGGCGTTCGGGCGCGCGTTACGGGGCGCCGGAAGCGGCCTTACTCCATCTGGCACAAGATGGAGCGCAAGTCGGTCTCCTTCGAGCAGTTATCCGACATCATCGGTTTTCGCGTGATCGTGGCCACGGTCGACGACTGCTACCGGGCGCTCGGCGTCGTCCACATCACTTGGCCGATGGTGCCGGGGCGCTATAAGGACTACATCTCGACGCCGAAGCAGAACGATTATCGCTCGATCCACACCACCGTGATCGGCCCGAGCAGCCAACGCGTCGAACTCCAGATCCGCACCGCCGAGATGGACGAGGTAGCGGAATTCGGCATTGCGGCGCATGCGCTGTATAAGGACGGCGCGGCCGCCGCCTCACGCCGCACCGGTGAGAGCCGCGCCTATCAGTGGCTGCGCCGCACGGTCGATCTCCTGGCCGAGGGCGACAACCCGGAAGAGTTCCTGGAGCACACGAAGCTCGAACTCTTCCACGACCAGGTGTTCTGCTTCACCCCAAAGGGCCGTCTCATCGCCCTGCCCCGCGGCGCCACCCCGATCGACTTCGCCTACGCGGTCCACACCGATGTCGGCAACACCGCGGTCGGCGCCAAGATCAACGGCCGCATGGCGCCCCTTCTGACGGAGTTGCAGAACGGCGATGAGGTCGAGATCGTCCGCGCCGAGGGGCAGACGCCGCCCGCCGCCTGGGAGTCCCTCGTCGTCACCGGCAAGGCCCGCGCCGCCATCCGCCGCGCCACGCGTACCGCCGTGCGCCGCCAATACGCCGGGCTCGGCCGTCAGATCCTGGAGCGGGCCTTCGAGCGGGCGGGCAAGACGCTCTCGGACGAAAAGCTGAAGGGGGCGCTGCCGCGCCTGGCCCGCGGCTCGGTCGAGGACGTTCTGGCCGCGGTCGGACGGGGCGAGATGTTCTCCGGCGATGCCGTGCGAGCCGTTTACCCGGACTACACGGACGAGCGCCGCCTCGCCGGCGGGGACGCAAGGAGCGGGGGCTGGATTCGTCTCACCCAGGACGCCTCCGCCAAGGGCAAGCCTCCCAATGGCGGCGATGCGCCCGGCGCCATTCCGATCCGCGGCATCGACGCCGATCTTCCGGTGCGCTTTGCGCCTGAGGGCGGCGCCGTGCCGGGCGACCGCATCATCGGCATCCTGACGCCGGGTGAAGGCGTCACGATCTATCCGATCCAGTCGATGGCGCTGGCGGCGTTCGACAACGAACCCAACCGTTGGCTCGACGTGCGTTGGGACATCGACGGCCGTGCGCCGCAGCGCTTCCCGGCGCGTCTCGCCTTGCAAACGATCAACGAGCCGGGCACGCTCGCGCAGATCACTCAGGTCATCGCCGACCACGACGGCAATATCGACAACATCTCGATGAAGCGCCGCACCCAGGACTTCACCGACATGACGATCGACCTCGCGGTGTGGGACTTGAAGCACCTGAACGCGATCATCTCCGAACTGCGCGCCAAACGCGTGATCAGCCGGGTGGATCGGGTGACGGGGTGAACGATCGTCCTCCGGAGCGTTGAACGGCGGCTCTTGCCTCCGCCGCCCCGCCCTGCCATGACGCCTCTCCGTAGGCTTCCCGCCCCGCCCTGCCATGGCCTCCCCAGAACGCCCGATCACGCTCCGATGACGCCCGACCAAGTTCTCGACGAATTCCGCGCGGCCGGCGCCCTTTTGGAAGGGCACTTCGTGCTCTCGTCCGGCCTGCACAGCTCCGTGTTCCTGCAAAAGATGTTCGTCTTCATGGACCCTGCCCGGACGGAACGCCTGTGCGCCGCGCTGGCTGAAAAGGTTCGACAACGCTACGGAACGATCGATTTCGTCGTCTCGCCGGCGGTCGGCGGCATCGTGCCCGGCTACGAAACCGCCCGGCACTTAAGCGCGAAAGCCATTTTCGTCGAGCGGGAGAACGGCGCGTTCGCGCTGCGCCGCGGCTTCGCGATCCCGAAGGACGCGCGCGTCGTCCTGGTCGAGGACATCATCACCACCGGCCTGTCCTCGCGCGAATGTCTCGCCGCCATCCGCGAGCAGCCCGGAACCGTTTTGGGCGCGGCCTGCCTGATCGACCGTTCGGGCGGAAACGCTGATCTTGGCGTGCCTTTGGTGTCGCTTGCCACACTTGACATTCCGAACTACCCGGCCGACCGACTGCCGCCGGATCTTGCGGCCATTCCGGCCGCGAAGCCGGGGAGCAGAGCGCTTAAACCCTAGGGTTGAACCATGCTCCCCGCTTAACTTATATCAGTGTTTTGTCGAGGTCGATTTGACATCTTAAGCTTAAGGGAGTGTATTCGTATCCAGAATTGCTGAAAGTCTATAGAGCTTAGGAAAAAGAGAGCCGGTCCGCGCGAATAGCCGCATGCAGCCTCGCTCAGGTCAAGGCGGCGGCGCGAAGGGCGGACGTTCAATCACCAGAGGTCGGCGGACTGGCCGCTGTGAGTATGCATCCATGAACGGTCAACAACGCATCGCCCTGTTCATCGACGGGGCTAATCTCTACGCCACCACCAAGACGCTTGGCTTCGATATCGATTACAAACGCCTGCTCAAGGAGTACGGGAGCCGCGGCTACCTCGTCCGGGCGTTTTACTATACCGCCCTGGTCGAGGATCAAGAGTACTCCTCGATCCGTCCGCTCATCGACTGGCTCGACTACAACGGCTACCGCGTCGTCACCAAGCCGAGCGAAGGAGTTCGTGGACTCGATGGGACGCCGCAAGGTCAAGGGCAACATGGACATCGAGTTGGCCATCGACGCGCTCGAGCTGGCCCCGTACATGGACCACATGGTGCTGTTCTCGGGCGACGGAGACTTTCGCTCGCTGATCGAGGCCCTGCAGCGACGCGGCGTGCGCGTCTCGGTCGTGTCGACGATCTCGACCCAGCCGCCGATGGTCGCCGACGAGCTTCGCCGACAGGCGGACGAGTTCGTCGATCTTGTCCACCTCATTCCCAAGATCGGCCGCGATCCGGCCGAGCGGCCCGAGCGCGCGCCGCGCCCGCCCGGCGACTATGGCGAGCGGAACGAGCGTTACGAGCGGCCGGACCGGCCCCGCTTTCAGGGTCAGGGCGGGGGCGGGCTGGAACGCCGCTACGGCATCCGTCAGGTTCCAGCGGGTCCGGCGAGTCCGGCAGGGGAGGACGTGGTCGATACCTGACCACGGCGCCCTTTCATCACAGCCGAGGTTCGCGCTTTCGCAGACCTCCACCCTGCCCGCGCCTCTCACAGTTCAGATCAGAATCACCTTGTTCGGAAGTTCGTCGGCATCGTCGCCGACCGGCGGCGCGTGCTCGGCGAGGATTGGTCCGACGCGGGCGACGGCGGCGATCACCGTCGGCGGCCCGGCCCCCCCGGAGCGCCTCGACCAGTTCCGCGATGGTGTCGCGCCAAGCGCGCCGTCGACCCGGTCGGCGATCCCGGCATCGGCGATGACCTCGGCGTAGCGCTCGGCCAAGGCAACGAAGATCAGAACCCCGGTGCGGCCGCGCGTCCGGGTGAGGCCCGCGGGCCAGGAACTCCCGCGCCGCCGCCTCGCGGGCGCGCGCGCGCTTGATCCAACGTCGGCACCAGGGCGAGGCGGCGCCCCGGCCCACGACGAACGCGATCGTCAGCACGAGCGCCACGGCGAGCTGGACGATGAAGATGCGGGATTGCCGAAAGCTCCGAGAGCGAGATCAACGGCCAGGGCGCGACAAGCGCGCCGATCAGCGCATAAAGCAGCGCCACCGATCGATAGTCGCTCGCCTGGCGCGCCACCACGACGACGATCTCCCCGGCCGTGCTCGGCCTTCGGCGGCGCGGATCGCCGCGGCGACGCGCTCGCCTGTCTGCGGCGCTCAGCATCACCAACTCCCCGAGGCGCCGCCGCCGCCCGAAGAGCCGCCGCCGCCCGAGAACCCGCCGCCGCCGACTCGCCGCCGCCGCCGCCGGACCATCCGCCGCCCCAGCCGCCGCCGCTCGGCGCCGGCGCCACGATCCAGCCGCCGCTGCGCGTGCCGGTGGTAGCGGCCGAGGTCCGCCGCGGCCCCGCATCAAGCGCGCGAGCACGAAAGCGAGGACGATCAGGATCACGAGAACGAGGAACGGGTCGATCGCGGCGCTCTCGTCCGAGCGGACCTTGGCGCGACGCTGCCACTCCTCGGCATCGCCGGTCAGGACCGCAGAATCGCATCCACCCCGGCCTGGAGACCGCCGGGGAAGTCGTCCTGCTTGAACTTCGGCGCCATCGCGGTCGCGATGATCACCTTGGTCAGGGCGTCGGTGAGCGCCCCCTCGAGCCCGTAGCCGACCTCGATCCGCACCTTGCGCTCGTTCGGCGCGACGACGAGCAGCACGCCGTTGTTCTTCGCCTTCTGCCCGAGCGCCCAATGGCGGAAGAGGCGGTTGGCGTAGTCCTCGACCGACGTGCCGCCGAGGCCCGGAACGCGTCGCGACCACGACCTGGTCCGTGGTCTTGTCCTCATGCGCCTTGAGCTTTTGCTCGAGCGCGGCCCGGTCCTCCGGCTTCAGGATGTTCGCGGCGTCGACGACCCGCCCGGTCAGGGCCGGGAAGGCAGGCTGCGGCTGGGCGGCATGGCCAACGGCGAGGAACAAGGAGCGCAACGCCGAGCCCGAGGATGAGCCGGATCGCGGGCGCGAAGCCGCGGCGGGACCGGCGTGCGCGCTGCCGGCGCCGCATCGGGAGATCGCGCCCGCCGCGCGGACGCGGTCAGAACTTCACCGGCGGCGGCCGGTCGGCGCCGGCTCGCGGCGAACGTCTCCATCGGCTTGGCGTCCGGGATAGAAGATGCGCGGCGATCCAGCGGCCCGGGATGGTGCGCAGCTCGGTGTTGTAGCTCCGCACCGTGCTCGATGTAGTCGCGCCGCGCCACCGCGATGCGGTTCTCGGTGCCCTCGAGCTGCGACTGCAGCGCCAGGAAGTTGGCGTTCGACTTCAGGTCGGGATAGCGCTCGACCGTGACGAGCAGCCGGCCGAGCGCGCCGGAAAGCTGGTTCTGCGCCTGCTGGAACTCCTGGAACTTCTGCGGATCGGTCACGGTCGAGGCGTCGACCTTGACCTGGCGTCGCCCGGGCGCGGGCCTCGGTGACCTGGGTCAGCACCTCGCGCTCCTGGGCGGCGTAGCCCTTCACCGTCTCGACGAGGTTGGGGATCAGGTCGGCGCGGCGCTGGTACTGGTTCTGGACCTCGCTCCAGGCCGATTTCGCCTGCTCCTCGAGGGTCGGGATCGTGTTGATCGCTCCGCAAGCCGAGAGGGCGATCCCCAGCGCCCCTGCCAGGAGCCCGACCTTGGCGCGCGTGAAAATTGACGTAGCGATCATGTCATCTCCTCACGTGAGCGGACGGGTTCGCACGAAGCCAGTCCGCCACATCGGCGGCGCTCCGGTCGGGCGGGAACACGGGATAGACGCATGAGCGACCCTTCCATCGTCGACGACAAGCGCCAACCGCTTCAGGAGCGTCAAGCCGGCGGCCTCAAACGTCGGCAGCCCCGCGGCGCGGGTCAGCTCCAGCATCTCGTCCGAGAGCGCCCGGGAACGGCAGGAGCAGGCGCTCGACAAGTTCCTGCTGGTAAGCCGTGCTCTGGGTCGACAGCCCGACGCATGGTCCGCCCCAAGCCCCTTCAACTCGGCGTAGTGGTCCCGGAACGAGCAGGATTGCGGCGTGCAGCCGCGCGCGCCCGGGATCTGATCCCAGTCGGGCGTGGGCAGGGGTTTGCCGGGCTCGCCCGTGCGCGGATAGGCGTAGACGACGGCGCGGCCCGGCAGACGGGCGAGCGAAACCGAACGGCCGTCGGTGGCGGGAAGGGCGACATCAGGCAAGGCCATGCCGGCGAGATGGGCAGCCGCCCCATCGTCAACGGGTTGGGGCAGGTTTTCGGGCAGGACGTCGGTCTGCATCAGCCTTTCTCCCGCATCAGGCGCGCGCGCTCCCGGTTCCAAGTGCGCTGCTTCTCGGTCTCGCGCTTGTCGTGCAGCTTCTTGCCGCGCGCCGAGGGCCATCTCGACCTTCGCCCGGCCCCGCTCGTTGAAGTAGATCTTGAGCGGCATGACTGTCATAGCCCTCGCGCTGGATTGCGCCGATCAGCTTGTTGATCTGGCGCTTGTGCAGCAGCAGCTTGCGCGGCCGCTGCGTCTCGTGGTTGAAGCTGTTGGCCTGCAGATATTCGGGAATGTAGGCGTTGAACAAGAAGATCTCTCCGCCCGTCGGCCCGGCATAGGCTTCGCCGATCGTCGCCTTGCCGCCGCGCAGCGACTTCACCTCGCGTGCCGGTCAGAGCGATGCCCGGCCTCGAAGGTCTCCCCGATCTCGATAATTGAAGCGCGCCTTGCGGTTGTCCGCGACAATCCTGTAGCGGGTCGCTCTTGCCCTTGATGCTCACCTTGAAAATCCGATCAGCACATTGCGCTCAGGCGTTGAGCAAGCCCGGCATGGACCATCGCCTGCCGGATGACGGCCCTTGTCGGCTCAGTCACCGGCAGCATCGGCAAGCGCATCTCCTCGTTGCCTGCGCCCGAGGCAGCGAAAGGCCGCATTTCGCGCCGGCCAAGCCCGGCTTCCAGGAAGATCGCCTTGTGCAGCGGCACGAGTCGGTCCTGCACCTCCAGGGCGCTCGCGAAAGTCGCCGGCGAGGCTGCTTCGCTGAATCTCGCGCGCAGAGCGCGGGCGCGACGTTCGACAACGACCGAGATGCAGCCGTGCCCCCCGGCGGCGTTGGAGGCGAGCGCCGTCATGTCGTCGCCGGAGAGCTGGATGAAGTCCGGCCCCATCGCATGGCGCTGCTGCGACACGCGCGCGAGGTTGCCGGTCGCATCCTTGACGCCGACGATGTTCTTCAGCTCGAAAAGCCGCGCCATGGTGTCGACCGACATGTCGACGACCGAGCGCGGCGGAATGTTGTAGATGATGATCGGAATGCCGATCGCGTCGTTGACCGCCTTGAAATGCTGGAACAGCCCTTCTTGCGCCGGCTTGTTGTAGTAAGGCGTGACGACCAGCACCGCGTCCGCCCCGGCCTTTTCGGCATGGCGCGAGAAGTCGATCGCCTCGGCTCGGTCGTGTTTGAGCCCGCGCCCGCGATCACCGGCACGCGGCCCTTCGCCTCGTCGATGCACCACTCGACCACCTGCTTGTGCTCGTCATGGCTGAGCGTCGGGCTTTCGCCCGTCGTGCCGACCGGCACGAGGCCATTCGTTCCGTTCTCGATCTGCCAATCGACGTGCTCCCGGAACGCGTCCTCGTCGAGGCTTGCCTCCCTGAAGGGCGTCACGAGGGCCGTGAGCGAGCCCGACGAGCTTCGGCGATGCGTCGTCATGCAGGGCGCTCCCCGGTGCGGAACTTCGCACTGTCTTGCCTGTTTGAGAGAGACATATGCGGTCACGTCCCACGGCGC
Organism: uncultured Alphaproteobacteria bacterium; assembly: GCA_963728675.1. Lineage (GTDB taxonomy): Bacteria > Pseudomonadota > Alphaproteobacteria > Rhizobiales > Beijerinckiaceae > JAJKJG01. The sequence continues at coordinate 52,668 of CAVSLO010000045.1, read as the reverse complement.
AAACCGTGTTTGCCTCGATTGCGCCACGCTCTGCTGGTTAGCGACTGTTAACCGGACGGCTCGACAATAAACGGTCCGTGCGCTCAGGGGGTGAACCAATGGATTCCACGCCGCGCGATTCCAAGCTGCGCCGAACGGCGTTCCTCCTGGCGTCCGTCGCCACCATTTCGTTCGCCGGCGGGGCCTTGATCGAGCATTACCGGGGGGCGCAGGACGAAGCGCGCCGGGGTGACGCGTCCCGCGTTGAGCAGCGCCGGGACGCGGCGAAGGAAAGCGCGCCTGTCGAGCCTGGCGAGCAGACGTCGGAGCAGGGCCCGTCTCAGGACAAGGCGGCTGCGCTTGGTCCCGACGGCGCGGCAAGCGCCCCTGGCGAGAATCCGACCGAGGCGAGCGCGCCTTCAGGACCGAAACCCGAGACGGAGCGGCTTGCGGCCGCCCCGGACCCGGCCGCCAGCCCCGAACGCGTCGACGATTCAAACTGGCGGCCGTCCCCGCCGAACCTCCGCGCACGGCCGAACCTCCGCGCACGGAAGCCTCGATCAGCGCCGACGCCCCACGCGCGGACGCGCCGGGCGTGGACTCCAGCGGCTTGCGGCACCGCAATCGAGCTCTATCGCAAGGGCGACCTCGCGGGAGGCGATGCCGCGCGCGCCGGCTATCCGATCCAGTCCGCGCGCACCCTTGCCGAATGGATCGCGGTCCGCTTCGCGGCCTTCCGGCTCGGCTTCGATCGGATCACTGCGTTTCATCGCGGGCCACCCGGACTGGCCGACCAAGGGCATGCTGCGGCGGCGGGCGGAAGAGGCGCTGCGTCATTCGAACCCCGGCATGCGCCAGCTCGCGCTTCTTCGCCGAGCAGCCGCCGGTTAGCGACCGCGGGCAAGGTGGCGCTTGCGCTCGCCTGCGCGAGGCGCCGGGCGAAGGACGAGGCGACGGCGTTGATCCGCGACGACGTGGCGCAGCGACGATTTCGGGCGCGGACTTCGAAGGCCACATCCTCGCCTCTTTCCCTGTCGCCTTGCGCAGCTCGATCACCGGCTACGCGCCGAACGGTTCCTGTTTACCGAGCAGTGGAATGCGGCTCTGCGGACGGCGGCCGCGCCGAAGACGACGTGGTCAAGCTCGCCAAGGCCCGCATTGCGGTCGACGCGAACAACCGCAATGACACAGGCTGCGCTGGACGCAGTGCCCAGGTCCGTCCAGTCCGACCCCTCATTCGCCTTTTCGCGAGCGCAGTATTCTACGCCGCAAGGAAAAGCCGGTCGAGGCGGCGAAGGCATTGGCCGGCATCACCCGCGACCCGCCCTCCTGGCCGACACCGAGGCCTGGTGGACCGAACGCCGCGTCCTCGCCCGCAAGCTGCTCGACATAGGCGAGCCTAGCCTCGCCTACGCAGGTTGCCGCCGATCATGCCGGCGAATTCGACGGGGAAGCGGATCGAGGGCGAATTCCACGCGGGCTGGATTGCCCTGCGCTTCCTCAACGATCCGGCGACGGCGAGCCCGCCATTTCGCAGCGGCTGCGAAGATCGCGACAACCCCGATTTCGATCGCGCGGGCCGCCTATTGGCAGGGCCGCGCCGCCGACGCCACGCAGGACCCGCCTGCCGACAGCACGCGGGTTTTACGAGCAAGCGGCGCAGCTATCCACCACCTATTATGGTCAACTCGCCCGCGCCCAGCTCGGGCTATGCCGAGCGTCACTGCTTCGCGCGTCGCATGAGCGGCCCCGCGCCGTTCGAAAACCACAGCCGGCCGACGCAGCGGTCTCAATAAGCTCTACGAAGCGGACGCGCGCGATCTCGCGATCACGCTCTCCTCGATATCGCAAGCCGGCCTGACCGACGCCTGCGCACCTCGATGCCCTGGGCCGAACTGCGTCGACCGACGCGCGCGATGCGCGCGCGCTGCTGGCCGTCGGCAAGACGGCATCGCAGCGCGGCTTCCCGCTCGACGACCACGCCTTCCCCGATCGGCATCCCGGCGTTCACCGCACCGGTCGACCGCGTCGAGAAGGCGCTGGTCTTCGCCATCGCGCGCCAGGAAAGTGCGTTCGACCCAAAGGCCGCGCCGTCGGCGCCGGCGCGCGCGGCCTCATGCAGTTGATGCCGGCCACGGCCAAGACGGACGGCGTAGCGTGCCGGCTTCGAGCTTCGACCTCGACCGGCTGACTAACGACGCGGCCTACAATGCCCTGCTCGGCGCAGCCATCTCGGCGATCTCGTCGAGCGACTGGCAGCGGCTCCTACCTCCTGACCATCGCCTCCTACAACGCGGGCGCGGGAAACGTGAAGAAATGGATCAAGGCCTATGGCGATCCGCGCAAATCCCCGAGTCGATCCGTCGACTGGGTCGAGCGCATCCCCTTCACCGAGACACGCAACTACGTCCAGCGGGTGATGGAAAACCTCCAAGTCTATCGCAGCCGCCTCAACGAGCGCAGCGCCAGCGCTCGCCCTGACGAGAAAGCCTTGCTCCTGGCCAATCCCGTTCCGTAAAAAGGCCCGGAGGCGCGATCTTGCGCGCGGCGTCTGGCGGGGGTTCAGGATCATGGTGGACGATGGCTACGCGCCGCTGTGGGTTTCAGCAAGCGATGGCCTGAAACTGTTCGCGCGTGACTACGGGCCGCCCGCCTCTTCCGCCCTGCCGGCCGTGTGCCTGCCGGGGCTGTCGCGCAACTCGTCCGATTTTCACGATCTCGCCCTGGCGCTCGCCGGCGACGCGAAGCGCCCGCGCCGCGTTCTCGCCCTCGACTACCGGGGCCGGGGCCGGTCGGACTACGATCCCGATCCGCAAAAACTACGATCTCAAGGTCGAACTCGGCGACGTGCTGCACGTCCTGACCGCCGCGGGCGTCGAGGAGGCCGTGTTCGTCGGCACGTCGCGGGGCGGGATTTTGACCATGGCGCTGTCGGCGGCGCGCCCCGCCCTCCTGCGCGGCGCCGTCCTCAACGACATCGGCCCTGTGCTTGAGGCCCAGGGTCTCGCCCGCATCCAGGGCTACGTCGGCAAGCTGCCCCTGCCGCGCGACCTCACGGAGGGCGCGGCGACGGTGAAAAAGATTTGGGGCGGGCAGTTCCCAGCCTTCACCGACGCCGATTGGCTCGCCATGGCGCGCGGCACCTGGAAGGAAGCGGACGGCGTGCTGGCGCTCAATTACGACCCGAACCTGGCCAAGCCGCTGCAAACGATCGACCTCGGAAAACCGTTGCCGTCGTTCTGGCCTCTGTTCGAGGGCCTAAAGCGTGTGCCGGTGCTGGCCTTGCGCGGGGAGCACTCCGATCTGTTCTCGGCGGACACGCTCGCCGCGATGGGGCGCGCGCATCCGCGTTTCGAGGCCGTAACCGTTCCCGGCCAGGGCCATGCGCCCTCGCTCGCCGGACGCGACGTGATCGAAACCATTAAACGGTTCGTGGCGTGGATCGAAGACGCCGGCCCGTTGACGCGCCCGCTTGAGCGCAGGCCGCCGCTCGGTCCATCGTCCGGCGGCCCCCGCCCCCATCCTTGAAGCCTGGATTGAGCCGGCGCGAACGTTACTGGGCCAGAGCAGCAAGAAGCGGCAGCGGCTTGACGGCAGGTCCCGTGAACGAAGAGGGGGTCGGATCGTCGCTCGGCTTCGACGACAGGCGCAAGTTGAGGGACGGACCGGGATGGGCCACGAGACTGTCGTCCCCAAGAGGCTGGGTTTTGACGGGGCTGATGGCGACGCGCACCGGACGCGGGCGGGCGGCGGCGCCGGAAACCCGCGCCGAGGCGAACAGCGCGCGCAAAATCGCTTCATCGTTGGGGGGCGGGTTGGGCAGGTCGTCCCCGCCCTCGATCGGTTTCACCGCCGGAGGACGTGTCGGGGGCTTCGCCTGTTTGCCGGATGAGCCGGCCTCGGCCAGCCGATTGTCCGCCTTCCGGGCGTCGGCGACGAAGGAAGAGACCCGCGAAACGCCCGAGCCTCTGTCGCCGCTGGGACCGAACAGCGTCGCCCAGATGCTGCGCCGTCCTGTCGGGCCATCCTCTTCCGCCACGGCCAGCGCGGCGCCCGGAACCGTGCCCCTGCGGGCGAGGATCTGAGCCTTCGCGTCCTCGTATCCGGGCAGCGGCTTCCCATCCGCGGGGAGGTGCACGGTTTTTCCGTCCGGGAACAGGCTCGCGAGCTGGCTGCGCGTCATCCGCGGCCAGGCCCGCACGCCGGCTACGTCGAGATGGACGAACCCGGACGACCCGTAAAAGCCGACGCCGCCGTATTGCAGACGCATGGCGACCGCACGCACGCGGCCCATGTCGACGCCGGGGAGGCTGATGTCCATCGCCTTTCCCAGCATGTGCTGGCTCCGCTCCGCCACTCCTTTCGACCGTCGGTGCAGCATTCCGTTCGTCTCGGGGCTGCGGTACGCCGAGATGATGTGGATCGGCACGTCGACGCCGACTTCGCGGTAAACCGCCCAGACGATGTCGAACAACTGCGGATCCATCTGGGTCGGCTCGTTCGTTCGCCAATCCCGCAAGAACCAGTTCAACTGCTTGAGCGCCGCCTCGTCGTATGCCCCGTCTCGCCGGAATGTAATCGTGGCGCTTTCCTTCGTATGCGTGTGGAACATCGTCAGGGTCCGCGTATCGCCGTTCGCGACCGCGTCCTGCGTTGCAGGAGCCGTCAAGACGAGACCGAGGATCCCTGTCGCGAGGGCCAGGGCGGTACGGAGAATTTCATGCGGCGCGAGGGATCGCCCGCGTAATTGCGTCTCTTCCACTGGCGGGCTCGCCCCCTTGAAACCCTTGGGGCCGAGTGGAATGCGCGCTGCGCATCGCCGTGCCGGCCCTTCTGAGCCCGCGCCGCTAGCGGCTGAGCATGGCGAAATTGCGCTGAGCGCGCCTGCATTGCGGCGATGCTGGGCGGGCGCAACCGCAAGAGCGCAATCAAAAACGGACCTGCCGACCAAAAACAACGACACAACGAAGCCGTTCGACAAATAAACATGCCGGCGGAGCCTTAGTACATTGAACCTATGTCATACGAGCGCGTTGCCTTTGCGGATGCGGTTAAGCTTCGGAGGTTGTCCCGTGCGCCTCACCATCTATGCCTTGGCCCTCTGCCTCTTTTCGGCTCCCGCATCGGCAAGCGTCGTTGCTCGTGTCGACAACGCCACCCAGCGCATGACCGTGCTCGTCAATGGCGCTCCGACCTACTCTTGGCCGGTGTCCACCGCGCGCAGGGGTTATCGGACCCCGGCCGGAAGCTACGGCGTGCAGCGGATGGAGCGCATGTGGTACTCGCGAAAATACCACATGTCGCCCATGCCGCACGCGCTGTTCTTCCGAGGCGGATACGCAATCCACGGCACGTACTCCATCCGGCAGCTTGGCCGCCCGGCCAGCCACGGCTGCGTCCGCCTCAGTCCCGGGCACGCCAGCACCCTGTTCGCGCTCGTCCGGCAGCATGGCGGCGGAAGGGTCGTCGTCACGAACGGCGCGCCCGCGGCCTATGCCCACTTGAGAGGCGCTCACGTGAGGAGCGCCCATGTGAGGCGAGCCCACCTGAGGAGCGCTCATGTGAGAAGCTATCGGGCTGCGAGGATCCACCGGGCTGTCGCTCGCAGGCCGATGTACCCGGTCAGGACCTACTCGGCCGACCCCTGGATGGCGAATCCCTATGCCGGGCAGAGTTCCGGAGGATACGCGCCGTTCGGCTTCTGGTATTGAGCCTCGCGAGAGCCGTTTCCATTTGCGTGGACTCGGCTCTTTTCTTGCTTTGCCGCGTTTTCGACGGCGAAGCGGCTTCGGGTGCGCTCCATCCTGAGACGCCCCCTCACCCGCCCCCGGATCACAGTCCGGGGGTCGGCCTCTGCCTGCGCGCGGGGAGAGGAGACGCTCGGCCCAGCCCTAACCGTTCACCCGGATATCGTATGGGCTCGGACTCAGGCCGAGTTCGCTTTCAGCACGCCGCGCCGGATCTGGTCCTCCTCGATGGACTCGAACAGGGCCTTGAAGTTGCCCTCGCCGAATCCCTCGTCGCCCTTGCGCTGGATGAACTCGAAGAAGATCGGGCCGATCACGGTGGTCGAGAAGCGCTGCAGCAGCACCTTGGTGAGGCCGCCCTCGACCACGCCCTCCCCGTCGATGAGGATGCCGCCCTTTCGCAAACGGTCGAGCGGCTCGCCGTGGCCCGGCAGGCGGCGGTCGAGGCGCGCGTAATAGATGTCGTTCGGGGCTGGCATGAAGCCGAGGCCGTTCGCCGTCAATTTCTCGATGGTGGCGTAGAGATCGCGCGAGCCCAGCGCCACGTGCTGGATGCCCTCGCCCTTGTATTCGTGCAGGTACTCCTCGATCTGTCCCTGCTCGCCGGCGTCCTCGTTGATCGGGATGCGGATTTTGCCGTCGGGGCTCGTCATGGCGCGCGAGTGCAGGCCCGAGATCTTGCCCTCGATGTCGAAGTAGCGGATCTGGCGGAAATTGAAGAGGCGTTCGTAGAACGCCGCCCATTCGTCCATCCGGCCGCGGTGGACGTTGTGCGTCAAGTGGTCGATGTACCAAAGGCCGACGCCCTCGGGCTTGGGGTCGCGCTCGCCGAGCCACTCGAAATCGACATCGTAAATCGAGCCCTTCGCGCCGTAACGATCGACTAGATAAATCTGCAAGCCGCCGATTCCCTCGATAGCCGGGATGTTCAGCTCCATCGGGCCGACCTGCGTTGGCGCCGGCTTGGCGCCGAGCGCCAGCGCCCGCTCGTAGGCGTGCTTGGCGTCGACCACGCGGAACGCCATCGCGGGCGCGGATGGGCCGTGCCGTGCGGCGAACGCTTGCGCGAAGGAGGCCGGCTCGGCGTTGAGAATGAAGTTGATGTCGCCCTGGCGGTAGAGCGTCACGGCCTTGCGGCGGTGGGTGGCCACGGGCGCAAAGCCCATGGTCCGGAACAGCCGGTCGAGTTCGCCCGGATCGGGGTGGCAGAACTCGACGAACTCGAATCCGTCCGTGCCCATCGGGTTGGCGTCGGAGATGGCCGGGGGCGGCGCGTCGTGCGGAAAAGGACCCATATGTCGGCCTCCTCATTCAGGCGGCGTCGGCCTGCGCCTCGGGCGCGGCGGCCGTGAAGGCGTCGAGCGCGGCGCAGGCCGCGTCGGCGGCTGCGATTTTTTGATAGCGCTCCATCGCAATGTTGAAGCGCCGGGCGTTGTAGACCTGCGGGACGATATAAACGTCGGCGAGCGTCGGGGTGGAGCCGAAAGCGAACGGCCCCGGCTCGATCAGCTGTTCGAGCGCCGTAAAACCCTCGATGATCCAATGCCGGCACCACTCGTCGATGGCGGCCTGCTCCTGGCCGAAAGCGCGCTTGATGTAGCGCAGCACCCCGATGTTGTTCAGGGGATGAATGTCGCACGCAATGAGCGCGCACGCGGCGCGCACCCGCGCTCGCGCGAGCGGGTCGGATGGCAGCAGCGGCGGCTCGGGAAAGACCTCTTCCAGGTATTCGAGGATGGCGGGCGACTGGATCAGCACCATCCCGTCCACGTCAAGCGACGGCACGCGGCCCTGCGGGTTGACGGCCAGATATTCGGACGCGCTCTGCTCCTTCTTCAGCAGGTGGATCGGCGCGGACTCGTAAGAGAGCCCTTTCAGGTTGAGCGCGATCCGCACCCGATACGCCGCCGAGGAGCGAAAGTAGGTGTAGAGCTTCATACCGGCGTCTCCGCTGAAAGGACTTGCGCCAGAGCGTACGCATGGCCGTCGAGGCGTTCAGAGTACGCTCCGCCTAGATCGGGGCTGGTGCGGGCGCTTGCACGGCCGGACCTTAGTCGTCATCGCTCAGGCGATCCTCTCGCGCTTAAGAATGTCCTTTCACCCAGCGTCCGCGTTCGGTTCGCGCCGGCGCGTCCGCAGCCGTCGAGAGCGAGACGAATCAACACCCGCGGCAGACGCTGTCCACGATGGCCCGCGCTTTCCGATCGGCCCTGCGCACGGATTCCTGAGCGCGTGACGGCGCCCGAGCGCTGACGCGCCCCTTGCGCCGGGTCCTTGCCTCGGCGGCCTCGGTCCGCCGGCGGCGATCGCGCGTGGCCGTGCGGCTGCGACGCGGCGTCCGAGCAATCCGGCTTGGCGGATTGATCGGCCGGGTCAGGACATTGGGCATGGAACCGCCCGGCGCAAAGGTCGAGGGCGTCGCGCTGGGGTTCAGGGCGTTCGGGGTCGAGACGGCCGAGGGGGCGGCGCTCGGATTATGCGCGCTCGGGCTCACCGATGAGGCCGCGGCGCTTGGATTGGAGGCGTTCGGACCCGTCGCGGCCGGAGCCGAACCGGGCGTCGGGATGAAAACCCCTTGCGCCATCGCGGCTCCCGCAAAGATGAGAGCCGCGCAGACGGTCAAGAGCGCGAATATAGGCTTGAACATCGAAGACATGGCGTCCTCACGGGGAACCGGCCCACGGGAATCGGCTCTAGAATTGAAACGTTCGGGTCACGACGAAGTTGCGATCGACCGGCGACGCATCCGCTTTCGACTCGCTCAAGCTTGGAGCGCCGAACTCGATCTCGGCCGGAACCTTGGCGCTGCTCGATCGTTGGGTAGCACCAACCAGAGGAGTAAAAAAATGCGAAACGGAATCCTTGCCGCAGGAGCGGCTCTTGCGCTTTTGGCCGCACCCATCGCGGCTCAGGCGCAATCAGGCGGCGGCGCAGCGACCGGGGCTGCGGCCGGAGCCGTCGGCGGCGCGGTCGTCGGCGGACCCGTTGGCGCTGTGGTCGGAGCTGGAATCGGCGCCATCGCCGGCGGCATCGGCGACGCCCAGCAACCGGAGTTCCGCCAGTATGTCGTGCAGCAGGGCGTGCCCTCCTATCGGTACAACGAGGAGGTTCGCGTCGGCGCAGTCCTGCCGTCGAGCGGCGTGACCTACTACGAGGTCCCTGCCAGCTACGGCGTGAAGGAATACCGCTACACCCGCGTCAACGACCGCGTGGTGCTCGTCGATCCCCGCACGCACAGGGTCGTGCAGGTCATCCAGTAAGGCCGTGGTTCACTGAGAGAAGGAGCGGCCTTCGGGCCGCTCCCTTTTTGCTGACGAAGGCGCTTTCCTGAAGGGGCTTCCGCCTTCTTCCGAAACGGTCACCGCCGCCGGTGCCGGCGCGACCAACGCTTCCGGCGCGGCTGGCTCTTGCGAACCGCTCCAGTCCGCTCGGAGACTTGGCTTTGCGTCTCTGACAGGTTCTCGTTCTCGGCGGACGCCAGTTCCGCGCGCCGGGACACGAGCGCGGTCTGTGTGGAGGCGAGGGCGGCGCGCGCCTCTTCGTGCCGGGTCCGGGCGGCCTCGATCGCCTCGGTCGTCCGGGCGAGACTGTCCTTGGCGGCGCCGAGTTTGGTCTCGATCTCCGCAAGTTCGGCGGTGCGCGTCCGTTGCTCCTTCAGTTCGGCATCGAGCCGGTCGCGCTCCTCGGTCAAGCGGCTGATCTGGACCCGTTGCGCGTCCTCCACCGAGGCCGACGATGTCGAGGTCATGAAGAACAGGCCCCAACCGAGAATGGCGACGACGGCCATCAATACCGCCACCCATCGATAGGTGACGCTGCTCGTATAGGCAGTCATGCGGTCCCCCTTGCCCACGAATTTTTTCGTGATGCCGCCCACGGCCTCGGGCCGAGGGCGCTTGTGCGCATCCTAAGCCATAGTGTGACCAGAAAGCGGCAGAGTCCAGCGCTGCTTACTTGGCGGGGTTGACGCTGAGTCCGCTTGATTCGGTCGAAGCGCGGCGCGAGCTTTTCTCGTAGCACCGCCGGGCGTGCGCCGCTGCGGTCGCGAGCAGCAGCATGGCGAGGATCTGATGCGCCAGCGCGGCCCACAGCGGCGCGACGAGCAGCAGCGTGGCGATGCCGAGCGCAGCCTGCGCCAGCGCGCCCCCCGCCAGAACCGCCGCACGCCGCGCCGGCGGCGTCTCCGGCGCAGCCCGCCGCACGCGCCACGCATGCCAGAGGGCGACGCCGACCACGAGGTAAGCCGCAAGCCGATGATTGAGCTGCACCAGCGCGAGATTATCGAAAAAGTTCTCGATCCAGGGCGTCTGCGGGAACAGGACCGCCGCCGACGGCATGAGGGCGCCGTCCATCAGAGGCCAAGTGTTGTAGGTGAGCCCGGCCTTCGATCCGGCCACCAGCCCCCCGAGCCCGATCTGCGCCAGGATGAGCCCGGCCAGCAGGAAGGCCCCGCGCCGCTCTTTTCCCGCTCCCGTGCGGGGGGGAGCAGGCAGGTCCGCGCTCTTCAGCCCGGTCGCGATCCACACGAGGCTGGCGAGAATGACGCTCGCGATGAGGAGGTGCAGCGCGAGCTTGGTCGCCGCGACGGCGGTCATGCCGGGCTTGAGCCCGGAGGCGACCATGATCCATCCGACCGCCCCTTGCAGGCCGCCGAGCGCGCCGAGCGCGAGGAGGGTCAGCGCAAGCCTGGAGCCGAGCAGGCCCCGCCGCCAGAACCAGGCAAGCGGTCCGAAGAAGGCGAGAGCGATCAGGCGCCCAAGCTGCCGGTGGCCCCATTCCCAGGCGTAGATGATCTTGAACGCATCGAGGCCCATGCCCCGGTTCAGAAGCTCGTATTGCGGGCTCTCGCGATACTTGACGAATTCCGCCTCCCAGGCCTCTTGAGAGAGGGGCGGAACGGCCCCCGTGACGGGCCTCCACTCGGTGATCGACAGGCCGGAGCCGGTGAGGCGCGTCGCGCCGCCGACCGCGACCATGGCGACGACGAGCGCGGCCAACGCGAAGAGCCAGACTCGCACGGCGGCGAGGCCGCTCTTCGCGCCCTCCCCGCGCCCTGCACGATCCGGTGCCGCCGCTTCGGCCGTCAGCGCCGTCATGAAGGTCCCTCACGTTCGGGCGCGACACTTGAATCCCTTGCCCTGGGCCCGACACATACGGTTTCAGGAAGCCCCGCACAACGAATGCCGTCGCCGCACCGGAGCGCACGGCGAAGGCTCATGTCATGCGACGCCGCACACGCAAGCTCCTCGGCACGATCGTCATGCTGGCGTTCATCATCATTTACGGTCCGATCGCGATGGCGCTTGCCGAGAGCCGGATTCGCGAAACGCCAGGGGTCGTGCAGGCGCTTGCCTACGCTTTTCTTGGCCTCGCCTGGATCATCCCTTTGCTGCCGCTGATCCGCTGGATGGAGCGGCCGGATGCGGACGAGGCGTGACCGCGCGAGCGCCGCGGCGCCTGAACCAGCTCCAGGCGCGGCGGCGCCTGACGGCTCTTCTCACGATTGCGACATGCAGGCAGACATGATGTTCTCGCCCACACGCCTCACCCTTGGGTCGCCATGAAGTATCTCGTCGCGCTTCTGCTGCTGGCTTGGCCCTTGGCCGCGGCCGCGCAGCCCCGTTCCATTTCCGATTGCGAAAAGGTCAAAGGCGACCTCGCCTACAACCAATGCCTCGCGTCGTTCGGCCCGACCGCGCGATCCGGAGCGGCGCGATCCTCGGCGGGCGAGGTCGACGCCGGCGATCAGGCGCCAGCGCAAGAACCGCAGCGCGGCGGCGCAATGCGGCGGGGCCGCGGCTCTTACGGCCATCCAGCCGAGGAGGCTTCCGGCCGAAGGCGAGGCGGACGGCAAAGCATGACGTTCGACATCGTCGGCGGCGGTTCCGAACTCAAAGCCTCGGGGCGGACCCGCTCCCATTCCCGCCCGTCGCGCCGCCGGCGCTGAGTCAAGCGCCGGCAGGGCGGCCGCGCTCGCCGGCAGCGCGACCGTCGATTTCCGCACGGCATGCGGCTCCCGTGCGCCGTGGGCGCGCATAGCAAGCCCGAAATCGTTCTCATGGCCGAGAGGTACTCGCCGGCGGCCAAAGCGTCGAAGCGGGCCAACGCTCGAACGACGCCGTCGAAGCGCGACTCGAGCTCGTTTTCGGCCGCCGTCCTGAAGGCGTTCTGTTCGGTCATGAGTTCGTCGCGCGCCCATGAGGACAGGACCGCGCGTTTCTCATGGTGCGGGAACCACGGGTGATCCACGACCTCATGCGGGTTGCCGAACACGGTCCCTGGAGTGACCAGCGCTTGCACGAAGGACAACTCGGACACGCCCGGCGCGTCAACAGCAGCGGCGTGGCGGTTGGTGCGAGCGTCCGCCTGACCGTGGAACCGACCCATGTCTTCCCCCTTTCCTGAGCCAGAACGAGGCCGCAAACGGCCTTGGAGGCTTGCCGTCGAACCGCCTCGCCTGGTCTTTGGCCGGCGCTGACACGCCGACGCCCGTTCCGCTTTCGGCTTGGACGGCGCCGGTTTCAGCACATGCGCGAACGTGGCGTCGCTCAGTGGCTTCGACGCCGGGCTTCCTGGCCGGCTTCGCCGATGGCGTCGGCGAGGGCGCGCCCCGACGGCGTGATCTGCCAGACGGCGAAGGTCCCACCGATATGCGGACCCATTCTTTCGCCGAGCGACAAAAGGTGTCCGCAACTGGTCAGCGCGTACAATCGGTCCCGATCGGCGTGCCACTCGCCGCTCCTGCTCCGTTTTACGGCGATCCGACCATCAGGGTTGGCGGCCGCCTTCCGAAGCAGAGTCCGTTCTTCGCGCGTCATGTTCAGTCTCCTTGCCAATTGGCTTCTTGCGGGGTGGCCGGCCCAAACGAAGGACCGGAACACTTGCGTCGGCCGGCGCGGCGCGCCGGTTCGCGGCCCGCGGCCCGCGCGGGCGGCTTCACGGTCGGGGCCGGCGGCCGATGCTCGTCCATGGAAAGTTGGATCTCCATGTCGGCGTCCTGGGACCGCCGTCCCCACCAGTACCCTTCGGCCTCGTTGCGCCCCGTGAGCGCATAGGTCAGGAGAAGAGCGTTGAGCGCCGTGAAAGCCGATGTCCGGTCCGCGAAATCGCCGTCGATCTCGCCGGCGTCCAAAAGCCGGCTGGCGCGCCCAACGAGGCGCCATTCCAATCGGTAGCCGATCCGATCTCCTCTTGAGACGAGGGACTTATCCTCGGCCGGTTTCGGTTCGACAGCCCCATGGGATCCGCCAAGGGCCGCGACGCCCTTTTTCGCCCCTTGCTCGCGCGCGCTTGGCGACCCGGACGGCGCCCCGCGTCCGACCTCTTGACGGACCGGCGCAGGCGATCCGCCGGTTTCCTGGCGGTCTCGAAATGACGCGCGCCGCTGGATCATGAGGCCTCTCCCCCTGAATGTCCTGGTCCACGCTTCGGCGGACGTTGCACGCGGAACGCTCGATGCCCGTCGGAGCCGCCCCTGCCCTCCCGACGCATCGCCAGGACGGCCGTTGGGGAGCATCCGAACCGGGACGCGCCGTCTTTCGGCACGGTGCGTCCCAACGGGATTAACCAAAGCTTGACAGTAACCTTGGCCGTAATGCGGCGTCTGCATGGCGATGTTCGCTCTTCGCCTGGCGGCGTTTTCCCTGCGGCCAAGGCCGTTGCTCAAGCCCGGCGGCGGCGCTCTGAGGACAGGTTCGGGCGTTTCAGGACGTGAGGAGTTTCGGCGCGGCGAATCGCCTACGCCAAGGAGGCAAGCGGATGCCGTAAGCGCTCCAGCGCGTCAGCCGACGTTGAGCCGGCGACCCCGGTTCCAGGCCAGGAACGGCACGCCGGACAACAGCGCCTTCAGCGCCGCTTCGGTCTGAAACAGCCCGTTCACGGAGACGCGCGGAAGGGCGTGAAGATGCTCGCCGTGTTCGGGAAAGACGTGGCCCGGCCGGGTCGTCACCGCCGTGTCGAAGGCGGCCTTCGCAGCCAGTTGAAACTCGCGCGGCCCCGCCGAAGTCGGATCGCCGACCGGATAGGCGAAGTGGCGCGGGATGAGCCCAAGGTTCGTGGCGATGGCGTCCCGGCTCGCCGTGATCTCCCGCCGGCCGTCTCGCGGCCATTTCGCCAGCATCGGGTGGCTGAGCGTGTGGGCCCCGATCGACACGCCGGGCTCGCGCGCGAGGGCGCGCAATTCGTTCCAGCCCAGGCACAAGGACCGCACCAGCCCGGCGGGATCCACTCCGGCTTCCTCAGCAAGCGCGGCGACAGCCGCGCGCAGGCGCCCCTCGGGACCGGCCCGCAGCCGCCAGTAAAGGATCGTGAAGGCCGCCTGTTTCTCCCGTGGGCTCCGGCAGGTCGGTCGAAGCTTCGCCGCCGACGAAAGCACGATCCGATCGAGCCGTGCGACCGCCTCCTCAAGCTCGAGCCACCACAGCCGCCCCCTCCCGTCCGCGAAGTCCGTCGTGACGAACACGGTCCAGGGCGCGCCGTGCCGCTTCAGGATGGGGAGCGCATGGTCGACGTTGTCGCGGTAGCCGTCATCGAAGGTGAGCGACGCGAACGGTTTTCGAGCGGACCGCCTGCGCAGCCGCTCGGGCACGTCTTCGAGGGCGATCAGGTCGAACCCCATCGCGCGCACGAGCGCAGCGCATGGTCGAGGAACGCGGGCGTGATTTCGAGCAGGCGGTTCGGCGCGAACGCCCGCGGACGCCAGGGCCTGACGTGATGGAACATCAGGATCGCGCCGCGCCCTGCGCCATGGGCGCCAGCCAGCGCTCGGCGCGCGCCGCCGAATCGCGCGAACCCGGCCGCGAACATCGTGTGGCGAAACTCTGATCCACGCTGCTGTTTTAGCAGCGACTTAACAAAGCTTTGTTACCGATCGAGGCCAGGATCATCTTGGGCGCGCCGCGCCCCAGCAGAAAGTCGGCCCATGACGGCACTGGCGGACCTGACAGCCGCGGCGGGCGCAACGCCTCTCCCAACCCCGGCCGCCGCCAGTTCGTTCGCCACGCCCCACATCATCTTTGACGATCTGGCCGGGGTCGAGCCGCTGTGGCGAACGCTTGAGGCTGAGGGCGTCGGCTCGCCTTATCAGCGGTTCGACTGGGTGCGGGCCTATGTCGAAAGCCTTGCCGCCCACGAGCGGTTCGAGCCGCGCATCATCGTGATTCGAGACGCGGCGGATCGCCCGATCCTGCTGCTGCCGTTCGCCGTTCGACAGCGCCGCGGATTGCGGACCGCCTCGATCATCGGAGGCAAACAGGCCAACCCATCACCTGCCGATCCTGGCCCCGCACGCGCCGGCGCCGTCGGCGGACGCCTTCATGGCCCTGCTCATCGCCCTGGGCCGTCAGCTTGGGATCGACGCCTACGATTTCGTGAACCTGCCTCGCATCTGGCGGGGTCGGCCCAATCCGCTGGCGCTCCCCTCGGCGGAGCCGAACCCCAGCAACGCCTATGGCCTGACGCTCGGCTCCAACGCCGAAGACACGCTCAAGCGTGCGCTCGGCAAGGACGCCCGCAAGAAACTGCGTCAAAAGGAGCGGTATCTGGCCGCGCTCGGTCCTGTGGCTCACCGCGTGGCGCGAAGCCCCGCCGAGGTCGACCGCATCCTCGATGCTTACTTCGCGCAGAAGGCCGCCCGCTTCCGGGCGAAGGGCCTTCCGGCCGACATCGAACGTGGGCCGATGCGCGCGTTCATCCGCCAGGGCTGTTTGGCGGGGCTGGAGGCAGGCCGCCCCGCCATCGAACTGCACGCGCTGGAAGCCGGCGATCGCATCGCCGCGACCTTCGGCATCGCGGGCGATGACCAGCGCGCCTCCGGCATGTTCATCTCGTTCGACGGCGCGGCCGAGGTCGCGCGGTGCAGTCCCGGCGATCTTCTGGTCGCGCGCGTCATCGCCATGCAATGCGAACGCGGCCGCGCGGTCTTCGATCTGGGCGTCGGCGAAGCGCGCTACAAAAGCTCGTTCTGCGGCGAGGTCGACGAACTCTTCACGCTGATCCTCCCGTCACCGCGCGGGGCCGCCTCTACGCGGGCGCCGTCCGCTCGCTCGTGTCCGTCAAGCGCCTCGTCAAGCAGACGCCCTGGGCGTGGCGGGCGGTCGGCGCATTGCGCGCCGCACGGGCGAAGCTCCGGGCCTGATCAGGCTTGGCAAAGCCGGCGCCCCCCTCTCCCAAGGGGAAAGGGGGAAACCGCATCAAGCCACCTCGAGCAACTCGACGGGCGCTTTCTCCCGCGCCACGATGACGTCCGGAGCGCCGGCGTCGCGCGCGCGCTCGTAGAGAGCGACCACCGGCTCGCTCGCCGCGTCCTCGGCGGCGATCACCACCGCGTCGACCCGCGGCGCGAAGAACGCCATGAGCGCGGTCTCGCTGTTGTCGTGCAGCACGCACACCACCCAGTCATAGGTCTGGTCGAACGCTTCCAGCGCGACGTCGACGGCCTGCGGCTCGTCCTCCAAGAACGACGGGCCGAGCAGTCCCGGCCGGAATGAAATGGAGCCGCGAGCCGGGCTCGCGCTCGATGATGTCGACGAAAGAGGCGTCGCCGGCGACGAGATCCGTGAAGCCCAGCCTGTTCGCGTCGGCGGTCGCGCTTCGCATCGACGGAGACGAGGATGGCCCGCGAGGTGCGCGCAAGCGTCCGCCCGAACTCCGCGCGCCATGCCGGCCGCCTCGGACCGCCAAGGCCGGTCACGAGGACGCGGCGGCCCCGGTCGGCCGGCTTGGCCTGCGCACAGGCGCGCGATCAGCGCGTCGAAGTCGTATCGCGCCTCGTCGATCCCGACGTCCGCAGCCGGACGGTCGGCAGGCCGGTCGGACGGTTCGCGGCCGCCTCGGCCTGTCCGGTCCTCGCCGCGGGCGCGGGCTCGGCGGCAGGCATGACCGAAGCGGCGCGAACTCCGGCGGCTCGCCCTGAAGACGATCGGCCCGGCCCGCCTCGACCACCGGCGCAGGACGTCGGCACGCCGGCGCGGGACGCCGGCGCGAAGCCAGGAGCTCGCGCGCGGCGACGACCGGCGGCGGCGATCGTCATCACGGCGAGCGTGGTCAGCGCCATGATCGGCATCTTCTTCGGGAACGACGGCCGAGCTGCGGAGTGATCGCGCGCGAGATCATGCGGGCGTCCGGCCGGCATGGCGTTCTCGGCGTCGCGGGCCGTCGCCTCGCGATAGCGGGCGAGATAGGATTCGAGCTGGTCGCGCTGCGCCCGCGCCTCGCGCTCCAGCGCGCGCAGTTGCACCTCGGCCTCGTTGGCGTCGCGCCACCACGCGACTTCTGCGCGTCGACCGCCGACTTGCAGCGCTCTCCACCCGCGAGCCGGCGATGCGTGGCATCGTTCTCGAGCGTCCGCACCGTGCGCTCCGCGGCGCCGCGGATCTGGCCTTCGAGGTCGGTCACCTGCGCGTTCAGCTCCTTGATGCGCGGATGCGCCGGCAAGAAGCGTGCGCAACTCCAGCGCGAGCTGGGCGCGCAGGTTGATGCGCTGCTCGATCAGCGCGGCGGATCAGCTCGTTGTTGGCGACGTCCGGGATTTCGATGGCGCGGCCGGCCTTGAGCGCCTCCCGAATCAGGCGCGCCTTGGCCTGCGAGTCGGCCTGGGCCGCGCGGGCCTGGCTCAGCTGCGTGTTCAGGTCCGAGAGCTGCTGGCCGTTGAACGTCGCGTTGTTCGGCCCGGCGAAGAGGCCGGTGCGGGCGCGGAACGCCTCGACCTTGGCCTCGGCTTCGGTGACGCGCTGGCGCAGGCCCTCGATGTTCGGGCCGAGCCAGGCCGAGGCCGAGCGCGCGATGTCCTTCTTGGCCGCCTCCTGCATGTCGATGTAGAGCGCCGCGATCGTGTTGGCGGCCTTGGCGGCCAGTTCCGGGTCCTGCGACCGGAACTCCACCGTCAGGATGCGCGACTTGCCGGCCGGGATAGACCGGTCAGGTGGTCGTAATACGCCTCGAGCACCCGCTCCTCGGGCGGCCGGTCGAGCGGATTGCTTGGCCAGCCCGCCGACACGATCATGAGCTGCTTGAGCGGTCCCGACGCTCGTCGACGAGCGGATCGAACTCCGCGATTGCCGACGAGGCCGAGGCGCTTGACGGCCTCGCGCGCCAGATCGCGCGACATCGACGACCTGCACCTGGCTCGCCACGGCCTGCTCGTCGATCAGCGGCTGCTGCTCCGGCCGCTCCTGGGCCGGGGCGGGTGTAGAAGCTGTCGCGGCTCTCCAGCAGAAGCTTCGCTTCCGCCGTGTAGCGGGGCGCCGCGAGATTGACGAAGGCGAAGGACCCGATGAGCGCGGCCAGCGTCGGCAGGACGATCCAGCGCCAGCGAACTTTCAGGGTCCGGCCGACATGCGCCAAGTTGACGGCATCGCGGAAAGGCTCCGAGGGTCCCGCAAGCGGCGCGGAGGCGGCGGACAGTGAACTCATGGCACGACCTTGAGGGCAGCAGATGGGCACGGCGCCATCGCCCCGATCACACCGCATTAAGGTTGCCGTTGCGTTAAGGGAGGCCGTTCGCCGCGAGCGTTCCGCGGATCAGGCCCCGGCGGCGCATCGCTTCAGGCCCGGCGGAGCGGGGCCTCCCTGATCAAGGTTTGTTAACCTTAACGGCTTACGGCTGAGGGTCCCTGGTCAACATACCCCCGCTCAGCCATGAACCGACGTTCCGCGCTCCTCCTGATTGCGGCGATGCCGCTTGCGGGCTGCGCCCGGCCTCCCAGCCCCGTGTTCGACGCGTCCAGCGACGCGCCCTATACGCTCGGAACCGGCGACAGGCTCAGGGTCATCGTGTTCGGACAGGACAATCTGTCCAACGTTTACGCCGTCGACAGCACCGGGTGCGTGTCGATGCCCCTGATCGACGTCGTTCCGGTCGCCGGCCTGACGACCCAGCAGGCCGAACGCGCGATCGAGGCGAAGCTGCGCAACGGCTTCATCCGCGAGCCCCGGGTCGCGGTCGAGATCGACGCGTTCCGGCCCTTCTACATCTTGGGCGAGGTCACGACGCCCGGACAGTACCCGTTCGTCACCGGCCTGACGATTCAGAAGGCCGCAGCGATCGCGAGCGGCTTCACCCCCCGCGCGGACCGCTACCAGGCGGAGATCACCCGTCAGGTGAGCGGAGGGGTCGTGGTGGCCGCCGTGCCGACCACCTATCCGATCCGCCCCGGCGACACCATCGTCGTCAAGGAGCGCTGGTTCTGACGCGAAGACTTGAAGCGGCAGACGCCATGAGCGACCGCAGCTTACGAATCCTGCACGTCTTCCGCGCCCCGCTGGGCGGCTTGTTCCGCCACGTCATCGACTTGACCCGCGCGCAAATCATGCGGGGCCACGATGTCGGCATTCTGCGACGCCGCCACGGGCGGGGAACGCGCGAAGGCGGCGCTTGAAGACCTCCGCCCGCTTCTCACCCTCGGCGTCACGCGGGTGAAGATGCGCCGCGATCCCAACTGGACCGACCTAACCGCCCTGGCGGCCCTGCAACGGGCTTACCGGGACATGCAGCCCGACGTGCTGCATGGGCACGGGTCGAAAGGCGGCGCGTATGTGCGGCTGGCGCGGTCGCGCGCCCTCGATTCGTCGACCATCCGGGCCTACACGCCGCACGGCGGGAGCTTCAACTACCAGCCGGGCACCGCCCTGCACAGGGTCTATATGCTGGCGGAAGGCTTGCTCGCCCGGCGCACGGACCTGTTCCTCTTTGAAAGCGAGTACATCGCCGCGCGGTCCAAGGCGCATATCGGCGCGGCCGGCCGTCTCGTCCGCGTGGTCCACAACGGCATCAGCGACGCGGAGTTCGCGCCGGTCGTGCGCTCGCCCGATCCCTACGACCTTCTCTACATCGGCGAGCTTCGCCCGGCGAAGGGCATCGAGACCCTGATCGACGCCCTCGGGCTCATCCGTCGCGCGCGCAAGTCCCGGTTGAGCCTGCTCGTGGTCGGCTCGGGGCCGAGCGGCGATGCGCTTCAGGCGCGCGCCAAGCAGGCCGACGTCTCGGACGCGATCACCTTCGTGCCGCCCCAGCCCATTCGCGACGTTTTGGGCCGCGGCCGGGTCATGGTGATTCCGTCCCACGCCGAGTCCCTGCCCTACGTCATTCTGGAAGCCGCGGCGGCGGCCCAGCCGCTCGTGTCCACGAACGTCGGCGGCATCCCGGAGATTTTCGGCTCCCGCGCCAGCGAACTGGTCCCGCCGGGCGATCCGCGCGCCCTTGCCGAAGCGATCGTGAGCAAGCTGGGCGAGCCGGCGTCCGAGCGGGCCGCCAAGGCCCGCGCGCTGAGCGATTTCGTGCGCTGCCGCTTCTCCCTCGACAAGATGGTGGCCGGCGTGCTGGACGGCTACGACGCCGCGTTCGCGGCGCGGAGCGGCGCGCGATCGGAGCGGTTGCTTCCGGCGGAATAGGCGCCGGCTCGCGCGAAGGTTTCCCCCTCCCGGCCCGCATTCGCGGGCCACCC
Organism: uncultured Alphaproteobacteria bacterium; assembly: GCA_963728675.1. Lineage (GTDB taxonomy): Bacteria > Pseudomonadota > Alphaproteobacteria > Rhizobiales > Beijerinckiaceae > JAJKJG01. The sequence goes on along the minus strand of CAVSLO010000045.1, from coordinate 32,501 downwards.
TCCCCCGCTGAAGGGGGAGGGTTGCGCACGCCCCGCCCCTCGCCGGGCGTTAAAGGTTCCGTGAAACTTGTCCGCTAGTCTCCGCCATCGAGCCGAGGCCGGGGCGGCGGCGCTTCGCCCGCCGTGATGCGTCGCGACGCCCCGGACGGCTCCGTGCGGAGTTTCCATCATGGGCGCATTCGACACACGCGAGCTTCTTCAGGCGGCGTCCGCCAGCCTCGCCGAAGGACCGGCCGGACCGGCGCCGGGCCGTCGGCGCGCCGTGCCCATCGCCGAAGGCGTGGCCGAGATCTCGATGCAGCCAAGCTACTCGCCGGTGCTGCTCGTCGGCATGGTCCGCGGGGTGGAGTTCGTTCTCGTCACGCTACGGATTCCTCGTCCACGCCTTCTATCTGGCCAGCAAAGTTCCGTTCCACTGGGGCTACGGGATCGCCGTCGTCGGCTTGGCGGCCTGACGGTCGCGGTGTTTCAGGCCAGCGGAGCCTATGGCGTCGGCGCGTTCCGGGCCTTCTTCAATTTCGGCGTGAGGATCGTCGCGGGCTGGCTCCTGGTGTTCCTGGTCGCGCTCGCGGCCGCGTTCTTCCTCAAGATCGGCGACAATTTTTCGCGCGTATGGCTGGCGAGCTGTTCGCGCTCGGCCTCGGGACGATCCTGGCCGAACGGCTGGCCCTTTCGTTCGTCGTGTCGAGCTTCACGCGAAGCGGCCGCCTCGACCGCCGCACCGCGATCGTCGGCGGCGGCGAGGCGGCGGAAACCATGATCCGGGCGCTCGACGCCCAGCCGGAGAGCGGCGTGCGCATCGTCGGCCTGTTCGACGACCGGGACAGGAGCGCTCGCCCGACGTGGTCGCCGGCTATCCGAAGCTCGGCACCGTGGACGATCTCGTCGCCTACGCCCGGCGCACGAAGCTCGACCTCGTGGTGTTCACGCTGCCGATCTCGGCCGAGCGCCGCATTCTGCAAATGCTGGCGAAGCTCTGGATCCTGCCGATCGACATCCGGCTCTCGGCGCACATGAGCAAGCTGCGCCTGCGCCCGCGCAGCTATTCCTACATCGGCACCGTGCCGGTGCTCGACGTGGTCGACAAGCCGATCGCCGACTGGGACCTCGTCCTCAAGTGGATGTTCGACAAAATCGTCGGGTCGGCCCTCCTGATCCTGCTCTCGCCGATCCTGATCGCCGCGGCGGTCGCGGTGAAGCTCGATTCGAAAGGCCCGGTGCTGTTCCGCCAGAAACGCTACGGCTTCAACAACGAGTTGATCGAGGTGTTCAAGTTCCGCTCCATGTACGCCGAGGCGACGGACGCGACCGCCGCGAAGCTCGTCACCAAGGACGATCCGCGCGTGACGCGCGTCGGCCGTTTCATCCGCAAGACCTCGATCGACGAACTGCCGCAGCTCCTCAACGTCGTCTTCGAAGGGCAACCTGTCGCTCGTCGGCCCGCGCCCCCACGCGCTGCACGCCAAGGCCGAGGATCGACTCTACGACCAGGTGGTCGACGGCTATTTCGCCCGCCACAAGGTCAAGCCCGGCATCACCGGCTGGGCGCAGGTCAACGGCTGGCGCGGCGAGACCGACACCAGCGAGAAGATCCAGCGCCGCGTCGAGCACGACCTCTACTACATCGAGAACTGGTCGGTGTTCTTCGACCTCTACATCCTGGCCACGACGCCGTTCGCGCTGCTGAAGAGCGACAACGCGTATTGAGCGGCGCCGCCCCGCGGCGGATTGCTCCGCCGCGGCCCGGACGGCATTTAATATCCCAAACGCGCTTCCCTCCCCGCGAGGGAAGGGGTTGAGCACGATGTCGGAGCCGGATGCGCTCGGGCTCCATGGACGGCTGAACGCAACGGCGCCGTCGAGTCTAACCGGCGCCGGGCCGATCGCCCGGAACCGTGCGTGCGAAACGCTGACCTCAGCTGTGCGCCAGGATGGCGAGCAGCAGGAGCGCGACGATGTTGGTGATCTTGATCGCCGGGTTCACGGCGGGGCCGGCGGTGTCCTTGTAGGGATCGCCGACGGTGTCGCCGGTGACGGAGGCCTTGTGGGCTTCCGAGCCCTTGGTGCCGCCGATCAATGAAGCCGTCCTCGAAGGACTTCTTGGCGTTGTCCCAGGCGCCGCCGCCCGAGGTCATCGAGATCGCGACGAAGAGGCCGTGACGATGACGCCGAGCAGCATGGCGCCGACCGCCGCGAAGGCCTGGCTCTTGCCGGCGATGGCCAGTAGATGACGAAGTAGAGCACGATCGGCGACAGCACCGGCAGGAGCGAGGGGACGATCATCTCCTTGATGGCGGCCCTGGTGAGCATGTCGACGGCGCGGCCGTAGTCGGGCCGGTCGCGTGCCCTCCATGATGCCCGGCTTCTCGCGGAACTGCCGGCGCACCTCCTCCACGACCGCGCCGGCGGCGCGGCCGACCGCCGTCATGGCGATGCCGCCGAAGAGGTAGGGGATGAGGCCGCCGAGGAGGAGGCCGACGACGACGTAGGGGTTGGCGAGCGAGAAGTCGACCGTGACGCCCTGGAAGTACGGGTAGGTGGTCGAGCCGGCCCGGTTCGCCTCGGCGATGAAGTAGTTCAGGTCCGAGGTGTAGGCCGCGAACAGCACCAGCGCGCCGAGGCCGGCCGAGCCGATGGCGTAGCCCTTGGTCACGGCCTTGGTGGTGTTGCCGACCGCGTCGAGCGCGTCGGTCGACTTGCGGACCTCCTTGGGCAGGCCCGCCATCTCGGCGATGCCGCCGGCGTTGTCGGTCACCGGGCCGAAGGCGTCGAGCGCGACGATCATGCCGGCGAGCGCCAGCATGGCCGTGACCGCGATGGCGATGCCGAACAGGCCCGCGAGCGTGTAGGTGACGATGATGCCGGCGACGATGACGAGCGCCGGCAGCGCCGTCGATTCGAGCGAGACGGCGAGACCCTGGATGACGTTGGTGCCGTGGCCGGTGACGGAGGCCTGCGCGATCGACCGCACCGGGCGGATAGCCGATGCCGGTGTAGTACTCGGTGATCACGACGATGAGCGCCGTCACGACGAGGCCCGACGACCGCGCACCAGAACAGCGCGCCGGAACTGAACGTGACCAGCCGCGCGACGTCGCCCGTGACGGAATTCGCGCTTCGAAGGTCGTCGCCGAACCCGCCGAACAGGACGAAGTTGACGATCGCGATGGCGACGACCGACAGGATGCCCGTGGCGATCAGGCCCTTGTAGAGCGCGCCCATGATCGACTGGTTCTGGCCGAGCTTGACGAAGAAGGTGCCGATGATCGAGGTCACGATGCAGGCCGCGCCGATGGCGAGCGGATAGATGCAGCATCGCAGTTCGAGCACGGGCTGGCCGGCGAAGAAGATCGCCGCGAGCACCATCGTGGCGACGATGGTCACCGCATAGGTCTCGAACAGGTCGGCGGCCATGCCGGCGCAGTCGCCGACATTGTCGCCGACGTTGTCGGCGATGGTCGCGGGGTTGCGCGGATCGTCCTCGGGGATGCCGGCCTCGACCTTGCCGACGAGATCGCCGCCGACGTCGGCGCCCTTGGTGAAGATGCCGCCGCCGAGACGCGCGAAGATCGAGATCAGCGAGGCGCCGAAGCCGAGCGCCACGAGCGCGTCGATGACCGTCGCGGCTCGACGGACGAGAGCCCGAGCGCCGCGGGTCAGGAAGCTGAAGTAGACCGCGACGCCGAGCAGCGCGAGGCCGGCGACCAGCATGCCGGTGACGGCGCCCGACTTGAAGGCGACGTCGAGGCCGCCGCCGAGCGACTGCGTCGCCGCCTGGGCGGTGCGGACGTTGGCGCGGACCGAGACGTTCATGCCGATGAAGCCGGCCGCGCCCGACAGCACGGCGCCGACGGCGAAGCCGACGGCGACCCGGACCGCCGAGGAAGTAGGCGATGAACGACGAAGAGCACGACGCCGACGATGCCGATCGTCATGTACTGGCGGCGCAGATAGGCCTGCGCGCCCTCGGCGATCGCGCCGGCGATCTCCTGCATGCGCTGCGTGCCGGCGTCGCGCTTCATGACGTCGTTGATGGCCCACACGCCGTAGGCGATCGCGAAGGGCCGCCCAAGATGATGAGGATGAGTGCGATCATTGTACCGTCCTTGTTGTCGTCGATGAGGGGCCTTGAGGAGGGCAAGCGCGCGCGGTCGCGCCCTCGCCAGGCAGGCCCTGAGGAATGCGCGCCCTCACTGCCAAACTTTGCGCCAAATCGCAAACGCGATGTTGCAGGTGCGAAGCGGGACGGAACGCCAGGCCGCGCAAACCCTCTCCGTGGGCGCTTCAGGGATGGGGACCGCGTCAGAAATGACTGAACGAACCCGCCTCGAAGCGGCGGTCGCAGCCCTCGCCCCGGAACAGGGGCAATCCATCGCCCTCAATCACCGTTCCGATGACCGCGGCCGGGACGCCCGCCGCCGCGCTCGCCTGGAGGAACGCCGTGATTCGCGCCTCCGGCAGCGCGCACAGGATCTCGTAGTCGTCGCCGCCCGTGACGAGACGCTCCATGAGCCCGCGGTCGCCAGCCAGCGCCGTCCGCGCCGCCGGCGAGAGCGGGATTGTGTCCAGGTCCACCACGGCCGATGCGCCGCTCGCGCGCATCATCTTGGCGAGATCGCCGGCCAAGCCGTCGGACACGTCCATGGCGGCGCGCGCATGCTGCGCAAGACGGCGGGCGAGCGCGATGCCGCGGCCGCGGGCGAAGGTAGCGATCGACAAGATGCGTCCGCTCCTCGGAGGTCAGGCCGGAGGCCCAGGGCGCTTCCGTGCCCCGCCTGAGCGCCAGTCCCAGCGCGGCGTCGCCGATCGTGCCGGTGACGCAGACGCGATCGCCCGCCCGCGCCGCCGTGCGACGCACCATCCGCCCTGCCGGAACCTGCCCGAACGCCGTGACCGAGAGCGACAACGCGCCGCGGCGCGCACCGTGTCGCCGCCGAGCAGCGGGCAGGCGAACGCCCGCGCGGCCTCGCCCAGGCCCTCCGCGAAGGCGGCGAGCCAGGCCTCCGTCCAGTCCGTCCGGCAGCGCCAGCGCCAGCAGGAATCCGACGGGCGACGCGCCCTTGGCGGCGAGATCGGAGAGGTTGACGCCCAGCGCCTTCACGGCGATCGCGTCCGGCGGATCGTCGGGAAAGAAATGCACGCCCGCCACGAGGGCGTCGACCGTGACGACGAGGTCGTGCCCGGCCGCGGGGCGCAGAAGGGCCGCGTCGTCCTTCAGGCCCAGCGCCCCCTTCGCCGGCGAGCGGCGCGAAGAAGCGGGCGATCAGCTCGTCTTCGGAGGGGCGGGATGAAAGCCTCATTCCTCAAAATGTCGCGGGGCGGCGCGTCTGTCGAGCGGACGCCGCGTCCGCGCCCCTGCCCGCCCGGCTCCTGCGCGCCGACGGCCCGGCTTAGCCCGAACTCTTCAGCTCCCCGCGCGCCTCGCGCGCGATGGCGTCGAGCACGGCGTTGACGAGGCCCGGCTCGTCCCCGCCGTAGAAGCCGTGCGCGACGTCGACATATTCGGTGATGACTGACGCGCGCCGGCACGTCCTTGCGGAACATCAGCTCGTAGGCGCCCGGCGCGCAGGATGGCGCGCAGCACCGCCTCGATCCGCTTCAGCGGCCAGCCCTCGGCGAGCGCCGCGTCGACCTTGCCGTCGATCGCGCGCTGCTCGCGCACCACGCCGCGACAGAATATCGCGGAAAAAGGCGTTCTCGGCCGGCTTGAAGCTCGACGCCCTCGACCTCGCGGCCGATCCAGTAGCGCCTCGAACTCGGCGAGGGCGTCGACACGCCCTTGCCCGCCACGTCCATCTGGTAGAGCGCCTGCACGGCGGCCAGGCGGGCGGCGCTGCGCTCAGCGGTCTTCGCCATCGACGTGAACCCTCCGCCGCGACGACCGGCGCTTGATGCGCAGCACCGTCAGCGCGGCCTCGGCCGCGCCGCCGCCCTTGTTCATTTCGCTCGATCGCGGCCCGGCCCAGGCCTGGGCCTCGTTTTCGACGGTGAGGATGCCGTTGCCGAGCGGAATGCCGCGGGCGACGGACAGATCCATCAGCGCGCGCGCGCTCTCGCCGGCGACGATGTCGTAGTGGCCGGTCTCGCCGCGGATGACGCAGCCGAGCGCCACCGCCGCGTCGTAGGGCCGCCCCGCCCGCTCGGCCGCATCGAGCGCGATGGCGAGCGTCGGCGGGGATTTCGAGCGCGCCCGGCGACGGTGAGCGACATCCGACCGTCGCCTCGCCCGCCGCAAGCGCCGCCCGCGCGCCGCGCAGCAGCTCGTCGGCGATGTCGTCGTAGAAGCGCGCCTCGACGATGAGGACGCGCGCGCCCGGTAAGAGGTGCGTCGTCGCTGAGCGTCTGACGGGGGGCGGCCATCGGAACTCCGAGGCTCCGCTCAGTAGCCCTCCGCGCCTCGCCTCCGCAAGCCGCGCGGCGTAGCGGGCCATGAGATCGACCTCGAGGTTGAGCCGGTCGCCGGCTTGGCGCTCGCCCCAGGTCGTGACCGCGAGCGTGTGCGGGATGAGCAGCACCGAGAAGGTGTCGCCCTCGACCGCTGTTCACCGTCAGCGACGCGCCGTCGAGAGCCGACCGAGCCCTTTTCCGCGATGAAGCGGGCGAGCGGGCGCGGCACGCGGACGTCGAAGCGCGCCGTCGCGCCCCAAGCGCCCTCGCCGCTCGTGACGGTCTCGCGCCGCAAAATCTCGGCGACGCCGTCGACATGGCCGGTGACGATATGCCCGCCGAGTTCGTCGCCGATCTTCAGCGAGCGCTCGAGGTTGACCCGCGTGCCCGCGCCACGCGCCGACCGTGGTCCGGCCAAGGTCTCGGCGGCGGCGTCGACCTCGAACCAGCAGCCGCCTCGGTCGCGCGGCCGACGGCGACGACCGTCAGGCACGGCCCGGCGCAGGCGATCGAGGCGCCGAGCGTGATCGTCGCGGGATCGTAGGCGCAGTGGATGCGCAGCCGCCTCAGCCCGCCCGGATGGTCTGCGACCGGCGACGACTTCGCCGACATCGGTGACGATGCCGGTGAACATCAGGGACGCCTCTCGTAAGAAGTCGAACCGATCGGCTCCGGCCATCTTCGCTCCCGATGGGCTCGAAGTTTTTTTGGAGCGCCGGTCTCGAGCGGCGGCGGCAGCGCCGGGATGCCCGGCGCTCCAAGCGCGGAACCGCCCGTCACGAGAATCACCTCGTCGACGAGACCGGCCGCGGCGAGCGCGCCGCCGAGAGCCGGGCCGCCCTCGCAGAAAACGCGCGTGATGCCGCGCCGGCGAGGAGTCGCGAAGCGCGGCTCGCAGCGTCGACGCCGGCCCGTCGCGTCGCCTCCGACGCGGATCACCTCGGCGCCCGCTGCCGCCAGGCGGCGCTCCGCGCTCGGCCGGCGCGTCTCGCGTGGCGACGATCCAGGTCGGCACCTCGCGCGCCGTCCTGACGAGCCTGCGCAGCTCGGCGGCGTGCGCAGCCGGCTGTCGAGGACGACGCGCACCGGCGAGCGAGTCCTCCAAGCCCGGCAGGCGCACGGTCAGCTGCGGATCGTCGGCCAGCACCGTGCCGACGCCGACCATGACGCGTCGGCATGGGCGCGCATCAGGTGCGTGCGGGCGTTCGCGAGCTCGCCGGTGATCAGCAGGCGCGGCCCGGACAGCGCGCGCCGGCGTAGCCGTCGGCGGTCTGGGCGAGCTTCAGGGTCACGGCCGGCCGCCCTCGGTCACGCGCGGATGTGGCCGCGATGGAGCCGCCGCGCGGCGTCCCGGCCAGGACGCCGGTCGACACCGTCGACGCCCGCGGTCGCGCAGAGCCGCGCATGGCCCGCGCCCGCGCACGCGCGGATCGGGGTCCTCGAGCGCGGTGACGACGCGGGCGACGCCGGCCGCCAGGATCGCGTCGGCGCAGGGCGGCGTTCGGCCGTGATGCGAGCAGGGCTCGAGCGTGACGTAGAGGGTCGCGCCGCGCGCCGCCGCGCCGGCGGCCTCCAGCGCCACGCGCTCGGCGTGCGGCCGCCCGCCCGGCTGGGTGATCGCCTTGCGCCGACGATGCAGCGGACCGCCTCCGTTCGTCGATCGACCGACGACGGCGCCGACCGAGGGGTTGGGCCAGGTCAGGCCGAGGTGGCGCGCGCCGAGCGCCAGCGCCAGGCGCATGAAGCGCTCGTCCTGCGCGTCGGGCCAGCGCCGGCCGTGCGCTCGGCGGCCTGCTCGCGAGCCGGACCGCGGGCGTCACGCGCCCGTCCGCGCGGCCTTGCGCGCGTCCGCGGGCGCTCGGCGGCCGGCTCCTCGGCGGCGAGCTCGCCGATCAGCTCCTCGAAATCCTTCGCCTCGCGGAAATTCCTGTAGACCGAGGCGAAGCGCACATAGGCGACGTCGTCGAGGCCCTTCAGGCCCTCCATGACCAGTTCGCCGATCTGCTCGCTCGGCGACCTCGCCGTCGCCCAGGCTTTCGAGCTGGCGCACGATGCCGTTGATCATGCGCTCGACGCGCTCCGGCTCGACCGGGCGCTTGCGCAGCGCGACCTCGACCGAGCGCTGCAGCTTGTCGCGGTCGAACGGCACGCGCCGGCCCGAGCGCTTCACGACCATCGAGCTCGCGCAGCTGCACGCGCTCGAAGGTGGTGAAGCGGCCGCCGCAATCGGGGCAGACGCGCCGGCGGCGGATCGCGGATGCATCGTCCGTCGGCCGCGAGTCCTTCACCTGCGTGTCGAGGCTCGCCGCAATAGGGGCAGCGCATCGCGCGTCCTCGCCGCCGTCAGGCGTAGATCGGGAAGCGGCGCGGTCAGCTCGTGCGCGCGCGCCTTGCACGGCTGCCTCGACTCGCGCCGTTGCCGTCCTCGCCGTGCTTCGCCAGGCCGTCGAGCACCTCGACGATCAGCTCGCCGACGCGGCGGAACTCGGCGACGCCGAAGCCGCGCGTGGTGCAGGCCGGCGTGCCGAGGCGGATGCCGGAGGTCACCATCGGCTTCTCGGGATCGAACGGCATGCCGTTCTTGTTGCAGGTGATGTGGGCGCGCCCGAGCGCCGCCTCGGCGGCCTTGCCGGTGAGGCCTCTTGGGCCGCAGGTCGACCAGCATCAGGTGGTTGTCGGTGCCGCCGGTGACGATGGCGTAGCCGCCCGACAGCGATCGTGTCGGCCAGCGCCTTGGCGTTCTCGACCACGGCGTGGGCGTAGAGCTTGAACTCGGGCTGCAGCGCCTCGCCGAAGGCCACCGCCTTGGCGGCGATGACGTGCATCAGCGGCCCGCCCTGGAGGCCGGGGAAGATCGCCGAGTTGATCTTCTTGGCGATGCTCCTCGTCGTTGGTGAGGATCATGCCGCCGCGCGGGCCGCGCAGGGTCTTGTGCGTGGTCGTGGTGACGACATGGGCGTGCGGGAACGGCGACGGATGCGCGCCGCCGGCGACCAGGCCGGCGAAATGCGCCATGTCGACCATGAAGATAGGCGCCGACCTCGTCGCCGATCTCGCGGAAGCGCGCGAAGTCCCAGATGGCGCGAATAGGCCGAGCCGCCGGCGATGATCAGCTTCGGCTTGTGCTCGCGCGCGAGCCGCTCGACCTCGTCCATGTCGATGCGTCTGGTCGTCCGGCCGCACGCCGTAGCTGCACCGACGTTGAACCACTTGCCCGACATGTTGACCGGCGAGCCGTGGGTGAGGTGGCCGCCGGCAGGCGAGGTCGAGGCCCATGAAGGTGTCGCCCGGCTTCATCAGCGCCAGGAACACGGCCTGGTTGGCCTGGCTGCCGGAGTTCGGCTGCACGTTGGCGAAGCGGCAGCCGAACAGCGCTTGGCGCGCTCGATCGCCAGCTTCTCGGCGATGTCGACGAACTGGCAGCCGCCGTAGTAGCGCCGGCCGCGGATAGCCCTCGGCGTACTTGTTGGTCATCACCGAGCCCTGCGCCTCGAGCACGGCGCGGGAGACGATGTTCTCCGAGGCGATCAGCTCGATCTCGTCGCGCTGGCGGCCGAGCTCGAGCGTCGATGGCGCGCGCGATCTCGGGATCGGCGTCGGCGAGGCTCGCCGAGAAAAAGCTGTTCGACAGATGCGGCTGCACCGCTTCGCTCGCGCTCATCGCCATCCTCGCAGGTCTTTCTTGAAACACATGATCGCGCCGCGAGACGGCGCGTCGACACTTCATCGTTCCGGCCAATGGGCTTTGCGCGAAGCCTCTAGCACGCGGGTCGATGGCGCGCCAAGCCTGCCCCCCTCCGGCGAGCGGGGCTCGTCAGCTCAGTTCGTCCTCAGGAAACTCTGCAAGCTTCGCCAAGTGTCGCAGCAAACCGGCTTTCAGCGGCTGGCTTCCGTGAATCGGGATCGATAGACGGACCACGCTTCCGGGCTTGCCGTAGATGTGATGACTGCCGCTGATGCGGAGCAGACGTAGCCGTGCCGCTCGACCAAGCGGGCGAAGTCGCGGCCCGACAGCGCCTTCATACCGCGATTTCGAGAACACGTTCCTTGCCGCCGGGCGTCGGTTCGGCCACATCAACCGACAAACAACCCTCGACCGCCTCATAGAGGTCGGTCAGGAGTTCCTCGAAGGTTTCGCCTTGGGTTGCGCAGCCCGGAATCGCGGGCGCCTCGGCCCAGAAGCCGCCCTCTTCGGCCTCGTGCACGACGACTTTGATTTTCAGGCTCTCGCCCGAGCGAAACATATCCGGGGCCAGCCTCAGCGCAAGCCTGACACCGTGGCTGGATTCCGCCCTATCGGAGAGCGCACGCCGCTAGTTGTTCAGCGTCGTCTCTTCCAGATCGACCGGCTCCGCCGCCGGCTGCGCCATGCTCGCCACCGGGATGTTGCCCAGGCCGTCGCGCTTGTAGATGTCGTCGCGGAACTGCACGAGACCGTCGGGCGTCGCCCAGGCGGTGACGTAGGTCCAGTAGACGTTGACCGGCTGAGCCAGCTTGGCGTCGATGCCGCTGGCCGGACTGGATCGCCGCCTCGATCTGGTCGCGGGTCCAGCCGGGGGTGTCCTTCAGAAGCCACGTCGACGTAGTCGCGCACGTTCTGCACGCGCACGCAGCCCGACGACACGAAGCGGAAATCGTCGCCGAAGATGCCCTTGGCGGGCGTGTCGTGCATGTAGACGCCGTGCGGATTCGGGATGTTGATGCGCACGAAGCCCATCGAGTTGAGGTCGCACGCCGGGGTCCTGGCGGAACATGTAGCGGGTCGCCTCGTCCGAGTGCCAGTTGACCTGCTTGGGCGACAACTCCTGGCCCTGGCCGTTGTAGATGCGGATCTTGTTGTCGGTCAGGTAGTTCGGCTCCTTCTGCATCTTCGGGATCAGGTCCTTGCGGATGATCGAGGCCGGCACCGTCCAGAACGGGTTGAAATTGATCTCCGTGGATCTTGGCGTTCATGACCGGCGACTGCCGGTCGATCTTGCCGACGCCGGCGGCGTGCCGGGTGACGACCTGGCCGCCCTCCACGGTCTCGACCAGGGCGGCCGGGATGTTCACGATCACGTAGCGGTGGCCGAGGTTGCCGGCGTTGGAGCGCAGGCGCACGAGGTTGAGTCTCGAGCTGGCGCAAGCGGACCTGGGCCGGCACGTTCATGGCGGCGAGCGTGGCGCTGTTCATGGCGCCCGTGGTGTTGAGGCCGTGCCGCGCCTGGAAGCGGCGCACGCCGGCTTCGACGTAGGAGTCGTAAACCGGCGACGAGCCCGCGGCCGGGTCCAGAGTCGCCCGTCTGGATGAGGCGCTGGCGCAGGGCGACCACGCTCGGGCTGTTCGCTCCGACGCGCAGGCGTTCGCCCGTCTGAAGCATTCCCCAGCCGCCGCGCGAGGCGATGTCGCGGTAGCGTTCGATCGCCTCTTCGGTCGCGGCGAGCGCCTGCGGCGAGAGGATCGGCGTCGTCGACCGCGCCACGCGGATGCGGGACACCGCATCGTAGTTCTGGCGCCATTCGGCCTGCTCGCCGACCGCTGGCTCCTGAGCGGCGGCGGCGCTCGCCGCGGCGAGCGCAAGAGCGAGCGAGCTTGAGAAAAGCGAAGCGCGGACAAGCATGGGCGGCGAACTCTTTTTCTTGAATGACGCGGCGTGGAATCGGACGGGGGTCTGGCCGTCCGGATGGTCCTCGATCCCGGAAGGTGCCGGGGCGGCCTTAACGAACCATGACTACATGGGCCAATTTGTGGCAGGCCGCGCCTTCGCGCCCTGATGCTCCTTGCCAGCCGTCCTTTCATCGCCTGCGTTGCTCGAAGGACACAAAAAGCCCCGCCGGAGCGGGGCTTTCCTGGAGACCGGCTTTTTAGGAGGCGGACCGCCGCCTGCGGTCAAAGCCGATAGCGGATCTGGTCGGTCCAGAAGCGCTCCAGCCGCACCAGCGCCTGATTGAGCCGCTGGAAGTCGTCGCCCGAAATGCCGCCGATGGGCTCGATCGTGCGGGCGTGCTTGTCGTAGAGGCCCTGCACGACATCATGCACCTGCCGCCCCTTGTCGGTGAGGCTGATGCGCACCGCGCGGCGGTCCACGCGCGAGCGGGCGTGATGCAGGTAGCCCGTCTCGACGAGCTTCTTGACGTTGTAGGAGACGTTCGAGCCGAGGTAGTAGCCGCGGGTGCGCAGCTCGCTCGCCGTGAGCTCCTTGTCGCCGATGTTGTAGAGGAGCAGCGCCTGCACGCTGTTGACGTCGTCGCGCCCGCGGCGTTCGAACTCATCCTTGATGACGTCGAGCAGGCGGCGATGGAGCCGCTCCACGAGGTGCAGCGACTCGAGGTAATGCGGCTTCGCCGCCGGTTCGTTGTCCGGCCGGACCTCTGGACGGGTCTTCGCAAGAGTATTCATGGATCGCCTCGCTGTTTTTTGTAAACAGCCGGTTGGCCCGGCTTCGCTGATAAGAGGCACTATCGTTCACGCCCATGAAAACCCGCTTAAATTCTAGGATGAATTTCGTATTTACTTCTTGACGTAAACGCATCGTGAAATGAACGGCGATTTACCCTGACGATCCGTTGCACGTCACAGTTTATTGTGGATGTTACTCCTCCTCGCTTGCGGCCAGCCAGGAGATCGTGAGGTAGCCCAGGATGAAGGCGGCGAACAATCCGATCAGCACGGTCCCGCCCGTGACATAGAGAGGAAAAAAGACCGCCAGAATCAGATGGCTCATGATCGCGAGAAGCCAGAGGACGCCGCCCCAGGTGCTGGTGAGCCATAGGCCGACAGCCGCCACGAGGTCGATCACGGCGAAATAGATGACAGTGGCCTGGTAGCCCGTCGGGCGCACCTCGAAGGGAGCCGGGGCCGGCCCGATGCCGAGGAGCGCGGCCCAAGAGGCCAGCCCCTTGGTGATCCACAGGAGCGCGACGACGCGCATGAACCAGACCAGGATCAGGCTCCAGCGCACCGACCGCGGCGCCGGATTTTGCGGGATTCCCTCGTCGGACAGATCCTTCGCAGAATCGAGAGGACGGCCGCCGCCGCCGGAGGCGTCGGCCATCAGGCGACCTCAAGCTCGCGCGGACCGAGGGAGTCGAAGTGCCGCCGCACGTCGGCCTTGGTCACGCCGGCAAGCGTCGGCGGGCGCCAGTTCGGCGCGCCGTCCTTGTCGATCACGGCGGCGCGCACGCCTTCATAGAAATCGTGGCCTTCGACGACCCGCGACACGATGCGGTACTCGGTGCGCATCGCCTCCTCGAAATCGAGCGCGCCGCCACGCCGCATCTGCTCGAACGCGATGCACAGGCTCGTCGGCGACTTGGCGCGGATGGTTGCGGCCGTTTTGGCCGCGAAGGCGGAACCGTCCGTCGCAGCCTCGTCGAGCCGCGACAGAACGGCCTCGACGCTCTCCCCCGCGAAGCAGGGATCGACGATGTCCCGCTCGCGGCCTAAAAACGCCTCGCCCGGATCGCGGGCCGCGGAGGCCAGCACGGCGTCGACCGGCTCGCCGGCGGTCAGCGCCGCGCGCACGTCGTCGAAGGCGCTTGAGGGAACCGCATGGGTCGCGAGGCCGAGCGCGAGCGCGTCGGCGGCGCGCACCCTCTCACCGGTCAGCGCAAGATAGAGGCCGGCCTTGCCCGGCAGGCGCGGCAGCGCCCAGGTCGCGCCCACGTCCGGGAAGAAGCCGATCCCGACCTCCGGCATGGCGAAGGCATAGCGGTCGCCCGCCACGCGGTGGCTGCCGTGCAGCGACACCCCGACCCCGCCGCCCATGACGAGTCCGTCGATGAGCGACACATACGGCTTCGGATAGCCCTTGATGCGGACGTTGAGCGCGTATTCCTCGCGCCAGAACCCAAGCGCCTCGTCCCGCCGCCCGGCTTGTCCGAGTTCGTAGAGATGGCGAATGTCGCCGCCGGCGCAGAACGCCCGCTCGCCCGCGCCCGTCACCACCACGCGCGTCACGTGCGGGTCGTCCGCCCAGGCATCGAGCGCGCGGCGCATGGCGCGCACCATGTCGAGCGTCAGCGCGTTCAGGGCTTGGGGCCGGTTCAGCGTGATCAGGCCCGCCGCGCCGTCCTGTTCGCAGATGATCTCCGCCGTCTCGGCCATCACGTCCTCCCGACGCGGCGGCTTAGACGGGGCGAACCGCCAGCGTCAATCGGCGCGGGCCGCATTGCTGCAATCCCAGGATCACAGCTTTTTTAGAGCCGTTCAAATGTGCTACGCCTAGCGCATCTCAGGATCATTCGGCGTGAGGCAGCGCGGCATGGCTCTCAAGGTGTCCTCCTTCCCCCGGCCCATGGCGCGCGATGTGGCGCGGGAGGCGCGCGAAACCGCCGCCGCGACATCCCTGTCCCTGACGCACCGGCTGCGGCGCAACCGCAAGGCCGAGTGGTCGCGCCGGCTCGTGCGCGAAAACCGTCTCTCCGTCGATGACCTGATCTGGCCCCTGTTCCTGATCGACGGCGCGGCCCGGCGCGAGCCGGTCGCCTCCATGCCGGGCGTCGAGCGCCTCGCCGTGGACGAAGCCGTGCGGGAGGCGGAGCGCGCCGCCGCGCTCGGCATCCCGGCGCTCGCCGTGTTCCCCTACACCGACCCGGCGCTGCGCTGCCCGCGCGGCGCGGAGGCTCTCAACCGCCAGAACCTCGTCTGCCGCGCGGTGCGCGCCATCAAGGCGGCCGTGCCGCAGATCGGCGTCATCACCGACGTGGCGCTCGACCCCTACACGAGCCACGGCCACGACGGCCTTCTCGACGACGGCGTGATCCTCAACGACGAGACCGTGGCGGTGCTGATCGAGCAGAGCCTCGTTCAGGCCGAGGCCGGCGCGGACGTGATCGCGCCGTCCGACATGATGGACGGGCGCGTCGGCGCGATCCGGGCGGCGCTCGACCGCTCGGGCTTCCACAACGTGCAGATCATGGCCTACGCGGCCAAATACGCCTCGGCCTTCTACGGCCCCTTCCGTGACGCCATCGGCACCAGCGCCGCGCTCGTCGGCGACAAGCGCACCTATCAGATGGACCCCGCCAATGCGGACGAGGCCCTGCGCGAGGTCGCGCTCGACCTCGACGAGGGCGCCGACATGGTCATGGTCAAGCCCGGCCTGCCCTATCTCGACATCATCGCGCGCGTGAAGGACGCCTTCGCGGTCCCGACCTTCGCCTACCAGGTCTCGGGCGAATACGCGATGATCGAAGCCGCCGCCCGCAACGGCTGGCTCGACGGCGAGCGCGCCATGATGGAAAGCCTGATCGCCTTCAAGCGCGCCGGGGCGGATGGCGTGTTCACCTACTTCGCCCCGCGCGTGGCGGAACGGTTGCGGGCCGGGCGGGAGGGTTGAGGCAGCCGGGCTGAGGCGCCCCCACCTCTCCGGAGGGAGAGTGAGGCGTGCGCCGCCAAGGTCGAGGGCCGATCGATCGTTCACGCCCGGTCGAGCAGGCGCGCCACGAGGACGTCGAGCGGCCGCGCACTCATCAACAAGCTTTTATTGACATTACCTGAACTCTATCCTATATGCCGGCCGTCCCCGCCCATTGAGGGGCGCGCTCGCGAGGCGTCGTGACGTGGGGCGGGGACCGGCGCCTGCGGCTCTGGGCTACGCGGCTCGGAGGCTCGGGAGGTCGAACCGGCGCAGGAGAGGTCGCACCAGCGATAGGCGTGCGTGCTCCCCAGAGGCCCGCCCGCTCTGTACTACGGCAGAGCTCTGGCAGGACCAGCGTAAGGCCGAGGTGAGGAGCCGAGACGGCGAAAGCCCGGTAGGCGATGCGCCGAGGCAGGAGTGCGGGGCCGGGGCGAACCGAAACCGCCGAACGTGCCGGGTGTCAGACCCGGACGCGGCTTGACGGACGCAAGTCCTGACAGCTGCGGGGACGCCGAAAGGCTCTCACTTAAAACTTAGGATCGAGCGTTTCGGCGTCCCACGCCCCTCGACCAACCCGCTCTTTGAACCGTTGCCGAACCGCCCTCCCGGCCACCCGCCGCGAGGACGATGACGCACGCCGTCATTCCGAGGCTCGCGAAGCGAGAGCCCGGAACCCAGGAACACAGGTGGTTCAGGGAAGGCATGGACCCGTTCCGCTCTGTTCTGGCAGCCGGGGTTCATGGGTTCCGGGCTCGGCCTTGCAGGCGGCCCCGGAATGAGAAGGGCTATTGCGCCTCTCAGAATGCTGAGCAGCGTTCAGGCGTCCCGGCCTGCGCAGGGATGACGGCGAGAATTGTTGCGTTCGGAGCAGAGCGCAGGAGGACAAGGCTCGCCACGCGTTCGTGATCGCATGTGAGATGCAAGCAGACCGGCGCATCGCCATATTAGGCTCGCCAAAATCGCTCTCTCGGAGTTCCAGATGATGACCAGACGCACGTTGGGCTTGGGCGCGGTCGGCGCCGCCGCGGCGGGCCTGGGGGCGCGCCTGTTCGGCTCGTCCTCGGAGGCGAAGGACGCCCACGTCTATCCGGTGTCCCACTCGGACGCCGAGTGGAAGCAGCGGCTTACCCCCGAGCAATACCGGGTGCTGCGCCAGCACGGCACCGAGCGCGCCGGCACGAGCCCGCTCAACGCCGAAAAGCGCAAGGGCGTGTTCGTGTGCGCGGGCTGCGACCAGCCGGTGTTCGAGTCGGACACGAAGTTCGAGTCCGGCACCGGCTGGCCGAGTTTCTTCCGGCCGATCGAGGGCGCGATCGGCACGTCGGCGGATAACACCTTGCTGATGACCCGCACCGAAGTGCATTGCGCCCGCTGCGGGGGCCATCTCGGCCACGTCTTCGAGGACGGGCCGAAGCCGACCGGGCTGCGCTACTGCATGAACGGCGCGGCGATGAAGTTTCAGCCGGCGGACGCCGCCTGATGCGCCGCCTCACGCTCAACGGTCTCCTGGCCGGCGCGCTGGCGCTCGCTTTGAGCGCCGCGCCGACCTTAAGCGAGGAGCGCACGCAGGAGGCCGCTCCGCCCGCGGCGGGGCTGGCGGTGGCGACGTTTGCGGGCGGCTGCTTCTGGTGCATGGAGCCGCCCTTCGACAAGACGGAGGGCGTCGTCTCGACCACCTCCGGCTACACGGGCGGGACGAAGGCGGGAGCGACCTACGAGCAGGTGACGGCCGGGGGCACGGGCCATTACGAGGCGGTGCGGGTCGTCTACGATCCCCAGAAGGTCACCTACGACAAACTTCTCGACGTGTTCTGGCATAACGTCGATCCGGTCGACGCCGGCGGCCAGTTCTGCGACCGCGGCGCGTCCTACCGCACGGCGATTTTCGTCCACGACGCCGAGCAGAAGCGCTTGGCCGAGGCGTCCAAGCAGGCGCTCGCGGACTCAAAGCGCTTCTCGAAGCCGATCGCGACCGCGCTCGTCGAGGCGGGCCCGTTCTGGATGGCCGAGGACTACCACCAGGACTACTACCTGAAGAATCCCTCGAAGTATAAGTTTTACCGCTGGAATTGCGGCCGCGACGCGCGCCTCGAAGCGGTCTGGGGCAAGCCGCCGGGATCGTGACGCGCGGCCCGCCCATTATGAAAAGGCCGGCCTCGTCTGGGTCGAGGCGGGCTTGCTTATTTGTTCGCGCCGTCGAGGTGATCGAGATTCCCGCCTCGCGTGTCGCCGGATCAGCGGCGTCGGAACTGGCCGCGCGCGGGGGGCCGCGGGCCGGCGGCGCGCTCGTCCTTGTGACGGAAGATCAGCCGTCCCTTCTCCAGATCGTAAGGCGACATTTCGACGGTGACGCGGTCGCCCGCGAGCGTCTTGATGCGGTTCTTTTTCATCTTGCCGGCCGTGTAGGCGACGATCTCGTGGCCGCTGTCGAGCTGAACGCGGTATCGGGCGTCCGGCAAGATCTCCAGGACGAGCCCCTCAAACTGCATCAACTCCTCTTTGGCCATCAGCCATGCTCCTTGTCCAAGACAACAAAAGCGCCGTTCCGACGAACGGCGCCGTGCAGATCGCGGAACCGCGGCGCAAGGCCAAGCCTCGCCGCCCATCCCGGACCATAGCGCCGTTTCCCCTTAGAGGGAATCGGCCCTATGTCCTCTTCTGAGGCGCTTTCAACGGCGGACCGGGGCCCGCTTCGCCTGAACAGGCTCTAGGCCGCCTTCAGGTTGACCGCGGAGGTCTTGCCGTTGCGCCGGTCGGTCTCAAGCTCGTAGGAGACCTTCTGGCCCTCTTGCAAGCCGCGCAGGCCCGAGCGCTCCACGGCAGTGACATGGACGAAGACGTCCTTGCCGCCGCTGTCCGGCTGAATGAAGCCGTAGCCCTTCTGCTCATTGAACCATTTCACCGTGCCCGTATTCATGGGAAACCTTGTCTTCGCTGGGTTGCACGCTGGAACGGGCGCGCCAGAGACGGCCCGTCGATCGTCGATGTTTGGAGGGGTAGTCTGAACGTGCGCCCGGCGGTCGCAAGGCGAAGCGGCCCAGTCGTCCGGCCAAATGTCGATGCCCCTCAAATAAGAGCGAAAAAACCGGCTGGCAAGGCGCAACGGCTTGGCCGAACCGAGCCGCCTCGCGGACGAGATCCCGGACGATCCGCCTCGCCCCCGGGAAGAGCTTGGCTTTCTTAAGTTGATGCGGCCTGGGAACTCCGATCGACTTCCTGCTTTCTATCAGGTGCAAGAATTATGAGGAGGCTCATGTTGGGTGCGACGCACGTCGTCGGCACAGGAGAATGTGAGTCCTAGGGTGAGCCGTCATGGAGGCCGTGAAAGCCAGCGCATTTCTCTCGGGCGAGATGCGGACGTCTGAAAGACAGATCGACGACAAGCTGCGCCTCGCCTTGGGCCGAGGTTTGGCGTCCGCCTATACGGAGGTCGTCCGGGAGCCCATCCCGGAACGGCTCCAGTTCTGGCTGCGCCAACTCGAGGTGAAAGAGCGACAGCGCGAGCATTAAGCCGTCGAGACTTGAGATTTCTTCTCTCAAGAAGCGGCGTCGTTCCGCTGACGATGGCTGCTTGCGGCTTGCAAGGCGCGTCGGCGGTCTGCGCGGAACTTTGCGCGTCCGCTCCGATTGTGATTTGCGGGCGGCCCGTCGGCACGCCATGTTCCCGAAGCCGCACCCATGACCTCACACGGCCCGCCCGCCAGCCCTGCGACCATCGTTCCGACATTCATCGCCAAGGCGGAACCCTCGTTGATGTCGCCGGGAGCCGAGGCGTTCTACGCCGAGGCGCTGCAAGAGCTGACACGGCTCGGCCTGCCGTTCCTGCTCGCCGGCACCTATGCCCTGAGCGCCTATACGGGCATCACGCGCCCGACCAAGGATCTCGACGTCTTCTGCAAGGCCGGCGACTATCCGCGCATCCTCGCGCACTTCCAGAGCCTCGGCTATGCGGTCGAGATCGAGGACGAGCGCTGGCTCGGCAAGGTCTATAAGGGCGAAGACTTTTTCGATGTGATCTTCGCATCCCAGAACGGCACCATGCCGGTCGGGGACGAGTGGTTCGGCCACGCGCGGCAGATCGAGGTCTTCGGCACCCCGGTGCTTATCGTCGGCCCCACCGAGCTGGTCTGGTCCAAATGCTTCATCCAGTTCCGCGAGCGTTACGACGGCGCCGACGTGGCGCACACGATTCTCAAGGCCCACGACCAGATCGATTGGCGGCGTCTTCTCGGCTACATGGAGGTGCACTGGGAGGTGCTGCTGACCCACCTCATCAACTTCCGCTGGATTTATCCGAGCGAACGCCGCTCCGTCCCGCGTTGGCTGATGGATGAACTGGTCGACCGCCTGGAAAAGCAGTCGGAGCTGCCCGCGCCGCAGATGAAGGTGTGCCGCGGACGCATGTTCTCGCGCACCGACTACGAGATTGACGTCAAGGAATGGGGATTCGCCGATGTCGGAGGAGAAGGCGACTGGCGCCATGACTAGCCGCAACGGCGCGCTCCGGGTCGCGGCGCTCGGCGACCTGCATGTGAGCGAGGACCAGGCGGGAGCCTACCGCGACTTGTTCGCGGAGGTCTCCAAGGAGGCGGATGTTCTTGTCCTCACCGGCGACCTCACCGACCTCGGCAAGCCGCGCGAGGCCGAACTGCTGGTCGAGGATCTGCGCGCCTGCGCGATCCCGGTCGTCGCCGTGCTCGGCAACCATGATTACGAGTGCGGCTGCGCCGACAAGGTCGCCGCAATCGTGAAGCACGCGGGCGTGCATTTGCTGGATGGGACGTCGGTCGAGATCGACGGCGTCGGCTTCGTGGGCGTCAAGGGCTTCGCCGGCGGCTTCGGACGACGGATGCTCGGCGCTTTCGGGGAGAGCGCGATCAAGACCTTCGTGACCGAGACCATGAACGAGGCGATGCGGCTGGAGAACGCCATGCGCGGAGTGAAGAGCCAGCGCGCGCTCGTCGTGCTGCACTACGCGCCGATCCCGGAGACGATCGAGGGCGAACCGCTCGAAATCTTTCCCTTCCTCGGCTCATCGCGGTTGGCCGAGACGATCGATCGCTTCAAGGTGTCGGCGGTGGTTCACGGCCATGCGCATCATGGCCGCTACGAGGGCCGCACGCCCGGCGGCGCGCCGGTCTACAACGTGGCGCATCAAATCGAGAAACCGACCGGACGGCCCTACGCGCTCCTGGAATTGTGAGCGCGCCTGGCCGGAGCGGGGGCAAGATCCGCCGGGAAAGGGGACCTTGGGAAAGCCGCTCAGAACCGGGTTCCAGGGTAAGTCGGTCCGCCCGGCAAGTAGTCTGGCTCGGAGCCCGGCCCTGTCGGATCGGTCACACCGGGATCGTTCACTGGGTACGGCGTGCGCGGGCCGGTCGGGCCGATGTCCGGCAGTTCGTCCGGCGGACGCGGGGGCGTCTCGGTCGGAATGTTGCCGCCGGGGATGGGGTCGTTGGGAAGGGGTCCGCCCGGCATGGGTGGAGCGGCGTCGGGGATTTGTGTGCCGGCCATGCTGTCCTCCTCTCGCGTAGGTTTCGGTCAACGGACGGGGGTTAGTGCGGTTCCGCCCTGCGCGGATCGAGCGCATAGCCGCAAAGCTGAACCTCTCAAAAATCCTGATCGAGCCCCCTCTTGAAAAAAGCGAGGCCGCTCCTAACTCGTGGGACGCCGGGGCCCGTTGCGGCTCGGCGCGGATGCCGGCCGGTGTCCGGCGTCCTCTGAATCCATGTTGCTCAACGGAGAATATGGCCATGAGGAACTTCGACTTTTCTCCCCTCTATCGCTCGACGGTCGGCTTCGACCGGTTGTTCAACCTGCTCGATGCGTCCTCCCGCGTGGAGCATCTCAACAACTGGCCGCCTTACAACATCGAGAAGCTGAGCGAGGACCAGTACCGCATCACCATGGCGGTCGCGGGTTTTTCGCCCGATGAGTTGACCGTCACGGCGCAGGCGAACGCCCTGCTGGTGACGGGCCAGAAGAAAGGTTCGGAGGACGGCGCGCAGTACCTGCATCGCGGCATCGCGACCCGCGCTTTCAAGCAGAGCTTCGATCTCGCCGATCACGTCAAGGTGACGGGCGCGAACCTCGACAACGGCCTGCTGACGATCGACTTGAAGCGGGAAGTGCCTGAAGCGCTCAAGCCGCGCCGCATCGAGATTGCGGCGACCGGACCCAGCAGCCAGCCCAAGACCATCGAACACGCCCAGGCCGCGTAAGCGGTTAGCCTGAAAACCGTCCCGCGGACGGGCGTCCGCGGGACGGTGAGCGCATGCGAGAGGCATCCGCTCTCGTTCGATCATCAGGGAGGACAATGAATGAAGCAGCAAACGCGCGTGTCATTGACCCCACCGGGCGCCGCAGGAGGCGGCTTCCATCTGGAAGCGCTGGTTCACCCGTGGCGCGTGTTCACGCATCCGTCCGAGGTGCTGGCCCACCCTGCTCTGTCGCGGCAGGAAAAGCGCGCTGTGTTGGCGTCGTGGGCATCGGACGCCTATACGGTCGAGTCCGCTCCAGCCCTTCGCTTCCCACCGGGTTCGGAGACGCCGGTTCGGCTCGCCGACATTCTCGACGCTTTGCGGGCCTTGAACGGCGAGGACGCCGCTCGTTCCGATGCAGGGCCCCGCCATAGCTGGTTCCACGTCTGGCGTCCGGCCGGCACGTTCCGATGGTCGCCCGCCCGCAAGCCTCATGCACGCGCCGGGACGATCAACTGATCAGCCCACGCCAAGGAAAAACGGCCGGTTGATTAACCGGCCGTTTCGTTATGCAAGCGCTCCCTATTCAAGGCCGCGTGTTGAGTGCCGCGACGGGGGCGTAGGGTGTGCCGCGCTGTCCTGAGGGGAGGCGCCAGCACGTCCCGGCTTGGTGATACAAGCAGCGAAGCACGGTTTGCGTCCTTTCTCACGGCGTTGGCGGGGGTCGTCGGGCATGCGGATCGGGCGATGCCGCTGCGGGACTACTGCACCGGCCTGCTCATGCCGGCCGAGCGCAAGAGCGTGGAGCCGATGGCGGCGATGACCGCCCCCGCACGGGTCGCCGCCCAGCACCAGTCTCTTCTGCACTTCGTTGGCCAGTCCGCCTGGTCGGATGCGGCGGTGCTCGCCAAGGTTCGCGAGCTGACCTTGCCGGCCGTCGAGCGCAGCGGACCGATCGAGGCCTGGATCATCGACGACACCAGCTTTCCCAAGAAGGGCCGGCATTCGGTCGGGGTGACCCGCCAGTACTCCGGCCAGCTGGGCAAGCAGGACAACTGCCAAGTCGCCGTGACGCTGTCGGTCGCCACATCGCGGCCAGCCTGCCGGTCGCCTATCGGCTCTACCTGCCGCAGGACTGGGCCGCCGATCCAGCCCGCCGCGAAAAAGCCGGCGTGCCCGAGAGCGTCATCTTCCAGACCAAGACGGAGATTGCCCTCGATCAGATCCGGGCGGCTGCTGCGGCCGAGATGCCGCGTGGGGTCATCCTCATGGATGCCGGCTACGGGGCCGATACGGCCCTCAGAACGGGCGTGAGCGCGTTGGGGATGGCCTATGTGGCCGGCGTGCAGCCGCACACCTCCGTCTGGACCCGCAGCAACCCGCCCCCGCAGATCAAGCCCTGGTCCGGCCGGGGGCGGCCACCAACCCGCCTGCGCCGCGACCGCCACCACCAGCCGCACTCAGCCCAGGAGATCGCGCTCGCGTTGCCGACAGACGCGTGGACCACGATCACGTGGCGGGAGGGCTCGACCGACCCGCTCACCTCGCGCTTTGCGCGTCTGCGAGTGCGGGCGGCGCATCGCGACTATCATCTTGGCGAACCCCGCCCGGAGGAATGGCTGCTGGTCCAGTGGCCGCCTGAGGAGAAGGGGCCGACGAAATACTGGCTCTCCACCCTTCCCGAGGACATCCCCTTCGACCGCCTCGTCGCGCTTGCCAAGCTGCGCTGGCGGATCGAGCGCGACTACCAGGAGCTCAAGCAGGAACTCGGGCTGGGGCACTATGAGGGGCGCAGCTGGCGCGGGTTCCATCACCACGCCACCCTGTGCATCGCAGCTTACGCCTTCCTCGTCGCCGAGCGGGCGACGATTTCCCCCTCAGGACGAGAGGCAGCCCAGCGCACGACGTCTCGCCTTCCCGCCGGTTATCGACCCCGCGGCGCTCCCGATCAGGCCGGAGCGTCACGTGCCGAACTCGATCGCGACCGTGCGACGACGGCTTACAACCGCCTTGGCCCGCAGCCTTAAGCGATGTCCATGCTGCCTACGGCGAGCCACCCACAGATCCACCAGTTTAGTGACGCAGTGAGACTAGCAGGTTGTTGAAAAATAGAACGATGTTCCCGGTCCGACTCTGGTTCGGCCGCGCATCCGATTCCGATACGTCCCGTGAACAAATGAGTTTTCAACACCCTGCTAGAGGTCGCCGAGGGTGAGTTGCGCCTGATCCCGGCGATGACGCTCGCCCTTTTCGCCGGTGGGCCGGCCGGGACGGGAACGCGCCGCCGGCCGGGTCCGCCGCGGCGTCCCTTTCCCTCCGCGAGCCCGGGCCAGCGCCTGATCCCGAGTCACCGCTTCGGGCGCGTTCGGGTCGCCGGTCAGCCACTTGCCACGCTTGATGACCTCGTTCACGCGGCCCTGGTTGACGCCAAGCTCGAAGGCGATCTCCTGCTGCGTCATGCCCGTGGCGGCGTGAAGCTCCAGGATCCGACGGGCCAGATCCGGGTCATCTTGCGCCCGGTGATGCGCCGCGCCGGGGCGATCGAGCGCTTGGCCTTGTCACGCTCGCGGAGCTTGGCGAGAATGGCGAGCGCCATGTGCATGCCGTGCTCGCGCAAAGTCTCCTCGAATTCCTTAAGCGTGGTCATGCGGCGTCTCCCTCGGGCCCGAGTCTCGCCTTGAGCTGCCCTTTCGTCAACGGTTCGCAGCCGAACGGGTTCGGGGCGGCGCATCCCAAGGACGCCCGCAAGTCGGCCCTTCTGACATGCTTCTCGGCGCTCATCTCCTGTCGCCGGCGTTGCGACGCCGGCCGGTCATCGACAACCGCCGGGCCGAATTACGCTGGGCAAGGGCGATAAGCCTTGGCCGAGGGCGGCAACGTCGCGCGCGGCGTCAAAGTGATCGGCGCTTTCGGGCGCCGCGAAGCAGGCGACGCCGGGTCAGGCCGGCGGCATTGTCCCGTGACGGGCTTCCGTCTACCTTAGACATGCGCAGCCGCAGGTTCGCCTCGCTCGCAAGACCGGCGGTTCGACAGTCCGGCGTCGAAGAAACCAAGGAGGAAACGAATGACTGTCTCACGTTGTTGGGCATGGCTCGCGCCCCTGGCGCTCTGTTCCGTGGTGGGCGGCGCCCAGGCGCAACAGGCCGACATGACGTTCTTCGTCACCAGCGCCGGGTCCGGCAAGGGCGCGGACCTGGGCGGCCTGGACGGCGCCGACCAGCTTTGCGCCAGGCTGGCGCAGGCCGCGGGGTCGAGCGGCAAGCACATGGCGGGCCTATCTGTCGACGCAGGCGATGGGCGGGACCGCCGCCGTCAATGCGCGCGACCGCATCGGACGCGGCCCCTGGCGGAATGCGAAAGGCGTCGTCGTCGCCAAGGACGTCGCGGACCTCCACGGCCCCAACAACAACCTGACCAAGCAAACGGCGCTCACCGAGAAGGGCGACGGGGTCAACGGCCGGGGCGACACGCCCAATCGCACGACATTCTGACCGGCTCCCAGCCGGACGGCACCGCCTTCGCCGGAACCGAAGACCGGACCTGCGGCAATTACACCAAGAGCGGGGCCGAGGGCGCCGTGATGCTCGGCCATCACGACCGACATGGGGCTGAGCGAGGACCCGCCGGCGAAATCCTGGAATTCGTCGCACCTCTCACGCGGCGGTTGCAGCCCGGATGCCCTGAAAAGCACGGGCGGCGCGGGGCTGCTCTACTGCTTCGCCGCGAACTGAGCCGAGTTCACTCCGTTTACGGGGGAGGTCGAGTTGGCGCGGCGGCGCCGACCAGGTGAGGGCAAGCCTCGATCCGGTGTGAGCGCCGGCCCTCGCCCTCTCCCGCGCGCGGAACAGGGTTTCAGGGTAAAACGTCGTGTCCCCGAAGCGCTTGCCGCAAGGTTCCATTTGCATTACATGAGCGGCGTCCGATGAAGCGCCGAGGCGGCGGTCGAGGGTGCGTGGCGAGCGCACCTCGTTTTGCGTGTCCCCTCAACGCTTGCGGACCAAACTGTTCCCAATCGTCGAACGTGCGCCGGCCCGCTCACGAGCGGCACGCCTGGCGGGTTATCTCCCAGGCGGCGGCGGTTTCGGGAACGGCGCGCCACACCAGCCGCCGGCGCAAGCCCAGCACGGGCTGTGAGGAGAATGAATGTCCGCAGGATTGCAACAAGCGCCGAGCCGCGAGGATTTCGCGGCGCTGCTCGAGGAGGCCTTCCGCAACTCCGAAATCCAGCGAGGGCTCCGTCGTCAAGGGAACCGTGGTCGCGATCGAGAAGGACGTCGCGGTCATCGATATCGGCGCCAAGACCGAAGGCCGCGTCGCCCTGAAGGAATTCGCCGGCCCGAGCCGCGACCAGACGGTCAACGTCGGCGACGAGGTCGAAGTCTATGTCGAGCGCATCGAGAACGCGCTCGGCGAGGCCGTCATCTCCCGCGACAAGGCGCGCCGCGAAGAAAGCTGGATCAAGCTCGAAAAGGCGTTCGAGAACAATGAGCGCGTCCAGGGCATGATCTTCAACCAGGTCAAGGGCGGCTACACGGTCGACCTCGACGGCGCCGTGGCGTTCCTGCCGCGCTCCCAGGTCGATATCCGCCCGGTACGCGACGTCGCCCCGCTCATGGGCGTGCCGCAGCCGTTCCAGATCCTCAAGATGGACCGCCGCCGCGGCAACATCGTCGTGTCGCGCCGCACCGTGCTCGAGGAGAGCCGGGCCGAGCAGCGCTCCGAGCTCGTGGCCAACCTCGAAGAGGGTCAGGTCATCGAGGGCGTGGTCAAGAACATCACCGAGTACGGCGCGTTCGTGGATCTCGGCGGCATCGACGGCCTGCTGCACGTCACCGACATGGCATGGCGCCGCGTCAACCACCCGTCCGAGGTCGTCAACATCGGCCAGACGCGTCAAGGTCAAGATCATCAAGATCAACCACGAGACGCACCGCATCTCGCTCGGCATCAAGCAGCTTCTCGCCGATCCGTGGGAGGGCATCGCCGCCCGCTACCCGGTGAACGCCCGCTTCAAGGGCCGCGTCACCAACATCACCGATTACGGCGCGTTCGTCGAGCTGGAGCCGGGCATCGAAGGGCCTGATCCACGTCTCCGAGATGTCCTGGACGAAGAAGAACGTCCACCCCGGCAAGATCGTCTCCACCTCCCAGGAGGTCGAGGTCCAGATCCTCGAGGTCGATCCGGTCAAGCGCCGCATCTCGCTGGGCCTGAAGCAGACGCTCCAGAACCCCTGGGAGGCCTTCGCCGAGAAGCACCCGGTCGGCTCGGTGGTCGAGGGCGAGGTCAAGAACAAGACCGAGTTCGGCCTCTTCATCGGCCTCGAGGGCGACGTCGACGGCATGGTCCACCTGTCCGACCTCGACTGGAACCGTCCGGGCGAGCAGGTCATCGACGACTTCAAGAAGGGCGACATGGTGCGCGCCCAGGTTCTCGACGTCGACGTCGAGAAGGAGCGCATCTCGCTCGGCATCAAGCAGCTCGCGCGGCGACCCCTTCGCGGACGCCGGCGAGATCAGCAAGGGCCAGATCGTCACCTGCGAGGTGCTCGAGGTGAAGGACTGGCGGCATCGAGGTGAAGATCGTCGATACCGACCTCACCACCTTCATCAAGCGCAACGAGCTCGCCCGCGACCGCGCCGACCAGCGGCCCGAGCGCTTCGCCGCCGGCGAGAAGGTCGATGCCCGCGTCACCCAGTTCGACCGCAAGGCGCGCCGCGTCACCGCTCTCGATCAAGGCGCTCGAGGTCGCCGAGGAGAAGGAGGCCATCGCTCAGTACGGCTCGACCGACTCGGGTGCGTCGCTCGGCGACATCCTCGGCGCCGCGCTGAACAAGGCGAAGACCGACAAGAAATAACCTCGGCTCGAGGCCGAGGTATCGCCGGATCGCGGCCCCGGATCGAGTCCGGGAGCTGTTCCCATCAAGCTTTGAACCCGCGCAGATGATCCTGCGCGGGTTTTTGTTCGCTCGCACGCCTTCCGTTGCGCTTGCCCGCGTCGCAATGGGCGAGAGTACTCTGCCCGCCCCTGGCGGCGGATCGGACCGCAAAGGACGCTCTAACGATGTCCATCGATGCCGAAGCCATCGCCGACCGGCGCCGTCTGCGCCGCAAGCTCTCCTTCTGGCGCGTGCTCGGCGTGCTCGGTCTCATCGCGGCCGTGGTCGCCGTCGGTCTGACTGCGACGGGCCGGTCGCCGCTTGGCGCGACGCAGACCGCAGATCGCCCGCATCTCCGTCGACGGCTTCATCACCGGCAACCAGCGCATCGCGGACCTGATGCAAGCGCGTCGGCGATTCGAGCGCGGTCTCCGGCGTCGTGATCTCGATCAACAGCCCCGGCGGCACCACGACCGGCTCCGAAGAGCTCTACCGCAACATCCGGCAGCTTGCCGCGAAGAAGCCGCTGGTCGCCTTCGTCGACGGCACGGCGGCGTCGGGCGGCTACATCACGGCCATCGCCGCCGACCACATCGTGGCGCGCGAGACCTCGCTCGTCGGCTCGATCGGCGTGCTGTTCCAGTACCCCGACTGTCCGGGCTGCTCGACAAGGTCGGCGTCAAGGTCGAGGAGATCAAATCCGCGCCGCTCAAGGCCGAGCCGAGCCCTTCAAGCCGACGAGCCCGGAAGCGCGCGCGGCGCTGCAGCAGGTCGTCGTCAACGACACCTATCGACTGGTTCAAGGCCCTGGTGCGCGAGCGCCGCAGCCTGACGACGCGGACCTCGGCGCCGTCTCGACCGGCCGGGTCTTCACCGGCCGTCAGGCGCTGCCGCTGAAGCTCGTCGACGAGATCGGCGGCGAGCGCGACGCGGTCGCCTGGCTCGAGCGCGAGAAGGGCGTCGCCAAGGACCTGCCGGTGCGCGACTGGAAGCCGCGCGGCGACCGCGCTTCGATCTGTTGACGGCTGCGCGCGCATCGGCGCCGATCTCTGCGGATTCGAGGACGCGGCGGATCGGCTGCGCCAGGCCTCGGCTTGCCGTGCGACGGATGCGAAACTTGACGGTCTCCTGGCTGTCTGGCACCCTTCGGAAAAATAAAGCAGCTGTCAACAGGTCTGGCTCTGCCCATGATCAAGTCCGAACTGGTGCTGAAGATCGCCGAGCAGAACCCGCATCTCTATCAGCGCGACGTCGAGAACATCGTCAACGCGATCCTCGACACGATCGCCGACGCGCTGGCGCGCGGCGACCGCGTCGAGCTGCGCGGCTTCGGCGCGTTCTCGGTCAAGAAGCGCGATGCGCGCACCGGGCCGCAACCCGCGCACGGGCGAAGCCGTTTCGGTGTCCGAGAAGGTCGTCCCGGTCTTCAAGACCGGCAAGGAAATGCGCGCAGCGGCTCAACGCGGACGACGTCCGGCTAAAGCTGCTCGAAGCCGCAAGGTCGCAGCAGGCAGGCTGAGACGTGCGCGTGATTCGTTTCTGAAGGCGCTTATCCTGCTGCCCGTCGCGATCGTCGTCGTGCTGCTCGCCGTCGCGAACCGCGCGCCGGTGACGCTGTCGCTCGATCCGTTCTCGCACGGCGCGCCGGATCTGAGCGCTGCAGCTTGCCGCTGTTCGCGGTGATCTTCGCTGCGGTGCATGCGTCGGCGTCGTGATCGGCGGCGTCGCGGCCTGGCTCGCGCAGGGCAAGCACCGCAAGCGCGCCGCCGCCAGCATCCGGCGCGAGGCGGACCAGCTGCGCGCCGAGACCGAGCGGCTGCGCGCCCAGGCCCGGGCGCATCCGGCGTGCCGGCCGCTGCCGCTCCCGAGCGCCGCGCGGTCCTAGATACGGCCGATCCGTCCATGCGCGTCGTCTGCGCCGACGAGATCGATCGCGCGCTGACCTTCCCGGCCCTCGTCGATGCCCTCGCGGAGGCCTTTCGCGCGGCGACATCGTCGTGCCGGTGCGCCACCATCACGAGATCGAGCGCGCCGGGCGCCGCGGCGACGCTTCTGCTGATGCCGGCCTGGACCGGCGCCGCGCACCGACGCGCTTCATGGGCGTGAAGATCGTCACCGTCTTTCCGGACAACGCGCGCGCGCGGCCTGCCGAGCGTGCTGGGCACCTATCTGCTCATGGACGGCGCCACCGGCGCGCCGCTCGCCGCGCTCGACGGCACGCGCCTGACCGTCTGGCGCACGGCGGCGCCTCGGCGCTCGCGGCGCGCTATCTGCGCCGGCGCGGACGCGACGCCGCATGGTGATGGTCGGCGCCGGCGCGCTCGCGCCGTTCCTGATCCGCGCGCACTGAGCCAGCGCCCGATCGACGAGGTCGCGCTCTGGAACCATCGGCCCGAGCGGGCCGAAGCGCTCGCCGCCGAGCTTGCGGCCGAGGGCCTGCCCGTCACCGCCGTCGCGCGATCTCGAAGCGCGGTGCGCGAGGCCGATCTCGTCTCCTGCGCCACGCTGTCGACCGCGCCCGTCGTCCAGGGCGCATGGCTGAAGCCCGGCGCCCATCTCGATCTCGTCGGCGCGTTCAACCCAGGCATGCGCGAGGCCGACGACGAGGCGCTGCGCCGCGCCGCGGTGTTATATCGACACGCCTGCGGCGCTCGAGCGAAGGCGGCGACGTCGCCCTGGCGCTCGCATCGCGGCGCGCATCGCCGCAGGCCGATGTGCGCGGCGACCTGTTCGGACTCTGCCGCGGCCAGGTCAGGGCCGCGACGCGGCGCGGACGAGATCACGCTGTTCAAATCGGTCGGCACCGCGCTCGAGGATCTGGCTGCGGCAATGCTGGTGTGGCGCGATCGCTGGCATCCGGCACGTCGTAAGCTGACAGCCATGGACCGCCCTGCGTCAAGATCTGCGGCCTGTCGACGCCCGAGGCCGCTCGACTGCCGCGCTTGGCGGCCGGCGCGCGACATGGTCGGCTTCGTGCGCTTTCCCAAGAGCCCGCGCCACGTCGCGCTCGAGGCGGCCGCGCCCTCTCGGCCCGCAGGCCGCGGGCCGGCGCCCGCGCGTCGCGCTCGCTGGTCGATCGCGGACGACGCCGACACTCGACGCAGTCGATCGAGGCGCATCGACCCCGACCTGTCCAGCTGCACGGGCGGAGAGCCCGGAGCGCGTCGCCGCGATCCGCGCCCGCGTCGGCCGGCCGGTGATGAAGGCCGTCGGCATCGCCGACGCCGCCGACCTCGCCGCGATGTCGAGCCTATCGCCGCCGTCGCCGACCGCCTCCTGCTCGACGCCAAGCCGCCCGCGCAGCGCCGACGCGCTGCCCGGCGGCAACGGGCTCGCCTTCGACTGGCGGCTGCTCGCCGGCCTTGACCCGGCCGATGCCATTCATGCTGTCAGGGGGCCTCGACCCCGAGAACGTCGGCCGAGGCCATCGCGCTCACGCGGCGCGCCCGCCGTCGATGTGTCGTCCGGGGTCGAGAGCCGGCCGGGCGAAAAGGACCCGGACGCGGATCGCGGCCTTCGTCAAGGCCGCCCGCGCGCGCGCCTCGGGCCGCGCGACGCGAGACGGCAAGGCCGGCAACGCAGCGTGAGCGCATCACCGACAACCCAACTCCTTCCGCACCGGCCCGGACGAGCGCGGCCATTTCGGCATCTTCGGCGGCCGCTTCGTCGCCGAGACCCTGATGCCGCTCATCCTCGAGCTCGAGCAGGCCTACGCGGACGCCAAGGCCGATCCGGCCTTCCAGGCCGAGATGGCAGTCCTACCTCACCCATTATGTCGGCCGGCCGAGCCCGCTCTATTTCGCCGAGCGCCTGACCGAGCATCTCGGCGGCGCCAAGATCT
The DNA here is from genome assembly GCA_963728675.1 of uncultured Alphaproteobacteria bacterium. Classification (GTDB taxonomy): domain Bacteria; phylum Pseudomonadota; class Alphaproteobacteria; order Rhizobiales; family Beijerinckiaceae; genus JAJKJG01. The sequence continues at coordinate 855 of CAVSLO010000045.1, read as the reverse complement.
ACTTCAAGCGCGACGAGCTGAACCACACCGGCGCGCACAAGATCAACAACGTGCTCGGCCAGATCCTGCTGGCCCGGCGCATGGGCAAGACAGCGCATCATCGCCGAGACCGGCGCCGGCCAGCACGGCGTCGCCACCGCCACGGTCTGCGCCCGCTTCGGCCTCGACTGCATCGTCTACATGGGCGCGGTCGACGTCGAGCGGCAGAAGCCCAACGTGTTCCGCATGAACCTGCTGGGCGCCGAGGTCGTGCCCGTGCAGTCCGGCACGCGCACCCTCAAGGACGCCATGAACGAGGCGCTGCGCGACTGGGTCACCAACGTCGACGACACCTTCTACTGCATCGGCACGGTCGCGGGCCCGCACCCCTATCCGGCCATGGTGCGCGACTTCCAGTCGGTGATCGGCCGCGAGACCCGCGAGCAGATGCTGGAGGCCGAAGGCCGCCTGCCGGACTCGCTCGTCGCCTGCATCGGCGGCGGCTCCAACGCCATCGGCCTGTTCCACCCGTTCCTCGACGACAGGGCGTCGAGATCTACGGCGTCGAGGCCGCCGGCCACGGCCTGTCGACGGGCCTGCACGCCGCCTCGCTCGACGGGCGGCCGGCCCGGCGTGCTGCACGGCAACCGCACCTACCTGCTGCATGGACGACGACGGCCAGATCCAGGACGCCCACTCGATCTCGGCCGGCCTCGACTATCCCGGCATCGGCCCCGAGCATTCCTGGCTGCACGACATCGGCCGCGTCACCTACCTCTCGGCCACCGACGACGAGGCGCTGGCCGCCTTCCAGCTCTGCTGCCGAGCTCGAGGGCATCATCCCGGCGCTGAGCCCGCCCACGCCCTCGCCAAGGT
>CAVSLO010000044.1:0-20296 GCA_963728675.1 uncultured Alphaproteobacteria bacterium | reverse complement strand
TGCCCGCCTGTTTCAGCATCTGCTGCAAGGCGTCAAGCGGCTTATCGACGAAGGCCCAGTTGCGCTGCGTGTCGAAGAGAAGATCGGTGATCGGATAATATTTCGACTCGCCTTCGCAGCGGGCGAGCATGAAGCCCGCCGTCGCCAGCGGATCGAGCGGGAACTCGCGCAACGTGAAGCGCACCTTGCCGGCGTCGATGTAGCGGCTCTTCAGAACCGGGTAGGTATCCTTGTGGAACGCCGCGCAATGCGAGCAGGTCAGCGAGGCGTATTCGATGATCGTCACCTTGGCGTCGGCGGGGCCGAGCCACACGTCGCCGAGCGGGCCCGGAACGGCCAAATCCTGAACGGGCGCGTTCTGCGCCAAGGCCGCACCAGGCGTCAGCGCGGCCGCGCCGACGGCCGCCGAAAATCCCGAGCGTCTCACGCCGCGTGATCATCATGTCGTACTCCCGAAAAGGGGCTGAGCATTGCTTTGGGGTTAAGACGTGGCGCGGCCCATGGCAAGGATGCGCGCGAGCCTGTCGCAGCCTCGGCGCTTACGTCTCCGCGCGGCCGGGTTTCGCCAGGACGGCCGAGCCGAGCCGGTCGAGGGCGGTGCGCAGGCCGTCCTCGACGACGCCGTCGAGCGCGGCGTCGATGCGCTGGCGTTCGGGCGCGCCGAGCCGGCGCCGGTTTCGCCGGGGCAGGGTGCGCCCGGCGGACGGGACCCTGCTTGAGGACGATCCGCCCGATGCAGCGCCAGCCGTAATAGGCGTTGATTCGCTCGATCAGAAGCGGTGCGACATGTTGCAGTTCGAGGGCGAATGCGCCCTCGACGCGCACGACGAGCAGGGCGGGCTGAGGCCGCTCGTCGCGGTCGCGCAAGCCCCGGCGGCTCCACTCGATCCGAACCGGCCGGCACGCCGCCGCGAGCCGCGGGCCGACGATGTCCGGCCAGGCGGCGAGGATGTCGGCGCTGGCGAACCCTTGCGCCGCGAGCGCCGGCCCCAGGCAAATATCGAGAAGATCGGCGAGCGGTTTGGGGCGGGCCATGTCCCAGGCTCCCGGGGTCGACGCTACAGGGAACGCCCGATCGGTTAACGCGAGCTTACCGCCGCGCTTTGGCGGAGTCCAAACGCCGCCTTGGATTGCTGTGGACGGCCCGCTATCCAGCCCGGATGGAAGCCTCTCTGGGCGCGCCGGGCGGAGCCCGATCCCGCCGACCTTCTCGCCTGGTACGACCGCCATCGCCGCGACCTGCCGTGGCGGGCGCGGCCCGGCGAGTCGCCCGACCCGTACCGGGTGTGGCTGTCCGAAATCATGCTGCAGCAGACGACGGTCGCGGCCGTCAAGCCGTTCTTCGCGCGCTTCCTGGAGCGCTTTCCGACCGTCGAGGCGCTCGCGGCCGCGCCGGCGGAGGCGGTCATGCAGGCCTGGGCGGGGCTCGGCTACTACGCCCGCGCCCGCAACCTGCACGCCTGCGCCAAGGCCGTCGTGGAGGCGCACGGCGGACGCTTTCCGGACACGGAGGCGCTTTTACGCAAGCTGCCGGGCATCGGCGCCTACACGGCGCCCGCCATCGCGGCCATCGCCTTCGACCGGCCCGCCGCCGCGGTCGACGGCAACGTGGAGCGGGTGATCGCGCGGCGTCTTCAGGGTCGAGGAGCCGCTGCCGAAGGCCAGAGCCGCGATCAAGGCGTTCGCCGAATCGCTCGTTCCGCCGCAGCGGCCGGGCGACTTCGCCCAAGCCCTCATGGACCTCGGCGCGACGATCTGCACGCCGAAGCGCCCCGCCTGCGCGCTCTGCCCGTGGATGCGGCCCTGCCGCGCCCGCGCGGAGGGACTGCAGGAGGCGTTCCCGCGCAAGACGCCGAAGGCGGAGGGAGCCGTGCGCCGCGGGGCGGCGTTCGTGGCGCTGCGCGCCGACGGAGCGGTGCTGCTGCGCACCCGCCCGCCCGAGGGCTTGCTCGGCGGCATGGCCGAGCCGCCGACCAGCGCCTGGGCGCCGGACTACGACCTCGCGCGCGCGATGCTCGATGCGCCGCTCGACGCCCGCTGGACGCGCCTGCCCGGCGTCGTCCGGCACGGCTTCACGCATTTTCCCCTGGAACTGACGGTGTTTTTTACACGCCCGCCCGCCGAGACGCCCGCGCCGGAGGGCATGCGCTGGACGCCGCGCGCGGCGCTCGCCGAGGAGCCGGTGCCGAAGGCGATGAGAAAAGTCTTTGCGCACGCCCTGCCGAGGCCGACGCCGGCCGAAAAGGCTGTCAAGCCGCCCAGGCCGTGAGGCTTTGGGACGGCTTCGCCGCGCCCGGAGCCAGATCTTGGAGAGCCCCGACCACGGTCGCCGGGGACGCAGGGTCCACGACGACCGCGTGCGTCTGCGAGGGCCGATCCGCGTCGCGGGAGGCGAGGAGCACGGGCCGGTCCGGATGCGCTTGGTGGAACTCGTCCGCCAGCATCGAGCCGTCGACCAGGCCGGGCAGCTTCGTTTTGGTGACGAGCCAATCGATGTGGCGGGGCCATTGGCGCAGGATCAGCAGGGCGCGCTCGCCGGTTTCCGCCGTTTTCGGCTCCAAGCCCGCTCGCGTGAGCGCATCGGCGATCGACGCGCGGGTCGCTGCATCGTCATCCACGACCAGGACGCTTTGCCGTTCGGTTTTGTCCCTCATGATCACCTCGATCGGAGTGCCGGCCCCCTGTCGCGGAGCGCCGTTCAGACCGCGTGGGGGGCGCTTTATGTTGCAGCGCACAAGAGGTGTCAAGTCAAAGAATGAGGCAGAGCCTCACACGATAAGCATTTACATACAGCACTTTAACCCATGCGTCTCATGCACCCCTGTCCTGCGCCTGCTCGGCTGGCGCCTGGCTCCAGCATGATTATTTTGTGCATTGCAACATCGCATTCCGTGCGGTGTTGCTGCCCTCCTTGGGCGTTTCCTCCCTAGACTTGGGCCGCTCACCCTGCGTGAGCGGCCCCTTTTTATCGGGAGGCCGACCGGGAGGCCGCGCAGCCGCCAGGGCTAGTTGCGTGCGCTCGTCGACCTTGGGTCGCGCGCCGGTTTCGTGAGAGGAAGGCGGCACGATGACGCCGCCAGACCGCCCTTTGCGCGGAGCCCCGTTCCCGCCTACGCGGCTGCATCCACAACTCTATGCGGCGGAGTTCGTCGGCACGGCGCTTCTGGTCGGCGTGGGCGTTTCGGTGGTCATCGCCCTGTTCGGGCACGGGGGCCCGCTTCCCACACTGCTGCCAAGCGCCGGGCTGCGCCGCTTCATCGCCGGTGGGCTGTTCGGATCGGTGGCGGCGCTGATCGCCGTCTCCGCGCTCGGCCGAACCAGCGGCGCGCATCTCAACCCAGCGGTGACGCTCGCGTTCTGGCTTGAAGGCCAAGTCGCTTGGCGCGACGCGTCGTTTTACGTTCTGGCGCAATTCACGGGCGGCGTCGCCGGCGCGTTTCCGCTGCTCGGCTGGGGAGCGATGGGGCGAAGCGTGAGCTTCGGCGCAACCTTTCCGGGAGCCGGCGTGTCGCCGTGGATCGCCTTGCTGGCCGAAGCCGCCGTGACCGGCCTGTTCATCGTCGTCATCTTCACAACGGCGGCTCACCCTCGCACGCGCCGCTTCACGCCGCTGACGATCCCGATCTTTTTCAGCGTTCTGGTGTGGCTGGAGGCGCCGATCTCGGGCACGAGCGCCAACCCGGCCCGGAGCCTTGGCCCGGCGCTCATTGCGGACGCGATCCGCGACCAGTGGGTCTATCTCGCCGGGCCTTGCCTTGGCGCGGCCTTGGCCGTCGCCTGTCTTCGGCTGGAGGTCGCGGGCTTGCGCCGGGTCGCGGTCGCCCGCCTGTTCCATTTCCACGTCGATGATGAACCGTCATCGTAGCGGCGCGGACGGCGAATTGCGCGTGAGCCGGTTTCGGGCTGGAGGCGGGCGGGATGCCCCGCCCGGCTTGGCCTGAAGAGGAGAGGGGCTAGCGCCCCGTCTCCTGTTTCAGGTGATCGATGCGCTTGGACGCTTCGGCCTTGTCGAGGTCGGGTTCGTAAGCGTCCGGATCGTGCGCCTGTTCGGACAGGGTCTTGAGGTAGGACGCCTGCGCGCCGGTCATCGGCTCGTGGCCCGTCACCCAATCGTCCGGGTCCTTGATCTGGTTCGAGTCCGGGTCCGGGTTCGCCTTCGGGTTCTCGACCTCGGGCGGATCCTTGCGCCGCCCCTGCGCTGCCGTCGTTTGAGCGTTCGCCATGAAAAGTTCCTGTTCATGTTATGTTCCAAGAACAACGTCCGTGTGCTCGTTCGGTTCCGGCCTTTGAACGAGGTTATCCGCCTTACCCCCGTTATCCACAAGATGCATCGCCGACTCGACTCCCGTGTCCACCTGCCGCATGTTCATGCTTTGTTCTGGAGCGGATCATGCGCAACCCGGCAGGGATCGAACGTCTCTATGTCGATTTCGACAGCTTCTTCGCCACCGCCGAGCAGCATCTCCGGCCCGACCTGCGCGGGCGGCCGGTCGGCGTCATCCCGGTCGACAGCGAGCACACCGGCCTCATCGCCGCGAGCCGGGAGGCCAAGCGCCTCGGAATCAAGCGGGGCGCCTGGGTGCGCGAGGCGCGGCGGGCCTGCCCCGGCATCGTGCTCGTGCCCGCCCGCCACGACGCCTACGTGCGGCTGCACCGCGAGATCGTGAAGGCCATCGACCGCGTCGCGCCCATCCTCGCGGTGCGCTCGATCGACGAGATGGTCTGCGCGCTCTCGCCCGGCGATCAGGCGCGTCCCGAGGCGCTCGGGCGGGCCGTCAAGGCGGCCATCGCCTGCGACGTGGGGCCGGTCCTCACCTGTTCGGTCGGACTGGGGCCGACCGAGCTTCTGGCCAAGATCGCCGCCGAGATGGAGAAGCCCGACGGCCTCGTCGTGATCCGGCCCGAGGAGTTGCCGGGTCCGCTGCTGCGGCTCTCGCTGACCGACATTCCGGGCATCGCGCGGGGCAACGCGGCCCGGCTGAAGCGGGCGGGCGTCGCCGACGTCGCCGGATTCTGGGCGCTCGCCCCAAAACAGGCCCGCGCCATCTGGGGCAGCGTCGAGGGCGAGCGGCTGTGGGCGGAACTCCACGGCTGCGCCGTCGAGCGCCCGGCGACTGGGCGCGTCATGTTCGGGCATGGGCGCGTGCTGCCCGGAGACTGGCGCACCCTTGAGCGGGCGCACGCCTGCGCGCGCTACCTCGCCGTCAAGGCGGCGCGGCGCATGCGCCGCGCCGGGCTCGCCGCACGGGCGCTCGCCGCGTGGCTCACCGACCGGGGTGGGGCGGGCTGGTTCGGCGAGGAGCGTTTTGCGCCGACGTGGGACGATCGCTCGATTCTCAAAAGCCTCGGCCGGCTGTTCGGCCGAGCGCGCGGGGAGGGGCCGGATCGCTGCCGCAGCGTCCATGTCGTGCTGCACGACCTCGTGCCGCTCGATGTCGAACGGCGCGACCTCTTCGATGTCGCGGCCGCGTTCGAGGCGCGTCGCCGCTGGGAGCGCCTCTCCGTGCTGGCGGACCGTCTCCACGCCCGTTACGGGCGGGATCTGCTGAGCCTCGGCCCCTCGGTCGAGCCGCCGGGCGGCTACGCCGGGGCGAAGATCGCGTTCAACCGCATCCCGGAGGAGGGGGATTTCTAGCCTCAGCCCCTGAATGACCGGCTGCGACCCCAAAGCGGACATCGGCTGCATGGAGATCGTGGCTGACGACCAACGGCGGGCGCATCCGGCGCCCGCTGAGCAACGCGCCCCGCTCAAACCGCATCATGGCTGAACGTTGAGGCTGCTATAAACCGCGTACACTTTCCTTGAGCATTCCCCTCCTTGGGCGCATGATGGCTTTCGTTGCTTGCCGTTCGTTTGGCCGCTGACGCCGCCCCTGTCCTCGACGCCTTCGGTTTCCGTCTTCGTCTCTCGGCTGGGGGCCGCCCATGTGGGAACTGATTTGCCATCACACCTACAAGTGGAATGGGCGCCCGGTCGACCTCTCGTTCTACGACAACCTCGCCGACGCGAACGCGCCGTTCCTGGCCGACGGGATCGCTCCCGGCTCGGGCGCTCTGCGGTTCGTGCAGCACGGCAATCGGGTCCGGGTGGCGTCCGGCCCGGCTTGGAACCCGCTCGTCGCGCTGAGGCTCGAGATCACCGCGCGGCTGACCGAGCCGAGCCAGGCGCGGCAGACCTTGATCGAAGGCGACAAGTCGTTCGGGCTGTTCGTCAGCGGCCAGGCGCTGTTCTTCTACTTCTACGGTAAATCCATCATCCCCGGCGGGACCTCGGACAGCGTCAACACCTACAAGGACGGGCTCGCATTTCCGGGGTATCGGCTGCCTTTCGGCAAGTGGGTGACCATTGCGGCCGTTCACACCGGCTTCGACGAGATGCGGCTCTACGTCGATGGCGAGCCCGTGACCTTCCCCCGCTCGGCGCTGTCCGCCATCGGACCGGTCGGTCCGAAGGGCGTGACGATCGGCAACGGCCTCGACGGCGGCACGATCTTCGGCGGCGACATCGACGAGGCCAAGGTGTGGCGGCGCGACCCGAACGCCTGGCGCGCGACGTTCCTCGACCGGCCGCAGAGCCCGGCCGAAATCGAGTGCTGGGAGCGGTTCTTCAGGGCCTTGCGAGAGGCGCTGGCGGCCCATCCGGATTGTGCGAAGCGGCTCGCCTCCGGCTTCAGCGGCGCGCTCGACGATCTCCGCCGGGCCATCGCCGCGAAAGGGCCCGAGACGCGCGAGCGCTTCGCCAAGGTTTGCAAGGAGTTCGCCGATTTATGGCGCTCCGGCCGGATCGACGGCCCGGAGATGAAGACGCTCCTCGCCGATTGGTGCGCCTGGCTGCGGCTCGTCGGCTTGCCGCCTGAGAGCGACCCGCGCTTCGCCGCGTTGTTCGGTTCGTCCTGCTGGACGGAGATCGTCGGCTGCCTGCCCGGTCTCGATTGCGACCCGCGCCTGATGGCGCTCGTGCGTCTCGCGGGGACGGCCTGCGGCGGCAAGCCTGCGCGCCGCACGGGCGGCGGGCGGCGGCCCGCGACGTCGGCTTGAGGAGCACGCCATGGCCAATCATGCTGCGCCGCTTCGAGCCGATCCTTCATTTCCACAAGGACGAACGCTTCTTCCCGTCCGACGCTAAGCGCTACATCGAGGCCTGCGGTGTGGTCCGGCGCCGGCGACGACAAGAAGACGTGGGGGCCGGGCGGGCCGACCCTGCCGCGCACGCCCCTGGTCGGCCGGGGCATGATCGCGGCGCGGGACGGCGAGCCCGGCACCTTCCTCGGCCGGACGCAGCCGCCGGACCTCCTGTCCGGCACCTTCCTCGACCTCGCCGGCTGGCGGGGCGGCGAGGACGTGACCGACGCGAGCGACAACCACTACGCCAACCTCGACAAGATCGCGACGCTCTACAACGCCAGTCCCGCGGACGGCGGCGACCTCGTCCTGCCGGGCAGCCGCTTCTGGTACCATGCCGAGGTCTTCGGCGCGCCGCGCCTGCGCTTCCTGGCGAGCCCCGCGAACCAGGACACCCCGCCCGGGTTCGAGCGTCCGTCCCAGGCCGCCATCGCGAGCCTCCAGGATCCGGCCCTCGTCTGCTACTACCTGTTCTTCCCCGGCTGCGACGATCCGCTGGAGGGCTGCGATCCCGAGTTCAGCAAGCTGTTCGGCGCCTTCGCGGGCGATTGGGCCTGCATCGCGGTCCTGCTCGAGGGAGCGGGAAATCAAACCAAGTACAAGCCAAAATTCATCGGCCTCACGTCGCGCAATCCCGGGGCGATCCAGTTCCGGGCGACAGCCGCCGCACCGGCATGCAGGTGTTCGATTGGCAGGACGCCCGCCCCGAGATCCGGCTGCTGCGGCCCGGCGTCGATCTCGCGCAGCATCCGCGCATCTTCGTCGCCCGCGGCAACTACGGCCTGTATTTGCACCCGGGAGACCAGGCCGCTGCGCCGTTCTCGCCGGAGGACGTGTCAAGCGGCCAGTGCGGGCTGAAGGAACCCCTTGAGCAGGTGCAGGGCGATGCGGTGCCGCCGGGACGACGACGGCTTCTCCGCGGGCGAGTGGTTCGTGATCATCGCCTTCTTTCCGTTCTCGGTCCTGGGGCTCCTTGGCGCATCGGGTTACGATGGAGTAGCTACGCTGGATCTGGGCAGCGAGGCTAGCTACCATTCCTGCGAGTGAAGTCCCAAGCCAACAGAGGAGTCCAGTCGCTGTTGTAGATACATATCCAGCGACGGTGAGAGAGACCGACCCGTACGGAAGCCTGGATGTAAAAGCCCCCGGTGACCGGGGAAACCACGGTCAGATCCGTCCAGAGAAGCGAGCAACCTGACAGACCGTAGCAAACGCGAAACCAGTGAAGCCTCTAAAGCGTGCCCCGCGTGAAACGATTGCGATATTATTGGGAGTGCCGAGCCGCTCTATCTCGCGAAACCGCGTCGACATCGCGACACTACACAGATGCATAACGAACTCCCCAGTCAGAGAGACAACATGTCAGAACAAATATTAGCGAAAGCCCAAACCACTCTCAGTCACCTCACGCTCCCGCAACAGCAAACATCTCTTATAAGCCGCCCTGCGTGAAGTACGCTATTGTGCCAGCGAGTGAGCATAAACCTATTAAGCAACACAACCAACAGCATAACCCACCCAGCAAACCCCTAAGCAAAGCACCCACCCTCCATGCATGCATCGTCAATCAACACCCACTCTAGTACAGCAACCGCTCCACCCTGAATGCACAAGCACACAAACCGCGTCAGTAATGTATGCCAGCAACTTAAACCTCTACACACCAAACCCCACCTACAACCAGCCTTCCAACCATACTAAAACCCGCCATACATAGCATCAAAACTCACATCATTCAACCCATCCACCCTCATCCTAGGCCGGCCCCGCCCAAAGTCGATCATCCGCCAAACGCCGGCATGTTCGGCAAGGTGCTCCATCCGGACGGGCTCGACCCGCCGGACGTGAACCCGGATGCCGAGAAGATCCCTTGGCCGAAGATGACGTCCGAGGCGACCCTGACGAGCACGATCGGTGGACGGCTCTATAGCCTTCTGGTCGATCGCGTGAACCCCGATCCGAAAAAACGCCAGATTTGGTGGCCGCCAGAGAGGAATCGCCCCGGCTTCGACGGTCGCTGGGGCCCGCGGGTCACGCGCGATCCCAAGGACCGCCGCGCCGGCATGGCGTTCCCGGATTATTGGGAGATGTTCCTGTCCGCCCTCGCGAAGAAGCTGAGCCTCTAGGGTCGTCCATAGGGTCGCCCATGTAGCACGTGGTCGAGCGCGGTGAGTTCGCGCACGGGGCGGCTTGCGCCTGCGAACCAGCCAACGTTTTCTCCAACCTCCAAACCGAGCGGGCGCGACGACATTCAGGCCGCGCTCACGCGCCGGCTCCGCAGAAGCTTGTCGCGACGCCCAAGGCCACGGACAGGTGTCCTTGGATTCCCGCCTTCGCGGGAATGACAAGGGGAGGGAACGCGCGAAAGATCTCTTACGCCGCCTTGGCCTTCGGCTGCACCTCGGCCGTGTAGTCTTCCATCAAAACCTTGGTCATGTTGCCGGGCTGGAAGCGGTAGGGGCCGATCTCGGACACGGGCGTCACCTCGGCGGCGGTGCCGGTGATGAAGCACTCGTTGAAGGTTTCCAGCTCGTTCGGCCAGATGCGCCGCTCCTCGACCTCGAACCCGCGGCGGCGCGCGAGGTCGATCACGGTGCGCCGCGTGATGCCGTCGAGGAAGCAGTCGGCGATCGGGGTGTGGATAACGCCGTCCCGGATGAAGAACACATTGGCGCCGGTGCATTCGGCGACGCGGCCCTGCCAGTCGAGCATGAGGGCGTCGGCGTAGCCTTTCCGCTCCGCCTTGTGCTTGGAGATGGTGCAGATCATGTAGAGGCCCGCCGCCTTCGAGGCGCAGGGCGCGGTCGCGCGGGTCGGGGCGGCGGTAGTCGGCGAGATCGAGCCGGATGCCCTTCATTTTCTGGGCCGGATCGAAGTAGCTCGGCCACTCCCAGGTCGCGATGGCGAGGTGGATGGCGTTGTCCTGGGCCGAGACGCCCATCATCTCGGAGCCGCGCCAGGCGAGCGGGCGCACGTAGGCGTCGGTCTGGCCGTTCTTTTCGAGAACCAGGCGCTTCGCCGCGTCGATCTCGGCGACGGAGTACGGGATCGCGAAGTCGAGCAACTCGGCGGAGTGTTTCAAGCGCTCGGAATGCTCGGTGGACTTAAAGATTTCGCCGCCGTAGGCCCGCTCGCCCTCGAACACGCAGGAGCCGTAGTGAAGGCCATGGGTCAGGACGTGGATCTGGGCGTCCGCCCAGGGCACGAGTTCGCCGTCGAACCAGATCCAACCCTCCCGCTGATCGAAGGGAATCGCCGCCATCCTTGCCCTCCCTGGCTTCCGAAGCGTCTCGACGGTCCGTCGGCGACCAAAATTCCGCCGCAAGCTCCGGCTTCTTCGTGTCCAAAACCTGACTTGACGCCTAACAACCGGCCTGAGATATGTCAACAAGGCTGACTTAAACGAACGCAAGGACGAGAGATCGTGACCCAGGCAGCTTGCGCCACGCGCCAGGCGGCGAACCAGGACCATCCCGGAGAGCGGCTGGCTTACGACCTGATCGAGCTGTTCTTCTTCGCCTACCGCGACTTCGTGAGCGATCCCGACCGCCTTCTCGCCGATTTCGGGTTCGGGCGCGCGCATCATCGGGCGTTGCATTTCGTCGACCGGCAGCCCGGCCTCACGATCGCGGAACTGCTGGACATCCTGCGGATCACCAAGCAAAGCTTGAACCGGGTGCTGAAGGAACTGATCGACAAGGCGTTCATCGAGAGCCGCCCCGGAACGACCGACCGGCGCCAGCGGCTGCTCTACGTCACGCCGCAGGGCCATGAGCTGGCGCTGTGTCTCGCTAGGGTGCAAACCGAGCGGATCGCGCGCGCGCTTGCCGACGAGCCCGCCGGTTCCGGCGAGACGACGAGCCGCTTCCTCCTCGGCATGATCGACCCGGACGACCGCGCTCAGGTTCGCCACCTCGTGTTCGACGACCTCGGGAGGCTGCGCTCGTGACGGAGCCAGCCCGTGTGGAGATTCCCGATCACGCGCCGCATGTGCTCGTGGTCGACGACGATCGACGCTTACGCGAACTCCTGGCCCGGTTCCTCGCGCAGCACGGTTATCGCGTGACCACCGCGGCGAGCGCCGCCGAGGCGCGGGCGAAGCGCGAAAGCCTCGTGTTCGACGCCCTCGTCCTCGACGTGATGATGCCGGGCGAGAACGGCTTCGACCTCGCCCGCCGCATCCGGGCCGAGTCGCAGGTGCCGATCCTGATGCTGACCGCGCAGGCCGATCCGGCCGACCGCGTGAAAGGACTCGAGATCGGCGCCGACGACTACCTGCCGAAGCCGTTCGAGACGCGCGAGCTGATCCTGCGGCTCGGCAACATCCTGAAGCGCGCCGCCGGCCCAGGCGAGCGCGCGACGGCCCCCGCCGCGCCCGAAAGCATCCGCTTCGGCCCCTTCGTATTCCGCCTCGACCGCGGCGACTTGCGGCGCGAGGCCGATGTCATCCGCATCACGGAACGCGAGCGCGAGATCCTCACCATCCTCGGCCACAAGACGGGCGCCAACGTTCCGCGCGAGGAACTCGCGGGCGGCGGCGCCGGCCTGAACGAGCGCACCGTGGACGTGCAGATCAACCGGCTGCGCCGCAAGATCGAGGTCGATCCGGCCAACCCGGTCTATCTCCAGACCGTTCGCGGCGTCGGCTACCGGCTGCTCGTCGACTGATGCGGCCAGGTTCGATCCTCCTCGCGCCGCCGAACCAGCTCTATGGCCGCTTCGCGCGCTGGCTTGGCGGCCTGATGCCGAAGGGCCTCTACGCCCGCTCGCTCATCATCATCATCGCGCCGGTCGTCCTGCTGCAGTCGGTCATCGCGTATGTCTTCATGGAGCGGCATTGGCAGCTCGTGACGAAGCGCCTGTCCGCCGCCGTGACGGCCGACATCGCGGCTCTCATCGAGGTCAACGAGACATATCCTCAGGATAGGGACGGCGAGATGCTCGGACGCGTCGGCGATCGGCTGGGTCTCGACGTCGACGTCCTGCCGGGCGCGGACCTGCCCCCGCCGGGGCCGAAGCCGTTCTTCTCGATCCTCGACGAAGCGTTGTCGGACGAGATCAAGCGCCAGATCGCGCGGCCGTTCTGGATCGACACCGTCGGGCGCTCCAGCCTGATCGAGATCCGGGTCAAGCTGGATGATGGGGTCCTGCGCGTGATGGCCCGGCGAAGCCAAGCCTACGCCTCGAACTCGCACATTTTCCTGGTGTGGATGGGCGGCTCGTCCTTGGTGCTGCTCGGCGTGGCGATCCTGTTCCTGCGCAACCAGATCCGGCCGATCCTGTGGCTGGCCGAAGCGGCGGAGAGCTTCGGGAAGGGCCGCGAAATCGAGTACAGGCCGCGCGGCGCGCGCGAGGTTCGCCAGGCCGGTCACGCCTTCATCGAGATGAAGCGCCGCGTCGAGCGCGCCATCGACCAGCGCACCACGATGCTGAACGGGGTCAGCCACGACCTGCGCACCATCCTGACGCGTTTCCGCCTCTCCCTGGCGCTGCTCGAACAGACGCCGGAAGTCGAGGATATGAAGCGGGACGTGGACGAGATGGGCCGCATGCTCGAAGGCTATCTCGCCTTCGCGCGCGGCGACTCCGGCGAACAGGCCGTGCGGACCGACTTGCGCGCGCTCCTGTCCGAACTCCAGATCGACGCCGAGCGGCAGGGGCATTCGACCAGGCTCGACATCGCCGGGGACCCGGTCGTGACGGTTCGCCCCGGCGCCTTCCGGCGGCTTCTCTTCAACCTGGTGTCGAACGCGGCGCGGCATGGCGAGCGGATCGCCCTGTCGGCCCACCATGAGGCGCGCTGGCTGACCGTCCACGTCGACGATGACGGGCCGGGCATCCCGCCCGAGCTGCGTCAGGAAGTGTTCAAACCCTTCGTTCGCCTCGATGAAGCGCGCAATCAGGATGAGGGCGGTTCAGGCCTCGGCCTCGCCATCGCCCGCGACATCGCCCGCTCGCACGGCGGGGATATCGCGCTGAACGACGGCCCTTTAGGCGGATTGCGGGCGACGGTGCGGCTGCCGGCCTGACCGTTCAGAATGCTTGCCCGGACGCTCAGATCGCGGCGGCGGGGTCGGTCGTATCCCCATCCTCGGGCCGCTCGCGCGTCCGCGGCCGCCGCGTGCGGCGGCGCCGGTCGAAAAGGGTCTGGCCGAGCGCACGCAAGGGAGCCGTAAGGCGGCGGAAGTCCTCGGCCCGTTCGAGCACCCGTTCGCCGCGTTTCAGCTCTCGGTCGAGGCGCGCCATTGTCCTGGCGAGCGCCGGATCGTCGTCGTCGAGCCAAGTCTCGAGGGTATTGGCGAACACCAGCGCCGCGCCCTGCAGCTTCAGCAGGCCGAGCGGACCCTCGGTCGAGATGTTCGCCGCCGCCAGCATGAAGCGCTGCGAGTTCAGCGCCACCTGGTTCAGGGCCGCGAGCGTGAGGGGATCGCCTCGCACCGCGTAAGAAATCCGCCGGAGCGCGGCCTTGTAGGGCGTCATGGCGTCGAGCCGGCGCATCATCACGTCGAACACGCGCTCGCGAGCCGGCTCCTCGGCCAGATCGTCCGTCGTCCCTTCCAAAACCTCCTTGTCGATCATGCGCGAGAAGGCCCCGAGCACGGCGCCTTTGGATGGAAACAGGTCGCGGAACTCGACGAGGCTTACCCCGGCCTCACGCGCGATGTCCGTGACCTCGATGGTGTTCCACGGCTGCGTGGCGGCGAGCCGCATCAAGGCTTGGACGATCGCGTCTCGGGTGGGGGAGGCCGGTTTGCGAGCCATGAACGAACTCCGCTCTCTGGACGATGCCGTTTATGTAGGCCGCCGGAGCCCGAAACGAAGGGGTTAGAGCGTTTTCAGGCGACGTGGACCCGGTTCGCCGTCGAAAACGCGGCACAACACGATAAAGGGCCGAGTCCACGCAAAGGGAAACGGCTTGTCTGATTGCGGTCCCCGCCGCAAGCGCAAGCCGCCGGTCAGCAAGCGACCCACGAGCGGACCTCTAGGCTCCGGACCCATAAATTGGAACCGGGTTTGTTGTGAGTGGATTCAAGCTTCTGCGGGTGAGGAGCTTGAGCATGTCTGATCTGTTCTGGCTGACGGACGAGCAGTTTGCGCGCCTTGCGCCCTTGCTGCCGCGCGACACGCGCGGCGTGCCGCGGGTTGACGACCGCCGAGTGATCTCGGGCATCGTGCAGGTGCTGCGCTCAGGCGGACGGTGGGCGGATGCGCCACCCCAATATGGACCGAGGAAGACCCTGTACAACCGTTTCGTGCGCTGGGCCGAGCGAGGCGTATGGCGCGAGGCGTTCGAGACGCTCGCCCGCTCGGGCGGTCCGCCCAGCGCACTCCTGCTCAACTCCACCCACGCCAAGGCCCATCGTTGCGCCGCCGGCGGCAAAGGGGGGCGGAGCGCCAAGCCATCGGGCGTCCCGAGGCGGGCGCACGACCAAGGTCCACCTTGCCGTCGACGAACAGGGACGACCCCGCGCCATCGAGGTACGCCAGGTCGTGGGCGATGCTCGTCTGGGCCTGGCCCTGTCGGCGCCCTGCCGGCCCGGTGCTGTGCATCGCCGACGCGGCCTACGACAGCGACGGCCTGCGCGCCTTCCTGATCGAGCGCGGCACGCAGCCCGTCATTCCCAACAACCCGACCCGCAAGCGCACCCATCCCTTCGACCGCGCCCTCTACAGGCGCCGCAACAGGATCGAGCGCCTGATCTGCCGTCTCAAGGATTGGCGGCGCATCGCCACCCGCTACGATAAACTCGCCCAGAACTATATCGCCGCCGTTCAACTCGCCGCCATCGTCACTTGCCGGTTATCATCCGGAGCCTAGCGCGCTCGTGCTTGCGCCCCACAGCCGACATCCGCAACAGCGCGCGGCCTCACTGAATGTCGGCAGATCTCCACGCCAGACGTTTGGCGTACAGGCTGAGCGTATGCCGCCAGGCCGGCCGTGCCGGAGCACGCGCATAATAGGCGGTCAGACGCGGATATGGGGCGAGGCGTCGTTCCGGTCGGTTTTGACCGGCATGGTCTTGGTCAGGCCGCGCAGGTGGCGAGGGTCGATGCAGGTCGCCGGCAAGCCTATCCCGCGCAGCTCGCCGCACAGCCAGCGCGAAAGCCCGCCGATCTCGAGCCCGATCCGCGCCACCTCGACGCCGAGCGCCTCAACCCAGTCGGCGATCTTCTGCCCAGTCGGCGATCTTCTGCGGCTCCGAGATGACGGCGCCCTCCCGGATGATGACGCCGTTCTCGTCGATAACGCGCATCGCCACTTCCTTCAGCGACACGTCCCGCCCTACAAAGTGCTTCATGGTCCTGCTCCTGCTTGAAGCCGACCCACATGCACGGCTTCACCGATCGCAGGCTGACCATCTGGAGAGCAACCGCAATCACCCCATCTAGCCCGAAAGCTCCTCGCTGCGGCGCTTGGCGGCGGACACCGCCGCACGCATCAGGGGATCGAGGCCGGGCGCGCCCATGAGAACGTCGAGCGCCGCCGCGGTCGTGCCTCCGGGCGAGGTGACGTTCCGGCGAAGCTGCTCGGGGGGCTGATCGCTTTGCGCTAGGAGCTGCGCGGCTCCGACGACAGTGGCGCGGGCCAAGCGCGCCGCCAAGTCGGCCGGCAAGCCCGCATCCTCGCCCGACCGCGCCAGGCATTCGGTCAAGAGAAAGACGTAAGCCGGTCCCGACCCCGAAACGGCCGTGATGGCGTTGAGAAGAGCTTCGGAGCCAAGCCACTCGACGCTGCCGACGCTGGCGAGCAGCGCATGCGCCATCGCCTTCTGGGGCTCGCTGGCCTCGGAATTGGCGAACGCGCCCGTTGCGCCGCGCCTGATGCTGGCCGGCAGGTTCGGCATGGCCCGGACGACGGCCCGCGCGTGCGGAACGCGCCGGCGCAGGTCGCGGATCGTCTTGCCGGCCAGGATGGAGACTATCAGCGTCTCAGGTCCGATCAGCCGGTCGATCATGGACGCGGCCTCGTCGAGGCTCTGCGGCTTGATGGCGAGAACGACGGCTTGAGGCGGCTGGAGGCTGGCCGTCGGAGGGTTCAGAGCGATGCCGTGGCGGCCGCAAAGAGCTTCGATCTCGGGCGCGGGCTTCGGGTCGAGGATCGCTGCGCCCGAAGGGTCGAGACCGACCGAAAGCCAGCCTTCCAAAAGGGCGCCGCCCATCTTGCCGGCTCCAACCAGGACCAGGGAGGACGGCAAAGCAGGTGGCGCTGACCCCGCCATGCGGCATGACCTCGAAGATGAAATGGGCGAGCGCCCGTCTTCTCGGTATCGGCTTGGATCAAACCCGCGTCAATCCGGGTCAGGTTTCGCCTTGCGCTAGTCGAACTCGCTTAAACCAGGCTCAAGCTTCGCCTTGCGTTTCGAACAGCACGGCGTCGAGCGCTTCGCGGGCGGATTTGCCGGCCCAAAGCACGAACTGGAATGCCTGGTAATACCGTTCGCAGGCGTCGATCGCCGCCTTGAGCAGCATTTCGCATTGGCCGTCCGTTGGCTCCGCGCCGCCGGCGAGCAGCAGGGCGTGGCGGAACATCACCACGTTCTCGGAGCTCCACAGGTCGAAATGGCCGACCCAGAGTTGCTCGTTGATGAGGGAGATGAGCTGCAACACCTCCTTGCGCCGCCGTCGGCACTTTGAGGTCGAATGCGCAGGCGAGTGCACCGCCTCCATATCGGCGATCCAGGTGAAGGCGACGTGGTATTCCGTCCACCGCCCCACAACCGAAACCGACATTTCGTCGGTCTCGGCCCGATCGAAGATCCAGTCCCGAATGGCGGCAAGCCGCTCCACCACGTCCAGCGGGTGTTCGGTTCGGTCGATGTCGAAGTGAAGCTGGGTCATGTCGATCCCTGAGCGCTCGTTCGAGCGAGAGAGAACGTGGATCGCGCGCGACTCCGTCGCCCCACTCCGATCATGAGGCGAAGCATCTTCGGCAGTGAAAACCGAAGTTTTTCCCGAGACGCAAGAGCGCCGTCCCACTGCCGCGAATCACTCTGGCACCCAATATAACCCGAGGGACTCTCGCGTTTCAAAGTCGATCGAGGGTTCAGGATTCTCTCGCGGCTTACAATCGGTCAAGGGCCCTATCCACAGGCAGCCATAGCGACGCCAGGGCCGAAGCGGAATCAGATGGCGGCTGCTTCCGCTCCGTCCGTCGGCGGAACGCCCTCCAGCGGCCCCACGCGCCTTCGAGCGCCGCCAGACGCGGGCGTCGAGCTGCTCGTTTTCCTCGCGCGCGAGTCACGACCATTTCGCGAAGGACATCGACTTCTTCACGGGTTGCGACGTCCATCTCTTTCATGAGCCGCTCGATCTGGCCCTTGACGACCGTCTCGACCTCGCGCCGCACGCCCTGCGCGGCCCCGGCCGCGTCGGTCACGAGGCGGGCGAAATCGTCGAGGAGGCGGTTGAGGTCTGGGCCATTGCTGGGTTCCTCTCGCATGCGGCGTCGGTGTGTCCGTCATGTGGTACACGCCCGCGCGCCCGGCAACCGCGCCCGGCGCAACGGGGTTGACGTAAGGACGCATCGTGGTTCACGCTGCCGGCCGTTATCGAGGCTTCTCCATGCCGCTTCTGGCCATTCCCTTTCCGGCCATCGATCCGGTCGCGATCGCGATCGGGCCCTTCGCCATCCGCTGGTACGCGCTCGCCTATGTCGTCGGGCTTGCTCGGCGGCTGGTTCTATGCGCGCCGCTTGGCGAGCGGCACGAGCTGTGGGGCGACGTGCAGCCGCCCGACTGCTGACACGACATCGACGACCTCCTCGTCTGGGCGGCGCTCGGCGTCGTGCTCGGCGGGCGGCATCGGCTACGTGCTGTTCTACAACCTCGGCTATCTATCTGCAGCACCCGCTCGAGATCGTTCGCCGTCTGGCACGGCGGCATGTCGTTCCATGGCGGCTTCGCTCGGGCGCGATCGCTCGCGATCCTGCTGTTCGCGCGCGCGCGCAGCTTCCACGTCCTGTCGCATGCTCGACGTCGCCGCCGCGGTGGCGCCGATCGGCCTGTTCTTCGGCCGCATCGCCAACTTCATCAACGGCGAGCTGTGGGGCCGCGTCACCGACGTGCCCTGGGCGATGGTCTTCCCGAATGGCGGGCCGGTGCCGCGCCATCCGAGCCAGCTCTACGAGGCCGTGCTCGGAGGGCCTCGTGCTCTTCGTCGTGCTGGCCTGGCGGTGCGGCGCTTCGGCTTCCGCCGGCCCGGGCTTGCTCGGCGGCCTGCTTCGTGATCGGCTATGCCGTCGCGCGCATCGTCGTGCGAGTTCTTCCGCGAGCCCGATCGCGCAGCTCGGCTTCCTGTTCGGCGTCGGTGAGGCGCTGGCGGCGGCATCACCATGGGCATGCTGCTGTCCCTGCCCATGATCGCTCGTCGGCATCGCGCTGGTCGCTGGCCGCGCTGCGCGCCGGGCCGCGCGCGTTGGCGGCGCGCGCAGCCGCGCGTGACGCGCGCTCGCGGCGCGACACTCGCGGCACCTCATCGCCGCCGAGGGGCCGATCACGGTCGCGCGCTACATGGCGCTCTGCCTCGGCGCATCCGCACCACGGCTACTACATGACCCGCGATCCGTTCGGGCGCGGCGCGGCGATTTCGTCACCGCGCCCGAGATCAGCCAGATGTTCGGCGAGCTGATCGGGCTGTGGTGCGTCGAGTCTGGGCCGCAGATGGGCGCGCCGGACCGGCTTCGCCTGGTCGAGCTCGGGCCCGGCCGCGGCACGCTGATGGCCGATGCTGCTGCGCGCGGCGACGCGTGCTGCGCCGGCCTTTCGCGCCGCGCTGCAGCGTTCATCTGGTCGAGACCAGCCCGGTCGCTGCGCGCAGCAGCAGGCGCAGCGCTGGCCAGGCCGGCGTTCGCGATCGCCTGGCACGACGAGCTCGTCGGAGCTGCCCGGAGGGCCCGCCGCTGCTCGTCGCCAACGAGTTCTTCGACGCGCTGCCGGTGCGCCAATTCGTGCGGACCGCGACGGCTGGTGCGAGCGCCTGGTCGGGCTCGACGGCGACGGCGGCCTCGCCTTCGGCCTCGCGCCGGAGCCGGACCCAGCCTCGCCGGGCCGCCGCGCACGCCGGCGCGATGCTCGAGTCGCCGAAGCGGCCGCGGCGCTGATCGCGGAGCGTCTGGCGAGCCGGATCGTCCGCGCAGGGCGGCGCGGCGCTGCGTCATCGACTACGGCCACCGAGGCCCCGGCTTCGGCGACACGCTGCAGGCGGTGCGGCGCCACGCCTTCGTCGACCCGCTCGCCGAGCCGGGCGAGGCCGACCTGACCGCCCATGTCGATTTCGCCGCTCGCCCGCGCGGCGCGCGCGGGCGGCGCGGCGGTCGTTCGGGCCGACGACGCAGGGCGACTTCCTGCAGGCGCTCGGCATCGACGCCGCGCGCGCGGCGCTGAAGCGCGCGCGCGACGCCGGCGCAGGCCGCGGCCATCGACGCGGCGCTGCGCGCCTGACCGGCGCGGAGCGGCGGCATGGGCGAGCTGTTCAAGGTCTTCGCCCTCGCGCGATCCCGGCCTCGCCGGGCTCGCCGGCTTCGCGATCGCACGCGATGGGCAGAGCCCCGAAGCCGCATGGTCCGCCATGCTGATCCAGGCGCCCGAACTCAGCTCTCCGCCACCATCCGGCACGCCTTCTTCACCCGCGAGGGCGGCGTGTCGGAGGGCATCTACGCCTCGCCTCAACGGCGGCCTCGGCTCGGCGACGATCCGGCGCGCGTGGTCGAGAACCGGCGCCGCATGGCGCGGGCGCTGCGCCTTCGCGACGAGGCGCCTTGTCACCGTCCACCAGGTCCACTCGCCTGACGTCGTCGTCGTCGAGCGCCCCTGGCCGCGCCGAGCGCCCGCGCGCCGACGCGCATGGTCACGCGCGCGCCGGGCTCGCGCTCGGCGTCGCCACCGCCGACTGCGGCCCCGTGCTCTTCGCCGATCCTTTGGCGGCGTGGTCGGCGCGGCGCATGCCGGCTGGCGCGGCGCGCTCGCCGGCGTGCTCGAGGCCACCGTCGCGGCCATGGAGCGGCTGGGCGCGGAGCGCGAGCCGGATCGTCGCGGTGCTCGGGCCGACGATCAGCCAAGCCGCCTACGAGGTCGGGCCGGAATTCTTGGCGCGCTTCCTCGATGCCGACGCGGCCAGCGCCGCCTTTTTTCGACCGAGCGAACGCGCCGGACACGCCCTATTCGATCTGCCCGGC
>CAVSLO010000043.1:0-102163 GCA_963728675.1 uncultured Alphaproteobacteria bacterium | reverse complement strand
CTTCTATGCGGGTGCCCTCCTGACATCGCCCGAGGGCCTGCCCCTCGGCACCCTTTGCGTGCTCGACACCAAGCCACGTCCAGACGGCTTGAGCGGCGAGCAGGCCGCGACCCTACAGGCGCTCGCCAAGGCCGTTATGGCGCAACTTGAACTGCGCCGATCCAACAAGGCGCTGCGGGACAGTGAGCATCAGCTGCGCGCCAGTGAGGAGCGCCTGCAACTGGCGCTCGATGCCGGTCACATCGGCACCTGGGCTTGGGACATCCAAGCCAATCAGGTCGTCGCTGACGGGAACTTGGCTCGGATGTTCTCCGTCAGCCCCCACGAGGCCGCCAGGGGTGCCCCTGTCGAGCCCTTCATCCAGGCGATCCACCCAGAGGATCGGCCCAGGATCGAAGCGATCTTGGCCAAGGTGCTGAAGCAGGGCGGCGAGTATCAGGTGGAGCACCGGCTTATTCGCAAAGACGGAACCGTGCGGTGGGTCACGTCACGGGGCCGGTGCGAACACGAGCAGCAAGGGCATCCGGCTCACTTTGCAGGCGTAACGGTGGACATCACCGATCTCAAGCGGGCGCAGGAGGGCCAGGAGTTGCTGGCCCACGAGTTAAGCCACCGGATCAAGAACATCTTCGCCGTCGTGGGCAGTCTCGCAGCCCTCTCGGCGCGAGGTCATCCCGAAGCGAAGGGCTTTGCTGAGGACTTCCGGAAGCGAGTGAACGCGCTTGCGCTCGCTCACGAGTATATGCGCCCTTACAGCCCCGGAGAGGTTCCCCGTGGGGCTGGCGAGACGGTCTTGGGGCTGATGCGATTGTTGCTGGCCCCTTATCGCCAGGGCGGACGTGAGCGGTTCATCATCGAGGGCGAGGACGTATCCCTTGGCCCGACGAGCGCGACGGCGCTTGCCTTGATCATGCATGAGCAAGCGACCAACGCGGTGAAGTATGGGGCGCTCTCGACAGAGGCGGGCATGGTCCGGCTCGTGGGCGAGCGCGACGGCGACTTTTACCGGCTCACCTGGGAAGAGAGAGGCGGCCCGCCTGTTGCGGGCGCACCTGAGCGGAAGGGGTTTGGGACGCAAATGGCGGCACGCAGCGTACAAGGACAGCTTGGGGGCACGATCACCCGCGACTGGCCCGCTGGCCGGCTGAGGGCCGTGCTCCGCATGAGGACGGAAAACCTTACGCATTGATTGACCCGACCCGGAATTTGGGCCGAGTGTGAGGCTACTACCGTGTGGTGGGTGCGGTCCTACTGCGGGGTGCCGAGCGCGCTGGTTTTGAAGCGGGTGCACGCGGCGCACGCGATCCGGCCGATGGTGGTCACGAGTTCTGGGCGGCCTTGCTGGCAAAGGCACCGGCGGCCTTGCGGCGACCCGAATGGGCGGAGCTGGCTTCTCTGGCCTCGACGATGTCGGGGCGCGGTTCGGCCTGCCGGTGGGCGCTGGTGATCAGCCTTGTGCCGCGCATCACGCCACGGCTGCGACTGTTCCCAGCGTCGATAAGCATGAGGCACCTCGTCCCGGATCGCGGCAGGATTTGAGCGCCGTCACCGCCTGAGAAGGCCAACAGATCTTAGCTCGCACTCGTGTGCATTAAGCCGGATTTTCTGAGCTGAGAGGGTGCAAGCTTGGCCATGTTTCCAGCCGGTATGCGGAATCCCAGAACGCCCACTCAAGCTGGGTCGCACGCGTAAACGCCCCGTGCATCCGCTTCCGGAGCGCGGGTGAGGCTGCCTGAGCGACCTCGTCCGTTGCTTCAATGACCGCCTGCACAGCCTGATGAAACTCCTCGCCCGCGTAGGTGTCGATCCAGGCCTGATACGGGTTCGGCTTCACAGCCCGGGCATGAATGTCCCGCCCAACCTCGGCGTAGATCCAGAAGCACGGCAGAAGAGCGCCGAGAACGACCTCGTAGGGTTCGGCATAGGCCGTGGCGAGAAGATAGCAAACATAGTGATGGCAGGCCGGCGACAAGGGCGTCTGCGCGAACGTCTCGGGCGTGACGGCGAACTGCGCGAAGAACGAGCCGTGCAGCGCGCGTTCGACAACAATCGCCACCTCGGCGGTCTTGGCGAACTGGACGATGCGGTCGGGTTTGGGGCTTTCGCGGCCGCTAAGGCCAGGGCGCGCCCGAACCCGATGAGGTAGTGGGCGTCCTGGGTGATGTAGTGCCGGAAGCGCGCCGCGCTGAGCACACCTGCTGCGAGGTCCGGCGTTGAACGGCATGGTCCGGATTGCCTCATAAAGCCCGGCGTTGCGAGACCACGCCTCGCGGGAAAAGGCCGCGCCAGGATGGGCATCTGTTTCCTTCATCCGACATTCCCCAGATGCAATTTCTCGCACAATGGCAGGCGGGCCTGATCGCGGTCAGCCGTGGCCATAAACCTGAGCGGCTCCTTGTCCTTTCGATCCTTGAGCCTTCTCAACTGAGGCCATTTGCAATCAGCGCCAGATAGGCTGTGGTTCAGGACGAAGCAGGATTGTATAGCCCACAGCCGTCATCAGGCCTCTTGCTAGAGCTGTCCTGGCTCATCCACACCGGCCTGCCTCTCGGGATCAGTCGATGTCCTGCACAAGCCTCGCGCGCCACGTGCGCCACCCTTGGGAGAAGCTGTATTCCCTCGTTCTCGATGTCGAGAGCTACCCGCGTTTTGTGCCCTTTTGCCAAGCGACGCATGTGCTGGAACATTCCAACCACAATGGCGATGACACGGTCATCGTGCGCGTGGACGTCGGCTTCATGGCCGTGCGGGAGCGTTTCACGAGCCGAATCCTGGGCCGACGCGCCCGTCGCGAGATCCTGATCAGCCACCTCGAGGGGCCACTCCGTCATTTCGACGCGCGATGGCTATTCAGACCAGCCGATGATTGCGCGACCGATGTCGGCCTTGAGATCGATTACCAGTTCCACAACCACCTCATGTCTGCCATGGCGGGCATGGTTTTCATGTCAGCTTCCGGAGAGTTCGTCGCTGCCTTTGAAAGGCGCGCAGCACAGGTGCTCGCGTAACCAACTACTGTGGCGTTGCGCGAGCACGGGTTCAGCGATGATGACGTTTGGCACATCGCGGCTATCGCGGCTTTCTTCGCGATGTCGAACCGCTTGGCCAACTTCACCAGCCTGCGCCCGAATGATGGGTTCCATGTGCTTGGCCGCAGTTGACGACCTACTCGGGTTACAGGCGGGTGTCCTCTGAACACGTCACACCACGAGGCCAGGGCCGATCCGGGGCTCTCCAGTGCGTGATCAGCGTCGGTCGCGAAGCCAGCAAGGCGCTGAGGAACTGATGGTGGCCGCCTGCAATTACGCGGGGCTGATCACTTGGGGCTTTTTCCGTCTCCGTCGGTCGGCGAGCACGGAAGCAACGTTCGCCAAGAGCAAAACCCCAACCACGGTTCCTGCCAGAAGATCCATCGGTTAACCCCTAACGCAACAGCCCGCCGATTGGCGGAGTGGGATCGGCGCGGGCAGTTTCTTGCGCATTTGTCACTGCACAGCATCGGCAAGCGAACCTGCTGGCGAGCACGCGCCGACGCAGACCAGCCTTGCACCAACGGGCCGTGCGCGTCTGTAGATCAGATGATAGAGCTTAGCTGGTTAAGCTGAGCTGAAAAGTCAAGTGCCGTGACAAACAGGAGGACCGCGACCCCGCGCCTCACTCCGAAGCCGCCTCTCGTCCCGTGACGCCCTTGAGCACCGCAGCGATTTGGGAGGCATAGCCCGCCAACTCGGGGCTGTTGATGTCGCGCGGACGCGGCAGCGGAATGTCGAACGTCCGAATGATGCGCCCC
The DNA here is from genome assembly GCA_963728675.1 of uncultured Alphaproteobacteria bacterium. Taxonomy (GTDB): domain Bacteria; phylum Pseudomonadota; class Alphaproteobacteria; order Rhizobiales; family Beijerinckiaceae; genus JAJKJG01. The sequence continues at coordinate 98,373 of CAVSLO010000043.1, read as the reverse complement.
GGTCCAGTGGCCATCAGCACGACGCGGTCGCCCAGGCACACAGCCTCGCGCACGTTGTGGGTCACAAGCACGATGGTTTTGCGGCTCTCCTGCCAGATGCGCTGAATGTCGTCGTAGAGCTGGTCGCGGGTGAGCGCGTCAAGCGCCGCGAACGGCTCGTCCATGAGAAGCATCTGCGGATCAGGAGCAAGCGAGCGCGCCAGCGCGACGCGCTGCTTCATCCCGCCGGACAGCTCATGAACATAGGCGTGCTGGAACTTCTCCAGCCCGACGAGCCGCAGGTAGTGCTCGGCGATCTCGCGCCGTTGGGTGTTGGTTAGGCCCGGCTTCAGCTTCAGCCCGAACATCACGTTGCCGAAGGCATCAAGCCATGGGAACAAGGCCGGTTCCTGGAACATGACAAGGCGCTGTTGGCCAGGGCCAGTCACGCGTTGCCCGTCCGCCAGGACCTGACCGCGATCAGGCTTGGTCAGGCCCGCCATGATGTCGAGGAGCGTGGACTTGCCACAGCCGCTTGGGCCGACAAGACAGACGAACTCGCCCTCCAAAACGGTCAGCGATACGTTCTCCAGCGCTTCAACCGTGGCCCGTTTTGATAGGAAGCGCTTTGAGACGCCCTCGATGATGAGCTTGGATTGGCCGGTTTGGGCTGAACGAGGTGAAGCGCCACTCGACCCTCTTGATCAGACGTTGCGGTCGGGCGTTGCCGCGGGCATCAACCTACGCTCCTGGAAAGGTGAAACTGCCCGCCCCCTGCGGACAGGTGGCCCTCGACGGCGAACCCTTGGTCAGGGTTACCTGATCCAGTGGGGTTCCCTCGGTATTTCATGGGCTGACCTGATGTTCGTGGACTCCGAGGCCGTGGTTGTACTTGCGATTTGATTTGCTCGCGCTGTTGATGCTCGCGGAAAGGCCGAAGGGCCTCTTCTCGGATTTCGCGGCACAGCGCGGTGCCGTCCTCGCGACGACCACTCCAGCGGTGTCGGGCGGTCCAGACATTGCGAACCGGAGCAGCCGCCCCCACTTGGGCGTTAAGGCGGTCGCCGCTGGTCTCGATTGATCGCGCGCCGCAGGCAGCCACGAGCCTGGGACGGTGACGCCGGATGAACGCGCATCGGCTCGGCTGTGGCTGCTGTTGTTTCCCACCCCTGACAGATTGTTGAACCGATGTTGACGAACGACAACGACGAAGCGGCGCGCCACCACACGCCGTTGCTCTCGATCGGCCCGCGCTGCTGCCGCTACATCGTTTCGGACGACACCCGCGACGCAATCTGCTGCGGTGCGCCGACGACCTCCGAGCTGTCGAGTTGGTGCGCGTATCATGCCCGCCTCGTCTATGAGCCGCGCCGGTCAGCATCAGAGCGGGACAAGCGACGAGCCGCGTAGGCAAGCCGGTGCAGGTGTCCGGGTCGAGACCGCACCTTGGCACAGCGTCGCTGGTGGCGCTTTATGCGGCGGTCCTTGTGCCGATTACGACGCCGTAGACGCGGCCCGTCGGGCAGATCGCGTGCAGGGCGTTGATCGTCAGCTTGGCCTGCTCGCCAGCACTCAACCGGGGCGCATGCGGCATCATTGGCCGCCTCGCGCTAGACCTCCGCGAGCACCGGGTCATCCCCGAATTGCTTGTGGGCCTCAGTCAGGATGGCGCGTGCAAGCTGGGAGAGTAAGGGTGTCTCGCTTGTCGCTGGTCCTGGCTCTTTGAAGGCCGGGCAAGGCCAGTTGGGCAGCCGTTGCACACCAGGCAGCGCCGGCCAGACCCACGAGGCTGCGCCCCCAGCACCTCGCCCTCGGGCTTGTTGCTGGGGCGCGCGCGGGCGCGAGTTCTTGCACCGCCAAGTGGGCTACGTAAGGTTCATCTGCCGAGGGGGACGGCGTGATGACGATGAAAACCACGTTCGTGGTCCAGCCATTCGCGATAGCCGGGAGGCGCAGCAAGCGTCTTATTCCGCTGCCAAAAGAGACGTGCAGAGCGAAGAGCGCGCGCTCCATCTGGCTGAGCACCTCGCCACGCGCAGGGCCGGCGCGACGGCACTCGCTCTGACCGTCGACACGACTTCCGGCACGATCAGGAGATGCGCGTCCTCGCGTGTTTCGGCAGAGTTCCCGATGACCTCGGAGCTGTCGGGCCAGCCGGCGCGCCGCGCGTGCGATCAGTCTAATCTGAGGCCATGTTTCAATTGGACCTGAAAGAGCCTGTGATACGAAATCCGGCTGATCGGGTCGAGCGCGACGACCTGGGGCGACTGCCTCTCCCCGCGTGCGGGGAGAGGGCTGCGTCGGCCTGGATAGGCCGAGGCAGCAAGCCCAAAGGGCGAGGGTGAGGGGGCGTCCAGGACGAGCCTCTTCCGGATAGGCCCCCTCACCGGACGGCTGACGCCGTCTCGGCCTCTCCCCGCACTGCGGGGGAAGGAGACGTACGCGCGTCATCATGCCGGCCCGACACCGAACCGTTCGCCCGGAGATCGCAGCCCGTCATCGGCCTGGCGCAAGGCTCGCTGCAGCAGGCTCAACGACCAAGTCGCCGTGCCGTCCTGCTCGCGCTGGGGCGTGCGGGCCCATTCGGCCAGAATGCGCTGCTGCGCATCCGCGCCATAGCGGATCCGTGGTCCGCCCCCATGGCCGGGCCGCACGGCGGCGAGCCCGTCGCGGTTGAAGCGGCTGACCCAGGCGGAGATCGTCTCGGTGTGCCGTCGTCCGACCTGGTGGTGAGCGGCGGCCGTGTAGCTGGCGCCATCGGCAATGGCCAGCAGGGCGCGGGCGCGCTCGACTGCGCGGCGGGGGCGCTGAGCGAGCGGCTCAGGCGGGTCAGCTCCTGGCGCTCATCCGCAGTGAGCGGGCGAAGGGGATCTTTCCGGTGGCGCGACATGGGGCACCTCGGGGCACGAGGATCGCCTCACCACCATACCAGATCCCACGGCAATCGACCCACTAGTTTGGCTCTCCGACGCGCTTCCGCGTCCCCGTGTACTACAAAAGCTGGCGGATTGATCATGTCGGCTATCACATCAGTCCAATAGAAATTTTCACCGTGGGAGAACAGCGGGGCCGGCCCTTAAGCCGAGTCAATCCGGCAATCCGGTCGTGCCCCACGGGGTGGTGTAGGATTGCCGGTCCTCGGGAGGGTCCGAGGGTGATCAGGCCGCCACGGCGGACAGCCTGAGGCCGGGATCATCGCTCAAGGCGCTCAGGCTTTCTAGGCTCATGTAGCGCCGCGAGACCGCCCATTCGTCATTCTGTTCGAGCATGAGTGCGCCCACGAGTCTGATGACAGCCGGGTCGTTGGGAAAGATGCCCACCACGTCGGCGCGGCGCTTGATCTCGCGGTTGAGCCGCTCGAGCGGGTTCGTCGAGGCGATCTGGGCCCAGTGCTCGCGCGGGAAGGCCATGTACACGAGCACGTCCTCCCGCGAGCCGTCCATCAGGTCAGCGAGCTTGGGGAAGCGCTCGCGCAAGGCATCGGCGACCGAGGCCCACTGCTCACGGGCGGCTTCGGCCGTGTCCTGGGCGAAGATCGTCTTCAGCAGGGCCACGACCGCCGGACGCTGTTTCGGCTGCACGCGCGCCAGCGCATTGCGCATCCAATGCACGATCCGAACGCAATCGACGCGGTCCGTTTCACCGCGTCGATGCCGTTCGCTGGAGCGGAGCCTACGCTGCGGCGCCGGCGAAGTGACGCGCGCTTTCCCTGAGGCGGAGATGGTGCAGGCGATGGGGCCAGCCTCCTGCAGAGGTCTTGCCCCATGCCGTACAGATCATGCGCCGGAGCGGGGGCAGCCTGGATCATCCACTCGATGCCGGTTCGTGCCCGCGACGGCCAGGAGCGGTTGGACCAGGCTTACCGCCGTCTCCTCGACAACCTGCCGCTTCCTGTTCCCCATCCTCGACCCGAGGTGAGCCCGCCATGCGCGCCGCACTCTATGCCCGCGTCTCAACCGAGCGCCAGGAGCGCTTCCAGACCATCGACAGCCAACTCGCCGCTCTGCGCGACTGGGCGGCTACGGGAGGGCACGAGATCAGCGACGACTTCGTCTTCCGCGACGAGGGCTACAGCGGCAGCCGGCTCGACCGGCCCGGCCTCGACGCGCTCCGGGACGCCGTGCGCGACGGTGTCGTCGGAATCGTCGCCGTGCTGACCCCCGATCGCCTCGCGCGCAAATACGCCTACCAGGTCCTGCTCCTGGAAGAGTTCCGCCGCGCAGGCGTTGAGATCGTGTTCTTGCAGCACCCGATCTCGGACGACCCGAATGACCAACTCCTGTTGCAGATCCAGGGCGCCATCGCCGAATACGAGCGGGCCGTTCTCGGCGAGCGCTTCCGCCGTGGCAAGCTGCAGAAGGCGCGCGACGGCCACTACCAGGGCGGCGGTGCGCCTTATGGTTATCGCTACGTGCCGCGCCAGGAGGCCGTGCCAGGCCACCTTGTCGTGGACGAGAAAGAGGCCGCGTTGGTGCGCACCCTTTATGGCTGGCTCATCGACGAGCGGACGACCATCCGCCAGATCCTCAAGCGCCTGAACGCCGGTCCCGACGTCCCGCGCTCCGGCCGCCATGCCTGGTCGCCATCCCTGGTGCACCACATCCTGGCGGACCCGGTCTACGCCGGCACAGCCTATGCCAACCGCTACAGCTTTGTCCCGCCGAGGAAGCCGCGTCGCCCGTATGGACCCCGCACCGGCGAGGCGACGTGCCGCCAGCTCAAGCCGCGCGAGCAGTGGATCGCCATCCCCGTGCCGGCGATCGTCGACCAGGAGACCTGGGACCGAGCGCAGGCGCAACTCGCGCGTAACGCCGCGCTGTCATTCCGGAACAACACCAAGCACAACTATCTTCTACGCTGCCTGATGACCTGCGCGACCTGCGGCTTGGCCATGTTCGGGCGCACCTATGCCGCAAGGGGGAAGCAGCCGGAGCGGCGCTACTACCAGTGCCACGGCAAGGATTGCATCCTGAGTGCCCGTCCCGCAGCCTGCCCGAGCCGAAACGTCAAGGCCGAAGAGATCGAAGCCGCGGTGTGGGACCACGTCGCCGGCCTTCTCGCCAGCCCGGAGCGGCTGGTGGCGCAGTTCGACCATGTCGCCGTTGCGGCAGAGGCCGGCACGGTGCGGGACCGTGCGGCCGACCAGCAGCTGCGCGCCCGGCTGGACCGTGTGGCCCGGGCCGACAAGCGCCTATTGGACGCCTACGAGGCCGGCGCGGTGACCTTGGCCGAGTTGTCGGAGCGGCGCCGCCATCTGGCTGACGAGCGCCTGGCCCTGGAGCGCCAGCAGCAGGAGCGCGATCACCTCCGTCGCCAGCGCGTCCAGGCCGAGGCCGTTCGCACCAGCCTGGAGGCGTTTTGTGATCGCATTCACGCCCGCCTGAACGAGGCGACGTTCGCCGACAAGCAGGCGATCTTGCAGCTCGTCATCGAGCGCATCATCGTCGGCGACGGCCGTCTGGAGATCCGCCATGTCATCCCACTGCGCCCCCCGCAGCCGGGCAGAGACAGCCCAGGGCAGCCCGCTCCGCAATTGCGTACGGATCGTGTGCACCCAGCAGCGCTGATGCGAGGCGTGGAAGACCTTCGTGGCGGCGGCCCGGAGCCCCTTGTGGTCATCGGCGATAACGAGCTTCACGCCCCGCAAGCCCCGATCCGCCAGGGAGCGCAGGAACGCCGTCCAGAACGGCTCCGCCTCCGAGGCTCCGGTCGCGATCCCCAGCACCTCGCGCCGCCCATCCGTGTTCACGCCCACCGCGATTATCAGCACGGCGTTGACGCTTTGCGGGTCAAGGGCCCGCTCGCCCAGCTGCCCCCCAGCGGTCGATGCGCCGGAACACGGGACCTTTGTCGATCTTGGCGGCCTCCAGCCAATCGATCACGGCCTGGGCCGCCCGCCCGATCACGACCACGCGGGCGTCGTCCTCGGCGGCGGTGGTCTTGGTGCGCCCGAGCCGGATGGCGAGCTTTGGCACGAGCGGGCTGTCCGGGTCCTTGGGATCGAGCGGGATCGGCGCCTCGCGGATCACGTCGTCGACCCACAGCCGCGCCACCTCCGAGCGGCGCCGCCCGCCGGAGGCGAAGGCGATGAGGAGGAGGGCGCGATCGCGAAGGTCGGCAAGCCGATGGTCGAACGGGCAGGCGGCGAGGAGTTCTTCGACCACGTCCGCGGTCACGGCCCGTTCGCTCTTGCTGCCACGCGGGCGGCGGCTGGCCCGGGCGGCGAGCGACAGCGCCGTGCGCAGGCGCGGGTCCTTGAACGGTCCGTCGAGGCCGCGGAAGCGATGCAGGGTCGACCAATGGGCGAGGCGGCGCCGCACGGTCGCAACCGCATGCGGGCCCTCGACCCGCAGGAGCTTCAGCCCGCGCAGCTCGTCGATCACGGCCTGCGGCATGCCGTGGTTCGGGTCGGTCTCGCGCTCCGCCGGGTCCCAGAGGTGGTGCGCCACAAATTTCAGGGGGAGGGCGACCGGCGCGGGCCAGGGCAGGGCCTCGCCCATGGCCGCACGGCACCAAGCCTCGAGATAGCCGAGGTCAGAGGCGAGCGCCCGCAGCGTGTTCGCTCCCATCCCGGTGCGGGCCAGGTGCTTGAGGGTGGCGACGTCGTCGTCGGTGAGCAGGGTCGCGAGGCGCTCGCGCGCATCGAAGGGCAGAATGCCCGCCAGCGCGTCGAGCTCGCTCTCCCGGTGGAGGAGGGCGTCGGCCATCACGGCGAATTCTCCGGCAGAACGGTCACGCCTTCCGCGACGGCCGCGGCGCGGAGCTTTCCATCCAGGGTGGCGAGCGGCAGGGCTTGGTCCAGCGCCAGGTCGAGATAGGCGGCGTCGTAGGCCGTCAGGCGGTGCGTCACCGCCCGCTGCGCGATGCGGGCGGACGGCCCGGAGGGCACAAGGCGGATCGGCATCTTCTCGATCCGGGCGAGCTGGGTCCAGAGCAGGTCCTCGGGCATGCGCCGGCGCTGCACGGCCATGACCAGCAGGTTGCGGACTTCGTGCCGGAACAGGTCGGGCGCGACCGCCCCGTTCGCGAGCACGCGCCGCCCCAACTGAGTGGCCGCCGCGCTGCGCTCGTCGGGCATCAGCCAGGCGCCCGCGACCGAGGCATCGACCACGAAGGACATCAGTATTGATGGCCCTCGTGCTTCCAGGCGATCAGTTCGTCGACCGACACTCGCTTGATCCGGCCGCTGTCGCGAGCGGCGATCATCTCGTCGAACGCCGTCTCTTGAGCGGCCCGCTCGTTGAAGCGGGACGAGGCGCGCCACGGGCTCCTGGCCGCGGGCGATGACGAATTCTTCCCCGGCCTCGACGCGGGCCAAAAGCTCGGAGAGGTGGGTCTTGGCGTCGCTCACCTTGACGGTCTCGGCCATGACGGGGCTCCTGCGGGGAGGGCGGCCGGGCAGGCCGCCCTTAATCGAGCGGTTTAGCACGCCGGTCGCGAACCTGGCCAGCCACTTGGTTCATGACCATCGATAAACGCTACTTATCGATGGTTACAGTCAACGCTTGATTCACCATACCTGTGACGGAAGCAATACATCTGTTACGTTCCGTTGCGCCGAATCGGCTACAGTTTCTGAATGGTTTACGCGCTGCCCGATCCGCTGCCCTGGAGCGCCGTCGCGGGTCCGCTCGCGGCGGCCGAAGACGCGCTGGCGCGGCTTGACGAGCGGCTGGGCTCCAGCCCGGTCCGGGATGGCTGGATCAGCCGGACGCATTTCTTGGACGCCTGCGCCAGCCTGTGGCTCGCGGGCGAGCTCGTGCATCTGGAGGACCTCGTCCTGCATGACGCCGAGATGGACGTGCGCAGGCCGACCCACGCGCTGACGCGCGCCCACGCCGTGCTGCGCACCCGGCGCCGGATCGCCGCCGCCGACCCGGCCTGGGCGACGAGTGCGTCGGGCCTCGCGGCTTTGAGCAAGGACCAAGAGGAGGATGCTGCTGAGGTGCCGAGCCGGGAGCCGACGCAGTCGCACGAACCCGAAGAGGAGAGGGGCGGGGAGGGCGGCTTCGATGACGACACCTTCTCAGCCGAGCTCGCCGCAATCGACGCCGTGTTGGAGCGCTCAAGCCAGGTGCTCGCCAGCGCCGCTCCGATCCGCACGCAGGACCCGCTCGCGCTCGTTTATGAGCTGGAGTGGGACGAGAGCGCCCGCCTCGGCGAGTGGCGGCGCGTGGTCGAGAGCACCCGTGACCTGCCGCCCCTTCTCGCGGCCGCGCTCGCCTTCGATGCCTGGACTACGATCGAGCCGCTCCAGCACCGGCCCTGGCTCGGGGCGTTGGCGGTTTCGGGACTGCTTGGTGCGCGGGGTAAAGCCCGCCATCACCTGCCCTGCCTTGACCTCGCCTTGCGACAGGTGCTGCGCGAGCGCCGCCGTGCTCGGGATCTGCCGACAAAATTGGTAGCCTTTCTGGAGGCCGTCACGCTGGGGGCCGGGCAGGGCCTCAAGGACCATGACCGCTGGCTCCTTGCCCGCCGTCTACTCGAACGCAAGCTCTCCGGGCGCCGAAAGCACTCGAAGCTGCCGGCGCTGATCAATCTTGTGCTCGCGCGGCCGTTGGTGTCGACAGGCATGATCGCGGCCGAGCTCAGCGTGACAGCCCGGGCCGCACAGGACCTTGTCGGCGAGCTAGGCCTACGCGAGATAACCGGGCGCGGGCGCTATCGCGCCTGGGCCGTCCTCTGAGTGGCATCTATACCTTTTCTGTAGAGCTTGGCCTCTTCGGATCGCGTGGAGGTCATCATGCGCGGCCTCGATGGCGTGCCAGGGGCGCAAGGCGATCGACACCGCCCCCCACATGCGCTCCGAAGCGCAGCGGAGCACGGCGAACGAACGATTTCGTTGTCGCACGAGGAATCGGGGCGTAGCCGTCTGGGAAAGGCGTTTCCTTCCAGCTCCTGCTTGGCTCCAAAATGTTGTGGACAGACGGAGTTCGGTACGCTCCTGTACAGGCACTGGGTGGCGCTCTTAAAAAGGCACGGGACTGATGCTCGCCGGGCAGTTCGAACGAGATGCAGTCGGGCAAGCCGTCGAGCAGCTGACTCTTAATCAGCGGGTCCAAGGTTCGAATCCTTGTACACTCACCAACGATTACAAAGACTTAGCTCACGAACAAGCCGAGAACCCTAGGCCGGTTTTACACTCGGTTTTTACCGTTTGTGTTCTCCCTTCCTTCCCCTCAAGCTTCGCCATAGCGGCTTCGGCCAGCTCCAACCGGCCTCCGAGATAGTGGGCGTCCAGGATCGCTTGAGCGTCCTTCAGCGCATGTCCGGTCAGAGACGCGATCTCGGCCACCGAACATCCAGCCTTGGCCAAGCGGGTGACCGCCGTCCCGCGCAGGTCATGGAAGGTTACGTCATTAATCCCAGCTCGATGACATGCTTTGCCCCACTCGGGCCGGTGACCCCAAAGCTCGGCGGCGGCTTGGTTGTAGAACGTAATCCGTCCGGCGGCATCGGTGGTGTAAACGGCGGCGGGAAAGGCCTCCAGCAACTCGCGGAAGCGCCGTTCCCGTTCGCCAAGCGTCTCGTCGCGCCACGTGCGTGGGCTCACGCCATTGCCGACACCTGCCTTGCTGTCGCCAACGGCCGCGGTACGCCCCTGGACCACTTGGTCGAATTCGGCTTCGAGCACCCCGAGGCGGGATTGATCCAGTGACATGGGCCTGCTCCATCCCGGAGTAGAGCCACCCTGCCGCGGTGGGGCCTGCCTCCAGTCTGCGGTGAGAACGCGCCGAGCCTCGGTTGGGTCCGTCAGACTTCTTTTCGCCAAGAAAGGTCAGAAATCAACGCCCACGGGGCCTATGGGCCTCTACCTGCACCGCCCTTCCAATTCCAAACTCCCGGCCCGCTTCCGAAGTAAAACAGCAGCCCACCCATGGTCGCCAGGGTTCGATAGAACTCGACGTTCTGCCGAGTTCGGATCAATGTGCCGAGGCCCGTGTGGCGGTGGGTGATCCAGAACGTGGCAGCGGTGAAGGCAACCAGCGCCAGCGCGGTCCAGCGCGGCCATGCACCGACGATCAGAGCCACGGGACCGAGAACCTCAGCGGCGATCAACACCGCTGCAATCACGGTCGAATAGGGCAGCCCTTTGGCTGCAAGTGAGGCTGCATAAGCCGAGAAGGTCGTGAGTTTATTTACCCCGGACGGCAGAAACAGAGCCGCCACGAACAGCCGACCCAAGAGCAGGGCCACATCCTCGCCTCGACTGAACATGACATCGCTCCGGATTTGGCGTTGGGCTCTGGCTCGCTTAAAACCACGCGGGACCCGCTCGGGCGCGGTCAGCGAAGCAAACGCCAGTTTGGTTAGAGAGCCGTTACCGCTGCCATTCGGGACGGGACCCTGCATACAGCCACGCTCAGAATGGAGACGTATCGCTCCCATGGCCGAAGTTAGCCCAGCCCCGTTCCTTGATGCCATTCTCGGCTTCCAGAAGACGGCTGCCCTGAAAGCAGCCTGGCTCTCGATCTCTTCACCGTCGTGCACCAGGAAAGCGGTGATCTCGACTGGATTGCAGCCCGAACCGGCGCGTCGGCACGCGGCATCCGCATCCTGTGCGACTACCTCACCGTCCAGGGCTTCCTGACCAAAACACAGGACCGCTACGGCCTGACACCGGCAACCCAGGCGTTTCTGACCACGACCTCCCCAGCTTGGCTGGGCAGCGTCGTCGAGTTCCTGGCCGCGCCCGAGATGATCTCACTCTGGCTGGATGATCCCGTCAGCTACGTGCGCAACGGCGGGGCGGCAGGGCTGGGTAGCATCGCTCCGGAGCACCCAGTCTGGGTCAAGTTCGCCAGAGCCATGGTGCCGTTCATGCGGCCAGCCGCACAGGCCATGGCGGATGTCGTCCAAGGCTGGCCGACGCCGCCGAAACGGGTGCTCGACATCGCTGCCGGACACGGGATATTCGGGATCACGATTGCGCAGGCCATCCCCAGCGCGGAGATCACGGCCATTGACTGGCAGGCTGTCCTTCAGGTCGCGCAGGAGAACGCCGAAGCCGCAGGCGTGCGGGATCGCTACAGGACCATTCCGGGCAGCGCCTTCGAGGTGGACTGGGGCAGCGGCTACGATCTCGTCCTCTTGACCAACTTCCTGCACCACTTCGACCACAGCACCGGTGTTGGCCTGCTGGAGCGCGCTCGGAAGTGCCTGGGCGAAGGAGGTCGGGTGCTTGCGGTGGAGTTCGTGCCCAACGAGGATCGGGTCTCGCCGCCGTTCCCGGCGATGTTCTCCTTCGTGATGCTCGGGTCGACGCCGAGCGGGGATGCCTACACCGCTGGTGAGTTCGAGGAGATGGGCCGGGCTGCCGGGTTCGAGCGGGTCAAGGTTGAGCCCCTGCCGCCCACGCCACAGAGCCTCGTCGCCTTTGAGCAAACCTGAGTGCGCTTTCGGGCCGCGCAGCAGCACAGGTTGGGTCGGTTGACAAAAGGGTTGCCAAAGATTGGCATGAATTGACCACAGTCTCTCATCTGCAAATGATCGTTCTCACTGGCCACGGACCAGTATTCAATGCTGCGCAGAACGTCGGTCCAAAACTGGGTATGGCCTTTCAATGGTGCCCTGGGCGGGCCCGTCGCCAATGCTACGACCCAAGGTCAATCGTTGCGCGGGACATGCCGCAGGTCCCGACGAGCATCCGGCCGGACAGGTCGGTGCTGTTGCGTGCGGTGCTCTGGGTGACCAGCAGCCGTCCCGTGTCGTTCGCGTGAGATTCACTGCCAACCGAGTGTGGATCGTGCGCCCCGCTTCTTGCGTTAGAACAAACAACGAACAAGGTTGGCGTGCATAGAGCTGTGCCGGGCATCGTGCGTCGGGGCCGGGTGCGTAGGGTTGAGGGAGCCAGGACCACTGTTGAGCCTTGGACGAGTGCATGAACCAGATGGTCCGACCGGTCCCGATCGAGAGAAGCGCGCCTGTTGAGGCGCTGGCAGGCACGGTCGAGCGCGTCACCTTCCACAACGAAGAGAACGGCTTTTGCGTCCTCAAGGTCCAAGCACGCGGGAAGCGCGACCTCGTGACCGTGGTGGGCCATGCGCCCGCAATCGGGGCTGGCGAGTGGATCACCGCGACAGGCGCGTGGGTCTCGGACCGCGTGCACGGCCTACAGTTCAAGGCCGATGTACTCAAAGCCACACCCCCGACCGGGGCTGAGGGGATCGAGAAGTATCTCGCCTCAGGACAGATGCGCGGCATCGGTCCTGCGATGGCAAAGCGCATCGTCGCTGCCTTTGGCGAGAACACGTTCGAGATCATCGAGGCTGCTCCTGAGCGCCTGACCGAGGTTTCGGGCATCGGGCCGTGGCGGGCGTCTCGCATTGTGGCGGGCTGGGCCGAGCAGAAGGCCGTGCGCGAGATCATGATCTTCTTGCACGCGCACGGAGTCGGAACGGCCCGAGCGGTTCGCATCTTCAAGACCTATGGCCATGAAGCCATAAAGGTCATGACCGAGGACCCCTACCGGCTGGCCCGCGACGTGCGCGGGATCGGGTTCCGGACGGCGGACGCGATTGCGGCGAAGCTCGGGGTGGAGAAGACCTCGCCCCAGCGGCTGCGGGCGGGGGTGTCGTTTGCGCTTCAGACCGCAACCGACGAGGGCCACTGCGGCTTGCCGGTCGCGATGCTGGTCACCTTGGCCGAGAAGCTGCTTGGAGGTGGATGCTGCCCTGATCCGAACCGCCGTGGCCGAGGAGCTACGGCGCGGGGAGGACGTGCTCACGGACACAGTGGAAGGCGAGCCGTGCGTGTTCCTCAAGGGCCTACATGGGGCTGAGCGGGCCATCGCCGAGCGGCTGATCCAACGCGCACAGGGCAAGCCGCCCTGGCCTGAGATCGACCTCGACAAGGCCCTGCCCTGGGTCGAGCAGAAGACCGGCAAAACGCTCTCCGCCTCGCAGCGCGAGGCCGTGCGGCTTGTGCTCGCCTCCAAGGTGGCCGTGATCACGGGCGGCCCGGGCGTGGGCAAGACCTCAACGCTCGATTCCATCCTGCGCATCCTGATCGCCAAGGGCGTGCAGGTCGCGCTCGCGGCCCCCACGGGCCGGGCCGCCAAGCGCATGACCGAGCAGACCGGCCGGGAAGCCAAGACGATCCACCGTCTCCTAGAGATCGACGTGCGCTCCGCGGTTCGCTGAGACACCCTGTAGGCGGACGTGATCCGCAGGAGGGTGGCGATGAAGACGCAGACAACAGCTTCGGGCGGCGTGGGTTTGGGCCGCGGTGGGCGGATGTCGCGCCAGCGCAAGCGCGACGCGGTGTTGCGCCTGTTGCGAGGTGAAGACCTGGAGATACTCTCGCGCGCACTGGGCGTGACGGCTGCGACCCTGAGCGGTTGGCAGGACACCTTCTTGTCCGCCGGTGAGTCCAGCCTGGCCACGCGGTCCACCGACGGCGAGGCGCTGGAGACCGAGCGGCTGAAAGCCAAGCTGGGCGAGATGCTGCTTGAGCGTGAGCTGCTGGACGCCAAGATCGCCGCCCTGGAGGCCAACCGCCCTTTGGCCCGCCGGAGGTCGCGACGATGAGCCGGACCCACTCGCCCTCAAGCGGCCGGCCCTATGGCCTGGCCCGTGTGTGCCGGGTCTGGCGCGCATCGCGCGCCACCATCTACCGCCATCTTTCCTCTCGGCCCGAACCGCCGCGGCGTCCGGGCCCGGTTGGGCCGATGCCGGATGCCGCGCTGGTCGAGGCGATCCGCGCGGTTCTGACCGCCAGCCCGTTTCACGGCGAGGGGCACCGGAAGGTCTGGGCCCGGCTGCGCGTCGCAGGCGTTCGCACGTCCAAGCGTCGCGTCCTGCGGCTCATGCGCGCGAACAACCTGCTTGCGCCCTCTCGGGTCGGCGCGCCGCGAGGCCCGCGCAACCACGACGGCACCATCATCCCCGACACGGTGGACACGATGTGGGGCACCGACCTGACCACGACCATCACCGGTGAGGGGCAGGTCGCGGTGTTTGTGGCCTTCGATCATTACTCGGCCGAGTGTGTGGGCATCCATGCCGCGCGCCGAGCCACCCGCTTTGAGGCGCTCGAGCCGATCCGGCAGGGCGTGCGGCGCTGCTTCGGCGCTTTCGCCAAAGAGATCGCGCGCGGTCTCGCCGTTCGGCACGATCACGGGAGCCAGTACATGTCCGACGCCTTCCAGAAGGAGCTTGCCTTCCTCGGCATCGAGAGCTCGCCCGCCTTTGTGCGGGCTCCCGAGGGGAACGGCTGCGCCGAGCGCTTCATCCGGACCCTGAAGGAGAACCTGCTCTGGGTGCGCACCTTCGACACCGTCGAGGAGCTCCGTCAGGCGCTGCTCGGCTTTCGGGAGATCTACAACACGATCTGGCTCATCGAACGGCATGGGTTCCAGACACCCGCAGCCGTGCGGCAAAACCAGCTTTCACCTGCGGTCATGGCCGCGTAGCATCCCAAGCACGGCGGCTTCTCGCGAACGGAGGACAATCCGCTCACCTGCGATCTGCTCGTGGTGGACGAGACCTCGATGGTGGATGTCCCGCTCATGAACGCGCTCACGAGAGCCATTCCCGCCCCATGCGGGCCTGCTGCTCGTGGGCGACGTGGACCAGCTGCCCTCGGTCGGGCCGGGGCAGGTGCTCGCCGACATCATCGCATCCGAGCGCCTGCCTGTCGCGCGCCTGACCGAGGTGTTCCGGCAAGCCGCCGAGAGCCGGATCGTGGTGAACGCGCACCGGATCAACCAGGCCAGATGCCCGAGCCGCCCCAAGCGGGCGAGGCGAGCGACTTCTACATGGTCGAGATCGCCGAGCCTGAGGAGGGCGTGGCCAAGCTGATCGAGATCGTCACAAACCGCATCCCGCGCCGGTTCGGGCTTGATCCGATCGAGAGATGTCCAGGTGCTATGCCCGATGCAGCGGGGAGTGCTCGGAGCCCGCAACCTGAACCACGAACTCCAGCGCGTGCTGAACCCGAACCCGCCTGCGACCGTGGAGCGGTTTGGCTGGCGCTTCTCGCCGGGAGATCGGGTCATGGAGACGCAGAACGACTACGACCGCGAGGTGTTCAACGGCGACCTGGGCACGGTGGCTCGGATCGATGAGGACGAGGGCGCGGTCGTGGTGGACTATGAGGGACGCGAGGTGGCCTACCCGTATGGGGAGTTGGACACCTTGGTTCCGGCGTTTGCGACCACGATCCACAAGAGCCAGGGGTCGGAGTACGCGGCTGTGGTGATCCCGGTGGTGACGCAGCACTACACCATGCTGGCCCGCAATCTGCTCTACACGGGCGTGACCCGAGGCAAGCGGCTGGTGGTGTTAGTTGGCCAGAAAAAGGCTGTGGGCATTGCGGTGCGGGGCGGGAACATGAAACGGCGCTGGACCAAGATGCGCGAGTGGCTCAGGTCCGCAAAGCGTTAGTGAACGTCAGGGCGGATTGCCAGCCAACCGGACAACTCCAGTGGGTCAAGCCAAAATCGGAATGCTGTGAGGCTTTTCGCGACGCATTCTCTACCGCCGTAAACCCTCCAGTTGGTTCCGGTTGGTCCAGTTGGTAGGGTGGTCGACGGAGGCCAGGATTGATGACCGCCGCCGAGCTTGAGAGATCGTTGCGGGAGAAGAACGACCTGCGTCGGGCTTCAGGTCTGCCGCTTTGTGACGTTGAGAAGGAGCTGGCTCGGTTTCACGCGGACCAACAAGCGGCGGCTTACGCCGCGTTCGTGGCTGCCCACCTCAAGCCTCATACGACGGAGTGGGAGGGCGAGCCGCTGCCATCATCATGGTCGGAGGCTCAAGCTCGATACGGGCGGTATTTGCGCTTGCAGGCGAGACTGCTGCCGGACATCGAACGGAAGTGGGTCGAGCAGCAGTCATGCCAATGAGGGATGTCGGCCTGATCTGAGGCTCGCCACCCATTCGGGCTGATCGGCTCTGATCTCCTCTCGCGCAATCTCATCCTGGACCGCCTTGTCGGCGAGGGCGGCGAGGGTGCTCTACGTCTGGATCAGGAGGTCGATGGGATAGGGCAGGGCGTCTGGGCCGTCCTCCTGGCTGGAATACGACGGGGTATAGGCATACGGAAGGCTGAAGAGCATCGGTTCATCCGAGTCTGGTGCGGTGATCGCGGCCACATAGGCGCTCGCTGTTAAGAGCGCGTGAACGCCACCTGACACACCGTTCGAGACCGCGGGAAGGACAAGCTGGATCGAGGGTTGAGCGCGATGGCACGCAGCAGCCGCGAAGGCCGCTAAAGATGCTCCGCCCTCGTCAGCCACGACTACCCCGTCTCAGCCCTCGACGGGGATATCGGAACCAAGTAGCGCGACAAGTCAGCGCTGAGCCTCACCGGAAGGTCACCGTTGCTCCCACGGTGGCGTGGCCGTAATTCTAGTAGTGTGGCGTGATCACGCCCTTGGTAGTTGCCACAACCCACCGGCTGCCAGACCGCATGATGGCCTGAACCCGTCCGATCTCGGGGATGGTGTCGCCGACAGCGACCCTGATGGTACCTCTCGGTCCTTCCAAGACTGCCTTGCCGTCCAATGCATCCCGCACCGTCCAGTTCGCAATTCCCCTCACATCCATACCGGGCTTCATCTCGGTGGAGGTCTGTTTGGGAGCCACCTTCGCCTTTGCGTCGGGCGCAGGTGGCGTAGCAGGCTTTGCTATGGGTTGTGCCACCGGCTTGGCTGGTGCTGCTGTGGTGGGCTGCACGACGAGTGGGCTGACCACCGCGGCCGCCGTTGCGGCAGCGGACTGACGCTCGACGCGCTCCACCCTCTCTGTGAGTTGCACGAGTTTGGCGACGAGCTCTCGGTGGTTCTGATCCGCTGAACTCTGAATACGCTCGATCCCTTGGCCGAGGTCCCGAGCAGAGCCATCGTTGGCAGCACGAACCTGATCCACTCGCAGGCTTAGATCAGAGACCGCTCGCTCAATAATGTCGTTGTTCCGTGTTGCTGATGAGGTCACCTCGTGGCTTGCCTGAGCCACCGAAACCGGGCTGCTTATGAAGCTCTCGATCCTGCTTCCAATCTCCCTGCGGGCCACCTCGAAGCCGGACTGAAGGATGCTCCCGAATTCTGATCGAGGTTCACAAGACGGTGCAGGTTGGCTCCGCCTGCCAGTCCCATCCCGAGGGCACCGACAACACCGAACGCGACGACCCCGAACCACCGATTTCGGGGCTGAGAGGTCTTGGGCGGAGCAGGCACCAACGCCTCATCCCGTGTCGCAGCCGTTATGTCCTGCATGGGCGCTGCTTCCATGTGAATACCCCGAAGCGTTGTCTTCGATGGCCCGCCAGGGCGGGAAGGCGAGCGGATGTGCATCGTCGCTACGGTCTGAGCTTGGCCGCATTATGGCACTCGGTGACGTCTACTAAACCCTGAGGACACCGGCTCGACTTGGTGGTTGGAGCGCCTGTGCATCACTACACTCCCCGGAACCGCTCTTAAACCGACATCTTGAGTGAAGGTACGGCTTCAGTCGGATGCAGGTGATGTCAAGGCCACGCCTGTTCAACCAGAGCACAGTGGTCGTAATCTCGACGGAGAAGTCCGCCGTGACCCCTTTTCGCTGGAAGAACTCCTCGATCTGCTGCTCGACATCCTCCCACGAGAGACCCTGCCGATAGCAGCACTCCGTGTATTTGAGTGTGCGCTCCCGGTTCAGGTCCGACACCATCATCGCCGCGTTCTCATCGAAAAAGCAGCCTGCGAGAAGTTCTTCGCACGCCATCGTCAGCCCTCTCAGGAAACCGAGATGTGCCGCGAGCAGTGTGGGTCAAGGCTAAACAATGCCCCTCGTGCGGTCCGCTAAATACGGGTATAAGCTTCACTGATCAACGCCCGACTCTGCGGACCTTACGTCCGCTCTGTCCCGCGCCTCTGCAAGCAGAATGCTTGCCGCAGGAGATGGTCATGTCGGTCTGTTCTTGCTCCCAGCCGGCATCGTACGTTCGGCCACGGTCGTGATGGCCTTTCTGGCGCTCGTCAGCACCGTCTTTCGCACGCGCCGACATGGTGACGGACTGGAATGTGATCGCGCTCGACACCATCCCAGCCAACATCATGGACCGCCTCATGCCCGTCTCATGGGCTATGTGCAGTCTGCTGTTTTCGATGCGGTGAACAGCGTCGAACGCAAATACACGCCCTTACGCCATAGACCTGAAAGTCCCGCGTGCCTCTGCCGAGGTCGCGGCAGCAGTGGCTGCGCACGGCATGTTGATTCGGTTCTATCCCGCTCAGAAGGCGACCCTGGATGCCCGGCTGAATGCCTCGCTCGCTCCTATCCCGGACAAAAGGCCAAGACCGCTGGGACTGAACTCGGCGGACCGTGGCGGAGCATGTGTATGGCCTGAGCCTGAAGGACGGGTCGGATGCCAACTGACCGCCTACACTCCCGGCCGAACCCTTGGTCCTGGCAGTACCACGGCGCCGACATGGAGCCGCGCGGACTGACCTGGGGCCGCATCAAGCCTTTCATGCTCAAGAGCCCAGACCAGTTCGCGTTTCACTGGACCCCATCAAGGTGACAAGCGCCGAATATGCCAAAGACCTCGAAGAGGTCAGGTTGTCGGGGGCGTGAACAGCACCCTGCGCACGGCGGATCAGACCGCTGTCGCGATCTTCTGGACAGTATCGGCCACGAGCGTCTACAACGCTGTGGCCCGCACAGTGGGCAAAGAGAAAGGCACCACCTGATTGACAATGCCCGGCTGTTGGCTTTGCTCAACATGGCAGGGTCGGATGCCAGCGTCGCGACGTGGCACCAGAAGTATAAGTCCAATTCCTGCGTCCGGTCACGGCCATCCGCAACGCCGATAAGCTGGGCAACCCGGCCCTCACCGAAGATGCCTGACTGGACGCCCCTTCTCGTGACACCCCCTCATCCCGACTATCCGTCCGGGCACTGCGCCATCGCTGGCGCATCCACCGGCGTTCTGCGTTTATTCTTCAGACTAACGAGATCGATTCGAGCTACACCTATCCCCCGCTGGGTGTAACGCGGCGCTGGACGGGCTTCTCGCAAATGGCCGAGGAGCTGGACAATGCCCGGGTCTGGGGCGGTATCCACACCCGGACTGCCGATGAGCATGCGCGCATGGTCGGTGCGACCGTGGCCGAGTATGCTTACGCCAACTTCTTGAAACCTGTGCCGAGTGAGTGAACCGACTTCGGGGAAGAGCCTGAGAGCGTCAGGCAGGCGGGCCAGGGCGGCTCGGCTTTTCTGATTTGTGAAATGACCCGAGCAGAGGGCATCAACTCGTCCTGCGGCTTTAGCCGGGTTTTTGTAGCCGAGGCGAAACCCGAGCGCATGGCGATCGAGGTTAAGCTCTTTCAACCGGGTCTCAATGAGAGTAACCCTTCGCCGAGGGCCGCCTTGCGGGGTGCGGGAGTGACCTCAAACTGCGCTTATGGATGTCCATAAGCTCAGTGTCCCAGCCTCACGGCTTGAGGTGGTCGAGATCGACCGCCGACGCCGCTGGTCGGAGGAGGAGAAGCTCCGGGTCGTGCTGGAGAGCCTTGCGGGTCCGCGTCTTGTGTCGGCGACGGCACGGCGGCACGGGATCTCGCGCTCGCTGCTCACGCGATGGCGCCGCGAGTTCCGTCCGGAACGGCGGGACGACCGGTCGCAGGCTTCATGCCGGCGGTCGTTGTTCCAGAGACCGCCAAGGCGCCAGCGACGATGCCTGTCTCGTCTCCCAAGCCGGGCGCGGGCCGGATGGAGATCGTGCTTGGGCGAGGCAGGAGCGTCGTCGTCGACGCCAGCGTCGATCCCGACGCGCTCGGCCGCGTCCTCGACGTGCTGGAGCGGCGATGATCCCGGTGCCCACGGGCGTCCGGGTCTGGATCGCGACCGGCGTGACCGACATGCGTCGCGGCATGAACGGGCTGGCGCTGCTGGTGCAGGAGGCGCTCCGGCGCGATCCGCACGCGGGCGACCTGTTCGTCTTCCGCGGCCGGCGCGGGATCTGATCAAATTTCTTTGGCACGACGGGCTCGGGTTGTCGCTCTACGCCAAGCGCCTGGAGAAGGGCCGCTTTCTCTGGCCCTCGCCGGCGGACGGCGTCGTGGCGATCACGCCGGCGCAGCTCGGCTATCTTCTCGAAGGGATCGATTGGCGCCATCCGCAGCGGACCTGGCGGCCCACTGCGGCGGGGTGACTCAGGCCGGCGTTGTCCACAGCCGGGTTGGCCGGCAAGCGCGGCGAATCGGCTCTGATGCCCGGTGTGATCCCGGCCGCTCCTGCCTTGCCCGACGATATCGCCGTCCTCCAGCGCCTTGTGCTGGCGCGCGAGGCGGAGCTTGCGGCCGCGCAGGCCGAACTTGTCCGGGCGAAGGCGCGGGAGACGAGCGCCGAGGCGATGATCCTGCATCTGCGGCTCGCCATCGAGAAGATGCGCCGCGAGCTCTACGGCCAGCGTTCGGAGCGCGGCGCGCGCTTGCTCGACCAGATGGAACTTGAGCTGGAGGAGCTCGAAGCCGCGGCGTCCGAGGACGAGCTTGCGGCCGAGCGGGCGGCCATGGGCGAGAGAACGAGCGTGCGGGCCTTCACCCGCCAGAGGCCCGCCCGCAAGCCGTTCCCCGATCATCTCCCGCGCGAGCGCATTCTGGTGCCTGGTCCGACGGCGTGTGCCTGCTGCGGCTCGACCCGGCTGGCCAAGCTCGGCGAGGACGTGACCGAGACGCTGGAGATGGTGCCCCGATCCTGGAAGGTGATCCAAACGGTCCGCGAGAAGTTCACCTGTCGCGCCTGCGAGGCGATCTCGCAGGCGCCCGCGCCCTTCCACGTGCTGCCGCGCGGGTTTGCCGGCCCGAACCTGCTCGCCACCGTGGTCCATCAGCCGCTCGGCCGCAAAGGCCAGCATCTCCCGCACGAGGTCGGTATCTGCCCGCTTCTCGATCAGCTCGACAAGCGCCATTCTGTCGTCGGTCATCGTCGTCTTCCTGTCAGGTTCAAGCGTCGCAACTCGAACCCTAACCGAAGACCGGCGGTGACCGCCCCGGGCGTGCGCTGCGCTCGTGAGGGGCTTCGCGCACGCCCTCAGCGGATCCGTCCTACACCACGCCCAGGGAAATCAACTGCTCCGTGCGCTTGCGGCAAGACTCAAAGGCATCCGGAGCCGCTGCGGCAAGGGCCAATGCGTTAGGGTTCGGGGCGGTTCTCGTGATGGGCGCAACCGACGAAGTCGCTCTATAAACCGACCTGGGATCGCCATATGGCGCATGAGACCCATCGGAGCGTGAGGAGTATGGGTGAGCACGTCCGCCAACCATCCCTGACGCGTGCGCAGGTTCTCGCATCCCTGGCTGGCGCGGCGACGCTGCTTGCATTCGGTCCGTCGGGCTCGCCAGCCCAAAGGTTGGAGGAGCAGATGCAGACGCGCCCGATCCCCTCGTCGCAGGAGCTTCTGCCCGTCGTCGGATGCGGCACCTGGCAGACTTTCGATGTCGGCCCGTCTGTGGGCGAACGCGCGCCCCTCGCCGAGGTGCTTCGCGTTCTGTTTGCGGGCGGCGGTTCGGTCGTGGACTCGTCTCCCATGTACGGCCGCGCCGAGGGTGTCGTCGGCGATCTGTTGACCGAGGCCCGCTCGCACGACAAGGCGTTTATCGCCACGAAGGTCTGGACGCGGGGCGAAGCCGAGGGCATCGCCCAGATGCAGCGCTCGATGGCGCTCCTGCAAACCGACCGCGTCGACCTCATGCAGGTCCACAACCTGGTCGACTGGCGCACGCACCTCGCGACGCTGCGGGCCTGGAAGGCTGAAGGCCGGATCCGCTACCTCGGCGTCACTCACTATACGTCGAGCGCCTATGACGAACTCGAAGCGGTTCTGCGCAACGAGACGCTCGACTTCGTGCAGGTGAACTACGCCCTCAGCGACCGCGGCGCCGAGCGCCGCATCCTGCCGCTCGCGGCCGATCGCGGCGTCGCCGTCCTGGTCAACCAGCCGTTCGGCGGCGGCGGGCTGCTGCGGCGGCTTTTGGCTCGTGATTTGCCGCCCATCGCCGGCGAAATAGGATGCGCGAGTTGGGCGCAATTGCTCCTAAAATTCGTGCTCGGCCATTCGGCCGTGACCTGCGTCATCCCCGGCACCGCGAAGCCGGAGCACATGGCCGACAACCTTCGCGCCGGGTTCGGCCCCATCCCGGACGAAACGATGCGTGCGAAGATCGCTGCAGCCGTGCCCGTCTGACCGTTGAAAGAGGGTCACGAGCGTTCGCAGGCTGGATCAAGTCAGGCCACGGCGCGTTATCGCGTGTCGACGGCAGCGATGCGCGCCATCGCGTGACCGCATCAACCAGGAGACGATCATCATGCAACAGCGCCGGCTCGGCCCCCTCGCCGTTTCCGCCCTGGGTCTCGGCTGCATGGGCATGTCGGATTTCTACGGCGGACGTGACGAGGCGGAGGCCATCGCCACGATCCACCGCGCGCTCGACCTCGGGATCACGTTCCTCGACACCGCCGACATGTACGGAATGGGCCGCAACGAGGAGTTGGTCGGGCGCGCCGTCCGGGACCGGCGCGATCAGGTCGTGCTCGCCACCAAGTTCGGCAACGTCCGCGCGCCGGACGGCGCGTTCCTGGGCGTCAACGGCCGACCCGACTACGTGCGCCACGCCTGCGAGGCGAGCCTCAAACGGCTTGGGGTCGAGACGATCGACCTCTACTACCAGCACCGGGTCGACCCGGACACGCCGATCGAGGACACGGTCGGCGCGATGGTTGATCTCGTGCGCGCGGGAAAAGTGCGGCACCTTGGGCTGTCGGAGGCTGGTCCGCAGACGCTCCGGCAAGCGCATGCAGTCCATCCGATCGCGGCTTTGCAGACCGAATACTCGTTGTGGAGCCGCGAGCCGGAAGGCGCGATCCTGGACACAGTGCGCGAACTCGGCATCGGTTTCGTGCCATACTCACCCCTCGGACGCGGGTTCCTGACGGGGCAGATCAAAAGCATCGACGACCTTGATCCTGACGACTATCGCCGCAACACGCCCCGCTTTCAGGGCGAGAACTTCCAGAAGAATCTGGACCTCGTGCGCGAGATCGAGGCGGTGGCGCGGGAGAAGGGCTGCTCGCCCGCCCAGCTTGCGCTGGCGTGGGTGCTCGCCCAAGGCGAAGACATCGTGCCCATCCCCGGCACGAAGCGGCGCAAATACCTGGACGAGAACGTGGGCGCTCTGAAGGTGCGGCTCAGCCGGGAAGACCTCGACCGCATCGACCGGGTGATCCCGCCGGGCGTCGCGGCCGGGACGCGGTATGCGGCGCCCCAGATGCAGGCGCTCGGCCGGTAGCCGCCGCGGCGCGCGGGCTCTCCCTCTCGGGCTCTCCCTCTCATGATCGTGATGCGCCCGTGCGGATCACCATGAGGCGGCTCGTGGCCGACTCCGGCAGCCACACCTCGCCTGGGCGGCCCAAGATCTGGCGCACATCCGCGCCCTTTTCCGACATCGGATAGGCGGTGAACTGTTCCGTTTTTGGATCGAACGATAGGATCGCGTCCGCGCCCCAGTCCGACACCCACACGATGTCGCGCTCGTCCACGTAAACCGCATAGGCCTGCGGCGCGCGGCCCGGCAGCTTCCACTCCTTCCACTGCCGTGTCTGCGGATCGTAAAGTCCAAGCTGGCCGGCGTTCCACTCACTGACCCAAATGCGGCCCTTGGAGTCGGACCAGACGCGCCGCGCGCCCTGGTTCGGCGTGGGCGGCTCGATCACGGTCGCTTCGCCCGTCGCCCGGTCGACGCGGGCGATATGGTTGCCCGCGAGCGAGGCGTAGTAGATGTCGCCGTCAGGCGTCGCCGTGATGCCGTAAGGTCCCCGGCCGCGCGGCGCCTTCCACACCTTCATCTCACCCGTCTTGGGGTCGAGGCGGCCGTAAATCCCGTTCTGGCCGGTGAACCAAAGCGCGCCGTCACGGTCGAATACGGCCGTGTTCAGGTTGGCGTCGCCTGAACCCTGCGGCAGGCGCCACGCTTTAACCTCCTCGGTTTTCGAGTCGACCCGAACGATCGCATTCTGTCCGCCGTCGGTCAGCCACGCCGCCCCGTCCGGTCCCTGAATGACGCCGTGCGGCGCTGAGCCCTTTCCGGGGGGAACGTGGCGAGCCTCCCTGGTCTTCGGATCGAGGATGCCCAGGGCGCCGATCTGCTGAGCCGAGTACCAAACGTTGCCATCCGGCGCCGGCGCGACATCGTGCGGATAGGCGTTCTTGGGAAGCTGATAGACCTGACGCTCCGGCGCTTTGTCCTGTGCGAGCGCCGACAAGGTTGAGGCGGCGAGAAAAACGGCGGACAGCGCCCAGTTACCCCAGGTGGCCATGGTAGTTCCCTCCGATCAATATGTGAAAACCTTCCGCGCCGGCCGACGACCACAGCTTCGAGAAATCCTGACGCGCGGCTTCGAATCCTTGCGTGTCGGGCGCAAACGCCTGGAACGACGCCGTGTCGCCCGCGCCGGCCGCCTTGGCCATCGTGTCGGCCATGCCGGAGAAGAGACCCTGCTGGGCGGTGGCGAAGGCTTTGCCGCTTTTGCCCCACAGATCGGCCAGGGACTGCATCTGTTCGAACGGGTTCATGTCACATCACCACGATCTGGCGGACGGCTTTGCCGTCGTGCAGCAGATCGAATCCTATGTTGATGTCGTCGAGCTTGAGGTGCGCGCTCATCAGGCGGTCTACCGGCAGCCTGCCGCGCCGATACAGCTCGATGTAGCGCGGGATGTCCCGCGTCGGTACGCACGTG
This sequence comes from uncultured Alphaproteobacteria bacterium, assembly GCA_963728675.1. Lineage (GTDB taxonomy): Bacteria > Pseudomonadota > Alphaproteobacteria > Rhizobiales > Beijerinckiaceae > JAJKJG01. The sequence goes on along the minus strand of CAVSLO010000043.1, from coordinate 73,672 downwards.
CCGACATAGCTGCCCTTCACGGTCCGCTCCTCGGCCACGAGATTTACCTGCGGGATGTTGAAGGTGTGCGCCGGCGGCGGCAGCCCGGCCGTGACCGTCATGCCTCCGCGCCGGGTGATTTTGTAGGCGAACTCCATGGCCCGGACCGAGCCGGCCATCTCGAAGGCGTATTCAACGCCGCCGGTCGTCGCCGCGCGGATCGCCTCGACGGCGTCGGGCGCGCCGGCGTTGAAGGTCTCGGTGGCGCCGAGTTGACGCGCGAGGCCGAGCTTGTCATCGGCCAGGTCGACGGCCAGCACGCTGCGCGCCCCGGCCGCGACGGCGCCGAGCAGCGCAGCGAGACCCACGCCGCCCAGGCCGATCACGGCGACGCTGGAGCCCGGCCTGCACCCGCGCCGTATTAATGACCGCGCCCACGCCGGTCATCACCGCGCAGCCGAACAAGGCGGCCTCGTCAAACGGCAGCTCACGATCGATCTTGACGAGCGAGCGGCGCGACACGGTCGCGTACTCGGCGAACGCCGAGCAGCCGATATGGTGATTCACCTCGACGCCGTCGCAATGGATTCGCCGCGCCCCCGAAAGCAGCGTCCCGGCGTTGTTGGCGGCCGCGCCCGGCTCGCACAGCGCCGGACGCCCCTCGGCGCAGGGCACGCAATGCCCGCAGGAGGGCACGAACACCAGGACGACGTGGTCGCCGACCGCGAGGTCCTCCACGCCGGGGCCGAGTTCTTCGACGATCCCCGCCGCCTCGTGGCCGAGCACCATCGGCATGGGCCGGGGCCGGTTGCCGTCGATGACCGACAGGTCCGAGTGGCACAGGCCCGCCGCCGCGATTTTGACCAGGACTTCGCCGGGGCCGGGCGGGTCGAGGTCCACCTCGGCGATCGATAGGGGCTTCGACTCCGCGTAGGGCGTCGGAGCGCCCATCCGATTGAGCACGGCGGCTCTGACCTTCATCGTTGCATCCTTTCAGATGGGCGTCCCGTCGCCGGCCCGTCCGCCGGGACGTGCGACGCTCCCTTCTCGATCGCATGACCACGCCAAACTCCCTGGCTTGCGAACGCTCGCAAGTCTCGGCGGCGCTTCACTTCGCCGGCTCGAGCTCCGGCGCGCTTTTTCATCTCCCACGAGAACGGCCGCTGGATTCGTCCGCAGCCGTCTCGATCAAGTTCCACGAGTTGAGCAGTTTGCGCAACCGGACCATCTGATCGTCCGTGAGTGGCCAGGCGGAGGGCGGCCGGGTCGGGCCGCAGTCCTCGCCCATGAGCTGCAGCGCCGCCTTCACGGCCGTCACGTTGGCGCCGTTCTGCTCCTCCGCGCGGATTTCCTCGAAATCGAGCATGACATCGATGAGCGCATTGGCCCGCGTGTAGTCGCCGGCCTCCAGCGCCACATGATGGCGACAGAGTGCTCGGGCCAGACGTTGATCAGCCCCGAGGTGAACCCGCGCGCGCCCACTGCGTACGGCGGCGATCGTTCGTTGTGTGGCCGAGTGCGCGACGCCCAGAGATCTCGAAGCGTTGCAGTCGCTATCCTGCGCCCTGACCGATGCTGCGGCTGATCGGGGATCGCGATCGGCTGTTCGCGTTTTTAGAGCGCCTGACCAAGAGAGCGCTCGACCGGCATCCGGTCATCTGAACTGTCGAAGCCATCCTTGCGCCGTCATCCCAGCCACGCCACGAGCAGCGACACCGTGGCGAGCGAGCCGAGATGCGACGCCAGGATGGCCCCCGAGGTCGCGCCGGCATCGAGGCTGTAAAGCTTGGCGATGGTGAAGGGACCTGACCCGATTGGCAGAGCGCTGAGAAGCACCGCCGCGCGGGACCAGACGTCCGGCATGCGGAACGCATAATACGCAGGAGCGCCGTGACCGCGGGCTGAAAGACAAGTTTAAGTCCCAACCAGCAGGCCGATGGTCCGCATATCGCCCCCCACGCGCTCCTGCGCCAGGAAAAGACCGATGCAGACGAGCGCGCAGGGACTCGCCGCGCCTGCCGCGGACGTAACCCGTCAGGATCAGGGCGAAGATCGGCACGCGGCGTCAATACGGCTTGCATGGAGCCGATCTTCGCACGGCTCGAGAGGTTCGACGATCTGAGATCGGTGAAGCCTAACGTCTCCTCGGGCGAGAGCCGTTCGGGTGAGGCGCTCCTATGGTATGGCGCCAGTGCAAGCGCGCTCGCGACGGGCTATGTCGCTTCGGCTTACGCGGCGAGCCTGTGGGGTCGCGATCGTGCATGGGTTGCTGATCGGCATGTTCGTTTCCATCCCGGCGCAAGCTCCACGGCGCAGAAAAGCTCTGCGAACGAAGGGCGGCGCGGGCGAGTCGTGGGCGGCATTCTCGGCAATCTGGAGCGGGTCTGGTCGAACCTGCTGCGGCTGGGGCCGCGGCGACTCGCGGCCCTCGGTCTCGCCGGGATCACAGTGTTCGCCGCGACGGGCCTCTCCGGCTATTATCTCAGCCGTCCCGCGCAGGAGGTGCTGTACGCCGGCCTCGACCGGCAGGACGTCAGCCGGATCGGGGCGGCGCTGAACGAGGCCGGGATCGGCTTCGACGTCAGCGCCGACGGCGCGACGGTCTTCGTGCGCTACGGGCAGAGCGGGCCGGCGCGGATGCTGCTGGCCGAAAAGGGCCTGCCCAACGGCGCCACCGGCGGATACGAACTGTTCGACAAGCTCGGCTCCTTAGGCCTCACCTCCTTCATGCAGGAGGTCACGCGGGTTCGCGCCATCGAGGGCGAACTGGCGCGCACCATCCAGCTCATCCGTGGGGTGAAAGCCGCGCGCGTCCATATCGTCATGCCTGACGAAGGGTCGTTCCGCCGCGCCCGGCAGCCGCCCTCGGCTTCGGTCATCCTGCGCACGGACTCGCCCAGCGACAACGGCGTCGCGGCGGCCATCCGCCATCTCGTGTCGGCGGCAGTGCCCGGCATGAAGACCGATCAGGTCACGGTGATTGGCAGCGACGGCACGCTCCTGGCGACGCAGGACGACCAAGCCGACGCCGCGCCCGGACGGACGCGCAGCCTGGAAAAGAGCCTGTCGCACGAAATCCAGGACAACATCCGCAAGACCCTGTCGTCCTATCTGAGCCTCAAGAATTTCCAGGTCAGCGTCGCGGCCCGCCTCAACACGGACAAGCGCCAGGTCAACGAGACGATCTACAATCCCGAGTCCCGCGTCGAACGCTCGATCCGGGTCATCAAGGAAAACCAGTCGGCGCAGAACGCGACGCAAGCCGCCGCCACATCGGTCGAGCGCAACCTGCCGCAGGACAGCAGCCGGAACGCCAACGGCAAGCAGTCGAACGAGGAAAACCAGAAGCGCGAGGAGATCACGAACTTCGAGGTCTCGTCCAAGACGATAACGACGGTCAGCGCGGGCTACGCGATCGAGACCCTGTCGGTCGCCGTCCTGGTGAACCGGGCGAGTCTTGTGGCCGCGCTTGGAGGACAGGCCACGCCGGAGGCGATCGTGGGACAGATCGCCGAAATCGAGCAGCTTGTCGTCTCCGCCGCCGGCCTGAAAAAGGAGCGCGGCGACACGATCAAGATCGCGGCGGTGGATTTCGTCGAAGCCGGGCGGGACTTCGAGCCCGTCCCAATGCGGGCGTCGTCGAGCAACTGCTGCGCCAGAGCGGGACGATCGTCAGCGCCGGTTCGATGCTCCTGATCACGGCGCTGGCGATCTGGTTCGGGGTGCGCCCCATCACGCGGGCGCTCTTGCAGCCGCCTCTGGCCGCGGCGGAGGGGCCGATCCTAACGGCCGTCAACGCGCCTGCGGCGCTCGCCGCGCCGGAGCCGGCGCGCCCCGAGTTGCCGCCGCCCGAGCGCCCGAACCTTCTGCCCGGTCTCGCCGCGAGTCCGCTGCGCCAGGTTCAGCAGCGGCTCGAGCAGCTTGTCGAGCACGACGAGGAGCGCGCCGCCGCGATCCTGAAACAATGGCTTCAAGAAAGCGAGGGAGCATGACGGCGCAGCCGCTCGCGCGGTTTCTGGTCGATTTCGAGCGCGAACGGACCCGCGCGTGGGCCGTCGCGAGCGGACCCGCGCGGGCCGTCGAGCCGGCGCCGGAGATCCTTGCGAGGCATCGGGACGAACTCGCCGCCGCGCGGGCCGCGGGCCGGGAGGAGGGCCGGGCGGACGAGCGGGGCGAGACCGAGCGCGTGCTCGCCAGCGTCAAGCGCGAGAGCGAGGCGCAACGCGCCGAGGCGCGAGCCGCATGGGTTCGCGATCAAGGCGAGGTTTTCGCCACGATGCTGACCGAGGGCCTCGACGCGATCGAGCGGCGCGTGACCGAGCAGGTCGCAGCCGTATTGAGCGACCTCGTCCTCGAGGCGGCGCGAGCGCGCATGGTCGATGAATTAGCAGCGATTTTACGCGACCTTCTGGCCTCCGACCGTCACCTCCTGCGCATCGAAGGGCCGGACGACCTCATCGACGCCTTGCGCCATCATCTCGCCAGTCAGATGGCGTCCATCGACTTTACGGCTACGGCCGGTCCCGACGTTCGGGTCGCGGTCGGGGACGCCTGGCTCGAAACGCGCCTCGGCGCGTGGCGCGACTACGTTTGCGCCGTGCTTGCGTGAGGCCCACGATGCCCGAGCCCACGCCCGTTCAGGAAATCATCATCGTCCGGCGGCGCGGATACAGCGACGGCGACGGTCATCATGGCGGGGTGTGGAAGATCGCCTTCGCGGACTTCATGACCGCGATGATGGCGTTCTTTCTGGTCCTCTGGATCGTCAACTCGACCAGCAAGGAGACCCGGTCTTCGATCGCGCGCTATTTCAATCCCATCAAGCTCTCGGAAACGACGCCGGCGCGAAAAGGACTGCACGACCCGAAGGAGGCGGATTTCGACGCCTCGGGGACCTCGCCCCAAGCGAAATCGAAGACTAAGGCTGAAAAGGACTCGCCCACGTCCGCAAGCAGCGACGAGCCCGAAAAACCCCCACCCGGCTCCAAGCAGAACGGGGCCGAGGACGCGGGCAAGGCCGAGGCGAGCAAGCCCGCCGGGGCGAAAACGCCAAGCAGCGCCAGGACGGAGCCTGTCGGCCGGTTGAGGCCGCCGGTCTATACGGAAGCGAAGCTGTTCGAGGACCCTTACGCCGTTCTCGCCGAGATCGTCGCCAAGGAGGACAACGGGAGCGCGCCTTCGCAAGCCGATGCGGGCGAACGCGAAGCCAAGACCGAGGCCCCGTTCCGCGATCCGTTCGCCGCGATCGCTCCGGCCGCCGCGCCGCGCCGCGGGCCGGCTCGGAAAACCGACGATGAACCACACGCCGCGACGGCTCCGGCGGAGGCGCGCCCGCTTGAGGCGACCGCCGCATCCGCGACCGGCCCGGACGCCCCAGCGCAGTCGCCCGCCCTCGATCCGGCGCCGATCGTTTCTCCGGCCACGGCCGCGCTAAAAGCCCTCGCTCCGTTGCGGGCGGAGGCGGACAGGCTCGGGGCCGAAATCGCCGAAGCACTGCGCGGCGAAGGCTTGGGGGCCGTCGCGCCCGCCATCGAGGTCAAGCCGTCCGAGGAGGGACTGCTCGTCAGCCTTACCGACCGCCTCGATTTCGGCATGTTCGCCATCGGCTCGGCGGAGCCCCAGGCCCGGACCGTGCGCGTGATCGAGACCATCGCGAAAACCCTCAAGACGCATCAAGGGCCGGTGATCGTGCGCGGCCACACCGACGCGCGCCCGTTCCGGTCCGGAACCTCCGACAACTGGCGCCTGTCGTCCGCCCGCGCCCAGATGGCGTTTTACATCCTGGTCCGCGGGGGCATGGACGAAAAGCGGATCGACCGGATCGAGGGTCATGCCGACCGCCACCTGAAAAACCCGAAGCAGCCGGAGGGGCCGGAGAACCGCCGGATCGAAATCGTGATCCGCAAGGAGGCGCGCTGATGCGGCAGGCGGCCGTCCTTGCGTTTCTTTCCCTGTGGCTCACGGCGGGCCCAGTCTCGGCGCAGACCGAAGCGCCCGCGCCCTATCATCTGATCCGTGCGCTTCAGTCTGAGCAGGACGAACTCGTGCGCGGAGGCGGAACGCCTCCTGCGCAAGGCAAGCTCCTGGCCCAGATCGCGCGCGCGTTCGAGGGGACGCCGATCGAAGCGTGGCGCGACCCCAAGAACGCCGCGGCGGCCGCCATATTCCTGTTCAGCGGCGGATCGTCGGCGGCCGTGCGCAAGCTGCTGGCGACGGGCGCTTTCGCCGAAGCGGACACGCCGCTGCTCCGCGGCGCCGCGGCCTACGCGGACGGGCGCGAGGGCGAGGCGCGCGCACCTGCTGCCGATTGGGCCCGAAGAGATTTGCCCGAGCGTCGGCGGGCATTTGGCGCTCGTCCAAGCGACCCTCATCGGTCGCCGCGACCCGCCGAAAGCGATGGAGCGGCTTGACTGGGCGCGGCTCCTCATGCCTGGAACGATCGTCGAGGAAACGGCGCTGCGCCGACAAATCTTTCTGACGGCGGACGCCCGCGATTTCGCCAAACTGCTCGCCCTCGCGGAGCGATATCGGCGGCGCTTCCCGGCCTCGGCCTACGCCGCCGCCTTCCAGCCGAAACTCGTCGAGATCGTGCTGGACGCCGCGCTGGCGTCCGACCCGGAGAGTCTCGACGGCCTCGACGCGGCCTTGCGCGCCCTGCCGGCCGCGGAGCGCCGCGCGGCCGTGTTGAGCCTCGCGCGCACGGCCCTCCTGCGCGGAAAGCTGCGGCTGGCGCGGCTCGCCGCCGAGGCGGCGGCTCGTCTTGCCGAGGCGGGCAGCGCCGATGCGACGCGCGCCGATCTTTACTGGGCCGCCGCCGCCATCGTGCCGAGCGACCATGCCGCCGCGCTCGCCAAGGCGGAAAGTCTGTCGCCAGCCTCGCTCGACCCCGCCGACCGTGAACTTCTTCAGGCGGTGCTGGCGCTCGGCCGCACGCTGCGCGCCTGGCCGAAGCCTGAAGCCGCCGCGGGCCTGCAAACGGCCGCCGCGAACCTTTCTCCTTCCGCTCGCGCCACGCTCGATCGGGCCTCGGCCGCGCTCGCCGAGGCGGGGAAGGCCCTGAAAGGCGAGGGACGATGAGCCGGGTCTCGCCTCCGACAGGGACACCTGTCGAACCGCTTGGCTCGCCCATCGATCAAGGCCGCTCGCGCTTCGACGCACAAGGCGCGAGCCGTGAGGTGCAGGATTTCGACGGAGCGCTCGCCGACGTTCGCCGCTCGGACATGCGGACGGCGGCACGGCCGGCGAGGGCCGCTCCGGTGGGCGGAGTACCGCTTCGTCTCGCTTGGGCTTCGGCCGGATCGAGCGGTCCCGAACGAGCCGCCATCGATCCGGGCCAGTCCGAACGGAAGGGGGCCGATGCTGTTGACGACGCGCGGCCGATTGCGCTTGAGCCGGCTCCCGACGCCGCACGCGTAGGCGGGGCGCAGGCCCTCGCGCCGCTCCGCTTCGCCGCGCATGAGACGATGTGTGCGGCGGCCGGCGGAGGGGGATTCGAGGCCCAGCCGAGCCCCGCGCCCAGCGCTCCAGAGCCTCACCATGTTCAGCTCAAAAACCCGGGAGCCTCCGCTGGGTTCGACGGCCTGCCGCCAGCGAACAGGACCGGCCGCGTCGCGCTTCATGTGGTTGCGGCCGAAGCTCATGCCGCGCCGGCTCCAGTTTGGTCGGCCCCGCAGAACCTCGCCGTTTCCGTCCCGAAAGCGAACGGGCCACATCCGGCAGGATGGGAAATTCCTGACCTTAGTCAGGCTCGTGGGTCGCGGTACGCTGATCGTTTCCCATCCAAATCGTCAGCCTCGCAGACGGCTAGGCCAAAGCCGCTCGCCTCGGCTCCTCCTGAAACGCTTGACCCTGGCCTGATGACCGTGGGGCAGTCCCATCTGGACGCGCGGCCGACACCCGGCGCCGAGGAGAAGGGACGCGCGCAGGCCAACGCGGCGTCCGGCAAAGCCGCCCTCCCCGGAGCGATCCGCAACGTCGACAGCCCGGCTGAGCAGCTGGACGCTTGGCGGCCCGCGCATTCGGACGAAGCGCGTGACGCCCATTCTCCTGATCAGGCCGCCGCCGACGGCGACGCCGGCCCATCTGCGTCTCGGCTCAATCCGGCCGCCGCGGACGAACCGGCCGGGGCGGCCGGCGTCAGGATGGAGCCGCATGCGGCCCCGGCGCTCGCTCCGGCTCAACAAGTTGCGAACGCGATTCTGGAGGCCGCGCCGCGTCCGGAGGCTGATTCATCTATTCCGGGCGCGGCGCGACGGATGGCGCAGCCCGTCTCCTATCTGCACATCGTGCTGGAGCCGCCGGGGCTCGGCAGCGTGTCCGTGCGGCTGCACGTCTCCGATCAGCGCCTGCATGTCGAGATGCAGATCAAGGAGCCACGCACGCGCGCGCTGATCGAGGCGGACACGTCGCTCCTCGTGGGGTCCCTGTCCGATGGCGGCTGCGACGTTGAGCGCATCACGGTCACCACCGCATCGCCGGACGCGCCCCAAAGCTCCTCGCAGTTCTCCGATCCCAGCACGCCAGGCGACCGCGCGCCGCAATCGGGCGGCGAGCGCCAGGGTCACTCGTCCCGGCGCCAGCGAGCGTCGGACGGCCATCACAGGACAGCCGATGACATCGAAGCCGATCGGGCGTCTCCTCGCCTTGGCGCTGACGACCGTTACATCTGACCGCCTGTCGGCGGCTCCGACGACCGCCCCTCCGGCGACGCCGAGCTTGTCGTGCGAACGCGAGATGCTGCGGGCGGCAGACGCACGACCTGCCGGTCAGTGTCCTCTACGCCGTCGGCCTCACCGAAACAGGCCGTCGGGAGTCGTTGCAGCCCTTCGCGATGAACATCGAGGGCAAGGCTCGCTTCGCCTCGAACCTGGCCGAAGCGCTGGCCGCATTCGCCGCAGCCAGGACGGAAGGGGCAAGGCTGATCGATATCGGCTGCATGCAGATCAACCACCATTATCACGGAGCCCAATTCGAGTCCGTCGCGGCCATGTTCGAGCCGGCGCGCAACGTCGATTACGCGGCGCGGTTCCTGAAGCGGTTACGTCAGCGCGAGGGCTCCTGGACGGCGGCGGTCGCCCGCTATCATGCAGGGCCGGACAACGACCCGGCGCAGAAGCGCTACGTCTGCGCCGTCATCGCCAACATGGCGGCAAGCGGCTTCGGCTCGTGGACCCCGAACGCCCAGCGGTTTTGCCGGTAGGCCGCAAGCCCGGCGCAAGCTCTCCGCCGCTTAATGGATCGAACGGCAGCTTCAGGGGTCGGGTATGAGTCTGTTTGGGGCAATGCGCACCGGCGTATCGGGGATGGCGGCTTTTTCCAATCGCCTGAGCGCCGTGGCCGACAACATCGGCAACTCGAGCACGACGGGCTACAAGCAGGCCTCCGTGGAGTTCGAGACGATGCTCCTCGGAAGCAATCTCGTTCAGAGTTTCTCGTCGGGCAGCGTCGGGAGCCATCTCCGTTACGACATCGGCGCCCAAGGCGCCCTGCAACAGACGACCCGCGTCACCGATCTCGCAATCCTGGGCAGCGGATTTTTCGTGGTTTCGGACAACAACGGCGCGCCGTATCTCACCCGCGCGGGCGCCTTCGTCCCGGATGCCTCCGGCTATCTGGTCAACACGGCCGGCTACAGGCTGATGGGTTATGATCTCTCGGCCGGCGCCGCCTCCAACGGGACGGGCGGCCTCGTTCCCATCAACTTGAATCAGAACGCGCTGATCGCCAATCCTTCGACCGAAGGGCGTTTCGCGGCGAACCTTCCGTCCGACGCGACAATCACGCCGTCAGGCAAACTGCCCTCGACCAACGCGGCCGACGCGGCTTACGCGGCGAAGTCGTCTCTGACCGCCTATGATAACCTCGGCAACAAGATCGTTCTCGACGTCTACTTCGCCAAGACGGGCGACAACACCTGGGAGATGTCGGTTTACGACCAGGCCGGCGCCGCCTCCGGCGGAGGGTTTCCTTATTGGGCGGGGGCTTTGTCGGCCACGACCCTTGGCTTCGATCCGGCCACTGGGAAGATGAGCGGGACGGGAAGCCTGTCCGTCGCCGTGCCGAATGGACGGACGCTCTCGCTCGATCTCGGCAACATGACCCAACTGGCGACGAAGTACACGGTCGTGGACGCGCAGGTGAACGGCAATGCGCCAAGCCTGCTCGATCATGTCGAGATCGGAGACGATGGCACCGTCTCAGCCGTCTATCAGAACGGCGCACGGCTCGACACGCATCGGATTCCCCTGGCCGAAGTTGCGAGTCCCGGCAATCTCACGTCGAAAGACGGCAACGTCTTCGCAGAGAGCCCCGGGTCCGGTTCGATGACAGTCGGTTCGGCGCGCGAGGGCGGCCTTGGACGGATCGTCTCGGGGGCGCTGGAGAACTCAACCGTCGACCTCGCTTCGGAACTGACGACCATGATCGAGGCGCAGCGCGGCTACAGCGCCAACTCCAAGGTGTTCCAAACCGGCGCCGAGATGCTGGACGTGCTCCTGAGCCTCAAGCCCTGAACGCAGCCGCCTCTGGGCTGGGACCTGCCCCATGAGCCTTCTCGCTGCTTTCGACTCGGCCCGATCCTCGCTCGCCTCCAGCGCCTCGCAGACGGCCGTCGCTTCGCGGAACATCGCCCGCGTCGGCGAGGCCGGGTTCGCCCGCAAGTACGCCGTGCTCGCCACGCGAGCCGACGGAACCGGCTACGTCGCATCGATCGGCCGGGCCGCCGATGCCGCCCTGCAACGCAGCGCCGTCGATGCCGCATCGCTCGCTGCCGCCAAAACTGCCGTCGCGGCCGGCTACGAGAGGTTGGACGCCGCCGCCGGCGGTTTCGGAGGGACGCCGTCGGTCGCCGCAAAGCTCGGCGATCTCATGGCGGCCCTGCAACGCTACTCGGCCTCGCCCACAGACAATGCTCTCGCGCAGTCGGCCCTGGATCAGGCGAAACAGCTCGTCGGCCGGCTGTATTCCGCCACCGCCACGATCCAGGCCGTGAGAGGGCAGGCGGACTCCGACATCGCCGCCTCCGTCCGGCATGTGAACAGCCTTCTGGCGGACTTTCGCGATGTCGAGGCCGCGATCCTGAAGGACCGCGGGAGCGGCGCGGACGTGACGGACAGCCTCGATCGCCGGGATGCGATCCTCGCATCCCTAGCGGAGGAGATCGGCATCCGAAGGGTCGAGCGGTCCGATGGCAGCACGCTCCTGGCCACCGACAGCGGCGCGGTCCTGTTCGACCGGGAGCCTCGCCCGGTCGCCTTTAATTCAACGGCGACGTTTGCGGCCGGCGTATCGGGCGGAGCCGTGTTCGTCGACGGGATCGACGTCACCTCGCCGTCATCGCCCATGCGGATCGCGGCCGGCAAGGTCGCGGGCGCGGTCGAAATCAGGGACAGGATCGCGGTCGCATACCAGGCCCAGACCGACGAGACCGCGCGGGGTCTGATCGTGGCCTTCGCCGAGAGCGACACACGCAGCGCGCCGAGTCTGCCCGACGCGCCCGGCCTTTTCACCTATCCGGGCGCGCCGGCCATGCCGGGAGCCGCCATCCAGCCCGGATTGGCCGGTCTGATCGAGGTCAACGCAACCGTCGATCCCGACCGGGGCGGCGATGTCACGCGGCTGCGCGACGGCGGCATCGCTGATCCCGGCAATCCGGCCTATCGCTCGAACGCTACGGGCGGTGCGAGTTTTTCCGATCGCCTTCTCGACCTCATCGGGACTGTTTCCGAAACTCAAAGTTTCGACCCGGCCGCCGCCCTCGTTGCGCAGGCGAGCCTGTCGGCTTACGCCGAGTCCTCGGTCGCCTGGCTCTCGGCCGGGCGCAAAGGCGCGAGCGAGCAGGCCGATCAGCAGGGCGTCGTCCGCGATCGCACCCAACTCGCCTTGTCCAACGCGACCGGGGTCAACCTCGACGACGAGATGTCTCGCCTGCTCGATCTGGAGCACGCCTACCAGGCATCCGCCAAGCTCATCGCCACGATCGACGATTTGTACCAGACGCTCTTCCAGGCGGTCTCGCCATGAAAACCGGACCCACTTCGTTCATGGTCTCCGAGACGCTGCGGACATCGGTCTTGCGCGCGCAGTCCGCTCTTCTGAAGGCGCAAACCGAGATGGGTTCGGGCCGCGTCGCAGACGCGGGTCTGGCGCTTGGCGCCGGAACCGGACAGCTCGTTTCGTTCGGGCGGCAGAGCGGCATGCTTCAGGCCATCCTCGACGCGAACGGCCTCGTGTCATCCCGGCTGGAGGCAAGCCAGGCCGCCTTGCAGGGTGCATCGAAAACGGCCAGCGGCTTTCAAGATGCGCTTGTCGCGGCGCGCGCCGGAAACGCGTCTCCCGGTGTCGTCGCGGCGCAGGCGCGGGACGCCCTGCGGGCGCTCGCCGGCGCGCTCGGAACGACATTTCGGGGCGAACACGTCTTTGGAGGTGTGAACACCGGGGTGCCGCCGCTCGCCGACTACTTCGGTCCGTCCGGAAGCAATGCGCGGAGCGCGGTCGGAACCGCTTTCTCCGCCGCTTTCGGCATGACGCGCAGCGACCCCGCCGTCGCGTCGCTCGACGCAGCCTCGGTCCGGCAGTTCCTCGACGGAGCGTTCTCAAGCCTCTTCGACGACGCCGGCTGGAAGTCCGATTGGTCGCGCGCCGCCGATGAACCCCTGCGGAGCATGATCGCCGTGGGCGAAGCCGTCGATGTCTCGGTCGGCGCCAACGAACCAGCCCTGCGCAAGCTCGCCATGGCTTACACGATGCTGGCCGATCTTGGAGCCGGCGGCATGAACGAAAGCGCGTATCAGGCGGTGCTCGACAAGGCGACGGCGACCATGGGCGAAGCGTTTCAAGGGTTGACCGCCCTGCAGGCCGGGCTCGGGTTGACCCTGGCCCGCGTACAGGCGGCAAGCGAGCGCATCACGGTTCAGCAAGGCATCCTGGCGAAGGCGACGGGCGCGATGGTCGACGTGGATCCGTATGAGGCGGCCTCGCGCGTCAACGAACTGCGGACGCAGCTTGAGACGGCTTATGCGCTCACGAAGCGCCTGCAAGACCTCAGCCTTGTGAAGTTCCTGTAAGCCGGGGAGGGGGCATGTATCGGTTTTCCTACGCTCAAGTTTTGGAAGACAGCGCCCAGGAAGCCCGCCGGCGCGAGCGGGAAGCCTTCGAGCGAGCGATCGCCCTGCTCAAACTGGCTGAGGCGAGCGGCCCGAGTTGCCGGAGGCGTCCGAGGCGCTTTTCTTCCTCCAGAGGCTTTGGACGATCCTGACGGGCGATCTGGCCTCGGACGAGAACGCGCTTCCCGAGACGCTTCGCGCCAGCCTGATCTCGATCGGCATCTGGATCGCCAAGGAAGTAGAAGCCATCCGCGCGGGACGAACGCGGAGCTTTCTCGGTCTGATCGACATCAACACAATCATCTGCGAAGGGCTCCGGTGAGACGATGATCCTTTCTCTTCGAGGCGGCGCGAAGGTCTATATCAACGGGGCCGTGCTTCGGGTGGACCGCAAGGTCAACATCGAGCTGCTCAACGACGTCACCTTCCTCCTCGATGCCCATGTGCTTCAGCCGCACGAGGCCACGACGCCGCTGCGCCAACTCTATTTCGTCATCCAGACGATCCTGATGGACCCGTCCGGCGCTGGTCTCGCGCGCGAGATGCTGTCGGGCATGCTGGCGCGCTTGCTGGAGATCCTTCGAGAACGAGACCGTTGTCGATGGCCTGCGGGCCGTGCGCGGCCAAGCGGCCCGCGGCCGCACGTTCGAGGCGCTGCGGACCGTTCGATCGCTCTACCCGATCGAGGCCGTCATCATGGCGGGCATCGAGCCGGCGCCCGTCCAGGCCGCCTGAGGAGACTTCGATGCAAGTGACCGGGGCAGCGCCCTCATCCGACCCGACGAGTGCGCAATCGAAGACCGCAACCGCGCCGACCGTCGACTACAACGCCTTCCTTCAGCTCCTGATCGCGGAGATGCGCAACCAGGATCCGACGAAACCGATGGACAGCGCCCAGTACCTCGGTCAACTCGCATCCTTCTCGGCCGTCGAGCAAGGGGTTCAGACGAACGCCAAGCTCGACGCTCTGATGACAAATTCGATGCTGTCCCAAGCCGACGCGATCTATCGGACGCACCGCTGACCTCCGCCGACGGGAGCGACGACCGGCCGAGTTGCGTGCGTCACCCTCACGAAGTCCGGCGTGGTCGCGACGCTTGGAAGGCGGCGCGCAGCTTCTTGTCGGCGACGGGGTCAAGGTTTTCTCGATGAACGAGGCGGACGCGCTCGACATCGTCCAGATCGGCGATCTGGACCGTCATCGTCGCCTCCGGGCCCGCCGTCGGCGCCGCGATGGTCGTCGGCATCGCCATCGCGCTGTTCCAGGCGCTGACCCAGGTGCAGGAGATGACGCTGACCTTCGTGCCGAAGATCGTCGTCATCCTCGCTGGTCGTCGCGATGACCGGCGCCTTCATCGGCGCGCAGATCTCGCCTTCACCGAGCTGGTCTATTCGCGCATCGAGAACGGGCTTCTGACGCGCTGATCCCATTGGCCTGACCATCCTCGCGCAAGCTTTGCTCGGCGACCGTGCCCGCGGGCCGCCGGGGGAGCCGATGGCGGACTGCATAGCATGCCGGCGAACGATGACCGGGCCGAGCCGCAACGGCCGGCGCGACGATGGCTTTCGCGCTCGGCATCATCCTCATCCTGTGCGTTCTGTTCCTGCCGATCCCGCCGCTCCTGATCGACTCGGGCTGGCGTTCTCGATCGCGCTCTCGGTGCTGATCCTGATGGTGGCGCTGTGGATCCAGCGGCCGCTCGATTTCTCCGCCTTCCCGACCGTCCTGCTGATCGCCACGCTGCTGCGGCTGTCGCTCAACATCGCCACGACCCGCCTGATCCTGTCGCACGGCAGCGAGGGCGCGACGGCCGCGGGCTACGTCATCGCCGGCTTCGCGCAGCTTCGTGATGGGCGGCGATTTCGTCATCGGCCTCGATCGTCTTCGTGATCCTGATCACGGTCAACTTCCTCGTCATCACCAAGGGCGCGACCCGCATCGCCGAGGTCGGCGCGCGCTTCACCCTCGACGCCATCCCCGGCAAGCAGATGGCGATCGACGCCGACCTCTCCGCCGGCCTGATCGACGACAAGGAGGCGCAGCGCCGCCGGCGCGAGCTGGAGGAGGAAAGCGCCTTCTTCGGCTCGATGGACGGCGCCTCGAAATTCGTGCGCGGCGACGCCATCGCCGGCCTGATCATCACTCGCCGTCAACATCTTCGGCGGCATCATCATCGGCGTCACGCGGCACGACATGTCGCTCGGCGACGCCGCCGACGTCTTCACCAAGCTGTCCGTCGGCGACGGTCTGGTCACGCAGATCCCGGCGCTGATCGTCTCGCTGGCCGCCGGCCTGCTGGTCTCCAAGGGCGGCACGCGCGGCTCGGCCGACAAGGCGGTCTTCGGCCAGCTCGGCGACTATCCGCGCGCGCTCTGCGTCGCCGCGCTCGCTGATGTTCGTGCTCGCCCTCATGCCCGGCCTGCCGTTGCTCCCGTTCGCGCTGCTCGGCGGCGACGATGGCCTTCATCGGCTACGTCGATCCCGACGGCGCGCGGAGCGGAGCGCCGCGGCCGAGGCCGCCAAGGCGCGACGAGGCGACGAGCAGGCCAGCGGCCGAGGCGCGCAGACTCGGTCAAGGAATCGCTCAAGACCGCCGAGATCGAGCTGCTGCCTCGGCAAGCAGCTCGCGGCGCAAGCTGCTGCGCTCGCACGACGAGCTGGCGCATCCGGGTCGGCAAGATGCGGCGCAAGTTCGCGCACGCAATACGGCTTCGTGGTGCCCGAGATCAAGCTCACCGACGACCTCGGCATCCCGCCGAAGAGCTACCAGATCAAGATCCACGGCACGGTCGTCGCCGACGCAGCGAGCTGCGCATCGGCGAGGTGCTGGTGCGTCATCGGCGACGGCCGCAGGCCCGACGTGCCCGGGCGACGAGGTGCGCGAGCCGGCCTTCGGCATGAAGGCGATCTGGGTGCCCGAGACCTTCGCCGACGACCTCAAGCGCGAAGGCTTCACCCCGGTCGACAACATCTCGGTGCTGCTCACGCATCTGAGCGAGGTGATCCGCAACAACCTCGCGCAGCTTCTGTCCTACAAGGACATGCGGGCGCTGCTCGACCGGCTCGAGCCCGAATACAAGCGCCTGCTCGACGAGATCTGCCCGTCGCAGATCTCCTATTCCGGGCTGCAGGCGGTGCTGAAGCTGCTGCTGGCCGAGCGCGTCTCGATCCGCAACCTGCATCTGATCCTCGAGGCGATCGCCGAGATCGCGCCGCATGTGCGCCGGCCGGAGCAGATCGGCGGAGCATGTGCGCATGCGCATGGCGCAGCAGATTTGCGGCGACCTCGCCGAGGACGGCGTGCTCAAGGTCCTGCGGCTCGGCAACCGCTGGGACCTCGCCTTCCACCAGAGCCTCAAGCGCGACGCCAAGGGCGACGTCGTCGAGTTCGACATCGATCCGCGCCTGATCGAGCAGTTCGGCGACGGAAGCCTCCGAGGCCATCCGCAGGCCGCATGGACGAGGGCCACTCGTTCGTGCTCGTCGCGGCGCCCGACGCCCGGCCCTATGTGCGCATGATCATCGAGCGGCTGTTCCCGACCCTGCCGGTCCTGTCGCATCGTCGAGATCGCGCGCGGCGTCGAGATCAAGTCGCTCGGGACGATCTCATGATCGGCCTCGGCCGCCGACGCCGTCGCTCGCTGGTCGTTCCTGCTCTTCTGCCGCATCGGCGGCTGCCTGATGCTGATGCCGGGCTTTTCGAGCCCGCGCGTCCCGGTTCAGGTCCGGCTCTTCGTGGCGTTGTCGCTCTCGCTCGCCTTGTCGCCGCTGCTCGTGGACGCCGTGCGCCAGGGCGTGACGGACCTCGGCTTGCTGGCCTTGGTCCGAAGCATTGCGGCGGAGCTCCTCGTCGGCGTGTCGATCGGATTGTTCGGCCGCCTGTTCTTCATGGCGCTGGAGACCATGGCTGCCGCCATCGCTATGTCGGTCGGCCTCAGCGCCAATCTCGGCACGCCGGTCGAAACCGAGGAGCCGCTGCCGGCGCTCGCCTCGTTCGTGACCCTCTCGGCGACGATCCTTCTCTTCGCGACCGACCTCCACTGGGAGGTCGTGCGAGGGCTCGTGGCCTCCTACGACGCCATCCCGGTCAGGGACGGGTTTCGCGCGCAGGCGTCCCTCGTCCGGCTGACCGACCTCGCCTCGCAGGCGTTCGTCGCCGCGCTGCGCATCGCGGGCCCGTTCATCGTTTTTGCGCTCGTCCTGAACCTCGCCTTCGGGCTCCTGAACAAGCTGACCCCGCAGGTTCCGGTCTATTTCGTCTCGGCGCCGGTCGTGCTCCTCGGCGGCATCGGCCTGCTTTATTTCGCCGTGAAGCCCGCCTTGCAGATCTTCATCCAGGCGTTCACGCTCTGGATCACGCGGGGGTGAGCGATGGAAAGCCGTACGCAACGGCTGGCGCGCCTCGCCCGGCTCCTCGGCCAGCGTCAAACATCTTTCGAGGCGCAGCGGACCACGCTTGAAGCCCAAGCGCGGCGGATCGAAGACCAGCGCCGGATGCTTCTCCAAACCCTTGACGCGAGCATCGCCGCGCACGGGCTCTACGTCGATCTGCTGGCCGGCCGAATGAAACGGCTGGACGCGGACACCCATTCGATCGAGCGGCAGACGGCGGCGCTCGCCGACCAGGTGCGCGAAGACGCCCGTCGCATCCGTCTTGTGGAACGCATGCAGGCCCACGCCGTCCGCCATGAGACGCGCGAGCGGGACAAACGGGAGCTTGCGGACCTGCTCGATGCCGGTCGGGCGCGGGCGGCAAGCTTCCCGTAAGCTAGAGAGGCCACCTTGCCCGAAAGCTCGGGAACCCGCCGTGACGATCCGACCGCCATCCGACATCGTTCTGGAAGTCGCTCAATCCGCCGACCCCGCCCGCATGTCAGTCGCCCTCCGAAAGCTGGAGGCGCCGGGTGCCGAGGCGGCCTTCGCGGATGCGCTCCGCGCCGCGCGGCCCTCCGCCCCCGCGGACAGCAATGTCGCCGGGCGGCTTGCGGCCCTGGATTGGCCCGCCGGCTCCGGCGGGCTCGATGCCCGCGATCCATACCAGAAACTCGAAGCGTTTCTGCTTCAATCCCTCATCCAAACCATGCTGCCCGACACGCAATCCGTGTTCGGGCGCGGCGCGGCGGCCAGCATCCACAAATCCATGTTGGCGGAGCAACTGGCCGAGCAGATGGCACGGGCCGGCGGGATCGGCATCTCGGCCAAGCTCGCCGCGGCGCAACAGGGGAGGGGTGACGCGTGACCCACGATGCGCGGCCATCTCCGGCGCTTGCGACCTTTCTGACGGCGATCGAGCGGGTGGAGGCCATTCTGGATCAGGAGCGTAGCGCGCTGAAGGCGCTCTCCGGCGATGCGCTGAAAGCGCTGAGCGACCGTAAGGCACGCAGCCTTGTGGAAGTGAGCCGCGCCGCTCGGGGTTTGGGCGAAGTGGATGCCCCGAAGGTTCAAGCGCGCCTAAGAGAATTGAGAGAGAAGCTCGACCAGAACCGGGACGCGCTGCTGCTCCACCTCAACGCCGCCCGCGACATCGCCGCTTTAGCGTCACGCGCGATCGAGGAGGCGGAGTCGGATGGAACCTACAGCGCCGGCATGGCGCGGCGCTTGAACCGATGATCAAGCTCCTCGCGGTGGGCGTCTGGAGCTGCGTCGTGGCGCTGGCGGCCAGTTGGGGCGTCGCGTCCTGGCGATCTCATCCCGCGCCGGCCTCGGCGCACGCCGAGGCGAAGGACCTGGAGTTGAAGAAGGCGCGACCCTTGAACATCCCGATCGTCGCCGAAGGCGCCGTTCAGGGCTATGTGGTCGCGCAGTTCAGCTTCACCCTGGATCGCACGGCCGCGAAGCAGCTTCCCATATCGCCGGAAGCAATCGTGTTGGACGAGGCTTTTCGGGCGATCTACTCGGATGACCGCCTCAACTTTCGCCACCTCGAAAAATACGATGTGGACCGGCTGACGAAGGACCTCGTCGGCCGCGTGCAGCGGCGCTTGAATTCGGACGCGGTGAAAGACGTGATCGTGCACGAGTTCAACTTCGTCGCGCTCAGCGATCTGAGGCGATAGCGCGCCTGGACGGCTCATGGAAGCGCGTAGTGAGTCCGCCCGAGCGACAAGCAGGCGACATCGTGGGAAGCCGCCTCCAGAATGACGCCCAGAACGTTGCCGCCCCGCCACACCGGCCGGATGGCGAAGAGCAGGCCCGTTCCGTCCTCGAACATGCGCAAGCCATTCGGCAGTTCGATGGCGCGGATCAGTTCAAGCCGAGCGCCGGATTGCGAGCGGTCATGAAATCGGCACTCGGTCAGGAAGCCGTTTTGATCGTCGACGATCTTGCCGGTGCGCAGCCTCGTCCGCATTCGCGGCTGCGTTCTCTTTTCGGCGAGGCCGCAGCTTGGCCGAAGCACCCTGTACGTGAACGCGGGCTGTTCCTGATCGACCTCATCGCGCATCCAGCCGAGCCGGCGCGCAAGGCCCATCCAGCGCGTGGTCGAGAGGATTGAGAGCGTCCGCTCTTCGCCATCAGGACCCAAGTCGATCTTGACCGCATTGAACAAGGCGGATGTCGGTTGCGAGCCGGTGTGTGTCTTCACACGCGCAAAACTCCGCGGCGCTTTCAAGCTTAGCTTCCGGCTGCTGCGCTTTCAAAACTTCGTCAGAAGAAGGGTAAACACCATCTGACCGGCGGGATGCCGGTCATGTCGCGTCCTGTCAGGGGCCGGCCGCGAGCGTGCCGCGCTGGCGTGGGTCGGCCGCACCAAAAAATCCCTCCGGCGTAACTTGCACCGAGTTCGCCGAGCCCGAAGTCGCGCCGATCACGACGCGATGGCCGCGCTCCCGCAGTAATCTCAGCGTGTCGGGGGACAGCCCGGTCTCGACTAAAAGCGCATCCGGCCGCCATTGATGGTGGACGCGCGGAGCCGCGACGGCCTCGGCCAGGTTCAGGCCGAAATCCAGAACGTTGACGATCACTTGCAGCACGGTCGAGATGATCCGGCTGCCGCCGGGACTGCCGGTCACGAGCACGAGGCGTCCGTCGCGGAACACGAAGGTAGGGGTCATCGAGGACAGGGGCCGCGCGCCGGGCGCGACGGCGTTCGATGCGCCGCCGACCAAGCCGTAGGCGTTGCGCGCGCCGGGCTTGGCGGAAAAATCGTCCATCTCGTTGTTGAGCAGCACGCCCGTGCCCGCGGCGACGAGGCCGAGGCCGTAGCTGAAATTGAGCGTGGTGGTGTTGGCGACCGCGTTGCCCTGCGCATCCACCACGGAAACGTGGGTGGTCTGGTCGGCCTCGAAGGGCAGGGGATCGCCGGCGGCGATCTCGGCGGCCGAATGGGCGCGGGCGGGGTCGATGGCGGCGCGCCGCCGCGCGGCGTAAGCCTTCGAGAGCAGCCCGCGAACCGGAATCTTGACCTTGTCCGGGTCGCCGAGCCAGGCGGCGCGGTCCGCGTAGGCCGGCTTCATGGCCTCGGCCATGAGGTGGATGGCGTCGGCGCTCCCCGCGCCGAGCCGGCCGAGATCAAAACCTTCCAAGATGTTGAGGATCTGGATCAGATGCACCCCGCCCGAACTCGGCGGCGGCATGGAGGCGATATCGTAACCGCGATACGTGCCCCGCACCGGCGCGCGCACGACGGCCTTGTACCCGGCGAGGTCTTCCGGAGTAATGATCCCGCCGGCCTCCCGCACCGCGGCGGCCACCCTCTCGGCAGTCAGCCCTGTGTAAAAAGCATCCGGCCCGTCGCGCGCGATGGCCGCGAGCGTCGCCGCGAGATCGGCCTGAACAAGCCGCTCGCCGCGCTCGAACGGGCGTGCGTCGTTGAAAAAGACGGCGCGTGTGGACTCGAAGCGCCCGAGCCGCCCGGCGGCGCGGGGCAGCGAGTCGGCGAGATCATCATCGACGACGATGCCCTCGCGGGCGAGCCGCTCCGCTGGAGCGATCAGATCGGCGAGCGTGAAGTGTTGCGAGCCGTATCGCTCGAGCGCCAGCGCCAGCCCGCGCACCGTGCCGGGCACGGCGACGCTCAGGCCCGTGTCGCGGGAGCGCCGCGGGTCGGGCTCGCCCCTCTCGTCCAGATACATTTGTTCCGTGGCGGCCCCCGGCGCGGTTTCGCGGTAGTCGATGGCGACGGTCTCGTTGCGGGAGGCCACATGCACCAGCATGAAGCCGCCGCCGCCGAGGTTTCCCGCACGGGGCAGCGTCACCGCGAGCGCGAACCCGACGGCCACGGCGGCGTCCACTGCGTTGCCGCCTTGTCTCAGGATTTCGACGCCGATCCGGGTCGCCTTCGCTTCCTGCGAAGCCACCATGCCGCGTTCGGCGATAGCGGGCAGCAGGCGCGCCGTGTCCGACAGAAGAATTTGCCCGCCGGCCTGCGGCATGCCGGGCGGAACGCCTTGCGCGCGAGCGGCCGGCGCCGCGAGAGCGAGGACAAGCGTAGCCGCAAGGCATAGGCGAAAGCATAGGTGAAGCGCTGTCATAGGCGCACTTTCGGCGACGTTCGCGGTCGTGTCATCCGGGGGATGCTTACAGCAGTGGAGCTAACTCGCCCACGCCCAGTTTATGGCCGGAAGCCAGAGCTGGTGTGCAAGGCGCGGTAGAGGAGGTGGTGATGACGTTAAGGCAGCGACACGGACAGGCGCTGTTTTCCACTGCAAATGCGCGAGGAGTTGAATTCCCGAGAAGCCCAATCCCCTACAGTGATGCTCTGGATCAACCCCAACGCAGGCAGTCATGCGGCAGGGCATCACCACTCACAAAGTATACGAGGCAGACGCCCGTTACCTGGATTTCATCGCCAGCGGCACCAATATCGGTGAGCACAAGGTCAGCGGCTCCCTTCGCTCCAGGAACGCCGACATCTCCGAAAGCCACAAGCTCGACGGCTTGCGCGTCGCGATTGAGATCAAGCCGGTCAACCTCCACCTCAAGTTCCCATTTTGTGTGATCGGGGGCGTACTGGTGATCCCTACGTGGGAGGAAACGGGCACCAGGGCGGCTAAGAAAGCCGAAAAGACCGAGGAAGCGATCGAAGAGGAGGATATCGAAACCCTTGTCTCCGAGGGCAGCGATAAATCGGAGGCAGAGACCGAAGAGACTACCGAGGCCGCCCTGACGCTCCGTAAGAAGGACACCAGACCGCTTATCAACCGCGCCGTGACTCGGCTGATGCGCGCTGGAGGCCGCAAGACCGAGGGCGACGCCGCCCACCTTCTTGAGGGGATCGCGGTTGTTGTCTACGACCCTGACAAGGGCCAGATCGATCCGGATTTGCCGCCGAAGGGCAGCCGTCTCCGCTGGGACGAGTTCATCGAGGGACCTCGCTACGGCCTATAAGGGCCGATTTGAGGATTAAACGCGCAAGGGTACTTGCTATGTCTCAGGTCGGGTCCGAAGCCTCATGACCTTCCTCCCCGATCCCGCCGTCCTGCTCGCCTATTCGCTCGCCTGCTTCGTGCTGTTCATCACGCCGGGGCCGGACATGAGCCTGTTTCTGGCCAAGACGGTTTCGGGCGGACGCCGGGCCGGACTTGCCGCCATGCTCGGCGCGATGGCCGGGTGCTGCGTCCATACGCTGCTGGCGGCGCTCGGCCTCTCGGCCCTGCTCGCCGCGTCCACGACGGCCTTTACGGTCCTGAAGGTCATCGGCGCGCTCTATCTGTTGTGGCTGGCGGCCGACGCCGTCCGCCGCGGCTCGGCGCTCAACCTCAAGGCCGAGCGGCCGCGCGCCGTCCCGCTCGCGCGGACGTTCTGGCTCGGCGTCGGCGTCAACCTGACCAATCCCAAGATCGTGCTGTTCTTCGTAACCTTCCTGCCCCAGTTCGTGAACGCGGCCGACCCGCACGCCTCGCAGCAGCTCGTATTCCTGGGACTCTACTTCATCGCCTTCTCGATCCCGCTCGCCGTGCTGCTCATCCTCGGCGCCGATCGGCTGATCGCGCTCTTGACACGCCGCCCGCGCGTGCTGCGCGCCGTCGATTACGGCTTCGCGGCGCTGTTCGGCGCTTTCGCGATCAAGATTCTGATGACGCAAGGACGGTAGCGCAGCACCGGCGCGGAGATGGGTCTCGGCGCTCGACAACGGCTTCGTTCTCTTGTAGAAGCGCGGCTAAATCACAACAGGATGCCGAAATCCTCGCGGGGGCTCGCTTCTCACGCGCCGGCAGGAGCTTTGACCATGAACATCATCGAGGCGCTCGAAAAAGAGCAGATCGCCAAGCTCAACAAGCAGATCCCCGACTTCGAGCCGGGCGACACCGTCATCGTCAACGTCAAGGTGAAGGAAGGCGAGCGCGCCCGCGTGCAGGCCTACGAGGGCGTGTGCATCGCGCGCTCGGGCGGCGGCCTCAACGAGAGCTTCACGGTCCGCAAGATCTCTTATGGCGAAGGCGTCGAGCGCGTGTTTCCGATCTATTCGCCGATGATCGACTCGGTGAAGGTGGTGCGCCGGGGCAAGGTCCGCCGCGCCAAGCTCTATTACCTGCGCGACCGCCGCGGCAAGTCGGCCCGCATCGCCGAGCGTGCGGAGCGCGCCGGCAAGGTGACGGGCGACTCCAAGCGCGCCAACGAGCCGGCTCCGGAAGCCGCTGAGTAAAGCGGTCCCTTAGGGCGAGGTCGTCCCGCCCTCGTCCTGGGCTTGATCTGAGAACTCAATTGAGCACCGGGGGTTGCCCGGTGATGACTTGCGTCGGCGCCTAAGCGGACTGGCCCGCGAGTAGCGCGTGCAGCCACCAGCGCTGCCCGTAAGGGTCAGTCATGGCGGCGAAGCGCGCGCCCCCACGGTTCGTCGCGCGGCTCGGTGTTGGACGCCGCGCCCGCCGCGACGGCGCGGGCGTGGATCGCGTCCACATCCTCCGGCTTCGGCCACGCCACCATGATGATCCCGACCGGAACCTTTTCGCCCGGCGCGGGAGCCGGAAACCCGACGTGCGGCGCGGAGTCCGTCAGCATGACGAGGCCGCCGTTGATGAGGATTTCGGCGTGCATGACGGTCCGGTCGGGTCCGGGCACGCGCAGGCGCTCTTCGGCCCCGAACGCTCGCTTGTAAAAGTCGATCGCCGCCGCGGCGTCCGCGACGGCGAGATAGGGTACGATCGTCGGGTATGGGGCCATGCATGCGCTCATCCAGCCGGCGTATGGCGGCGGGCGTCCCGACGTGTGAGCCAAACCGTCCCGATGCCGATGGCGAGCACGAGAGCCGGCAAAACAAAATAGGTGTAGGTCTCAAGAGGGGGCATCGTTGCGGCCTCAGAGCACACGCCGCGCCAACCAATGTAGGCGCAGCCGATCGCGAGCCAAGCGAGACTCATGAGGATCAGCGGCCACCCGAGCGCGACATTGGCAAGATTAAGGATGACGGCGATCGTGGGAGCAATGAACCCGGTCACGATCGCGCCGCTCGCGATGGCGTTGAGCCATGCCGCCGAAAGCGTCCGGCGCTCCTCCGAGACGTTCACGTCGGCGCAGTCCCATTTGGCGCGGACATCGGCTGGTATGAAGCCTGTATATGTCCATTCTGCTGAGAGCCCGCTTTTCCCCATCTGGCCAAAAGGTTAAGGAAATCCCAGATACTGGCTTCATGACGAGGATCGCGATGGCCCCCCGCACGCTCTACGACAAGATCTGGGACGACCACGTCATCGAGCAACAGCCCGATGGCACATGCCTGCTCTACATCGACCGCCACCTCGTCCATGAGGTGACGAGCCCGCAGGCCTTCGAGGGGCTGCGCGTGGCGGGTCGCCGCGTGCGCCACCCGGAGAAGACGCTGGCCGTCGTCGACCACAACGTGCCGACCACCGACCGCTCGCACGGCATCGACGATCCCGAGAGCGCGACCCAGGTCGAGACGCTGGCCGAGAACGCCCGCGATTTCGGCGTCGAGTATTTCAACGAGCTCGACTCCCGGCAGGGCATCGTCCACGTCATCGGTCCCGAGCAGGGCTTCACCCTGCCGGGCACGACGATCGTGTGCGGCGACAGCCACACCTCGACCCACGGCGCCTTCGGGGCGCTCGCCCACGGCATCGGCACGTCCGAGGTCGAGCATGTGCTCGCCACCCAGACGCTGATCAGCAAGAAGGCCAAGAACATGCGCGTGACCGTGGACGGGACGCTCCCGCCCGGCGTCACCGCCAAGGACATCATGCTTGTCGATCATCGGCGAGATCGGCACGGCCGGCGGCACCGGCCACGTCATCGAATATGCGGGCGAGGCCATCCGCGCGCTGTCGATGGAAGGCCGCATGACGGTCTGCAACATGTCGATCGAGGGCGGCGCGCGCGCCGGCATGGTCGCTCCCGACGAGACCACCTTTGCCTATCTGAAGGGCCGGCCGAAAGCCCCGAAGGGAGCGGCCTGGGACGCGGCCCTGCGCTATCTGGGACACGCTTCGCTCGGACGAGGGCGCGCACTTCGACAAGCGAAGTCCGGCTCGACGCCGCGAGCCTGCCGCCGATCGTGACCTGGGGCACGTCGCCCGGAGGACGTGGTTTCGGTGACGGGCGCGGTGCCGAACCCGGACGACATCGCCGACGAGAACAAGCGCCGGTCCAAATGGCGGGCGCTCGAGTATATGGGCCTTCAGCCCGGCACGAAGATCACCGACATCACGCTCGACCGCGTGTTCATCGGCTCCTGCACCAACGGCCGCATCGAGGATCTGCGCGCGGTGGCGAAGGTCGTCGCGGGCCAGCGCGTCCATCCGAACGTCAACGCCATGGTCGTGCCGGGCTCCGGCCTGGTGAAGCTGCAGGCCGAGGCGGAGGGGCTCGACAAGATCTTCATCGCAGCCGGCTTCGACTGGCGGGAGCCCGGCTGCTCCATGTGCCTCGCCATGAACGCCGACCGGCTCGGGCCCGGCGAGCGCTGCGCCTCGACCTCGAACCGCAATTTCGAGGGCCGCCAGGGCTTCAAGGGCCGCACCCACCTGGTCTCGCCCGCGATGGCGGCGGCGGCCGCGATCGCGGGGCGGTTCGTGGATGTCAGGACGCTCGGCTGACGCGACCCGATGAGGCAGCCTGTCCGCGCTCTGCGAGCAGGAGGATCAAGGCGCTCTCAACGGTTCGGGGCGGCCCATGGCCGCCCCGCTCGCCGTCACCGATAGTACACGCCCCGGTGCCGGCCCTTCTTGTACCAACCAAGATGCCGGCCGCGCCTCCAGCCGTAGTGCCGGCCCCTGTGGCCCCTCCAGGCATGCTTCGCTTTCCATTTGGCGAACTCCACGACAGCATCGGGCGGAAGCAAGATCTGCGACGCGCTGGCCCTCAGAGGGGTTGCCGAGGCGGCGCTGCCGAATCCGATCGCAAAAGCCGAGACGAGGATGAGATGACGAAGGCGCATGCGCGATTTCTCCTGCGTTTCAGGGCGTCGATCTTATCCAAAGCCGGATGAACGCGCCGAATGGGATTAGCGGCGGATCTTGAACCAGTCGGTTGAGGACGGCATCATCCAGGCGCCCGTCCAGAACCGAAAGCATCTGTTCGGTCATGTCCTTCAGCATCGCGGTCTGCTGGCGCTGCATCTCCGCGCTCCAGAAACCACGCGCTGCGCCGGCCCATGAATTCGCCGCGCTCATCCAAAGACTCAGCCAGGGATTGGGCATGAGAGACCTCTCGTTGCAGAGGACCAACGCTTGACCGGAGCCGGCGTTCCCGTGCGCCTGCCCTTCGTCTTTCCGTTGGCTCCTTGCGCCTGATCGCGGCAGCACTTGCCCCCAGACCGGCCCGGGCAGGCCCGCTTCGCCGGGCCCACCCCAGCCCGCAGCCGATTGGCGACGGCTACCGCGCGAGGAACGGGCAGCCGCCCTGATCGAGGGCCAGGAACGCCTGGTCGGCCGGAATCGTGCGCACCGGGCGGTAGTAGTCCCAGGCATAGCGCTGCTCGGCCGGCGCCTTCACTTGGTAGAGATCGAGATCGTAGAGCACACGCCCATCCGCGCGCATGCGCGCCGGCCGCCCGAAATAGTTGATCGGCAGGCGTTTCATCTGCGCCGTCACCGCGGCCGCGTCCTTCGTGCCCGCGGCCTCGACCGCCGCAAGGTAATGGCGCACGGCCGCATACGTCGCTGCGTGCGCTTTGGTCGGCATGCGCCCGCCGTTCGCGGATGCAAAGCGCCGGGCGAAGGCGCGGGTCTCGTCATCCCGATCCCAGTAGAAGCCCGAGGTCACGTAAAGACCCTGCGCCACCGGCAGTCCCAGCGCGTCCACGTCCGAGACGAACATGATCAGGCCCGTCAGCTTCTGGCCTGCGCGGGCGAGACCGAACTCGGACGCCTGCTTGATGGCGTTGACGAGATCGGCGCCGACGTTGGCGAAGGCGACCACGTCGGCCCGCGCTTGCTGCGCCTGAAGAAGGAAGGACGAGAAGTCGGCCGTGGCGAGCGGATGCCGGGCGGCGCCCAGCACCTCGCCGCCAAGCGCGGTGACCACCTCGCTCGCGGCGGCCTGCATGGCGTGGCCGAAGGCGAAGTCGGCGGTCAGGAAGAACCAGCGCTTGGCGCCGCTCTCGACGAGCGCCCGCGCCGTGCCCGCCGCGAGCGCGTGGGTGTCGTCGGCCCAATGGGCCGTATAAGGCGAGCACTGCCGCCCCGTGAGTTCGGTCGTGGCCGCTTCGCTGATGAGCAGAACCCGCCTCTTGTCGCGCGCGATGCCCTGAACCGCGAGCGCGACCGGCGTGACCGGCAGATCGGCGATCGCGTCCACGCCCTCCACGTCGAACCAGCGCCGGGCGATCTGGGCGGCGATGTCGGGCTTGTTCTGCATGTCGGCGTCAACGACCTCGACGGTCATGCCGGCGGCTCTCGCCCCATGATCCTGGACCGCCATGCGGGCGGCGAGCGCCGCCCCGGTCCACCGACCTGGGATGCGAAACCGCTCATGTCGCCCATGACCCCGATCCGAACCACGCGCTCGTCGGCCGCCGCGGGCGTGGCAAGAAGCAGAAGGACGATTCCGAGGCGCTGCAAGGCGGCGAACATAGGGACTTCCCCGAAGGCGGTTCGGCGATATCGGCCGGAGCGATTACGCCTTTGTTTCGAGCCCGCGGCAACACCCGCGAGCCCTCCTTCTTCCTCGACCGCGACGGCCGCAAAGCCCTGCGCGCGGACCGCCGCGCGGTTCAGCATCTAGCGGTCTTTGAGCGAGATGGTTCCAGCCCAAGAATCGCCGCCCAGAAGCCGAATGTCACGAATGCACCCGCGATGACGACAGCTCGAAGCATGGCATCCTCCATGACAAAGCGCGCCGAAGCCGATTGCCGGGTCCGGTCCGCTTGCGGCATTCTAGGAGCCATCGAAGCATTTTTCGAGTTGGTGCGCTTGCTTCATAAGGCCGGATAAGCCCGGCGGCGGAGAAGATGAGCGCGCAGACGTGCCGAGCGGCACGCTGCCATTCGCGATCCTTAAGGAGGCAGCGATGAACATCGACGTCCGTCCTAACCTGGCTGCCGGCTTGTCCACACAAGAGGCGGGAATTCAATATCTCTCGGGGTTCGGCAACGGGTTCGAGACCGAGGCGCTGCCGGGCGCCCTGCCGATCGGCCGCAACTCGCCCCAGAAGTGCCCCTACGGCCTCTACGCCGAGCAGCTTACGCGGCTCGCCGTTCACCGCGCCGCGACCACCAACGAGCGCTCCTGGCTCTACCGCATCCGCCCGACGGTGAGCCACTGGGGGCGGTTTCGAGAAGGTCGACACCGGCCTCTGGCGCACGGCGCCGGCCGCTGGAGGCGGAGGTGCCGATCGCGCCGCATGCGGTGGGATCCGATCCCGATTCCCGACGAGACGCTGTCCTTCGTCGAGGGCGTGCGCACGATCACGACGGCCGGCGACGCCGGCACGCAGGCCGGCATGGGCGCGCACGTCTACCTCGATCACCCGGTCCATGGAGGACGAGTATTTCTACAACGCCGACGGCGAGATGCTGTTCGTGCCGCAGCAAGGCGCGCTGCGGTTCTGGACCGAGTTCGGCATCATCGACATCGAGCCGGGCGAGATCGCCGTCATCCCGCGCGGCGTGAAGATCCGGGTCGAACTCACGGGCGGAGCCGGCCCGCGGCTACCTGTGCGAGAACTACGGCGGCGCGTTCACGCTGCCGGAGCGCGGGCCGATCGGCGCGAACTGCCTGGCCAATCCGCGCGACTTCCTGACCCCGGTCGCCGCGTACGAGGACACGGACGCGCCCTCCCGGATGTTCGTGAAGTGGGGCGGCGCGCTGTGGGCGGCGGACCTGAGCCACTCGCCGCTCGACGTCGTCGCCTGGCACGGCAACTACGCGCCTTACAAGTACGACCTGCGCCGCTACTCGCCGGTCGGCCCGCTCCTCTTCGACCACGCCGATCCGTCGATCTTCACGGTGCTGACCTCGCCGTCCGAGACGCCCGGCACGGCCAACGTCGACTTCGTGATCTTCTCCGGACCGCTGGCTGGTGGCGGAGAACACGTTCCGGCCGCCCTGGTATCACATGAACGTCATGAGCGAGTTCATGGGGCTGGTGTACGGCCAGTACGACGCCAAGCCGCAGGGCTTCGTGCCCGGCGGGATCTCGCTGCACAACACCATGCTGCCGCACGGGCCGGACGTCGACGCCTTCGAGGACGCGAGCAACGCCGAGCTGAAGCCGCGCAAGCTCGAAGGCACGCTGGCCTTCATGTTCGAGACCCGCTTCCCGCAGCGCGTGACGGCCTACGCAGCCGGAATCGACGCAGTTCCAGAAGAGCTACGGCGACTACGGACACGCAGCTGAAGAAGCACTTCAACCCGAACCAGCGATAGCCCACATCATGGCTCGGCTCGACCGGACCCACGACCCGCAGCTTCGGAGCTGGGTGGCCTCCGCCAACGGCCACCCGGACTTCCCGATCCAGAACCTGCCGCTCGGCGTCTTCAGCCCCCCGGCGGCGCGAGCGGCGCGCGGCGGCGTCGCGATCGGCGACGAGATCCTCGATCTCGCCGCGCGCGGCGGCGACCGGATTGTTCTCCGGCGAGGGCGCGCGCGCCGTCGAGGCCGCCTCGGACGACGCGCTCAACGCGTTTTTTCGCCCTCGGCGCCGGCCCGCGCCGGGCGCTGCGGGCGCGGCTCTCCGAACTGCTGGCGGAGGGCGCCGCCGAGGCGGAGAAGCTGGAAGGAGCTGCTGCACCGCGCCGCAGGCTGCACGATGCACCTGCCGGCCGCACATCGGCGACTACACCGATTTCTACGTCGGCATCCACCACGCGACCAACGTCGGCAAGGCTGTTCCGCCCCGACAACCCGCTGCTGCCGAACTACAAGTACGTGCCGATCGGCTACCACGGCCGCGCCTCGTCGGTGCGCCCCTCGGGCACGCCGGTCCGCCGGCCGAACGGCCAACGCAAGCCGCCGGGCGCGGCCGAGCCGAGCTTCGGTCCGTGCCGCAGCGGCTCGACTACGAGCTGGAGCTCGGCGTCTGGATCGGGCCCGGCAACGCGCTGGGCCGGCCCATCCCGATCGACGAGGCGGCCGAGCACATCGCCGGCTTCTGCCTGCTGAACGACTGGTCGGCGCGCGACATCCAGGCCTGGGAATACCAGCCGCTCGGCCCGTTCCTGGCCAAGAACTTCGCGCACGACGATCAGCCCCTGGGTCGTCACGCCGGAGGCGCTCGCGCCGTTCCGCATCCCGCAGCCGCCGCGTCCGGAGGGCGATCCGGCGCCGCTCGCCCTACTTGCTCGACGAGACGGACCAGCGCGAGGGCGCGCTCGATCTCGACGCTCGAAGTGCTGCTGCTGACGCCAGGGTTGCGCGCGCAGGATCTCCCGCCGCACCGGCTCTCGCTTGAGCAGCTGCGCGCCACATGTACTGGACGGTCGCGCAGATGATCGCGCACCACACTTGCAACGGCTGCAATCTGCGGCCCGGCGACCTGCTCGGCACCGGCACGATCTCAAGCCCGGACTGAGACGGGCTTCGGCAGCCTGCTGGAGACCACGCAGGGCGGCAACAACCCGATCACGCTCGCCTCCGGCGAGGAGCGGCGCTTCCTGGAGGATGGCGACGAGGTCATTCTGCGCGCCCGCGCCAGCCGCGAGGGCTTCGCGCCGATCGGCTTCGGCGACTGCCGGGGAACGGTGCTGCCCGCGCTGGGCGGCGCCTGAAAGCAGCGTTGTCCGGGATTGGGTCATCCGGGCTCCTCGGAAGGATCTGGCGCGCCAGGTCGGTCATGCCTATGAGAGCGGCAGCCCGACGTAGTTTTCGGCGACGGTGGTCGCCGCCGCGCGAGAAGAGGTCACGAGGTCAAGTTCGGCCAGTTGTCGCTTCAAGTCGAACTCGGTCCCGTCGTGGAATCGATGCAGCATCGAGGTCATCCACCAGGAAAAATGCTGCGCGCGCCATACGCGCCGGAGCGCCGTGCGCGAGTAGTCGCCCAAAAGGTCGATCGAGCCCGTCGCGTAGTAGGAGGACAGCGCGCGGGCGAGCACGTGCACGTCGGCGGCGGCAAGGTTGAGGCCCTTGGCCCCGGTCGGCGGCACCGTATGGGCCGCATCGCCAGCGATGAACAGGCGGCCGTATTGCATCGGCTCGCAGACGAACGACCGCAGTGGGATGATGCCCTTCTGGAAGATCGATCCCTCTTTCAGCCGGAAGCCGTCTCCTTCTACGCGGGCCTGAAGCTCCGCCCAGATGCGGTCGTCCGGCCAGTTGTCGACCGAGTCGTTCGGGTCGCACTGGAAATACATGCGCTGCACGTCGGGCGAGCGGGTCGAGACCAGCGCGAAGCCGCGCTCGTGATGGGTGTAGATCAGCTCGTCCGAGGACGGCGGCGCCTTGGCCAGAATGCCGAACCAGCCGAACGGGTAGACCCGGAAGTAGTCCTTGCGCACGGTCCCTTCGGGAATCGCCTTGCGGCTGAGGCCGTAGCCGCCATCGCAGCCGGCGATAAAGTCGCAGGCCAGCTCCGTCTCTTCGCCCTCCTTGGTCGTGAAGCGGACTTTGGGCTGGTCCGAGGTCACGTCCGCCACGCCGGTCGCCTTGGCTTCGAACAGGATCTGGCCGCCCGTGGCCAGCCGCAGCTTGATCAGGTCCTTGAGCACCTCGTGCTGCGCGTAGACCGTGATCACGCGGCCGTTGGCGAGATCATGCAGGTTGATGCGGTGGCTGCGGCCGGCGAAGCGCAGCTCGAAGCCGTGATGGACGAAGCCCTCCCGCTTCATGCGCGCGCCGGCGCCGATCTCGGTCATCAGGTCGACGGTCGACTGCTCCAGCACGCCGGCCCGGATCGTCGCCTCGATCGCTTCGCGGGACCGGCTTTCAACGATGACCGAGTCGATGCCGCGCAGATGCAGCATGTGCGACAGCAGCAGACCCGCCGGGCCAGCGCCGATGATCGCCACTTGGGTTCGCATGATCGCCTCTCCCTCAGCTTGTCCTCGGATCGCGACGCGGTGACCGGCGCGCGTCCATTTCGAGTGAGCGTAGTCCCACTCAGCCCAGGAGGAAAATGGACGTTCTCGAATGAAAATTGGAAATTTCGGACCCTTCGCCCCGCATGGGACGGCGTGATGAGCTGGCGCGATACCCGGGGAAACGCGCTCTCCGAAGAGGCTTACGGCAGCGGCTTCCCGGATCACCGACACGACCCCTTGCGTGTCGCCTGGGAGCTTGACGCTGCGCGACCTTCATCCTGGCGCGCCGCGGCGATCGTTTCCGACGTTGGCCAGGACGCGCGCCGCGGCTTCGCGGCAGCGGCGCGCCACCGCTTCCGGCCCGACCGCGCGCGTCAGCGCATCCATCGGAACCTCAAGCGCGACCGGAATGCCCGCCGGCATGCGGCTGACGATCGCCGGAATATCGATGCCGCCCTCGCCGGGCGGCAGCCGCTCGGCGCGGGCCGTGAAAATCAGCCCCTCGGTCGTGGTCGGCTTCTCAGCCGATGCATCGGCGACGTGCATGAAAGGCAGTCGCTCTGCGGGCACGGCGTCCAACTGCTCGAACGTGCTGTCGGATCGGGCAAAATGGAGTGTATCGACCAGAATGCCGGTGTTGGCGTGACCCGACGCCTCGACCACTTGGAGCGCCAGGCTCAGGTTCGGCACGACGGTCCATGGAAAGAACTCCAGGATGGCACCGAGCCCATACGTTCCGGCGAGGTCGGCGATCGCGCCGAGCCGATCCGCCACGCGGGTCAAGTCGGGATCGTAGGGCGCGGTGATCACGCATTTGGCGCCGAGTTCGGCACCTGCCGCCACGAAAGGCTCGAGGGCTGCAACATCGATTTCAGGGGTGATCTTGACGAACTCGATATCGAACACGCCGACGCCCGTATCGGCCATGGCGGCCTTGGTCTCGCGCATCATGGCCTGGTCGGTCATGAGCGGATAGCCGGGCGTCTCGGGCGTGACCGCAATCAAGCGAAGCCCGACGGTGCGATAGCCGGTGCGGGCCGCGACCCTGATCATTTCGGGCGGGGGAAGCGAGAGCACGGTCAAATGGGCGAGCGAGAAGTCGGGGCTCATGGTCGCCTCCAGGCATGCGCTGCATCAGCGACGAGATCGCGGTCGAAGACCGTCGTGTCCATCTCGGTCGCGAGCCAGGCTATCCGGCGTCGGCAGATCCGGACCTTATCAGCCGGCGAGCCTCGTCGACGAATCGGGTCTGCGCGGCATCAGCGACTAGCAGCGCCCGCAGGCGGTCAGCGGGGTCGCCGCTCGCAAAACCACTTTGCGCGCAGAGAACTCCACCGTTCGTTCGCTCCAGCGCCGCGTTCTCGACGGCGCCTTAGACCGAGGGTTGCGCCGGAGATGCGAACATCATCGAGACGGCGGAACGGCTGGCTTTTCCCGTGTTCCCGACCGGCAAGGCTTCCCTGACATGAATGGCGTCCGGCACCTTGTAGCGCTCGGTGCGCTCCGACGCCCATCGCCGAAGCGCCTCGCCGGTCAACCGCGAGCCTGGCTTCAGAACCACCACGGCGTGGATCGCTTCCCCAAGACGCGGGTCGGGAACGCCGGCGCACAGGGCTCCTGCGATCTCCGGGTGAGCGCAGAGGAGATTGTCGATTTCAAGCGGCGCGATCTTGTTGCCGCCGCGCACGATTATTTCCTTCGAGCGTCCGACAAGTTCGACGCGGCCGTCCGGGCGCAGGCGGGCGATGTCTCCCGTCCTGAAAAAGCCGCCGGAGAAGGCCGAAGCGGTCAAGGGCTCGTCGTCGAGGTAGCCCAGCATGCCGAACGGCGTGCGGATCTCAAGCTCGCCGGGCGAGCCCTCCGGCGCGGGCCTCCCGTCCTCGGCGACGAGTCGAAAGCGCACGCCCTCGGTCGGCGACCCGATGCTCCCGGCCCCCGCTGGATGATCGGCCGGGGCAAGGCAGAAGTCGCAGGAGCCGGTCTCGGTCAGGCCGTAGAGGTCGTAAAGGCCGGCGCTTGGAAACGCCTGTCTCAGAGCCCCGGCCAGCGCCGTCCCGAGCGCCTCTCCGCCCGTGAGGATGCTGTGCAATGACGGCGCATCGCGCCCCGCGCCGGACAGCATGGTCCGCAGCATGGAGGGAACCGCCGCCAGGACCGTCCCGCCATCCGCAAGGGCTCGCGCCACCGTCTCGGCTGAGAACTTCGGCGCGAGAACGAGCGCCGCTCCCGAGCGAAGCGCCAGGATGCCCGCCCAAAGCCCGAAGATGAAGGTGAGTTGCAGAGGAACGACCGCGACGTCATCAGGCCGAAGCCGCAGCAGCCGGCCGAGGACGTCGAGCTTTTTCGCAAACCGCTCGTGACCGATCACGACTCCTTTCGGCTGGCCCGTGCTGCCCGAGGTGAAGATGACCAGGGCCGCCCCGCGGAGCAGATTGCGCTCCGGCGGAGGCGCGGGTGCGACCGCGCGGACCTCATCGCGGTCGATCAGGAACCGGGCCGCGGTGGCGTCGCGCACGGACTGGAGCGTGGCCAAAGCCGCCGACGCGTGGATGGGGACCGCGACGGCTCCGGCGAGCCAGACGCCGAGGAGCGCGCCGAGGTCGGCGGGCCGGTTTCCGATCGTGACCAGGACGGGTTCGTCCGGACGCACCCCGCGATCCCGGAGGCCGCCCGCGACATGGGACGCCAGCGCGCGAACCGCGCCGGACTCGATGCGCTCGCCGGTCGTGCTCGCAAGCGGAGCGCCCGCGCCCTCGAGGGCCGCAGCGAGAACCTGCGCCAGCGCTCCGCTCACGCGCCCTTCGCCTCGAAGCGGGCGTCGCGCCACACGAGCGCGGCCTTGAGGCCGTCGCGCCGGGCGATCTCCAGGAAGTGAGCCTTGTCGGGAGAGCCTTCGCCCTCGATGAGGAGATCGGTTCCAAGCGCGGCTTCGAGGGCCTGCATCATGCCCTGCGCCTCGAAGGCTTGATTGATCGCCCGCTTCGTGTCCTTGACGAGCCCAGGGTCGATCGCGGCGATGTTGCGGGCCATCGCCAGCGCGATCTCGTCGAGGTCGGCGGCGGGGACGACGCGGTTGACCATGCCGATCTCGCGCGCTCGCTCGGCGGGGATCCGGTCCTGGCCGAGGAGGATGATTTCTTTTGCGATCTTCGGGCCGACGATCCAGGGCAGGATCATCACCACGATGCCCGCGCCGAACTTGAGTTCCGGCTCGCCGAAGAAAGCGTCCTGCGCGGCGATCGTCATGTCGCAGGCGAGCGCCAATTCGCACGCGCCCGCCAGGCACGCACCGCGCACGGCCGCGATGGTCGGCTTGGGGCAGCGCCAGAACCGCATCACCGTATCGAAGTCGTTGCGCAGGATCGGCCGCCACTGCGCCACCCCGGAGGGACGGCGCTCCATCTGCTCCTTGAGGTCGAACCCGGAGGAGAACGCCGAGCCCGCGCCGCGGACGACGATTGATCCGATGTCGTGGTCGCGCTCGGCCTCGTCGAGCGCCGCGCCGATCTCGCCCAACATGGTCTGGTTCAGGGCGTTCGTGCGCTCGGGACGATTGAGCGTAATGCGCGCGACAGGCCCGAGGGTCTCGAAGACGATCGTCGTGAAGGGCATGGATGTTCCATCCTTCCTCGCCAAGCGGCCCTTATCCGCCTTTGCGGACGAGAGGGCATACGCTCTCCGACAGCGGGCGAAACGCCTGATCGCCGGGGATGGTGCTCACAAGATTGTAGTAGTCGTAGGGCCCCTTCGACTCCTGAGGCGACTTGACCTGGAACAGGTACATGTCGTGGATCGTGCGGCCGTCGGCGCGGATGGTGCCCTGCCCGAAGAGCGGATCGTCGGTCGGCGTCGCCTTCATTTGGGCGACCACGGCCGCCCCGTCCCGAGCCTTGTTCTTGTCCAAGGTCGCGATCGCTTTCATCCAGTGCAGGAGGGCGGCATAGGTTCCCGCCTGGTTCATCGTCGGGTACTTTCCGCCGTTGCGGGGAGCGAAGCGCTTCGCCCAGTCGCGCGTGCCCTCGTTCAGATCCCAGTAAAACGCCTCGGTGAGGACAAGGCCCTGGGCCGTCTCAAGACCGATGGCGTGAACGTCGCTGAGAAAGGCGAGCAAGCTCGCAAGCCTCTGCCCCGACCGCGTCAACCCGAACTCGCCCGCCTGCTTGACGGCGTTCACCGTGTCGCCGCCGGAGTTCGCGAGCGCCACCACCTGAGCGCCGCTGGCCCGGGCCTGCACGAGAAACGACGAAAAGTCATGGGTTTGGAATGGCGCCAGCACATGGCCGAGCACCTCGCCGCCGTTCGCTTTGACAACCCCGGCCGCGTCGCGCTCCAGCGCATGGCCGAAGGCGTAGTCCGCGGTCAGGAAGAACCATGATCGTCCGCCCTGCTGGATCAACGCCTTTGCGGTGCCGTTCGCGAGCGCCCAGGTGTCGTAAGTCCAATGCACGTTGTTGGGGGTGCATGCCTTGCCGGTCAGGTCCGAGGTGCCGGCGCTCGTGATGAGAAACGCCTTGTTCTTGTCGCGCACGACCTCCGAGACGGCGAGCGCGACCGAGGAGGTCGGCACGTCGGCGACGGCGTCGACTGCATCGAGATCGAGCCAGCGGCGCACGATTCCGGCGCCGATATCCGGCTTGTTCTGGTGATCGCCGGCCAGAACCTCGACGCGGAATCCCTTGGCCTCCGGCTTGAAATCTTCGATGGCCATCTTGGCCGCTTCGACCGCGCCCGGCCCGGCGATGTCGGCGTAGAGGCCGGACTGGTCGTTGAGCACGCCAATCCGGAACACGGGTAAGTCCTGAGCGGACGCCGCAGCCGCTGAGAACAGGAATACCGCCCCGAAAATCGCCAGACGCATCAGTTTCTCCTGCAATCGATCTCGAGGTTCTCGTCCTGTCGTCGTCCCCACCCCGCTCCGTGAAAACGTCTGGCGCCGGGCTTCGGCCGCACCCATGCGGCGGACGCAGCCCTTCCCCGCCCGCCTCATCAAAAACCTTCGGCCTCCGGCCGTAATGGGGCGACGTGGCTCCATGTCCATTGACGAGTGTGGACGCTTGGCGTCTCCTTCCGCAAGGGTGCAGGAACCCGGTTCCAGCCGATTCAACAGCCAGGAGGGCGAACATGGCACGGTGGCGGCCCGATCCAAGCTTTTATCCGTCTCCCCGTATGGCCGAGAAGGCGCCTGCCGAGAGGCTGGCCTACGTGGCCGCCTTCGACCCCGACCGGACCCAGCCCGATGCGATCGCCGTCGTCGATCTCGATCCGGCGTCGCCGACCTACGCGCAGATCCTCCGAACCGTGCCGATGCCCAACATCGGCGACGAGTTGCACCACTTCGGCTGGAATGCGTGCTCGTCCTGTCTGTGC
Organism: uncultured Alphaproteobacteria bacterium; assembly: GCA_963728675.1. GTDB lineage: Bacteria > Pseudomonadota > Alphaproteobacteria > Rhizobiales > Beijerinckiaceae > JAJKJG01. The sequence goes on along the minus strand of CAVSLO010000043.1, from coordinate 35,870 downwards.
CCCAACGCGCCGCACCCGCATGTCGAACGGCGCTATCTGGTCGTTCCGGGCCTGCGCTCCTCGCGCATCCACATCCTCGACACCAAACCCGACCCGAGAAACCCCCAAATCGTGCGAGTGATCGAGCCCGAGGAACTGGCGGACAAGACCGGGTACACCCGGCCCCATACGGTCCATTGCGGTCCGGGCGGCATCTACGTCACGGCCCTCGGCAACGCCGAAGGCCAGGCGCCCGGCGGCATCTTCATCATGGACCATGAAAGCTTCGAGCCGCTCGGGCAATGGGAAGTCGAGCGCGGTCCGCAACGGCTGGCCTACGACGGCTGGTGGCACCTCGGCTACGACACCATGGTCACGAGCGAGTGGGGCCTGCCCGAGACCTTCGAGAACGGCCTCATTCCGGAGGTGCTGCTCGGCGGACGCTACGGACACAAGCTGCACTTCTGGGATCTGCACAAACGCAAGCACGTCCAGGAACTCGACTTCGGCGCGGAGCATCAGCTTGTCTTCGAGCTGCGCCCGGCCCACGATCCCACCAAGGCTTACGGGTTCGTGAACTGCGTCATCAGCCTCGAAGACCTCTCCTCCTCGATCTGGACCTGGCACCGCGACGGCGACCGCTGGGCCGCCAAGAAGGTCATCACGATTCCGGCCGAACCCGCGAGCGCGGACGACCTGCCGGACCTGCTCAAAGGGTTCAGCGCGGTCCCGCCGCTTGTCACCGACATCGACCTTTCGATGGACGACCGCTTCCTCTACGTTTCGTGCTGGGGGACGGGCGACCTGCGGCAGTACGACGTCTCCGATCCCATGAACCCGAAGCTCACCGGCACGGTGCGGATCGGAGGGATTGCGTCGCGGGCCAGCCATCCGGGCGCGAAGAACGGATCTCTGACCGGCGGCCCGCAGATGGTGGAGGTCAGCCGCGACGGACGCCGGGTGTACTTCACCAACTCGCTTTATGGCCCCATCGATCGACAATTCTACCATCGCGGATTCGAGGGCTGGATGGTCAAGCTCGACGCCAACCCGGACGGCGGGATCGCGTTCGATCCGGACTTCTTCATCGAGTGGCCGAAAGGCCATCTGCCGCATCAGGTCCGGTTGGAAGGCGGAGACTGCTCGTCGGATTCGTACTGCTATCCGTAGCGGGGACGGAGTTGCATCGGGCCGGAGACGGTTTGCCGTGAGCGCGTTGCCCTCTGAAGACTGGCCATGGCTCGCGCTGGCCGGGCTCGGGGCCTTTCATGGCCTGAACCCAGGCATGGGCTGGCTCTTTGCGGTCGCGCTGGGCTTGCACCGCAAAAGCCGAAGCGTCCTTCTCCTCTCGCTCGCTCCGATCGCCCTCGGACACGCCGCGGCGGCGGCCGTGGTCCTCGGGACCGTGATGGCGGTGGGCCGGTCGCTCGAACACGCCGCCCTGAGTGCTGGCGCTGGCTTGCTGCTTCTGAGCTGGGCCGCATGGCACGCGTTCTATGGTCATCGCCAGCGCGTGCGGATCGGGATGCAAACCGGGCTCGTGGGGCTGGCGGCGTGGTCGTTTCTGATGGCGAGCGCGCATGGCGCCGGGTTGATGCTCGTTCCCATCCTGCTGCCACTTTGCGGCGCTCCCGGATCGGCGGGCGCGCCGGCCTCCTTGACCGCGTCAGGTCTGGCGGGCCTGGGCGTGCATACGGCCGCGATGCTGGCGACGATCGCGATCGTTTCCGTCGTGGTTTACGACTGGAGCGGCGTCGGCTTCTTGCGTCGAGGCTGGATCAATTTCGATGCCGTCTGGACCGCGGCGCTCGCGATCAGCGGAGGTCTTCTGCTCGTCCTTTGACGCTGGTTCGTCACGGTGCGGGCTCTTAGCCTCCCGCCACGCCGGCCCTTCAGCCGAAAGCGTCAGCGGCCCTTGCGCCCCTTCCACTTCGGCCGCTGGCCCGCGAAGCCTTGCGTCGAGCGCCCGCGCGGGCGCTCGGTGAAATCGAGCGGGACCTCGCGGTCGGTTCCAGGACCCATCTCGTCGAGGGTGGGCTTGCGGACGCGCGTGCCTTCGTCCGAGACGCCGCGCTCGCCAGTGGGGCCGTAGGGCAGGGCGCTTCCACCCTCTCCGGAGAAGGCGCTCCCCTCACCCGGACGGCTGCCGCTGTCTCGACCTCTCTCCTTGGGAGAGGTGGGCGGCAGGTTCGCCTCTCTGCCGTACTTCTTCGGCCCGCCGTAGCGGCCGGCCTCGCGCTCCACCGCGCCTTGGCTCGCCAGCGGATCGTCGCTGATGGCGAGTTCGGTCGCTTGCAGGCGCTTGAGTTCGTCGCGCAGGCGGGCGGCTTCCTCGAACTCCAGATTGGCGGCGGCCTCACGCATGCGCTTTTCGAGGTCGGCCATGACGGCCTTGAGGTTGTGGCCGACCGTGACCTCGCCCTTGGCGAGGCCGGTGTCGACGCGGACGTGGTCGCGCTCGTAAACGCTGTCCAGGATGTCGGAAATATTCTTCTTCACCGATTCGCGGCGTGATGCCGTGCTCGGCGTTGTAGGCCACCTGCTTGTCGCGACGGCGGTTGGTCTCGGCGATGGCGCGCTGCATCGAGCCGGTGATCTGGTCGGCGTAGAGGACGACGCGGCCGTCCACGTTGCGCGCCGCGCGGCCGATGGTCTGGATCAGCGAGGTCTCGGAGCGCAAAAAGCCCTCCTTGTCGGCGTCCAGGATGGCGACCAGCGCGCACTCCGGGATGTCGAGGCCCTCGCGTAAAAGATTGATGCCGACCAGCACGTCGAAGGCCCCGAGGCGCAGGTCGCGGATGATCTCGATGCGCTCGATGGTGTCGATGTCCGAGTGCATGTAGCGCACGCGCACGCCGTTCTCGTGCAGGTATTCGGTGAGGTCCTCGGCCATGCGCTTGGTCAGCACGGTGACGAGCGTGCGGTAGCCGTTGCGCGCCGTACCTCCGCACCTCGCCCAGGAGGTCGTCGACCTGGGAGCGGGCGGGGCGGATGTCGACCGGCGGATCGACGAGGCCGGTCGGGCGAATGACCTGCTCGACGAACACGCCGCCGGTCTGGTCCATCTCCCACGGGCCGGGCGTCGCCGAGACGTGGCACGATTGCGGCCGCATGGCGTCCCATTCCTCGAAGCGCAAGGGGCGGTTGTCCATGCAGGAGGGCAGGCGGAAGCCGTATTCGGCGAGCGTCGCCTTGCGCCGGAAGTCGCCGCGGTACATGCCGCCGATCTGCGGCACGGTGACGTGGCTCTCGTCGGTGAAGACGAGCGCGTTGTCGGGCAGGTATTCGAACAGGGTCGGCGGCGGCTCGCCGGGTTTGCGGCCCGTGAGATAGCGCGAGTAGTTCTCGATGCCGTTGCAGGCGCCGGTGGCCTCGATCATTTCGAGATCGAAGTGCATGCGCTGCTCCAGCCGCTGCGCTTCGAGCAGCCGCCCCATGCGGGTCAGCTCCTGCGACGCGCCGCGCAACTCCTCCTTGATGCCCTTGACGGCCTGCTGGAGCGTTGGGCGCGGCGTGACGTAGTGCGAGTTGGCGTAGACTTTGACGGACTTGAGGTCGTTGCTCTTCTTGCCGGTGAGCGGATCGAACTCGACGATCGACTCTCACCTCGTCGCCGAACAGGCCGATGCGCCAGGCGCGGTCCTCCAGGTGGGCCGGAAACAGCTCGATCAAGTCGCCGCGCACGCGAAAGGTGCCGCGGGCGAAATCGCTCTGGATGCGCTTGTATTGCAGGGCGACGAGGTCGGCGATGAGTTGGCGCTGCTCGATGCGCTCGCCGACCTTCACCGAGAAGGTCATGGCCGTATAGGTTTCGACCGAACCGATGCCGTAGATGCAGGACACGGAGGCCACGATGATGACGTCGTCGCGTTCGAGCAGGGCGCGCGTCGCGGAGTGGCGCATGCGGTCGATCTGCTCGTTGATGGAGCTTTCCTTCTCGATGTAGGTGTCCGAGCGCGGAACGTAGGCCTCCGGCTGGTAATAGTCGTAGTAGGACACGAAATACTCGACGGCGTTGTCCGGGAAAAACGACTTGAACTCGCCGTAGAGCTGGGCCGCCAGCGTCTTGTTCGGCGCGAGGATGAGGGCAGGGCGCTGCGTCTCCTCGATGACCTTGGCCATCGTAAACGTTTTGCCGGAGCCGGTGACGCCGAGAAGCACCTGGTCGCGCTCCTGGCGCCGGACGCCGTCCACCAGTTCGGCGATGGCCGTCGGTTGATCGCCGGCGGGCTCGAAGTCGGACTTGATGGTGAAGCGGATGCCGCCTTCGGATTTTTCGGGCCGCGGCGGGCGGTGCGGCGTCCAGGCTTTGCCGTTCTTGAAGAGTGGATTGCCTTCGGTGAGCAGTCGGGTGAGCGCCTGGACCGTTGCGGAGACGCCGTCGGCGGCGAGCGAGGCGTCGTCTTCGTCTCCTCTCCCCGCATGCGGGGAGAGGGTAGGGTGAGGGGGCGTATCCGGAAGAACCTCCTCCTGAGAGGTCCCTTCACTCGGGCGCTGACGCGACCCGACCTCTCCTCGCACGCGGGGAGAGGAGGAAAGGCCGAGCTTTTCCGCAAGGGCCGGATCGACGCCGGTCGCGTCGCCGTGGGCGTAGGTCTCCAGCGGCCGTTCGCCAAACCCATCGGCGGCCTCCCGCTCGCGGTTGAGCGCCGGGTTGAGCAAGTCGGCCAGATGGGGGTCGAGCGGTTTCAGGTCAGGCTTCGACGCCTTGCCCGTGGATAGACGCGGTTTTTTCGGGGTTCTGGCCATCGCGGCGATATAAGGATTTTGAGGTTTCCGGCATAGTCGCCGTGCGCGCGATTCAATTATAGCGGCGTTGCAGAATATTTTCGGCGCTGACCGCGCTTGGCATTCTCTCGCCGCTCGCGGGTCGGCTGCCGATCATCGTGCACGGGCTCGTCGCCCTTCCGAAGCGCGCGGCTGAATCTATTGTCCGATCGCGGTCAGATAATGCTCCGTGAAATCGGTGTCGATCGCGATCCAGAGCGGGTCGTGGTCCGACATCTGCCAGGTCCGCCACTTGCGGTAGAGGTCGCGGGGCGTCTTGGCCCGTGAGCGCGCGTTCGTCTCCGGATCGGCTTGCGGCATGCGCCCCTTGTAGATCTCGAAATCCTCATCCGCGTCGCGGAAAACCGAGGCGAACACGTCCACGAGGCCGCCGCCCGTGACCTTGAAGCGTTTGTCTTTCACGCGCACGGCGATCTGATCATAGAAATGGTGGCCGGGCGGGCGGACCCTGTCGCCGCTGATCGCGTCCGGCACGACGAACCCCTTGTCCACGAGAGCCTTCATGGTCTCGTGCTGCGGGCTGACGATGTTGAAGTCGCCGAGCAGGATGTAGTTCTCCACATTGCCGAGCTCGTCGCGCTCGGCCCCGGTCTCGCTGTCCTGGCGCTTGGCGAAGAAGGCGACGAGACGCCGGATTTCCTCGATCCGCTGGTCAAGCTTCTCGCCGGTGTCCGCGCCATAATAGATGTGAACCGTGCACAGGCTGAACTTGAACCAGCCGGACTGGAACGCCACGAGGAACGGCGAGCGGGAGAACTGCTGCCCGACCTCCTCGAACTTCGTCTTGATCTCCGCCTTCTCGGCGGCGCCGATGGACGAAGCCGCCGGTTTCTTCGTCACCTTCTTGCGGGCGACCACGAGTTGGCCGCCCGGCAGCACGATCTCGCCAGCGACCCGGCGGAACCAGACTCTTTCCGTGTTGTAGACGAAGGCCATGCGCTCGTTGTTGCCGCCCGCGCCCTCGGTGGCGTCGGTCGCGACGAAGTCCCATTCGCGCCCGAGAATGCGCATGACCTTCTGGAAGGCGGCGAGATCGCGGTTGACCTCCTGCACGGCGATGAGATCGAAGGCGGAAATGATTTCGGCGATGTAGTAGAACGCTTCGTCGAGCCGGGGGCCGTAGCCGAATTTATTCGAGTCGAAGTCGCGGATGTTCCAGGTGGCCAGCAGCAAGCAGCGGTCCGACTTGCACGTCCGGATCGGGTCAAGCTGCTGGCGCAGCGCCAGCAGCCGCTCGGCGCAGCGCCGGGCCATCTCCGTCTTGGCGGGGTCCGCGGCCCACCTTCGCAGCGCGGCGTAGTCCATCCCCCGGCCTCTCATCGGATCGACCTGTCGCCGGGATTGTGCATGCCGAGGGACGGGCCGACAAGACACTCTCCGACCGAGGTTCGGAGCCGATCCAAACCAAAGCCTCGCCTTCGCGCCGCGCAGGATCGGGGCAATAACCCGCGCTATCGAAAGGAAGTGAGCCGCGGCCAGAGGGGCTTGGCCGCGGCTCGTCACCCTGCGATCAACTCGGGAGGAGGACCGTGTCGACCACGTGGATGACGCCGTTCTTCTGGTTCACGTCAGGGATCGTGACGCCGGCCTTGTTGCCTTTGGCGTCAACGATCTGCAATTTGCCGCCGCCCGCGTCGGTGACGGTCAGCGTGCCGCCCTGGACGGTGGTCAGGGTGGCCCTGCCGTTGCCGGCCTTGACCTTAGCGGCGAGGTCGGCGGCCGTCACCTTGCCGGGCACGACGTGGTAGGTCAGGACGGACGTGAGCTTCGCCTTGTTCTCGGGCTTGAGCAGGCTGTCCACCGTGCCTTTCGGTAGCGCCTCGAAAGCCTTGTTGGTCGGCGCGAACACCGTGAACGGACCGGCGCCGGACAGGGTGTCTCGACGAGGCCCGCGGCCTTCACGGCCGCGACCAGCGTGGTGTGGTCCTTCGAGTTGACCGCGTTCTCGACGATGGTTTTCGAGGGGTACATCGGCGCGCCGCCGACTTCGACGGTCTTTTCGCCGCTCATCGTCGCCTGTGCGGAGGCGGGGAGCGGCAGGGCGACGCCCGACAGGGCAAGCGCGGCGATTACAGGAAGGATGCGAAATTTCATGGGTCAGGTCTCCTGAAAGGTGATCCGGTCAGCCGGCGCGTCGCGGCCGGCGGAAACCTTTTGGCTTCCACGGCCGATTACCCACGGCTGCGGTCGTTGGATGCGGCGGCGCGCACGATAGCGTTCACAGAACCGTGAAGAGGAGACGCCGCGCTCACAAGGCCGTGCTGGCCGCGCCTTTCATCAGGACCGGGCCGGTCGGCTGGCCGCTGGGCGAGCCGCCGGGGGGTTCGAGGCTGATCGCGAACAACTGGTCCGCCCGGAGCCGGGGCAGGTCTTCCAGGCGGAGCCGGATGGTGCGGGCCTGATTCAGCACGCCGATCGAAACCGGCGGCGCATTCGCGCCGCGGGCAAAGGTCCAGACTTCGAGCGAGCGGCCCTGCGGAACCGTCACGCCTTGCAGCGGGATCAGCTCCGCTTGGCCGTCGGCGAAGGCGTTCACGACAGCGGCGGGACGGTTATCGTCGGTCATCAGCACGGCGACGAACGCCGGCGCGCGCACGGGCGGCGGGCTGGGGGAGCGGGCGAGGGCGACAGCGAGCGCGACCGCGGCCGCCGCCCCCACGAGGCCCGACGCGCGCCAGAACGGCAGGCTTCGCCACAGCGCCGCGAATGCCAGGCGGCGGCTCGGGACGACCGGCGCGGGTGCTTGCCCAGGCTCGGCCGTCGCCGCGTCGGCCTCGACGCCGGCCTCGATGCGCCGCCAGAGCGCATCCGAGGCCGGGAGCATCGGGGCCGCGTCGTCGAGTTCGGAAAAGCGCGTGCGCCAGCGCGCCACAGCGGCCTCGAACGCCGGGTCGCGCCCGAGCAGCCGCTCCGCCGCCGCTACGTCCGCACCGTCGAGAAGGCCGAGCACGTATTCGCCGGCGAGGCGGTCGATCTCGTCGCGGGTCATGCCAGGCACTCCCGCAGCGCGATTAGGGAGCGCCGGATCCAGGACTTGACGGTGCCGAGCGGCACGCCGAGGCGGCCGGCCAACTCGCCGTGGCTCAGCCCATGCACATAGGCGAGCACGATGGCCTGACGGCGGGCGGTTCGAGCCCTTCAAGGCAGCGGCGCAGCGCGCCGGCTTCGGACAGCCGGGCAACGAGGTGTTCGGCGTTCTCCTCTTCGCTGGCGAGACCCATCGGCTCGAAGTCGTCCACGAGGTCGGTGCGGACTTCGCCGCGCAGGATGTTGAGCGCCCGGTGGCGCAGGACGGCGTAGAGCCATGTGCGGGCTCCGCCCCGTGCGGGATCGAAGCTCGCGGCGCGTCGCCAAACCTGAACGAACGCATCCTGGACGGCTTCCTCCGCGAGCGCCGGCCGGCGCAGCAGACGCTGCGCCACGCCGAGCATGCGCGGCGCTTCGGCGTCGTAGATGGCGCGCAGCGCGGCGCGGTCGCCGCGCGCGCATGCCTGCAAGGCCTTATTGAGGTCGGCGCCGTCCGAAGCCGCCATCGAGGTCTTCGCTTTCAACCCTGCCTCCGACGCCAATCTTACACGGCATGCTCGGCGTTGGATGCAGGTTGAAACCTTTCTTGCTGACGTGGCGGATTCCGTGGCGCATCGTCACTCGGCGCAACTTCGGCCCAGCGCCGCAAGGCCCTCGTCGAGGAGGTCGGGAAGGTTCGGGATGCCGAGGAGGTAGGTCGCGGTGTCCTGGGCGGCTCGTGGCCTCGCGCTCCCGCGCGGCGCGCACCACCGTCGGCCATTCCTCGGGTTCGTAATCGCCGCGGCCGATCCAGACGAGAGCGACGAGGTCATGGCGCTCGTCCTCGTTGAGGCCGGCGATGAACTCGCGAATCTGCTCCTCGGTCGAGTCGCCGGGCGCCGCGGTCAGGACATCCGTCGAGCCGTCGTCGATCGGGTTCGAGCCCCGAATCCGGGTCCGTGACGCCTTCCTTCACATCGAATTCGCGCGCCCGCAGAATGAGTTCGCAGACTTTGTCGAGGGCGATGTCCATGCTGTCCTCCGGCTGACCGGGGGAACAACCCGCAAGAGGGCCGCTGGGTTCGGGCAAAGCGCGGAGCCGCGACGTGTTCCCGCAGACTGCGGACATTGCGCCTTGGGGCGCTTGGCGTTCTAAGGGCGCAAGCGCAAGGTTTTCTCATGATGGCCCGCTGGGCTCTGCCCTTTGTCCTTGTCGCCGCCTTGTCGGCGGTCTTAAGCGTCAGCCCTCATGTCGAGGCGCGGGAGGCGGGGGCTGTCCCGCCTGTTGCGGCCGCTTCGGCGTTCCGCTTCGCGCCGTCGCAGCCAGGCGTTCGGGAAGCCTATATCGTGTCGTTCGGCCTGTTTGGCGGCCAGAGCGTGTTCGAGAGCGAGGCGCGGGGTGCGGCCGGGATCTTGAGCCAGCGTTTGGCCGAGGCGCAGGCCGTGGTCCGTTTCAACACCAAACGGGGCGGAACGGCGACGCCTGCGGCGCTCGCCGCGGCGCTCAAGGCAGCCGGGCAGGCCATGGACCCGTCGAAGGACGTGCTCGTGGCGGCGCTGACCTCGCATGGAAGTCCGGACGGGCTCGCCGTGAACGCCGGACGCCGGGCCGGGGTCCTTTCGCCGCCGATGCTGAAGCACATGCTGGACGCGAGCGGCGCGCGGTATCGCGTCGTCATCGTGTCGGCCTGCTACTCGGGCGTGTTCGCCAGCGAACTGGCCGATCCCCGCACGCTCGTCATCACCGCTGCGTCGGCGGACCGCCCCTCGTTCGGCTGTCAGGACGGCGCGACCTGGACCTACTTCGGCGACGCGTTCTACAACCAGGCCCTGCGGGGGCAGGCGTCGCTGGACGCCGCCTTCGCGCAGGCCAAGAGCCTCGTGACCGAGCGCGAGCGGCACGAGGGCTTCGAGCCTTCGAATCCGCAGATCGCGGGCGGCGCGGAGGTGCTGGCGCTCCTGGCGCGGCGGCGCTGACCGGCCCCGCTTCAGTCGCGCCCGCCCGCCGGCTTGAGGCGCAAAATCCGTCCTTGCGCTGAGTCGGTCAGAAGATAGACGAAGCCGTCCGGGCCGGACTCGACATCGCGGATGCGCTCCCCCATCGGGATGCGCTCCTCGCCGGTCACGCGCGTTCCATCGAGGCTGAGCCGCGTGAGCGCCTCGGACCCCAGTCCCGCGAGCAGCAGGTTCCCCCGCCAATCCGGAAAGGCGTCGCCCATATAAAACGCGACGCCTGAAAACGAGATCGACGGCGTCCAATGGTGGACGGCGTCGGCGAGGTCCGGGCGCGTCGGCGGCTTCGGGATTTTGCGGCCGTCGTAGTGGTCGCCCCAGCTCACGAGCGGCCAGCCGTAGTTGCGGCCGGGCTCGGGGATGTTGATCTCGTCGCCGCCGAGCGGACCGAACTCGCCTTCCCAGAGCGCGCCCGTTCCAGGATGGATCGCCAAGCCCTGGATGTTGCGGTGGCCGTAGGACCAGATTTCGGGTCGGGCGTCGGAGCGGTTCACGAAAGGGTTGTCGGGCGGAACCGAACCGTCGGGATTGATGCGGATCATCTTGCCGAGATGGTTCGAGAGGTTCTGCGCGGGGTCGAACTTGAAACGCTCGCCGGTCGAAATGAAGAGCTTGCCTTCAGGCGTGAAGGCGAGACGCGAGCCGAAGTGGTTCGGCCCCGAAACGGCCGGCTGCTGCCGGAAGATCGCCTCGAAGCCTTCCAGCGCCGTGCCGGCCGCGTTGAGCCGGCCGCGCCCGGCGGCCGTGGCCGCGCCGCCCTCGCGCGGTTCGGCGTAGGTGAGATAGACAAGGCGGTTCTCGGAAAACTTGGGATCGAGCGCGACATCGAGAAGACCGCCCTGACCCTGGGCATAGACGCGCGGCACGCCGCTGAGCGCGGGCGACAACTGCCCGTCGGCGGACACTATGCGCAGCCGTCCCGGCTTCTCCGTCACCAGCATGCGTCCGTCGGGCAGGAAGGCGAGACCCCACGGATGGTCGAGCCCTCGCGCGACGGTCTCGACGAGGATCTCGGCCTTTTCGCTCTTGAGGCGCTGCGGCTGTTGCCCGCGAGCAGGGAGGACGCCGGCCGCGAGCGCGGCGCAGGCGAGGACAAGGCAAGATCGAGTCATGGCGGGCTCTCCGGGTGCTGCCTATGAGCTAGGAAGTCCCGCCGGGCGATCAACCGCGGGGGTTGATGACCTGGCCGCAGATGCTTATGCCCGCTTCATGCCCAAGCAGCACTATCTCTTCAGGCTGATCCCGCCCCGGCCCACGTTCGCGCAGGACATGACGACGGAGGAGGCTCCGTTGATGCAGGCGCATGCGCGTTACCTGCGCGACCAGTTCGCGGCCGGAAACGTCCTTCTCTACGGGCCGGTGATGGCCTCGGACGGCGCTTTCGGCCTCGCCATCCTCGAGGTGGACGATGAGGCCGAAGCGCGCCGGCTCGGCGAGCGCGATCCGACCGTTGAGGCCGGTCTCAACCGGTTCGAGCTTTGTCCGATGCACGTCGCGGCTGCGCGCGGCAGGGGCGGTGAAGGCGGCTGACCCTCGTTCGTGCTCCTGCGAGGCTGACGAACGGCGCGCGGGCTGGTAAAGAGCGCGAGCCAACCCGTCGCGAGCGCCCGTTGAACACTCTCCTGTCTGTGCAGATCTTGCGCGCCGTCGCCGCGCTCGGCGTGGTGGCGCATCATGTGCAGCTTGATTTCGCGACCCGGATGGGGCTTCCCGCCGCGCTGCCCGACCTCAATCTCGGCGCCGCCGGGGTCGACGTGTTCTTCGTCATCTCGGGCTTCGTGATGGTCCATGCCTCCGAGCCGCTGTTCGGACGCGCCAACGGTCCGCGCCTGTTCTGGCTGCGGCGGCTCATCCGCATCGCGCCGCTCTACTGGGCGGTGACGAGCCTCTACCTCGTTCTGACCCTCCTGCTCCCCGACATGGCGACGAGCCGCTATTCGCCCGGACTCATCGCCGCGTCCTACCTCTTCTTCCCCTTCCCGCGCGAAGATGGGACCATGCAGCCGGTCGTCGGCCTTGGATGGACCCTGAACTACGAGATGTTTTTCTATCTCGTGTTCGGCGGAAGCTTGGTGTTTCGGCGAACGGCCGCGATCGCCGGAGTGGCGGGCCTGCTCATCCTGGCCGTCGCCTTGGGCTGGATCGCAGGGCCGTTGCCAGACGCGCTCGGCTTCTGGACCGATCCGATCATTTTGGAGTTCGTATTCGGGATGCTGTTGGCGGTCGCCGCTCGGTCGGGCCTGCGCCTGCGGCCCGCGACGGCCGTGTTCCTGATGGGGGCGGGACTTTTCGCGCTCGCGCTGGCGCTGCCCATGCGGATGGTGATGGGCCTGCCGCGCGGCCTCGCCTGGGGACTTCCCGTGGCGCTCTTCGTCGCGGGAGCGGTGCTCGGCGATTTCAGGCGGTCCCAAGGCGCGCTCGCCCGCGCTTTGGGCGCGATCGGGGACGCCTCCTACTCGCTCTATCTCCTTCACCCCTTCGTGATCCGCTTCTTCCGCGAGTTCTGGAGCCGCGGCCTGATCGACGCCGCCGCGTGGCCTTGGGCCTACGCCGCGCTCGTGGTCGCCGCGGCGATCGCGGCGGCGCTCGTCACCTATCGGCTGTTCGAGCGGCCGGTCACCCAGGCGCTTCAAGGCTTAATGGCCAGGCCGGCGCGGGATGTGGGCATGGCGGAGTCGGCCGCGCGGCCATGAGCGCAGGCGCAGGAGGCCGAGCGCAGCGGGATGTCGCCCTTTTCGCGCTCGCGCCGGGCTTGATGATCAAATCTTTGCCGGTTTCGGGACTTTCATCCGCCAGAGTTGATAACCCTGGGCGTTGATCGCCTCCTCGATCGTTGCGCGCGAGAACCCGTGCGGGGGCGCCTTCTCGGGCCTGACCACGCCTGTGGCGTCCCAGGGCGCATATTTTTCGGGAAGCTGCCGTCCGGTCGATTCGCCGGCAAAGCCGCGCAGATCAGGTTTCGCTCGAGAGGAGAACATATAGATGCGCATCACCTTACCTCCGCCGGAATTGGGCGCGGGGCGGCGCCCGTCGTGCAGGCCCGGCGCGCTCGTCCTTATGCCGGAACACGAGCCGGCCCTTCTCCAGATCGTAGGGCGACATCTCAATGGCGACGCGGTCGCCCGCGAGGGTCTTGATCCGGTTCCGTTTCATCTTCCCGGCCGTGTAAGCGACCACCTCATGTCCGGCGTCGAGCTGCACCCGGAAACGTGCATCGGGCAGGATCTCGGTCACCAGCCCGTCGAATTGCATCAGTTCTTCCTTGGCCATCGTGAACCTTTCGCGCGTGGATGATAACAAAAAGCCGCCCCACGGGGGAGCGGCTTCGAAAGCAAAACGGCGCAGGCCGGTTGTCCGGCGCGCAGGCCATCCGACCTTACGCGGTCTGGATGGTGTTGACGGCGATCTTGCCGGAGCGGCGGTCCTCGGCGGTGTCGAAGGAGACCTTCTGGCCCTCGACGAGGCCGCGCAGGCCCGCGCGCTCCAGCGCGGTGGCGTGGACGAACACGTCCTTGGAGCCGTCGTCCGGCTGGATGAAGCCGAAGCCTTTTTGGTCGTTGTAGAATTTCACGGTGCCCGTAATCATCGGGGAGTCCTTTGCAAGTTTGGATGCGCGTGGGCGCAAAATCGCGCAATAGCGCGGCCCTGAACCCTTGTTCGTCGATGTTTGGAAGAGAGTCTGAACCCGCGCTCGGCCAAGCCAAAGCGAAACGGCCCGATCGTCCGGCCAAATGTCGATCCTCATCATGTAAAAGATCAAACCGACTTTTACAAGGCGGGATCGCTCGTATTCAAGGCGCCCTTGCTCCGGCGTGCCGCATTTTCATCTCTGAGCATTGTAATGCTGAGGTTCTTCCCCACTCTTCTTTAACAGGCGTAGATCTCCGGGCTCAAGCTCGGGCGGTTCTTCCGCCTTCGGCAGGAAGGTCGCCGCGATGCCAACATCGATCGAGGCTGAAGCAGACGGTATCCTGGATGGCGCGGGCGGGCACATGAGCGCGGCTCAGGCCAAGTGGGAACGCTTGACGCCGGCGGATTTCAACGGGATTCGCACCAAGCGCGACCTGATCGCCAGGGTCGAAGAGCGCTATGGGCTGCCTCACGAGCAGGCCGCGGCCGATGTCGAAATCTGGGCGTCCGACAAGCGCTTCGCGACCTGGAACGTTTAACCGCCGTGGGCGGAGGAGCCTCCGAGGCGAATGGTTTTCTCTATCCATTGCCGCCGAACGGCCTAAGATCGTTCAGGCGCGCCGTGCGGCGGCAGTGGATAGCGGAATACGGACACGATGACGGACCGAACGATCGACCTCGACGAGCACCGCGGCATGGCGGCCCAGAAGGCGACCGAACTGCGCCGGCTGCGCGTCGGCGTCCAGGCCGATCAGGCGGCGCTCAAGGCGCGCCAGGACGCGCTGGAGAAGATGCTCCTGACGCTTCCCGCGGCCGGGTGGCCCGAAGCCGTCGAGAAGGCGCGATACCTGCTCACCCTCTTCGCCGAGACCCCGGCGGCCGATGACCCGCGTCGACGCCGGCTCATCAAGCGTGTTCTCGCCGACTTCGATCGTCTTCTGGGCGATGCGCCGCATTCATCAAGTCCGTAGCTCACCCCTTCGCGAATGCGCCGGGGTCTTGCAGTCACAGGAGACAAGCCGATGGCCAAAGGTCAGAAACGCAGCAATCGCGAGCAAAAGAAGCCGAAGCAGGACAAGCCGAAGGCCGAGGCTCCCGTGTCGCCTCTCTCTCTTCCAGGCAAGGGCGGCGCTCAGCCCCGGCCAGCGGGATCGAAGAAGTGAGGCTGGTCCGCGAAACGCTTTTGGGGCTCGCCCTTGCGGCCATCGCTCCCACCGCGATCGCCGGCTTGAGCGCTCAGGAGGTGGTCCCGCCGCGCCCAGGCGATGCTCCCCCACGAGCAGGGGAGAGCAGGGCCGGCTCCAAAGAATTGGTGAAGCCGAGCGACGCCGATCCCGGCGCGAAAGCCCAGCGCGCGGCGGAAGCCCGCCAGCGCACCTGGGATCGCAAGATGAAATCGGTGAGCGGGAGCATCTGCCGCGGATGCTAAGGACCCGCGGCTCGACCTTGGCGCTGAACAGGTCCGGGACGAACATGCAGAAGCACGAAGGGCCGCGACGCGACCACGACGCCGAGGAACGCGACAAGCAGCGGGTCGTCACGATATGGCTGTTGATAGCGATCCTCCTCTTGGGCGGGCTGCTCGCCGTCGTGCTCTTCACGCGAATGTAAGCGATCTGCCCCCTGGGCGAAGGAGAATACGGCATGTCTCATCGATTCAAGGTTCAACAGCGGGTGCGCTTGGCGCGTGCCGCATTCCCAAGCCACAGAACTGGCGGCGCTGATTTCTATGAGGTCGTCCGGCTCATGCCGGCGGACCAGACCGGGGAGCCCGCATACCGGATCAAGTCCGGCATGAGCGAGCGCGCCGTGCGGGAAAGCGAAATTTCGGCCGCAGTCGATGAGGCTCATCGAATCGAGGCGAAGCGAGGCTGAGTTCCCGCCGGTTCAAGATCAGCAGCTTTGGCGCCTCGCGCTTTGGGCTCGATTGCCGCGCGAACAGGAATGATGGGCGCAGAATGGGCGCCCATGCCCGATGGCGTCGGCTGATGGTGAATTCCACGCCTTCGCGTACTCGCGCCATTGCGGTTTCGGGTTGCCTAAGGACCGGTCGCGCACTAGGGTCCGCCCCGCTTTTGTCCCATAGTCCCGGAGGCGTCCCATGGCTTTCCTGGCCGATGTCCTGTCTCGCGTAAAACCCTCGGCGACGATCGCCATGACGCAGAAGGCGCGGGAGCTGAAAGCCAAGGGGCGGGATGTGATTTCGCTGTCGGCCGGCGAGCCGGATTTCGACACGCCGGACAACATCAAGGCGGCCGCCAAGGCCGCGATCGACCGCGGCGAGACGAAGTACACGCCGGTCTCCGGCATCCCGCCGCTGCGCGAGGCGATCGTCAAGAAGTTCAAGCGCGAGAACGGGCTCGACTACAAGCCGTCGCAGACGATCGTCGGCACCGGCGGCAAGCAGGTCCTCTACAACGCGCTGCTCGCCACCCTGAATCCCGGCGACGAGGTCGTGATCCCGACGCCGTACTGGGTGTCGTACCCCGAAATGGTCGGCTTGTGCGGCGGCACGTCGGTCTTCGTCGAGACCACGATGGAGCACGATTTCAAGCTCCAGCCGGAGCCGCTCGACCGGGCCATCACGCCGAAGACCAAGTGGCTGATCCTGAACTCGCCCTCGAACCCGTCCGGCGCGGCCTACAGCCGCGACGAGATGAAGGCGATCACGGACGTGCTGCTGCGCCATCCGCACGTCTGGGTGCTCACCGACGACATGTACGAGCACCTGACCTACGGCGACTTCGCGTTCGTCACCCCGGCGCAGGTGGAGCCGAACCTGTACGAGCGCACGCTCACCATGAACGGCGTCTCGAAAGCCTACGCCATGACGGGCTGGCGCATCGGCTACGCCGGCGCGCCGGAGCATCTCATCAAGGCCATGGACTTCGTGCAGGGCCAGCAGACGTCGGGCGCCTGCTCGATCGCGCAATGGGCGGCGGTCGAGGCGCTCGACGGGCCGCAGGACCACCTCGCGGTGTTCCGAAAAGCCTTCGAGGAGCGGCGCGACCTCGTCGTCTCGATGCTCAACCAGGCTCGATACATCCAATGCCCGACCCCGGAAGGCGCGTTCTACGTCTATCCGTCCTGCGCCGGGGCGATCGGGCGCACGGCCCCGTCGGGCAAGACGATCGAAACCGACGAGGATTTCGTCTCCGAACTGCTGGAGACGGAGGGCGTGGCGGCGGTGCACGGCTCGGCCTTCGGGCTCGGCCCGAACCTGCGCATCTCGTATGCGACCTCGACCGCGCTGTTGGAGGACGCCTGCCAGCGCATCCAGCGCTTCTGCGCGGAGTTGCGGTGAAAGGCCTTTTCCGAGCGGGGGAGGGGGTCCAAAAACGCGGCCCTGAACATGGCATGGCCGGGAGGGCAGCGTCTCTCCGAGGGCAGCGTCTCTCCTGTCGAGGTCGCCGGAAAGCTCGGCCATGACGCGATGAGATGGAACTTGGCCGTATTGTCGGAGTTGATGTCGTTCTGTTGAAGACATTAGGAGTTGACATGTCCCATCGCAGATCGACCGCGCTCGGCGCGGCGGCCCTGGCCAGCGCCCTTGCCTTGAGCGCACCCGCGGTCCAGGCCCAGACCACGCAGGTCGGCAATCTGAACTGCGAAGTTTCGGGCGGCATCGGCCTCATCGTCACGTCGCAGAAGGAGTTGGCTTGCACCTTCGTCAATTCGCGCGGCGAGCTCGAGGTCTACACCGGCGTCATTCGCCGGTTCGGGCTTGACATCGGCGCCACCACGGGCGGGCAACTGGCCTGGTCGGTGTTCGCCCCAAGCGCGGTTCCGCGCGGCGCGCTGGCCGGCAGCTACGTCGGCGCGGGCGGCGAGGCGACGGTGGGCGCCGGGATCGGCGCCAATGCGCTTATCGGCGGCTCGAACCGTTCGGTCGCCTTGCAGCCCCTCTCCATCCAGGGCCAGCAGGGCCTCAACGTGGCGGCTGGCGTAACCAACTTCGAACTGCGCGCAGCGCAGCCCGTGGCGCCGCGGCGCTAGCCCCGGAACGCCGCGCAGCATCGACGGCGGCCGGGTCGGCCCGGCCGTTTTCATGCCGTTTCGCTCCCCGCGAAAGACTCTTGCCTTCCACGAACGACAGGCAGACGATCCGCTCCGGCGGCCTGAAAGCGCCGCTCGACAGGGAGGAAAGGATCGTGGCGCAGAACGGCAGATCGGATGCGGGGCCCCGGTGCATCGCTATCGTCGGCCCCTTCCAGAGCGGCAAGACCTCGCTTCTCGAAGCGATCCTCGCCCGGACCGGCGCGGTCGAGCGTCAGGGCTGGGCCGCCAGCGGCAACACCGTCGGCGACGCCAGAGCCGAGGCGCGCGCCCACGGCATGAGCGTCGAGCCGAACGTGGCGACCGTGCGCTTCCTCGGCGACGCGCTGACGTTCGTCGATTGCCCCGGCTCGGTGGAGTTTCAGCACGACATGCGCACCGTCGTGCCGGCTTGCGACGCCGCCGTCGTGGTCTGCGAGGCGGATGACACGAAAGGTTCCCGCGCTCGAAATCGTGCTGCGCGAGTTCGAGGAAGCCGACATCCCGCGCTTCCTGTTCATCAACAAGATCGACTCGGCGTCGCGCCGCCTGCGCGAGACGCTGGCGCTGTTGCAGCGCGCTTCGCGTACCCCGCTCCTGCTGCGGCAAATCCCGATCTGGAAGGATGGCATCGCGGTCGGCTTCGTCGACCTCGCGCTGGAGCGCGCCTTCATCTACCGCGAGCATGCGCCGAGCGAAGTCGTGGATTTGCCGGACGGCGAATTGCCGCGCGAGAAGGAGGCCCGGTTCAGCATGCTGGAGCGCCTCGCCGATCATGACGACGAACTCATGGAGGAGCTTCTCTCCGACATCGAGCCGCCCCGCGACCGCGTGTTCGACGACCTCGCCCGCGAATTGCGCGAGCGGCAGGTGGTGCCGGCGCTGATCGGCTCGGCCGAGCGCGGCCACGGCGTCACCCGTCTCCTCAAGGCGCTCCGCCACGAAGCGCCGACCTTGAAAGAGACGCGCGCGCGTCTCGGCGTGGCTGACAACGGCGCCCCCCTTGCGCAGGTGATGAAGACCTTGCACACGACCCACGGCGGCAAGCTGTCGGTCGCCCGCGTCCTGCGCGGCGCCTTTCGGGAGGGCGATACCGTGATCGGCTCGCGCGGCGCCGAGACGCGCATCGCCGGACTCGTGTCGCTTCTGGGCGCTTCCACAACCCGCGTCGCCGAGGCGAAAGAAGGCGAGGCGCTCGGTTTCACGCGGCTGGAAGGCGTCACGACGGGCGACTGCTTCGCGACCGGCAAGACCCGGCCCGAGGCCGTCATCTCGGTCGCGCCGCCGGAGCCGGTTCATGCGGTCGCGCTGAAGGTCAAGGACCGCAAGGACGACGTGCGCCTCTCGAGCGCGCTCGCCAAGATCGTCGAGGAAGACCCGGCCCTCGTGGTCGAGACCAAGCCCGAGATGAGCGAGATGCGCCTCCTTGGCCAAGGCGAGATGCATCTGCGCGTCGCCGTCGAGCGGCTGGCCTCGCGCTTCCAGGTCGGGGTCGAGACCGGCAAGCCCAAGGTCGGCTACCGCGAAACCATCAAAGGCGTCGCCTCCGCGCGCGGGCGGCACAAGAAGCAGACCGGCGGCCACGGCCAGTTCGGCGATGCGGCGATCACGGTGCGGCCCCTGCCGCGGGGCGAGGGATTCGCGTTCGAGGACAAGATCAGCGGCGGCGTGGTGCCGCGCCAGTACATTCCCTCGGTCGAGGCGGGCGTGACGGATTTCCTTAAGAAGGGCCCGCTCGGCTTTCCGGTCGTCGACCTCGCCGTGACCCTGACCGACGGCTCGTACCACACGGTCGACTCGTCCGACGCCGCCTTCCAGGCCGCCGCCAAGCTCGCCATGGCCGAGGCGCTGCCCAAGGCGAAGCCGGTTCTGCTCGAACCGATCCTCGCGGTCGAGATCACCATCCCCTCGGAGGCGCTCTCGAAGGCGAGCGCGCTCGTCACGGGCCGCCGCGGCCAGATCCTCGGCTACGACTCGCGGCCGGGCTGGCCGGGCTGGGAGGTGCTCAACGCCATGATCCCGGAGGCAGAGATCGGCGACCTCATCGTCGAACTCCGCTCGGCGACGGCCGGCGTCGGCACGTTCTCGACCCGCTTCGACCATATGGCGGAACTCACGGGCAGGCCGGCCGATCTCGTGCTTGTCGAACGGCGCGAGGCGCACTGATGGCCCGATCGAGGCGATCGAAGCGTTCTCCTGAGCGGCTTAGCCAGCACATCATCATTTGTGCTTGAAAGGAACTGGAACTCAAGGTTGACTTGTGCCGACCAACGGGCGCAGGTGTTCCATGCCTTTTACCTATAACGATCAGTACAGAGCACTCAATGTGGGCGCCCATCGAAGGCCAGCGCCCTGGATGGGCACCCCAGGGTTGGTTTGGCACTTGGGATTCTGGAAGCCATCCTCGATTGCCGACACGAAATGGTATGAGTGCATAGACTATTTTCTCTTTCAAGTTTTCATGTATTTATCCAACTATCATCATATGAGCTGCGGACAAGCAAATGAATTGTTGACTCCAAACTCGGACGGCGAGCGTCTCTATATATTCAGGCACTCATTTCTCATACCAAAAAACGCTGAAAATTGGGATGCTGAAACTCATGATTTCGAGATCATTCCAAACGAGCAGCGTCTGGTCAGATACGATGTTTTCTCAGCTCGATCTTGCTTTCATGGAATTTGGATACACACTAGAGCTGAGCTTCATAGTGAATACTGGACACTAAGCTTTTTTTGCGATTTCGACAGAGCCAACTGGGATTTGATAAAAGAGCATCATAAGCTCTCTTACATACATCAATTATTCAATGAGATAGGAGAGTTTCTCGAGACGAGATTTGCCAGACATTGGCACACAGAAATTCCCGTTAATGACAATGCTGAAAGTAGCCTACGCAAGCGCATCAGGAGTACAATGGTTTTGGGCTTATCTGATCTGTTAAAAGAGGATATTCTGATTAAGTGTAAAAAATCCTATCCGAAGGAATTTATATTTACTGACCTCGGAGAAATATTTGCTGAATTCTACGGTAATATATTTGGCATTCACACGCGACATGTCAGTGATGAAGATGATGATACTCCTCTAATTAAATTCTCTCGGCCCGGAAATAAGGAGGTCAAGAAAACAGTTCCAGCCCAAATAAGCAGACATTTGTACGATAGAAGAACAGCCTTACATGTTATTGATGCGCTTTGGCCTATATTGCGTGGTCTTCATAGTGAGAAGGATTTGGATAGTCGACATGGAAAACCAGAGTATACGATCTCGCTGTTTCAAGGGCGCAGATCTCTTTATATTACCTCTTTGGGATATTCTGGCCAGGATCTTCCCAGAGTGGGTCCTGAACCTATGCCCGAGGAACCAGTCATATATACGATTGCTGTTGCCCATCCAAGCAGATGGCAGCTTGGGCGACTCATCGATAGGATCAACCAACTCGGCACACTCCGGCTGGCAGCTGTGCGCGATCTCAAGCAAATTACAATGGCAAGCGATGAGATTCATAAACTTGAGAAAGCTAAGGCAGGGGGTGAAAACACGAGAATAATGGCTGAGAAACTCACAAATGCGGGTTCGCTTGTTACGGGTGGACTTATGTATAGAATTGAGAGATCACGGTATTATGTCCAGGAGTACAAAGAGCAAATGCGCCAGCTAAGAGTTAGCAGGCTTGAAGGGTTTCAGCCATATACCGACTTTGTTCAGCGAAGGCTTTTCAAGACATTTGACTTTATTGATCGTGTCGGACGAAGATACACTGGGGTTAGAACAGATATAGAATTTCTACTTGACAAGCAAAGAAATGACATGTTAGCAAAAAGGCAGAGTGACACAAACAAGCTTCTTGAAAGCGCTGAATTTATAATCAGTGTTCCGCTTGTGTATTACATAGGTCATATTTTTGCATGATTTATTACATGAATTGTTTTCCAAAGACACTCCGAGATGGATAAGCTTTTTAATCAGTGCTGTTCTTGTCTGGGTTCTGCTTTCTTTCTTAAGGAGTAGGCGGGAGCAGCTCCATCGCTCTTCGTCGTCTGACTCCGAGACCGCGCGGCAGGCCCGCGAATAGAGTGCGTGCAAACTCGTCCCGCAGCGAGATTTGCGCCGGTTAGAGGCGGCTCTGCCGGTCGAACGCGTTTGTGCCCGAAGAACTCACCCGCAGCAACGGCGATCGGGCGCGCTGTTGTCCCTGCCCTGGAACCGGCGAGAACGAAACACGCGCGAGCGCGTTATAAAAGAGAAGAAATGGCGCGCACCGTCCACGGTGCGCGTCCTTGTTTTACGGGGCTGAATTCCGAATGGCTGCGTCGATCGTCTCGTTCACAGATTACGCGCATCATCCTGGGATGAAAGGGGAACTGCTTAGCCGGCATCTGCGCCAGCCCGGAGGGCCGACGCTGGAGTTCATCGAGGCGCGGCCGCGGGGCGAGCTCGCCGGAGCGCCTGTCCTCTTCCTGCATGGGGCCTTCTGCGGCGCTTGGTCATGGGCCGAAGCTTTCCTGCCCTTCTTCGCGCGCCGCGGCCGGCATGCCGGCGCGCTCAGCCTGCGCGGTCACGGCGCCGGGGACGACCGGCGCCGCATGGGCACGGCGACTCTGTCCGATTACATGGCCGATGTGCAGCGCGCCTTCGCCGAGTTCCCAGAGCCGCCGGTGGTGGTCGGCCATTCGCTCGGCGGCCTGCTCGCGCAGATGCTCATCGGCCGCGTCGAGATGCGCGCGCTGGTGCTCCTCGCCTCCCTTCCGCCCGAGGGCCTCTTCTTCGAAAGCCCGCGTCTCATCGTGACCGACCCGCACATCTGGCTTGAGGCCGTGGCAGCGGCGGTGGGCCTCACGAAGACGCCGATCGCCCTGGCCGCGGCTGAGCTGCTCTTTGCTGAGGACGTGCCTCGCGGGCGCGTCCGGCGCTACGCCGCCCTGATGACGCCGGAAGCGCCGCGGGCGCTCGCCGAGGCGCATTTTCCCTGGCCTGTGCCCTCGGCCATGTTTTTCGGCATTCCAGCCCTGGTGGTCGGCGGAACCAAGGACCGCCTGGTTTGGCAGATCTCGACGTGGCGCACCGCCGTCTACCACGGCGCGGCGCATGAGACCGCCGAGAACCAGGGCCATTTCCTCATGCTCGACCCCGGCGCGGAGACCGTGGCGCGCAGCATCCTCGATTGGCTGGAGCGGCAGGGCGTCTGATTCCGGCAGGCCTGCGCGGGCTGCAGCGGTCATGAGCGAGCGCAAGAATTCCGGAACGGGCTCGGCGCTCCGGATGCAGCGGGCTTGCGGGGCAGGGCGGGCTCGGGCACACATGGCCTGTCGCAAGGAGCCGTCCCTGGTTCATGAAGAAAAACGTTCGTGACTTCGCGTGGCCGGTCATCGGCTTTCTCGCCGTCGTCGTGTCGGGCTGGCTCTTGTTTCACGAGTTGCGGGGCTTGTCGCTCGAGGCGGTCTGGACGAGCCTCACCTCGATCCCGCCGCACCGCTACCTGCTCGCCGCAGCCTCCACCCTCGTCGCCTACGCCGCGCTCGCCGGATACGACCGCATCGCCCTTCTCCATCTCGGCGTGCGGCACATCTCGTGGCTGTTCGTCTCGCTGTGCTCGTTCACAACCTACGCGCTGTCGCACAATATCGGAGCTTCCGTGTTCTCGGGCGCGATGGTGCGCTACCGGGCCTACAGCACGAAGGGCTTGAGCGCGGCGCAAGTCGCCGTGCTCGTCGCCCTGTGCTCGTTCACCTTCGGCCTCGGCACGATCCTGCTCGGCGGCCTCGTCCTGACGATCAATCCCGAGCTTCTTCTGCGGCTGGAAGCCCGCGTTCCGTCCGTTCTCACCAACCCGACCGCGGCGCGCGTCCTCGGCCTGGCGCTCCTCGGCTTCGTGGCCCTCTACGTCATCGGTTCGATCCTGCACTTCAAGCCGCTCTACATCCGGACGTTCAAGATCGAATATCCCCGTCCGGGCGTCATGCTGCGCCAGCTCGTTGTCGCTCCGATGGAAATCGTCGGCGCGGCCGGAATCATCTACTTCGCGCTGCCCGAGACGGGAAATCCCGGTTTCTTCGTCGTGCTCGCCGCGTTTCTGGCCTCGTTCTCGGCGGCGCTGCTGAGCCATGCGCCGGGCGGGCTTGGGGTGCTGGAACTCGTCTTCGTCGCCATGATGCCGGACATTCCGAAAGCCGAACTCGTGGCGGCGCTTCTGGTGTTCCGCTTGTTCTACCTCATCATTCCTTTCCTGATCTCGCTCGTGGTCGTGCTGCTGTTCGAGCGCACTCGTCTCGCCAAAGCCTGGCGCGAGCGTCCGGTCGTCACGCCGGTGGGCGGCGCGGAGTGACCTGAAGCCCATTTGGCGAAGCGGACCGTCCTAGGCGCGCCGAGCGCGGGCCGTGCGCGAGAGTTTCAGGGGGCGGCGACATCGGACGCGCCGCCTCTCTCGGCCTGCCGCTCCGCAAACCAGTCGAAAATCCGCGGCCATAGGCGCTCGTGGGCGAGCCGCGTCACGAGCGGGCCGACATGCTGGAGCATCGGGCCGCGGTCGCCCTCGTATTCGAGCACGGTGGCGGGCGCGTCCGGCGCGGCGGCAAGGCCGGCCGTGACGGAGGCCGGCGGCACCACGCCGCCGAGCGGGTTGACCACGGCCAGGATGGGCGAGCGCAAGCGGTCGAGCCCGGTGCGCCGCCCCCCGACATCGAGCGTGCCGCGCCGGAAACGGTCTTCGCGGTAAAGACCCTCCAAAATGTCCTCGAAAAGCTGACCCGGCATGGGGAACTCATCGAGCGTCCAGCGCTCGACCCGGGTGTGGATGGCGAGGGCGTCGCGGTCGGCGAGGCTCGCGCGAAGGTCGTCCCAGCGCTGCCCGATGAACACGCCCGGCACGGTCGAGGCGCTCAAGGTGTTGAGAAACGAGCCCGGCACAGGGCTTCCCGCCATCCGGCGCATCGCTCGCGCATGAGCGGCTGCGGCGACCGCCTTCGCGAGCCGGTCATCCTCTTCGCCGAAGGCGAGCGGCGCATCCACCAAGATGAGGCCCCGGATGCGTTCGGGATGGAGCGTGGCGAAAATGGCTGTGAGCGTGCCGCCAAGCGAGTGCCCCGCCAGAACGGGAGCGCCGCCCGCGTCGGCTTCGATTCCCCGTAGAGCACCTTGGATAAGCCGATCCGCATAGTCGGCGAGCCCGAACGCATCCTCGTCGGCGCCGGGCGTCAGCCACTCCAAGAGGTACACCCGCGCCCCG
This sequence comes from uncultured Alphaproteobacteria bacterium, assembly GCA_963728675.1. Classification (GTDB taxonomy): domain Bacteria; phylum Pseudomonadota; class Alphaproteobacteria; order Rhizobiales; family Beijerinckiaceae; genus JAJKJG01. The sequence continues at coordinate 11,190 of CAVSLO010000043.1, read as the reverse complement.
CGCCGGAGGGCGTGGCGCACCACGCTCACATCGGGCAGGAGATCCCAGATGTAGCCCCGCTTGATGGGAGCCGGAACGATGAGCAGCGCCGATCCCTTCGCGTCGACCTCGTGGTAGGCCCGAAGCCGCGCGCCGGGCTCCTCGGCCAGGATGCGGAAGGGCGCCTCGACCGGGCCGAAGCCCGCCGCATCGAGCGCGAGCCCTCTTTGCCGGCGGGCCTCATCGATCAGCGCGAACACGACCCCTCCTCGGATGATGGTGCGCTTATGGTGGTGGAATGATGGTCTCGCACTATGCCGTCATTGCGGCAGAACGCTCCCGCTCACGGCTTGATGGGGCACGGTTTACATAGGTCAGGAGGGCGAGACCAGCGCCCATGCTTGCGGCGCGTTTGTCGAGGAGCCCGGCGGCTCTTGCAAACCCAAGCAGGAGGTTCTAGATCACCGGCTCCCGGCCGGCCGCTCCGAACGCGTAGTTGGCCGCGGGCGCCCGTAGCTCAGCTGGATAGAGCACCAGACTACGAATCTGGGGGTCAGAGGTTCGAATCCTTTCGGGCGCGCCAGCCTTTTCAATGACTTAGCCCAAACCATCTGCTTGCCATGATTGCTTGGGGTAACATTCTGGGTAACGCGTATGGATGGCAGAGGAGCGCTGGGCTTAGACCCACGATAGAGCTTCGAACCAGGAAGGGGCGATCGAGCACCTTCGCGAGCGACGCGCCCAAACACATTTGCACGTAGTCTGGGGGACTAGGGGTCGTGGGTTCGAATCCCGCCGCTCCGACCATCTAACATCCTGACAATGTTTTGATTTTAAGCGCAGCAACGCCAATTTGCACCAAGCTATGGCATTCTTGGGAACCCCAGGGGAACCACGGATCAGCGACTCAGAGCTAGGCCGCTGCAGCTTCGCTGACCGAAAATCACGGTGACGGGTAGTTCGAATCCCGCTGCTTCGCCCCACCAATCGGGCACGTACGGCTGCCTCCTTTATGCGCGGCCTCTGTGTCGCTCAGGCATGGAGTCCGAGTCTGGAACCGGGTGGCCAAGCTACTTTGACCAAATTCATCGTTGGCACATGAGGATGATGCGGGTACGCGCTGTGGTATGAACCGCAGTGAGATCCGCTGCCTTGGAAAACCCTTACGCGAAGAGGCCATTGGCACTACAAGGGGACGCGCAAAAGGCGAGACCTTAACAACTTCAGGACCTTATCGCCGCCACTGTTTAAGTCGGGTCAGAGCGAAGCCAGTGAAGTTCGGCCCGCCCCACCTAGCCGACCCGGTGTGGTCGGACGCAAGGCGAGCAGCTGATCTAAATCAGCGGGTCCAAGGTTCGAATCCTTGCACACCCAGCAACGAAATCAATGATTTAGACGGGAATTTGGTGAAGTGATACGGCGCTTCTCTCGATTTGAGCGCAATCGGAGAAATTGGGCGACGTTGGCGAGCTTAGCGCCACGGAAGGTTGCGCGGGTGCTGATGGACCGCTTTTTAGCCGTTGTTAACCGCGCCGAGGCACAACCTCACCAGCTCATAAGCTTGCTAAAAGTCGATGTATCGAGGCCCGCGTAGGAGTGCACAAATGCCGCGGTCGAGCCGTTCCCCCGCCGTCCCTGTAGTCGAGTCATTGCGGCTGATCGAAGAGGCGGCCGCCGTAATTGATGTTGGTCAAGGTGGCCTGAGCCAGATCAAAATCATCATGGCCAGTCTGGCGACAATCTGGGATGCTGTTGACCGTAACGCTGGTGTACGAGCAGCCGCGATCGATACCTTCGAGATCGCACGAGCCCTGGCCGAGGTCGAGGCGCCCCCCGAGCGGTTTCGGCTGCGACGGCTTCTCCGGCAGGCACTGGCTAAACTTCGTGATCGTGTAGGTGCCCCGGGCCTCACGGCCGAAGTGAGTGCCGAATGGACGCAGGCCGAAGCCGCTTAGCCGTAGCCGACGCAGAACTTCATCAGCAGACTTGCGCCGTCAATTATCTATGTTGCGGCCGCTCATGTACCTTTCTCGCCCCCTCACGGCGAAAACAGGGGTTCGAGTCCCCTAGGAAGCGCCAGTGAAATCAAAGGCTTAGAACTGGCGCCGGATCCAGTGTCCAAGATGTCCAATATACGGGCGTGGACACTTGCCGTCGCCTGCAACCCCGAGCAGGGAGGTGGGGCACGAGAGCAGCTGACTCTTAATCAGCGGGTCCAAGGTTCGAATCCTTGTACACCCACCAACGATTTCAATGCGTTAGATCGGTCTCGCAAAACGATACGACATCCCAGGTAAGCGGAGGGTAAGCTTCAGAGAAGCTCAGCTCCGGGTCGCCGTCGCCCGCTTTTGAGCGTCCGCGCGGCTTGCGCGAAAACGCGAGAGGCCCGGGCGAGCCTGCTCAAGTCGCTAAACCTGCTAAACCGTTCTTGGCGGGCCTCTCTCGCCTGCTCGCGCGACAAGAGCCCATCAGCTGCGTGACGCACGATGGCGTCATGCAATCACCGGAGCCTTCCAATGACCCCCACCATCACCGCCTTTGAACGGTCGCCCGATCGCGGCAAGGGACTGGCGCGTGACATGCGCGTTCGCTGGGCGCTCGAAGAAGTGGGCCAGCCTTACGACGTTCGTCTTCGTTTCGTTCAGCGAGATGAAGGAACCCGCGCATCGTGCGCTTCATCCTTTCGGGCAGATTCCGACCTACGAAGAAGGCGATCTCGCCCTGTTCGAGTCGGGGGCGATCGTGTTCCATATCGCGGAGCGCCATGCGGGCCTGCTGCCGGACGATGCGAATGCCCGGGCGCGCGCGATCGCCTGGATGTTTGCCGCGCTCAACACGGTGGAGCCGCCGATCGTTGATCGCGAAATGGCCACGCTCCTGGAGCGCGACAAGACCTGGTACGAGGAGCGCCTGCCCATCCTCGAGGATCGCGTCCGTGTGCGGCTGGGCGAACTTTCCAGTCGGCTTGGCGATGCCGACTGGCTCGACGGTGCGTTCAGCGCCGGCGACCTGCTGATGGTGACGGTGCTGCGCAGGTTGAACGGATCGGGTATGCTGGAGGAATATCCGAACCTCTCCGCCTATGTCGCCCGCGGCGAAGCGCGGCCCGCCTACAAGCGTGCTTTCGACGCTCAATTGGCGGTTTTCACTGGCAAGCCCCTGGCCGCCCGACAGGTCCGGTCTGCGTCCAACGCCATTCCCGATCGCTAACACTTCGCCCGACATTTCTAGTCAGGTCCCGCTCCGGCCGGTTTCGACCCTAAGCGGCCGGTTGGCTACTCGACGAAGTTGGCCAGGTTCGCGAACATCGAGGCGATGCCGGACTCGTTCTCGGCGCGGCGGATACCAGAAGGCACATCATCGGCGACCACCGCCACGAGCGTGCCGTTGGACGTAGGCTCCAGCCGCCACGTTATCGTCATGGTTCCAGCAAATTGAGGATCTTCAGAGAGGAACTGAGTCGATAGGCCAATGCGCTTGTGACGCGCTAGGTCGACGAAGCGGGCCTCAACCACGTCCGGGTTTTCCGAGGACTTGCCTACCGAGGAGACAAACGTCAGCTTCATCCTCAGCCGACCGCCCTCGCAGCCTACGTCCGCTAAGCGCCCAGCAGGGCGCGAAAGCGGACAATCCCAGACCTCTCATATGGGCCAATGAGACCATAGCGCTATGTTAAGCCTATTACCGAGAACGACGAAGTGGAGGGCACGGGCTGGCGTCCTCATGTGGTCTCACCTACTCGCCTGCGCCCTGCTCCTGCTGCCCGCCCAAGCCCTGGCCGATGCCAGGGAGAAGCTCGCGGCGCTCGCTCCGTCGGGGCTGGTGCTCGTGATGGACGAAAAGGGCAACGAGCTGGTGGTTCAGAACGCTGACAAGCCCTTCGTGCCTGCCTCCGTCGCGAAGATCGTGACCGCCTGGCTGGCGATGGAAGTCCTGGGCGCCGACTACCGCTTCGAGACCCGCTTCTACCTGGACGGCAACCGGGTGCTCTACATTCGCGGTGGCGGCGATCCCTTTCTGATCTCCGAAGAGCTGGCTCAGCTCGCGTCGGCGCTGGTCGCCGCAATCGGTAAGCAGCCGCTAAGCGGCATCGTGCTGGACGCGAGCTACTACCCCTCCGACATCCGTATCCCGGGCATCGAGGACACCGACGAGGCCTACGACGCGCTGAACTCCGCGCTCGCCGTGAACTTCAACACGATCCATGCCGTGCGGAAGGGCCAGACGGTCCACTCCGCCGAGGAGCAGACCCCGATCACGCCGCTCGCTATCAGCCAGTTCCTGGCGCGGGGCCCCCAGGGTCGCGGTCGCATCAGCCTGACCCAGGACCCCACCGTGGGCCTGCAATATGCCGGCGAGTTGATCGCCGCATTCATCGAGCGGGCCGGCGGCAGCGTCAAGGGCAAGATCTCGACCGGAGCCGTGCCTGGGGGCCTGGAGCCGGTCTACGTTCACCGCCAATCACGCACCCTTTCGAAGATCCTTGCCGGGTTGCTCCTGGACTCGAACAACTACATCGCGAACCAGGTCTTCCTGGAGATCGGCGGGCATCGCCTGGGCGGGCCCGTCAGCCTCGAGAAGTCGCTCCAGGTCGCGAACGAGATGCTCGTCAGGCACGGCCTCGCCGAGTCCATCCAACTCAAGGAGGGCTCGGGCATCAGCCGCGGCAACCGCTTCACGGCTCGCGGCCTTGCCCAGTTGCTGCACCTGTTCGAGCCCCATGCCACCCTGCTCCGCAGCGGCGACGGCGCCCACTTCAAGACCGGCACCTTTTCCGGCGTCCGCACCTTGGCGGGCTATGCCGACACTTCGAAGCATGGGCGTGTGCGCTTCGTGATCGCGCTCACAAGCAATGACGGCGCGATGCGCTTCCGGCTCCTCAAAGCCATCGGGTCCGAGCTGTAGCCGCAGGCGCGCCCGCCGAGCCGAAGCTCCCCACGCGTCCCAAAAGTCCGCAATGTCCGCTACTGAGCCCCGCGAGCGGACCTCGCATCGGGCGTTACTGAGTACATGCCCTAAGGGTATGAAGGGAGCAGAAGTTCAGCGGTCACCATCGCTTGGTCCGCTTCGCGCCCGTGTCGGTCGTTAAGCGCGTAGCTTCTGAACCTCCAAACCGGACATTTTCATCTTGCCCTGAAACAACATAGCTGAGAGGGCTTCGCGCTAGGTGAGACGCGCGTCCGGCTGTATCGCGCGGGCGACGCCGAAACCCGTTCTACAGACCGAGCGATCCAGGGAGAGAGACGATGGCCGGCAAGATCATGAACTGCCTCTGGTTCGACAAAGGCGAGGCGCGCAAGGCCGCGGAATTCTACGCGAGCGTCTTCCCCGACAGCCGCGTCGGCTCGGCGATGGCCGCGCCCGGCGACTTCCCCTCCGGCAACGAAGGCGACGAGCTGACCGTCGAGTTTACCGTGCTCGGCACGCCGTTCCTCGGGCTCAATGGCGGCCCAGAGTTCAAGCCCAACGAGGCCGTGTCGTTCATGGTCGAGACGCAGGACCAGGCCGAAACCGACCGCTATTGGGACGCGATTGTCGGCAACGGCGGCGCGGAAAGCGCGTGCGGCTGGTGCAAGGACCGCTGGGGCTTCTCCTGGCAGATCACGCCACGGCAGCTCAACGAAGGGATGGCCGATCCGGACAGGGCCGCCGCAAAGCGGGTGTTCGAGGCGATGATGACGATGCGGAAGATCGACGTGGCGAGGATCGAAGCGGCTCGGCGGGGCAACGGCTGAAACGCCCGCTGATTTGTCGCCGCCTTCACTCGATCGACGGCGTAGTGGCGAACTTTAGCAACCGGGTCTGCGACGGGATCACGATTATCGGATAACCGGCAGTTGTCGGCCCACGCCCGGCGGTTCGGCTCCGCGCCAATCTCGGTCATCGCGCCGTCGCGATCCCTGACGTGGAAGCGGCCATTCGCGCCCTGCGCCTCGATCGTCGAAAAAATTCGCAGGGCGATGTCGATTTCCGAAAACCCGTTCGTCGTTTGGATGCCAGGCCGATGGGGCCGGCTCAAACAAGGAGACAGACGATGCGTGTGATGGTGCTCGTGAAGGCGACCGAAGACAGCGAAAAGGGCATTCTCCCCACGAGGGAGACGACCGAGATGTTCGAGGCGATGGGCAAGTATAATGAGGAGCTGGTCAATGCCGGCATCATGCTCGCCGGCGACGGCCTCAAGCCGTCCTCGCAGGGCAAGCGAGTTGCGTTCGATGGTCCCGGCCGTACGGTCATTGACGGGCCTTTCGCCGAGACCCGCGAGCTGGTCGCCGGCTTCTGGCTCTGGGAAGTCAAGGACATGGACGAGGCGGTCGCTTGGGTGAAGCGCTGCCCCAATCCCATGCCGGGACCGAGCGAGATCGAAATCCGGCCGCTGTACGAGATGGCTGATTTGCGCGAGCATCTGACGCCGGAGGTCACGGAAATCCACGACCGGACGCGCGAGAAGCTCAGCGGCAACTGAGACTGTCGACCGCGGCCTGCTTGCCTCCCTTATGGCTGTGGCCGACAAGGCGGCATGACCGCAGGCGAGACCCATCAGGCGATCGAAGCGATTTTCCGCATTGAACGGGCCAGGCTCATCGCAGGTCTGGCCCGCATCATGCGCAATGTCGATCTTGCAGAGGAACTGGCGCAGGACGCCCTGGTCATTGCCCTGTCCGAATGGCCCAGGACCGGCGTTCCGGCCAATCCCGGCGCTTGGCTGATGACAGCCGCCAAGCGCCGCGCGGCAGGCCGGCCTCGGCAGCCACACGGATCTGATCGAGCGCGATCTCGGGTTTGGTCTGGAAGGTGATCTGCGCGGGCACGCCTGCCGTCTGGCGCCGAGTTGATCCGCGAACGAACCAAGGCGGGGATGCGCGCCGCACGGCGGCGCGGAAAGCGGGTTGGCAGGCCGCGCACCCTAACGCCGGAAAAGCTCGACATGGCGCACCGGCTGCTGGCCGAGGGCAAAGGCCGGGCGGTCACGGCCGGGATGATCGGGGTCGATCCTGCCACGCTACGGCGGGCGCTGAACGCTAGGGGCTAAGCATGACGGCACAGGCTTAGCGAGCGATCCGCCGAGGCCGCTGCTTCGCACCCTGGCCGGGGCACAGGGTTGCTGACCGGCACGCCCTTTCTGCAGGCGAACCCTTACGCCATGCGCGCTCGCCCGAGACACGCTCTATGAAAGCACCGGCCCGTGCCAAAGCGGGTATATGGAATGGCCAGGCTTTGGTCCCGCATCCTTCATGTTCCAGCCATCATCCCCTCTAGCTTGGCTGTATAGAGAGTTGAGTCGGTGTTGACCCGCTGGAACGGGAACAGGGCAATGTGTTGTTGCCCCTTAACGACCGGACAGGGCCCCTGGGGTTGAACTCACGCGGCGAGCGATAGCCCGGCGCGCGATGGGGGTGAAGCTCGTTGTAGTGAGCGAGCCAGCCGGGCAGCTGGCGCAGCACGCTCTCGGCGTCTGGGACCGGGGAGAGACGGACGTAGTCGCGCTTGAGCGTCCGCACGAACGCCTCAGCCATGCCGTTCGATTGCGAGCTCTCCAGTGGCGTGGTCCTGGGCACCAGGCCAAACCTCGTGCCTTCGCGAAAGTCGAAGGAGAAGAAGCGGGGCATGCCCGGCCGAAAAGAAAGTCAGCAATTTCAAAACGTTGTGCGTGACATCTTTGGTTTAGAAGCTTCAGAGTTGGCAAGCCTCCGAGCCAAGCGCTTTCACGGTAAGCCGCCGCTGATCGGCCTTGGAGTCCCTCGACGCAGCGGAGGGGGAAAGTGCAAACCTTTGCTATCATTCGATTTCTTTTCGGCCGGGCTCTGAGGCCGTCCTTGTCCTCTAAGCGTGGCTCATTTGGGTTGCTCCGGCGCTCACCTTTGTTGTGTTTGCCGCTGCCGCACATTCAAACTGAGGCACCACCCTCGTTGGCTCAGAGTTAACGCGGTCTGCCCTAGCATGACCGGATGGACGACGTTTCCGCCGATCTCCGATCATTGCTCGACCGTCTCAAAGAGGCGCAGCACGCCTTGATTGGAGGCGGCCCGGCAGCCTGGCCTGACCTCAACCGCCGTCATCCGCAGGATCGCGGAACTCGAGAACACGATTGCCGCGGTTTTGGCGTTGATCGAGGAGTTGCGCCCCTTCTCGGGCGCGGCTCTCATGCACCCTGCTGTGAAAGGACATCCAATGGCGACTGGTACCGTGAAGTGGTTCAACGAACAGAAGGGCTACGGCTTCATTCAGCCCGACCAAGGTGGGAAGGATGTGTTCGTGCACATCAGCGCCGTCGAGCGCTCCGGCATGCGCGGCCTTGCTGAGGGCCAGAAGGTCTCCTATGACGTTGAGGCCGACCGGCGCACCGGCAAGGAGTCCGCGACCAACCTCAGGGCCGCATAACGCGAAAGCCCCTCCCAAGAGGAAGGCTCAATCCGTAAAGCGGATCGACTTTTCCTTGCAGACATCGAAGGTCTCGGCATCACTCTTGCCGCCGCCCTCGAAGGTTGCCGCCACGGAAACCGTGCAGCCCTGCATCTTCGGCAGCTTCACGGTTGCCCGTGCTTTGGGCGCCAGCGGCTTCGAGAGCTTGGTGGTTTTATCGCCAGCCGTGATGACAACACCCGTCACGGGGCTCGCGGTGGCGTTGATGACCGTGACCGAGGAGGGTGGTCCTTTCCGTTTCGGCTTCTGCTTCTGTGAAGGGTTTCGGAGGCCGGCCGTGGCGCAGGTCGGGACAGGGCGCGGGGCCGGCGTCCGAAAGCCTCCAGGGAAGGAACCCGCGGGGAGGAGTTCTGTGGCGGGGCGCTCTATGGCGATTTCGGCATCGCGGACGGGAGTGCCGCGCGGCGGCGAGAGGGTCGAGAGCAAGGATCGACAGCGCTGGTGAGCGTGAAGGATCGGCTGTGGTGAGCACCAGCCGCGTTGGAGAGTGGCGATCCGGGCTCGGTCGCAGCGTGCGCCGTCAGGTTTGAGCGCGCCTCGCCGTCGCCGGTGTCGAGAACGGGTGGGGGCACGAAGCAGCTTTGCGGTGTCGTGATGCGCGCTTGTCGTCATGAGGTGTCGATCCTCAAGCGGCGTATCGGGGTCGTCGGCCGATGCCGAGGCGTGGCGCCGCGCGCGAAGGTCTCGATGATCACCATGCGGCCGCCGCAGCAGGGGCAGGCCGGGGCGAGCGGCTTTGAGGCGGCGGCCTTGTCCTCGACATCATCGACCTCCGGCTTCGGGGCCGGAACCGCGAGCCACTGTCGGAGCTGGGCGATGTTGTGCCGGCGCTCGGCGCTGGCGAACAGCCCATAGTGGCGGATGCGATGGAAGCCTTTCGGCAGCACGTGGATCAGGAAGCGGCGGATGAACTCGTGCGGGCTGAGCGTCATCGTCCTGTAGCGGTCGCGCCCCTCGCGCCTGTAATCCTTGTACGTGAACGTCACCCCGTGGCTGTCGGCCGCGATCAGCCGGCGGTTGGAGAGGGCGACCCGGTGGGTGTAGCGGGACAGGTAGGCGAGCACCGCCGCGGGCCCTGCGAACGGCCGCTTGGCGTAGACGAACCACTTGGTCCTGCGCAGCGGCGCCAGATAGGCCGCGAAGGCATCGGCGGCGGAGAGCGCGCTGTGATCGCCGAAGAACGTGAGGCGACCATCCTCGTGGGCCGCGACGAGCTTCTCCAGGAAGACCCGCCGGAACAGCTTCGCGAGCACGCGGACGGGGAGGAAGAAGTGCGGCTTGCACGGGATCCAGCTCTGGCCGTCGGCCGACAGACCACCGCCGGGCACGATCATGTGAACGTGCGGATGGTGGGTCATCGCCGAGCCCCAGGTGTGCAGCACGGATGTGACGCCGATCCGGGCGCCGAGATGCTTCGGATCGGCGGCGATGGTGATCAGCGTCTCGGCGGAACTCTTGAACAGGATGTCGTAGATCACGGCCTTGTTCTGGTAGGCGATATCGGCGACCGCGGCCGGCAGCGTGAACACGACATGGAAGTACGGTACCGGCAGGAGGTCGGCCGCGCGGTCTGCGAGCCACTCCTTCGCGGCTGCGCCCTGGCACTTCGGGCAATGCCGGTTGCGGCAGCTGTTGTAGGCGATCGTGGTGTGCGAGCAGCCCTCGCAGCGTGCGACATGGCCGCCAAGCGCCGCCGTGCGGCAACGCTCGATGGCCGACATGACCTTGAGCTGGCCGAGGCTCACATGGCCGGCGTTGGCCGTGCACCAGGCGGCCCCGTGGTCGCGGAAGATGTCCGCGAGCTCCAGAGCGGGACGGACCATGAGCGCTTGCGCGCTATGCCGACGACTCGTCCGGCTTCATCCGCAGCGGCGTGAGCCGATCGAGCGGGCTCATGACCGCACGGATGGTGTTGGTGGCGACCCGCGTATAAAGCGCCGTGGTCTCGAGCTTGGCGTGCCCGAGCAGGACCTGGATCACGCGGATATCGATGTTCTGCTCCAGCAGGTGGGTCGCGAAGCTGTGGCGCAGCGTGTGCGGCGTGACCCGCTTGGCGATCTTGGCCGTGCGCGCGGCGGCATGGACGGCCCGGTTGAACTGACGCGGGGTGAGAGGGTTGACCGCGTTTTGTCCGGGAAAGAGCCACACCTGAGGCCGGGCGATCCGCCACCAGTCCCGCAGGAGCTCGAGGAGCTGCGGCGAGAGCATCGCAAAGCGATCCCGTCGCCCCTTGCCCTGCTCGATCCTGAGCAGCATGCGCTTGGAATCGACGTCGCTGACCTTGAGCGCCACGACCTCGGACACGCGCAGGCCCGCGCCATAGGCGGCGCTCAGGGCAGCCTTGTACTTCGGCCCAGGCGCCGCCTCCAAGACGCACGCCACCTCCTCGGGGCTCAACACGACGGGGATCTTGCGCGGCTCGGCGACGAACGTCAGCGGTTTGGTGACAGCGGGCCGGTCCACCGTGACGGAGAAGAAGAACCGCAGGGCCGAAACCGCAGCGTTGATGGTCGGCGGGCGGACGCCGCCCTCAGTGAGGTGCAGCTGGTAGAGGCGCAGGTCTTCGGCCGTGGCCGTATCGGGCGGTCGGCCGAGGAAGGCCGTGAGGTTCTTGACGTGGCGGATGTAGTCGTTCTGCGTCTTCTCCACGAAATTGCGGACCGTCATGTCTTCGATCATGCGCCGGCGCAGCGGGCTGATGGCCATCTCGGTCATCGGGGGCTCCTGTCTTGAGGACGAGGTTGCGAACTCCTCGATCCTCAAGACGGGACGCCGCCCGCACCATCA
>CAVSLO010000042.1:0-40833 GCA_963728675.1 uncultured Alphaproteobacteria bacterium | reverse complement strand
GGGAAGCTGAATTTTGGTCCCTCAGGGCTTCTGTTGTTACGGCTATGCCCTAGAGATAGAGTTAGCCTCCATCCCGCCCTCGGGCTCTCAAACGAACTCCATGAGCGTCTTAGGCATCGAAACCACCTGCGACGAAACCGCGGCCGCCATCGTCGCCCCCGGCGAGGACGGGCGCGGCCTATCCGGGCGAACGAGGTGCTGAGCCAGATCGCCGAGCACGCGGTATACGGGGGCGTAGTGCCGGAGATCGCCGCCCGCGCTCATGTCGAGGTGCTCGACCGGCTGATCGACCGCGCCCTGAAGGATGCCGGCCTGACCTTCGCGGATCTTGACGGCATCGCGGTCGCGGCCGGGCCCGGCCTCATCGGCGGCGTGCTGATGGGACTCATCACGGCCAAGACGCTGTCCCTGGTCACCCGCAAGCCCCTGTTCGCCGTGAACCATCTGGAAGGGCATGCGCTGACGCGCGCCTCACCGACGGGATCGCCTTCCCCTACCTCCTGCTGCTCGCCTCAGGAGGGCACACGCAGCTCGTCGCCGTGAAGGGCGTCGGCGACTATGTGCGTCTCGGCGCCACCATCGACGACGCCATCGGCGAGGCCTTCGACAAGGTCGCCAAGCTCCTCGGTCTCGGCTATCCGGGCGGCCCGGAGGTCGAGCGCATGGCGGAGCGCGGAAATCCGGAGCGCTTCCCTTGCCGCGCCCGATGCTGGGGCGACCGGAGCCGAATTTCTCGCTCTCCGGCTGAAAACCGCGCTGCGGCTCGAAGCGGAACGCATCGCGCCCTTGTCCGGGACCGACGTTGCGGACCTCTGCGCGAGCTTCCAGGCGGCGGTCGTCGACGTGGTCGTGGATCGCACGCGCGTCGCGCTGCGCACGGGAACGAGGCGGTCGGACGCCCGACCGCGCTCGTGGCCGCGGGCGGCGTCGCGGCGAACCAAACCCTGCGCCGAGCGCTGAGCGGCCCGCGGCCGAAGCAGGCCTCGCCTATCGCGCCGCCGCTGGCGCTCTGCGGCGACAACGGCGCCATGATCGCCTGGGCGGGCCTTGAGCGGCTGCGCCTCGGCCTCGTTGACGACATCACCGTCCAGGCGCGCGCCCGCTGGCCGCTCGGGAGCGATGCGGAGGCGGTGTCCGCCCCGGCGCACCCTTGATTAGAGAGGCCGTCGCCAACCGTAACGGAACTCCGGCTTCAGCTTCACGTTGGGTCAGCGTTCACCAGAGGAGAACGCCCATGAAGAAATACGTCATCGGAACCGCGCTGCTGGTCGCATTCGCTGCGCCTGCATTGGCCACTTCGAGCACTACCACGACCACGACGACCGGCGGATCAACGACCAGCACAACCGAGCAGTTTTTCGTGGTTCGGGATCCCTCGACGAAGAAGTGCACCGTCACGACCACAAAGCCGGCCTCGGGCACGACCGTGGTCGTGGGCGACACGGTCTACAAGACCCGGACCGAGGCTGAAAGCGCCGTGACCAAGGTCTCACTCAGTAATGCTGGACCGGCGCCCCCGGCGCATCCTGCCGGGGGGCTGGTGAAATCTGTTTCGCGCCTCTCCGCCAAACGCGCCCGTGTCGAGACCATTGACCACCATCGGCGTGATTGGCGGCGGGGCCTGGGGCACGGCGCTTGCCAACGCGGCTGCGGTTGCGGGCCGGGATGTCGTGCTCTGGATGCGCGATGCCGCGCAAGGCGAACGCGTGCAGACGACGCGCATCAACGCGCGTTACCTGCCCGGTGTCCGCCTCCATGACCGCGTCACAGCGACGGCTGCGCCCGACGCGCTGCGCAGGGCGGGCGCCATCCTCCTCGTCACGCCGGCGCAGACGGCGCGCGGGACGGTCGAACGTTTTTCGTCCGCGCTGGCCCCCGGCGCGCCGCTGGTCGTCTGCGCCAAGGGCATCGAGCAGGGCACGGGGCGGTTCCTCACCGACGTGGTCATGGCCGTCCGGCCGGATGCGCCCGTTGCGGTCCTGTCCGGCCCGAGCTTCGCCGGGGATGTGGCGCGGGGGCTGCCGACGGCGGTCACGCTCGCGGCCCGCGACGCGCCCCTTGCGGCGGCGCTGGCCGCGGCTCTCTCGGGGCCGACCTTTCGCGTCTACCACGGCACGGACGTGCGCGGCGTCGAGATCGGCGGCGCGGCCAAGAACGTGCTCGCCATCGCGTGCGGCATCGTGCAGGGCCGCGGGCTCGGCGAAAGCGCCAAAGCGGCGCTCATCGCGCGCGGCTTCGCCGAACTCATGCGCTTCGCGCGCGCCTACGGCGGATCGCCCGAGACCTTGATGGGGCTCTCCGGCCTTGGCGACCTCGTCTTGACGTGCGGTTCGGCGCAGTCGCGCAATTTCGCTTTCGGCGAGCGGCTCGGGCGTGGCGCTCCGGTCGCCGCCGCATCCGGCGGCAAACTGGCGGAGGGCGCATTCACGGCGAGCGTGCTCGTTGACCTCGCGCGGGCGAAAAACGTCGACATGCCGATCGCGGAGGCGGTGGCCGCGGTCGTCGCCGGGGGGCTCACCGTCGATGGAGCGATCGCGGCGTTGATGACCCGGCCGCTCCGGGCGGAGCATTGAGGAAAGCGCATGGCCTACTGGCTCCTCAAATCGGAACCCGCGTCGTGGTCCTGGGACCAACAGGTCGCGGCGGGCGAAGCGGGCACGTTTTGGAGCGGCGTGCGCAATCACGTCGCCAAGAAAAACCTGCAAGCGATGCGGTGTGGGGACGGCGCCTTCTTCTACCACTCCGGCGAGGGCAAGGCGATCGTCGGAATCGTCGCCGTCATCCGGGAGTTCTATCCCGATCCCACGGATGACAGCGGAAAATTCGGCATGGTCGACGTAAAAGCCGTGCGCGCGTTGCCGCGCCCCGTGACCCTGGATCGGGTCAAGGCCGAGCCGACGCTCAAGAGCATGGCGCTCGTCACCCATTCGCGGCTCTCCGTGCAGCCGGTCACCGATGAAGAGTGGCGCGCAGTCTGCCGGATGGGCGGTCTCTCGGACGGGTGATGGCGGCCGGGATGCGAGACGGTTCCGCACGTCTTCGCGTGGGCTTCAACGTCGAAGCGTTCCTAGCAAGCCTTAAGTCTTGAGCAACCTGAGCCCGCGCGGCGCGTTGACTTCTCAATCAACTCCGGGAGGAGTCCATGCGGATTTCGGCAGCCATCCTCGTTTGTTGCGGTCTCGCGGTGTCGAACCTTGCAGCGGCTCAAAGCGGCGGTGGAGGTGGAGGCGGCGGATCCGGAGGATCGTCCGGCGGGGCTTCGTCCGGGGGAGCCTCGGCCGGCGCTTCGAGCGCGGGCGGTGCGGCCGGGGCGTCGTCCGGCGGTTCGGGCGCAACGGGCGCCGGATCATCATCCGGTTCGGCCGGATTGTCCGGCGCGACGAACGCCGGGTCGGGCGCCGGCTCTCAGTCCCTGTCCTCACCGACGACGCCCGGGGCGGGGCAGGACGTATCCCGGGCCAGCGCGCTCAATCCCACGGCCCCCGGAGCGGGTCTGGATACGGCCCGGTCGAGCACGCTCAACCCCGGGGCGTCTGGGGCGGGTCTGGACGTGTCCCAGCCCAGCGCGCTGCCCGGCACGCCCGGAGGAAGCCGAAACACGTCGCCGTCCGGGGTCACACCGCCCATCCGCGCTCCGGGCTCCGAAGCGGGCACGGGTGGCGCGGCTGGCGGCACGGCGGCTTCCAGTCCGGCCCCGGGCCAGACGGCGGCCGGTCCGAAGAGCCCGGCCGAGGAGCGCATGTCGGCGCTCGAACGCAAGAGCCGGGAGATCGACCGCAAGGTCATGCGCAGCATCTGCACCGGATGCTGAAATCGGCACAGGAGGACGGTCGAAGGGCATGCGGCTGCCGCGGAAACGATCGGGGCGGACGGGCGTCCTGCGCAATGCAGTGACCGTCTTCGGGGAACCGGACCTAAGGGGATAGCTTGAAAAACGACGGCCAGAATGCCGCAGAGACGCCTTGCCCTGTTGCTGAACCTTCAAGTAGTTTTCTGGCCACAGGACGATAACGCGGCCCCAAGCCGTGAATCCCAACGAGCGAACCTGGAGGAAGCGCAATGACAGAGAAGGTCTACGACGTTCCGGCCGATTGGACGCGCCGCGCCTATGTGGACGAAGCCAAGTACAGAGAAATGTACGACCGAAGCCAGCGCGACCCGGAGGGGTTCTGGCGCGAGCACGGCAACCGCATCGACTGGTTCAAGCCCTTCACGCGCGTTAAGAACACCAGCTTCGGCCCTGGCGACGTGTCGATCCGCTGGTTCGAGGACGGCGCCACCAACGTCGCCTACAACTGCGTCGACCGCCACCTCGACAAGCGCGGCGATCAGGTCGCGATCATCTTCGAGGGCGACGATCCCAACGACTCCCGCAACATCACCTATCGCGAACTCCACCGCGAGGTGTCCCGCTTCGCCAATGTCCTGCGCAATCGCGGCGTAAACAAGGGCGATCGGGTCACGCTCTATCTGCCCATGATCCCCGAGGCGGCTTATGCAATGCTCGCCTGCGCGCGGCTCGGCGCCATTCACGCCATCGTCTTCGGCGGCTTCTCGCCGGACGCGCTTGCCGACCGCATCGAGGGCTGCGGCTCGAAGGTGGTCATCACCGCCGACGAGGGCTTGCGCGGCGGCCGAAAGGTTCCGCTCAAGGCCAACGTGGACGCCGCGATCGACCGCTTGAAGGGCGCGGCGAACGGCAGCGGCGATTTGGTCGAGCACGTGATCGTCGTCAGGCGCACGGGCGGCAACGTCAACATGGTTCCCGGCCGGGACGTGTACTACGACGAGGCGGCCGCCCAGGTCACGGACGAGTGCCCCTGCACGGAGGTGAACGCGGAGGACCCGCTGTTCATCCTCTACACCTCCGGCTCGACCGGGAAGCCGAAAGGCGTGGTGCATACCACGGGCGGCTATCTCGTCTGGGCCGCTTTCACCCACCAGTACGTGTTCGATTACCACGACGGCGACATCTACTGGTGCACCGCCGACGTCGGCTGGGTGACGGGCCACTCGTATATCGTCTATGGACCGCTGGCGAACGGCGCCGTGACCCTGATGTTCGAGGGCATCCCGACCTATCCCTCCAACACCCGCTTCTGGGACGTGGTCGACAAGCATCAGGTCAATATCTTCTACACCGCCCCGACCGCCATCCGCTCGCTCATGGGCGGCGGCGAGGAAGCGGTGAAGAAGTCGAGCCGCAAATCACTTCGCCTGCTGGGCTCGGTCGGCGAGCCGATCAACCCCGAGGCGTGGGAATGGTACTACCGCGTCGTCGGCGAGGAGCGCTGCCCCATCGTCGATACGTGGTGGCAGACGGAAACCGGCGGCATCCTGATTTCGCCGCTCCCCGGCGCCACCAAGCTCAAGCCCGGCTCCGCCACCCTGCCGCTGCCCGGCGTGAAGCCGGTGATCGTGGACGCCGAGGGCAAGGTGCTGGAAGGCGCCTGCGAGGGCAATCTCTGCATCGGCGACTCCTGGCCCGGTCAGATGCGCACGGTCTACGGCGACCACGAGCGCTTCGTGCAGACCTACTTCTCGACCTATCCGGGCATGTACTTCACCGGCGACGGCTGTCGGCGCGACGCCGATGGCTATTACTGGATCACCGGCCGCGTCGACGACGTGATCAACGTCTCGGGCCACCGCATGGGGACGGCCGAGGTGGAGAGTGCGCTGGTCTCGCATCCGAAGGTCGCGGAGGCCGCGGTCGTCGGCTACCCGCATGACATCAAGGGCCAAGGCATCTACGCCTACGTCTCCCTGAACGAGGGCGAGCAGCCGTCGGAAGCCTTACGCAAGGAGTTGGTCGCCTGGGTGCGCAAAGAGATCGGGCCCATCGCCACGCCCGACCTGATTCAGTTCTCGCCCGGCTTGCCGAAGACGCGATC
Source organism: uncultured Alphaproteobacteria bacterium (assembly GCA_963728675.1). Taxonomy (GTDB): domain Bacteria; phylum Pseudomonadota; class Alphaproteobacteria; order Rhizobiales; family Beijerinckiaceae; genus JAJKJG01. The sequence continues at coordinate 34,939 of CAVSLO010000042.1, read as the reverse complement.
GGGCAAGATCATGAGGCGCATCCTGCGCAAGATCGCAGAGGATGACTTCGGCAGCCTCGGCGATACCTCGACGCTCGCCGATCCAGGGGTGGTCGACGACCTCATCGACAACCGGCAGAACCGCAAGGCGGCCGCCGCCTGATGCTCCGCCCCACGGGCGTCCCGCACCCTGAGACCGCTCCGGCCGGAGCGGTCTTTTGTTGTAACTGGGTGTTTCGGCCGGAGATGCGACATCGAGGCCAAGCAGGCGGGATTCGGTTCGGCCAGGGATGGCGGATCAAAACATCTCCAGTTCGAACGCCGCCGCGATGTGGCGCGGCCAGCGGCCCGGCGCGATGAAGACGGCGTCGGCGCGCAAGGTCTTGTCGGCCGCCCACGGGTTGCGCGCCGCCCAGGCGCGCGCCGCGCGCGAAAAGCGCTGGCGCTTGCGAGCGCTGATGGCGGCGAGCGCGTCATCCAAGCGGCCGCGGGCCTTGACCTCGATGAAGGCGATCGTGCCGCCGCGCTTCACGATGAGGTCGATCTCGCCGCCGGACTCCGCATAGCGTCGCGCGAGGGGGCGGTAGCCCTTGAGGAGGAGCAGCGCGAGCGCGATCCGCTCGGCCCCCTGGCCACGGAGATAGGTCGCGCGCCGACGCGCGGCCGCCGTCCTCACGGCCTATCCTTGGCGAGCGCCAGCGCCCGCGCGTAAACCGCGCGCCTCGGGCGGCCCGTCTCGGCCGCCACGAGCGCGGCGGCGTCCTTGATCGAGTGGCGGGCGAGCGCATCCTTCAGCTTTTCGTCCAGGCTGTCGTCCACGGCCGCGGTCGGCGCGCCCTCGGCCGGCGCGCCGATCAGCACCACGATCTCGCCCTTCGGCGGCCCTTCGGCGGCGAACTGGTCCGCCAGTTCGCGCAAGGTTCCACGCCGCACCGTCTCGAACAGTTTTGTCAGTTCGCGCGCCACCACGGCCGGCCGCTCGCCCAAGACCGCGTCGGCGTCGGCGAGCGTCTCGGGCAGGCGGTGGGGCGATTCGAACAGCATCAGCGTGCCCGGAATGTCCGCCAGCGCCGCAAGCCGCGTCCGTCGGGCGGCGCTTTTGGGCGGCAAAAAACCCTCGAAGAAAAAGCGGTCGGTCGGCAGGCCCGATACGACGAGCGCCGTCAGCACCGCCGAGGGGCCGGGGATCGGCGTGACCGGAACGCTCTCCGCGATGGCGGCCTGGACCAGCTTGTAGCCGGGGTCGGACACCAGCGGCGTCCCAGCGTCGGAGACGAGCGCCAGCGCTTGGCCCTCTTTGAGGCGCGCGAGCATCCGGGCGCGGACGGAAGCGTCCGAGTGCTCGTGGTAGGCGAGGAGCGGCGTGGTGATCCCGTAATGCGCCAGCAGCGTCTTCGTGACCCGCGTATCCTCGGCGAGCACCGCGTCGGCGGCGGCGAGAACGTTCAAAGCCCGGAACGACACGTCTCTCAGATTGCCGATCGGCGTCGCCACCACATAAAGGCCGGGCGCGATGGGTTCAGCCTCCGCGGCGAGGCCGAAGGCGGTGAACACGCCGGGCTCGCGCCCCGAGGCGGGCGCGCGGCTGCGAGGGTCGATTCGCCGTGCCATGGCCCGCCACTGTGGCACGAGCGGGCAGGGTTTCGAGCGCGAAAAACCGCCCTTCACAGCAGGGTTAACTTTTCTTTGCCATAATTGCCGCACCTTGTCCCATCGACGCGCGCCCAGCGAAGAACCGGCGCGCGGAGGGGCATGCTGATGGTGCGCGCGAACGCAGTCTGGAAACGCGGTCTCCGGGGGTTTTTCGCCGCCTCGGCGGCCTTGTCGCTCGCGGCCTGCAACGTCAGCGGCGGCGGCAAGTTGGCGCGGGTCGAGCCGCCTGTCGCGCCGGCGTCCGAGGCGGCGCCCTCGAACGGACCGACCATCGGCACGGGCTCCGTGCGGGTCGCCCTTCTTCTCCCGCTGACCGGGCCGGGGCAGAGCGCCACCGCCGCGCAGTCGATGCGCAACGCCGCCGAACTCGCCATGACCGAGTTGCACCCGGACTTCACCATCCTGGTCAAGGACGACAGAGGCACCGCGGACGGGGCGCGGGAGGCGGCGCAACAAGCCGTCACCGACGGCGCGGAACTCATCATGGGTCCGCTGTTCGCATCCTCCGTGCAGGCGGCCGGTCAGGTGGCGCGCCAAGCCGGTAAGCCGGTGATCGCGTTCTCGACTGATGCCGGCGTCGCGTCGCGCGGCGTCTATCTTTTGAGCTTCCTGCCCCAGCCGGAGGTCGATCGCGTCGTCGATTACGCCTCGGGCCAGGGCAAGCGCTCGTTCGCGGCGCTGATTCCGGAGACGACCTACGGCAGCGTCGTCGAGGCGCAGTTCCGGGAGGCGGCGGCGCGGCGCGGGGCGCGCGTCGTCGCGGTCGAGCGCTACGCGTCGGGTCAAGCGCAGGCGGCGGTGCGCCGGATCGCGCCTCTCGTCAGCGGTGCCGCGCCCCAGGCCGACGCCCTGTTCATGCCCGACACGGCGGACGGGTTGACCGCCGTCGGCCAAGCCTTGCAAGCGGCGGGATATAACCCGCAGCGGGTCAAGCCGATCGGCACCGGCGTGTGGAACGACCCTCGCGCCTATCGGGTCGCCGCACTTCAGGGCGGCTGGTTCGCCGCGCCGGACAGCGCGGGCTTCCAGGCTTTTTCCGAACGCTACCGGGCGCGCTTCAACGCCGAACCGGCCCGTCTTGCCACGCTCTCCTACGACGCGGTGTCTCTGGCGGCGGCGCTGGCGCGCACGCAAGGGTCGCAGCGGTTCACTGAGCCGGTGCTGACCAGCGGCACGGGCTTCAACGGCGCCGACGGCGTATTCCGCTTCAAGCCGGACGGCGGCAACGACCGTGGGCTCGCCGTCCACGAGGTGCGCAGCGGCGCTGTCGCAACGGTGAGTCCGGCGCCGAAGGCGCTGGCGGGCATGTAGGACGCGCCGCAAAGCCTAATGCGGAGCGGGTCCGAGCGGCGGCGGCGTGCGGTGGAGGAGCGTGATGGTCGCGTAGGCGCCGATCCAGGAGCCCGCCGCGGCGAACGCCACGTAGACCCAGTTGTTCGTGTAGCTGATGACCGCGAAGGACGACAGCAGGTACCAGATGCTGCTCCAGGTCGCAGCCGGCATGCGCCGGCGCGCCACCACCGCGGCGGTGAACATCACATAGGCGGCGTCGGTGGTCGCGGTGGCGACGAGGACGCCGAACGCAATCAGCGGGTCGATGTGCAAGGACCACATGAGCGGTTGATCCCTCTCTGATCCGGATCGGGCGCGCTCACCATAGCCTTGATTTCGAACGGGCGTCGCTTACGCCGCGAGATCCGCCACCACGGCGTCCAGCACCGGAAACCCCGCCGGCGTGACGGCGAGCCGCCCCGTCCGGGCCGCGCGATGAGGCCATCGGCTTCGAGCGCCCGGATGCGCCTCGCGTCCAGGGAGCGACCGGTCAGCGCCAGGTAGCGCGCGGGATCGACGCCCTCGCGCAGGCGCAGGCCCATGAGCAGGAACTCGTCGCCCTCCTCTTCGAGGGTCAGCAGGGTGTCCTCGACGAGGCCGTGGCCGGCGCGCTCGACGCGGTCGAGCCAGGTCTCGGGATGCCGCTCGGTCGCGGTGGCGACGCGGCCCGAGGCCGTCACCAGCCGGCCATGCGCGCCGGGGCCGACGCCGACGTATTCGCCGTAGCGCCAATAGACGAGGTTGTGCCGGGACTCGGCGCCCGGCCGGGCGTGGTTCGAGATTTCGTAGGCCGGCAGGCCGTGCGCGTCGCAGAGTCGTCTGCGTCAGCGTCGAAGAGCGCGCGCGCCGCGTCCGCGTCGGGGACGACCAGCGCGCCTGCCGCGTGCAGCCGCTCGAAGGCGGTGCCGGGCTCGATGGTGAGCTGATAGAGCGAGAGGTGCTCGGCCGCGTGGCCGATCGCCTCTTCGAGTTCGGCAGCCCAGGCGTCGGGCGTCTGGTCCGGGCGGGCGTAGATGAGGTCGAACGAATAACGGTCGAAGATCGAGGCCGCGACCGCGCACGGCGGCGAGCGCCTCGGCCGCCGTGTGCATGCGCCCGAGCCGGCGCAGGTCGGCGTCGTTCAGCGCCTGCACGCCGAGCGAGACCCGGTTGACGCCGGCGGCGCGGTAGCCGCGGAAGCGCGCGGCCTCGACGCTGGTCGGGTTGGCCTCCAGCGTGACCTCGGCCTCCGGGGCGACCGTCCAGGCGTCGGCGACGGCGTCGAGCAGCGCGCCGACGGTTCGGGGGTCCATCAGGGACGGCGTGCCGCCGCCCAGGAAAACGCTGGTGACGGCGCGGCCGGGGGTGAGGGCGGCGACATGCGCGATCTCGCGCCGGAACGCGGCCGTGAAGCGCGCTTCGTCCACCGGCGCATGGCGCACGTGGCTGTTGAAGTCGCAATACGGGCACTTGGCCAGGCAGAACGGCCAATGCACGTAGACGCCGAAGCCCGCATCCCGCGTGGGGTGGTCGATCATGAGGCGGATGTGATCCGAAGCGCGGCGCTTGGCAAGCGGCAGGCGCATCGCTGAGCGCGGCTGAAGCGAGGGCGTCGAGAACGCGAGGAACGCCTCGCAAGCGCGCTAAGAAGATCGAGAACCACGCGCGCATGGTCGCGCTCTACACCGTCTGGTATGAGGTTTGGGCATAAGCCTTGTTCCTCCGAGAGACAAACGCCTGCCTTGGAGAACAAACGCCGAGAGCCATCCACGCGAGGAACGTGAGACAGCGCGATATTGCGGCGTCCGCCTCGACCGCGATGCCGACGCCTTGCCCGACGACGCCGGTGATCGCGTCGGGCCGTCGGAACAGGTTGCGCAAGACGTTGCCCGTCGCGGAGGCGAGCCGCCCGCCCTCGTTGAAGTTCGTGATCGAGATGCCGACGCTGGCCCGGTCCACCAGATTGTTTGCGACCACGCAGCCGTTGAAGCCGAACTCGACGAACAGCGCGACCTCGCCGAGGTTCTGGCACGAGTTGCCGACGATCTGCACGTTGTCGCCCGTGTTGTTGCGCACGGCGCTGAAGGCGCAGTCCCGGATGACGTTGTCCGACACGATCACGCCGCCGGCCCGAAAAATGTTGAGCCATTGCCGTTCTGGCCGGACCCGCCGGACCGAGCAGCGATCCGGCCGATGCGGTTGGCGGCGACCAGCGTCCCGTCGTCGCCCTTGCGCGAGCGCCAAACCTGGACGCCGTTGTTGGCGCAGCCCTCGATCGCGTTGGCGAGGATGTGCAGGCCGGTGGCGTCGAGGCTGAAGATCGCGACATCGACGTCGCCGATCACGTTGCGCTCGATCCGGCCGCCGCAACGCTCAAGGCGGATCGCCGTCCCGCGCGCGTTGGCGATAGAGAGGTCGGAGAGGAGGAGGCGTTTCACGTCCGCGAACGCCGTCAGGGGCGTCTCCGGGCCCGCAGCCGGGTCGCCTCGCAAGGCGAGGGTCTGGAGCGTGATCGCCTCTGCGCCGTTCGCCTTGAGGAGAGGTCCGGTCCCGATCTGGACGAGAGCGGTCGCCTCCCCGCTACCGATCAGCCGCGCGCCGGACGGCAGCGCAAGTCCGCCCACGCGGTAGCGGCCGGGCGCGAGGCGGAGCGCCTGTCCGCTTCGGGTCGCGGCCGCAAGCGCCCGCTGCAACGCGGACGTCTGGTCCTCCGGAGCGTCGGGACGAAGCCCGAACGAGGGGATTTCGGGCGCGGCCGCCTGCGCCGGGGTCGCGCCGAACGCCGCGGCGAGCACGCCGCCGCCCACGACGGCGCGGCGGCAGGGATCGGGATGATCGCTCATGGGACTCGACCTCCTCTGGGCAAGGCTGTCCGCGCAAGCCCGCGCAGGAGATCATGCCGGAGCGGTCGTTAACCGCCCGAAAAGCGCCGCCGCAAAACGATCGTAAAGACTTGAGCGCTACAACCGGGCCATGACCGCCGGCTTGCTCTTCGGCCTGAACGCCGCCCTGAACCTGATCCTGATGCTGGCGCTCGCCCGCGCCATGCCGGCCGACGCCTACGGATCGTTGGCGACCTGGACCGCCGGCGCCCTGTTTTTCGCCACCGCCGTGTTCGACTGGATCCGGTTCAGCGCCATGCGGTTCTACACGCCGCAAAGCCGGCGCGACGAACCGGGCGTGCGGGCGACGCTCGACCTCGCCTTCTTAAGCTCGGCGCCGCTTGCGGCCGCCGCCGTGGCGCTCGTCGCCGTGGTGAATTGGCTGCCGGGGCTGACCCCGGCCGCCACGCTCGCGCTGGTCGCCCTCACTATCGGCAACGCTGCGTCCGAGTACCTTGCGGCGTTGGCGCGCAACCTGCTGCGCACGCGCGTATATGCGCGGTTGATCATGCTGCGGCACAGCGCGGTTTTTGCGGTGGTCGTGCCGGTCGCAGCATTCACCCGCGATCCGGTCTGGACGCTCGCCGCGCTGGCTCTGGCGGTCTGGCCCAGCGTTATCGTCGGCGCGGTCGCGCTGCAGGACGCCGACGCGAGACCGGCCGCCGCCGCCAAGGGCCGCGCCGCCCGCTACTTCAGCTACGGCGTCCCGCTCATCTCGGCCGAGGCCGTCTTCCAGGGCATAAGCCTCGTCAACCGCGCCTGGCTCGCCGCCGGGGTCGGGCTCGCGGCAGCCGGAACCTACGCCCTGACCTTCGACCTGGCCTTCAAGGTGATCGCGGTGGCGGCCTCCATGGGCGAGGCCGCGCTCCTGCCCCGTCTCGTGCGCCAGGACGCCCCTGATGCTGCGCTCGGGCCTCTTCTGACGCGGAACATCGCACTGATGCTTTTCCTGACGGTTCCGGCCGCGGTCGCCTTCGGCGTGCTGGCCCGGCCGTTCGCGGAACTTGCGCTCGCGCCCGACTTCCGCCCCGGTTTCCTGGCCGCCGCCGGCTTCGCGGTCGGCGCGGCCGCGCTCTACACGCTCCAGACCTACGTGTTGCGGCCGGCGTTCCAGTTGGGCCTCAAGACTGCGCCGCTGGTCCAAGCCGCGCTGCTCGCGCTCGCGATCGATGTTTTGGGGCTGTTCGCCCTCAAGGCGCAGGGCGCGACGGGCGTGATGATGGCGCACCTTCTGGGCCTTGGCGGCGGCGCGGCCCTGCTGCTCGGCCGCACGCTGACGGGCTTAAGGTGCGATGGCCTGTCGCCGACACCCTCAAGCTTTCCATCTCGGGAGCGCTCATGGCGGCAGCCGGATGGTTCGCCTCCGCCCGGTTCACGCCTGCCCTCTTGGCCATCATGGCAGCGGGCGTCGCGATGGCCGCCGCCTTTAGCCTCTCGGCCTTCGCCTTCGACATTGCAGGGATTAGGCGGATGGCGATGCGGGCCGCGGCGCGGAAAGGGACGATGCCGAAGGCGCTCTTCGCCCTGCGCCTCCCGTTGAGGGGCGAGGAAACCGGATCGACGTGACTTCGGTCTCCACCCTGGCCTTTGCGGGCGCGAGGCTTATGTAGAGGGAGCCTCTCCGCAGGATCTCATGCCCGACAGCGACCGCGAAGCGAACCGCTTCTCCGCCCGCGCGGCGCGCTATGCGCGCGTCGGCGCCGACATGTCGGCGGGGTCGCCGCGCGGATCGCCGGGCGCACGCCTGTTCGGCTTCAAGGGCGAGGACGCATCGAATGCGGCGGCGCTGGCGCAGGCGCTCGGCGGCCTCAAGGGCCCGATCATGAAGGTGGCGCAGCTCCTCGCCACCATCCCGGACCTTGTCCCGCCCGAATACGCGGCCGAACTGCAAAAGCTGCAATCCGAGGCGCCGCCGATGGGCGGGGCCTTCGTGCGCCGGCGCATGCAGGCGGAGCTCGGGCCGGACTGGCAGGACCGCTTCGGCTCCTTCGATCTCAAGCCGGCGGCCGCGGCCTCGCTCGGCCAGGTCCATCGCGCGGTTGCCAAGGACGGCTCGCCGCTCGCCTGCAAGCTGCAATATCCCGACATGCAGTCGGCGGTCGAGGCGGACCTGCGCCAGCTGGAGTTCGCCTTCGCCATCCACCGCCGCATGGACCCGGCCATCGACACCCGCGAGATCGCCAAGGAAATCGGCGAGCGGGTGCGCGAAGAACTCGACTACGCGCGCGAGGCCAAGCACGTCGCGCTCTATCGCCGCCGTGCTCGACGACGTGCCCGAGGTGCGGGTGCCGACGGCGTGGCCGGACCTCTCGACCCGTCGGCTGCTGACGCTCGGCTGGCTCGAGGGCAAGAAAATCCTCGATTTCAAAGAGGCGTCGCAGACGATCCGCAACCGGCTCTGCCGTCGCCATGTTCAAGGCATGGTGGCACCCGTTCAGCCACGCCGCCGTCATCCATGGCGACCCGCATCTCGGCAATTACACCGTGTTCTCGGACGACGGGGAGGCGAGGGGCATCAACCTCCTCGACTATGGCTGCATCCGCATCTTCCATCCGCGCTTCGTCGGCGGCGTCGTCGATCTCTATCAGCGGGCTCCTGCACGACGACCGCGCCCGCATCGTCCACGCCTACGAGACCTGGGGCTTCAAGCGGCTGTCGAGCGAGTTGATCGACATCCTCAACATCTGGGCGCGCTTCATCTACGGGCCGCTGCTTGAGGACCGGGTGCGCACCATCGCGGATGGGGTCAAGCCCGTCCGAATACGGCCGGCGCGAGGCGTTCCGAGTGCATCAGCGCACTGAAGGAGAAAGGTCCCGTCACGGTGCCGCGCGAGTTCGTCTTCATGGACCGCGCCGCCATCGGGCTGGGCGGCGTGTTTCTGCACCTCCAGGCGGAATTGAACTACCACCGGCTATTCGAGGCCGAGATTGCCAGCTTCTCTCTTGACGCCCTCGCGCGGCGTCAGGCCGGGGCGCTCCAAGCGGCCGGTCTGCCGGAACCCGATTAACTCGATTTCGTTGCATAGACGGGTTCGATGATTGCAGCGCAATGCCGCATGCGATAAAGCGCCTCAATGATCAGTGCACTGGAAACCATCATGGCGGACACGAAGCACGCGCCTCACCGCGGCTACAGCCCGGACATGGACGGCCCCGCACACGAGGTCATGTACGACGATTTCGTTCACTTTATCGCCGTGGCGGCCGTGTTTGTCGCTTGCTGCGTCGTGGCTCTCGCAGTTGGGGGCGTTCGACACGCGTGGCTGTCCGCGATCTTCGGCATCGTGCTCGCCATCGTCGCGACAACCATCGGCCTGTTCTCGCGGTCCATGTCGTGGCGTCCCCCAGCCGTGGTTTTGGTTATCCTACTCGCCATGCTGGCGCTCTATTGAGCAACCCGGCGATTCAAGAACGATGACCGGGGCGGACCCGCCCGCCTACCGTCACGAACTTCAGGGAGTTAGCATGCGGATCGCCGTTCTCTCCGAGACAGATCCTATCGAGACCCGTGTGGCGGCAACGCCCGACATGGTGAAGAAATACAAGAGCCTTGGCGCGGACGTCGTGGTGCAAGCCGGCGCCGGAACCAAGGCCAGCATCTCGGATGCCGAGTTCGAATCCGCTGGCGCGACCGTCGCTCAGAATGCTCAGGACGCGATCAGGGACGCCGACATCGTCCTCAAAGTCCGCCGCCCCGGCGACGGTGAACTCAACGGTCTCAAAAAGGGCGCGCTCGTCATCGGCATCATGGACCCCTACGGCCAAGATGCTGCGCTCAAAGCGCTCGCGGACGCCGGCGCCGCCGCCTTCGCGATGGAGCTGATGCCGCGCATCACCCGCGCGCAGGTCATGGACGTGCTGTCGAGCCAGGCGAACCTCGCCGGTTATCGCGCCGTGGTCGATGCGGCGGAGGAATACGGCAAGGCTGTTCCCGATGATGATGACGGCGGCCGGCACGGTGCCCGCCGCGCGCATCTTCGTCATGGGCGCCGGCGTGGCGGGGCTCCAGGCCATCGCCACGGCGCGCCGCATGGGCGGCATCGTCACCGCGACCGATGTGCGCCCGGCCGCCAAGGAGCAGGTCGAGTCGCTCGGCGCCAAGTTCGTGGCCGTCGAGGACGAGGAGTTTCGGCAGGCCGAGACGGCCGGCGGCTACGCCAAGGAGATGTCCAAGGAGTATCAGGCCAAGCAGGCTGAATTGGTCTCGTCCCACATCGCCAAGCAGGACATCGTCATCACGACGGCGCTCATCCCAGGGCGTCCGGCTCCGAAGCTGGTCTCCCGCGCCATGGTCGAGTCGATGAAGCCGGGGTCGGTCATCGTCGATCTCGCGGTCGAGCGCGGCGGCAACTGCGAAGCGGCCAAGCCGGGCGAGGTCGCGGAGCACAACGGCGTGAAGATCGTCGGCCACCTCAACGTGCCGGGCCGGCTCGCCGCCACCGCGTCCAGCCTTTACGCCCGCAATCTCTACGCCTTCGTCGAGACGCTTGTCGACAAGACCAGCAAACAGCTCGCCGTGAAGTGGGACGATGAGCTTGTCAAGGCGACCTGCCTCACCCGCGACGGCGCCATCGTCCATACGGCCTTCCAGCCGAAATCCTGACCGGCTGAGATCCAGAACGACATCCGGGACACGCCGAGGCGCCTCACGCCAAACCACGATAGGGTCAGCGCCGGAGCCCATCGCAACGATCGGAGAGATTAGACATGGCACTTACGCCCGACCAGGCCGCCCAGCAGGCGCAAGACGCCGCCCGAGCGGCCCGCGCCGCCGCCGAGGCGGCGCAAGCCTACGCCGACCAAGCGGCGGCCGGGTTGGGCGCCGTGGCCCACACGGCGACCGGCGGCGCCATCGACCCGACCGTGTTCCGGCTGGCGATTTTCGTGCTCGCGATCTTCGTCGGCTACTACGTGGTGTGGTCGGTGACGCCGGCGCTGCATACGCCGCTCATGTCGGTGACGAACGCCATTTCCTCGGTGATCGTGGTCGGCGCGCTGCTTGCCGTCGGCGTGCCGCTGGTCATGCAAGGGACGGGCTTCGCCCGCGTGGTCGGTTTCATCGGCTTGGTGCTCGCCTCGGTCAACATCTTCGGCGGCTTCCTCGTCACGCAACGCATGCTCGCCATGTATCGCAAGAAGGATTGAGACGATGTCGGCCAACGTTTCGAACCTTCTCTACCTCATCGCCGGCATCCTCTTCATCCTGGCCCTGAGGGGGCTGTCCCATCCGACGACGTCCCGGCAGGGCAACCTGTACGGCATGATCGGCATGGGAATCGCCATCGTGACGACGCTTGCCTTCAACCGGCCGGCCGGCTTCGGAGGGGCGGTCCTCGTTCTCCTCGGGCTTGGCATCGGCGGCGGGGTCGGCGCGGTGATCGCGCGGCGGGTCGCGATGACCCAGATGCCGCAACTCGTCGCGATCTTCCACGCGGGCGTCGGCCTTGCGGCGGTGGCGGTTGCGGCGGCGGCGCTCTATGCGCCCCAGGCGTTTGGCATCGGCAGCATCGGGACCATCAAAGGCGGCTCTCTGTTCGAGATGGCCCTCGGCGTGGCGATCGGCGCGATCACGTTCACCGGATCGATCATTGCGGGGGCCAAGCTCAACGGCAACATGAGCGGCAAGCCGATCATGCTGCCGCAGCGCCACGCCCTGAACATCGGCTTGGCCGTTCTTCTGGTCCTGCTGCATCGCATGGCTGATCGGCGCCGAAAGCCGGGCCGCGTTCTGGCTGATCGTGCTCGTCTCCTTCGTGCTGGGCGTCACGCTCATCATTCCGATCGGCGGCGCCGACATGCCGGTCGTGGTCTCGATGCTCAACTCCTACTCGGGCTGGGCAGCGGCGGGCATCGGCTTCACGCTCGGCAACCTCGCGCTCATCATCACCGGCGCTCTGGTCGGCTCCTCGGGCGCGATTCTGTCCTACATCATGTGCAAAGGCATGAACCGCTCCTTCATCTCGGTGATCCTCGGCGGCTTCGGGGGCGAGGTCGCGGGACCGGCCGGCGCGGTCGAGACACGGCCCATCAAGCAGGGCTCGGCGGATGATGCCGCGTACATCATGAAGAACGCCGGCAAGGTCATCATCGTGCCGGGTTACGGCATGGCGGTGGCGCAGGCGCAGCATGCGCTCCGCGAAATGGCCGACAAGCTCAAAGAGGAAGGCGTCGAGGTGAAGTACGCGATCCACCCGGTCGCGGGCCGCATGCCGGGACACATGAACGTGCTCCTGGCCGAAGCGAGCGTTCCCTACGATGAGGTGTTCGAGCTTGAGGAGATCAACAGCGAATTCGCTCAGGCCGACGTCGCCTTCGTGATCGGCGCCAACGACGTCACTAACCCAGCGGCGAAGACCGATCCGCAATCGCCGATCTTCGGCATGCCGATCCTGGACGTGGACCGCGCCAAGACCGTGCTGTTCATCAAGCGCGGCATGGGCTCGGGCTATGCGGGCGTTGAGAACGAGTTGTTCTTCCGCGACAACACTATGATGCTGTTCGGCGACGCTAAGAAGATGGTGGACGAGATCCTGAAGTCCCTCTGACGCGAGGCAAAGGACCGGGTCGCGCGATCTGCCAACGGAATTCGCGCCGCGGCGTTTGATCGTGGGCTCCGTTCTTTCCGTCTTCCTCGTGGCGCTCGCCCTCTACGGCGCTCTCCTCGGGATCATTTATACCTGGCAGCGGGCGCTGCTTTATCCGGCCTCGAAGGACCGGATGACGGCCGCTCAAGCAGGCCTCGCCGGCTTCCAGGACGTGACGCTCACGACGGAGGACGGGGAGCGGATCGTCGGCTGGTACAAGGCGCCCGAGCCAGGCCGGGCCGCCGTGCTCTATTTCCATGGCAACGGCGGCAGCCTGTGGAACCGGCGCCTTCGCGCGCGGCTCTTGGCCGAGGGTGGGCGCGGCCTCCTGATCGTCAGTTACCGCGGCTATTCGGGCTCGACCGGGACACCGACCGAGGCGGGGCTGCGCCGCGATGCCCGCGCCGCTTATGATTTGCTGGCGCAGCACGTCGCGCCGGAGCGCATCGTGCTCTACGGCGAGTCGCTCGGCTCGGGCGTCGCAGTCCGGCTCGCGGCCGAGCGCCCCGTCGCCGGCGTCATACTCGACGCGCCCTATCCCTCCACCGTCGACATCGCCAGGATCGCCTATTGGTTCGTACCGGTCGATTGGCTGATGCGCGATCAGTTCCGCTCGATCGACATCATCGGGCAGATCAAGGCGCCGCTGCTGATGCTTCACGGCGAACGCGACGGCGTCATCCCGATCGCGCTCGGCGAGCGCCTGTTCACGGCGGCGCCCGAGCCGAAGCGATTCGTGCGACTGCCCGGCGTCGACCACGTTAGTGTGCTGGAGCGGGGCGGGATCGGGTCCGTGCGCGCGTTTCTGGAGGAGGCTGAAGCGCAGACTACTCATGCCGCGAAAGTCGAGTAGCTCAAAAGGCGGGCTACGCCCAAGCCGCGGCAAGGCCAAGCAAGCCAGTTAGAGCACCAAACGCGCTGGCACAGCACAAACTCCAGCGCGTGGCGCGCTGTGCTTTCGGCGTGTCGATCTCGAACCGGCGAAGGCCGGGTGAGCCCCTTACCGGAACAGCCCCGCGACGCCGCCTCCGCCCTGCACGCGACTCATGCCCTGCTTGGCCGTGGCGTTGTTGGCGTCGACCGCGATCGCGCGCTGATAGCTCTCAAGCGCCTCGGGGCGGCGGTTGAGCTTCTCCAGCGCGAGGCCGCGCTGGGCCCAGGCTTCGGCGTTGCGGTTGTCGACGTTGAGTGCGGCGTTGAAGTCCTCGATCGCCTTGTCGTACTGACCGATTGCGACGAGGCTTTGGCCGCGGGCCGCGTAGGGCGCGGCGACGAACGGATTGCGGTCGATGGCGGCGTCGAAGTCGGAGACCGCCTCGCGGTGGCGGCCCATGCGCTGGTGGACGAGGCCGCGCGCGTGGAGGCCCTCGGCCGATTCGGGCGCAAGACGGATCGCCTGCGAGAGATCGCTCAGGGCGTCCGGATAGTTGCCCTGGACGCGCAGGAGATTGGCGCGGCCAACGTAGGCTGGGCCGTAGTTCGGATCGGACGTGATCGCCTTGCTGAAATCGGCGTAGGCCGCGTCGTTGCGGTTGGTCTGCCGGAAGGCGAGCGCCCGGTTGGTGTAGGCGGGTGCGTAGTTGGGATCGATCTGCACCGCCCGATTGAAGTCGGCGATGGCCTCGCCGTAGCGCCCCGCCTTGGCGTAGGCCGCTCCGCGCGTGTTGAAGGCGCTCGGGTCGCTCGGATTGCGCTGGACGACCTCGGTCAGCGAGGCGATGTTGGCGCTCGTGGCGCCCGTGGTGTCCTCTTCCACGACCGCGACCTGCTGCGACGGCGCGACTCGGCTGACGGTGTCGCAGCCGGCCAGCGCGACGGCGAGAACCGCGCCCGCCGACATCCACCGAGACTGGCGAGAGATCATAGCCCCCTCTTCTATCTTTAGGTTTTCAGACCAAAAGCCCTCAGACCTTGGCCGATTTGTGTTCCTAAAACGCAATCAGCGCCCCGCTCGCGCTGAGGGCGCCGAATTGAGCTGACTCGAAGAGTGAATCAACGAAGCTAAGAAAGCCTCAACGCGCCGGCTTCGGCTTCGAGGGCAGCAGGCCTTCGCGCTGCATCTTTTTCCGGATGAGCTTGCGCGCCCGACGCACGGCTTCCGCTTTCTCGCGGGCCTTCTTCTCGGAGGGCTTCTCGTAATGACCGCGAAGCTTCATCTCGCGGAAAACGCCTTCGCGCTGAAGCTTCTTCTTCAAGGCGCGAAGCGCCTGATCGACGTTGTTGTCCCGGACAAGAACCTGCACGCGTAGTCTTCCTCTCTGCGGCGTCAATGTTGCGGACATAACAAAAGGGGCGCGGAAACGTCGCGCCTCATCGTGGCCAGGCTGTTACCAGAAGTGAATCCGGTTGTCCAGGATCGGCTCCTAACCGAGATCCAGCCGTGAAAACTAACGCACGACGTAGGCGAAAGTTCATGTCTCGCCCGGACCAGACCCGTGTGACGTGGCCCATTTTGCGGCCCGGGCGAGCGGTCGCGCTTGCCGTAGAGATGAAGGTGGGCGCCGCGGGTCGGTCGAGGAGGTCGCGCCAGCGCTCCGCGTCGTCGCCGATCAGATTCGTCATCTTGATGCGGCCCAGACGGGCAGCCGATCCGAGCGGCCAGCCGCAGACGGCGCGCACATGCTGCTCGAACTGCGACGTGACCGCGCCCTCGATGGTCCAGTGGCCGGAATTGTGGACCCGCGGCGCGATCTCGTTGACGACGATCCGCTCGAGGCCGCCCTCGCGCACGACGAACATCTCGACGGCCAGCACGCCGACGTAGTCGAGCGCGTCGGCGATGCGGCGCGGCCATCTCGAGCGCCTCGCGCCTCGGCCGCGGCCGAGACGCCGGCCGGGACCTCGCGTGATATCGAGGATATGGTTGCGGTGCTCGTTCGCGCACAAATCGTAAGCCGCAAAGGCCCCCGACGCCGTCCGCGCCGCAACGACCGAGACCTCGCGCTCGAACGGGACGAAGCCCTTCCAGGATGCAGGCGGCGCGGCCGACCGCCGCCCAGGCCGCGGCAGGTCGCGTCCTCGGCGCGGATCATCGCCTGGCCCTTGCCGTCATAGCCGAAGCGGCGCGTCTTGAGCACGGCGGGCCGGCCGATCTCGTCGAGCGCTTCGCGCCAGATCCGCCTCGCTCGTCACGGCCCGGAACGGAGCGGTGCGAATGCCGAGCGCGGCGACGAAGCGTCTTTTCCGTCAAGCCGGTCCTGCGTGATGGCGAGCGCCCGCGGGCTCGGATGCAAGGGGGCCTGCGCCTGCGATCACCTCGGCGGTCCGGCGCGGCACGTTCTCGAACTCGTAGGTGACGACGTCGCAGCCTTGCGCGAAGCGCGCCAGCGCCGCCTCGTCCTCGTAGGCAGCGCAGGTGTGGGCGCGCGACGTCGAAGGCGGGGCCGCTCTCGGGTGCGAACACATGGATTTGCAAGCCAAGCGCGCTGCGGCGAGCGCCAGCATGCGCCCGAGCTGGCCGCCGCCGAGGATGCCGAGCGTGCCGCCGGGCTCGATCATAGGCGAGCTTCCCTCGTCAGAGGGGCTGTCGGCCACGGCTCTCGTCTGGCGCCGCCGCCAGGCGTCGAGCCGCTCCGCAAGGTCCGATCGTTCAACGCCAGCACGGCCGCGGCGAGAAGCGCGGCGTTGACCGCGCCGGCGCGCCCGATAGCGAGCGTGCCGACCGGAATGCCGGCCGGCATCTGGACGATCGACAAGCAGGCTGTCCTGTCCCGACAGCGCCTTGGACTCCACCGGCACGCCGAACACGGGAAGCGGCGTCATCGCCGCCGTCATGCCGGGCAGATGCGCGGCCCCGCCCGCGCCCGCGATGACGACCTTGAAACCGGCGGCCTTCGCGCCCTTGGCGAAAGCGACGAGCCGGTCCGGGGTGCGGTGGGCCGAGACGATCCGGGCGTCATAGGCCACGCCAAGCGCGCCGAGCGTCTCGGCGGCATGGCGCATGGTGGCCCAGTCGGACTGGCTGCCCATGATGATCGCCACGTCAGACAGCCCGCTCACTCCCGACTCCCGACGTCGCCGGACCGACGGGCCATGAATCGGCGGCCCATGACGATCGGGACGGATTTTGCGCCCCTCATATCAAGCTCCTGGCGTAAGACCTGCGAAAGCCGTGAGCAAATCGCATGACGACCCTGCGGTGGTTCCTTCAAAGAACGCGCGCCGGCGCTCGGGTAAGTCTAGGACGCGAAGAGGGGCGCATAGCGAAGCCGCCCGCGGCGGGCAAGATCGCGGATGTCCCGGCAGGTCGACAAGCCAGAGGCGCGTCCAAAGGTCGCCCTGCTAAGGAAATGAGTTCGGCCTTGCTCGTCTCGCGTGCAAACGCCGATCACGTTCGGCTTCATCCTGCTCAAACCGGCTGAGACCGAACGTTGACACGGGCGACGGACAGGCGAGAGAAAACCGCAGCCTGCTCAGGCGATGATATCTGGCGTCAACTGATCTTCAAGGTAGGCGATCCGGTCCTTCAGGACGAGTTTGCGCTTCTTAAGTCGCTGGATCTGCAACTGGTCGCCGGCCACGATCTGCTCAAGCGCCTCAATCGCTCCGTCGAGATCGCGATGCTCCTCCTTGAGCCGCGAGAGTTCAGCCATAAGCTCGGTTTTATCATCCGCGTTGTTCAGCACCATTCTTCCACACGTCCGTCACGCGCCGCTTCGCAATCGAGGGGAAAGAGCGGCGGAGTATGCGCGCGCGAAGCTTTCCGTACAACAGGAGGCTTGTTCGAGAGATTGGGTAAGCCATGCCTTTTGCGGCGCAGCATCAATTTTGGGTTCGACTTCGTGACGCCCTGTGGCACACTCGGCCTGTCGGAACAGCAATAGGAGAGACCGACATGGAGCTACAGAACCACTTGCCTGAGCTTGAGCGGAAGCACCAGGCATTGGAACGCGAAATTCAGGACGAGATGTCCCATCCCGGCACGGACGACCTCAAGGTGGCGGCCCTCAAGCGAAGAAAGCTGCAGCTGAAGGACGAGATCGAGAAGTTGAGGCGCTCCGGTCAACGCTCCATCCACTGACACGCCCTAGCGGACCCATATCAGGCAAGGCCGCCGCTTTCACGGAAGGCGGCGGTTTTCGTCAAGGAGGGCTGAAAAGGGCCTTGCCGGTCGGAACGCAACGGCCGCGCACGGCGCCCGATCATCTTCGTGTGGCATAAACCGCGCCGTATCGCGCCACCATCGCCGCCCTAGAGAAGCGCTGCTCCAGTCTGCGGCGCCGCGCGTGCGCTGGCTCGCTCGCGGGATCGCGTCCGCGGTTGAGCACGCGCAGTATGGCGTCCGCGAGCCGCTCCGGGTCTCGGGGCGGAACGACATCTTCAGGGTCCAGCACGAAGGGCCGCACCTCGCCGACATCTGTGGCGACGAGGGGAAGATCGGCGGCTGCCGCCTCAAGCGCGACGAGGGGCAGCGCCTCTCCGTAGGCCGATGCGATGACCAGAAGATCGAGAGCCGACATGATTGCCCCGATGTCGGAGCGCTGTCCGAGCAGCAGGGCGCGCTCGGCTACGCTGTTCTCCTGTAGCCATTGCGTCAGCTCGACGTTTTGATCCATGCAGCCATCGCCTACGAGCACAAGCCGTGCGTCTGGGCGCTGTCGCACAACGGAGGCGAAGGATCGAATCAGGGTCCGGTGGTCTTTTTGAGGATCGAACCGCGCGATGCAGCCGATCAGCCGCTCCCCTTCGCTGACATCGAGGGCGCGCCGGACCTGATTGCGCGCCTCGGCATTGGATCGGAAGGCGTCGAGGTCGATGCCGTTCTCGATCATGGTTCCCTTGGCCGGGGCGTAGCCAAGTCGTTCATGGACGCGGCGGGCCGGCTCCGAGGCATAGACGATCCGATCGGGCGCGGCGCGCGAGAAAAGGGCGCAGAGCCGGTCGATGAGGCGCGTCGACAGCTTGGACGAGCCTACGGGCAGGTCCGTGTTGTGGATGGACCAGAGGAGGGTGGGACTGAGATCCCGGACGAAGAGGGAGGCGAAATTGCCGTGGTAGAGCCAGCCCTGGACGAGGTTGGGCTCAAGCCTTCTCACGATGGTGCGCAGATGGCGGACGGCGCCGGGTGATAATTGCCCGCGCGTCAGCCCGAGGCTGTGGAAAGATGCGGCGTTCATGGCGAAGTAGGGCTCGCCCGCGAGCAGCGCGATGACGTGGTGCTCCAGGCCGCCCGCTCGCGCATTTACCACGTCGGCCAGGATTTTCTCCGCGCCGCCCTGGCGGACGCCGACGATGATGTGGACGATCCGGTTCACAACGCGCAGTTCCTGGAGATCAACCCGCGCGGGGATCCGCAAGGCGGCTTGCCGCTTCATGCGGGTTCGTCGGAAAGGGCATAGACTTGATCGTACCGTGACGCGAGATGCCGTTTTCCCAGCAGGCCCCGAGCCCGGCGGGCGACCTCGGCGCGATCGAACGCGGGGAGCCATTCGAGAGACTCTCCTTCGAGCCTGATCCGGTTGCACAATATTTCGGAGGTTCGCCAAGCTTCTTCCACAGCGTCCGTCATGATGACGGGTAGGCCGGCCAGACAATACTCGGCGAACTTGGTCGGCGACGGACCTGGTTCACGAGGCTGGGGCGGCGCAGCATAAAGGCCGCGTCGGCCGCATTGAGATAGCCGTTCACCGTGTCGAACCGGGCGCTGGTCACGCGGACGGCATCTGGATCGAGGTGGGCGAGCCGCCTTCGTGCGGCATCCGCGTCCGGGGTAAGCACGAGGAGACGCGCGCGCGGGTCCACCGCGCGCCAACCCTGGAACAGGAACGCCGTCTCGTCGAAGCGCTGATAGCTGACGAGACTGCCGCTATAAACATAGATGCGGTCGCCTTCGGCGTACCCGAGTTCCCGTCGCATGCGCGCGCGAAGAGCGGGGTCATAGAAGAAAAGATCCTCCGACGCGGCGCACGGGATCACCACGGCCGGTTTGCCCGACAGAAGTGGGGCGCAGAGCCGCGCAAGCGGCTCGCTGACGAAGACGGCGCGGTCGCACGCGCGCGCCGCCAAAGCCCGCTCCCGTTCCGCGCGCCGTCGCTTAAGGCGCCGGGCGAAGCTGGGAAGCCAGCGAAGCCGTTTCAGGCGCTCGACCGCCTCCGCGGCGGAGTCGCCGCGGCAGTCCCACACCAGAACGGCTTTGCGCATCGCCTTGGCCGCGGCGGCGACGGCGGCGGAATAATCAGTGCGGGCGTGAATGATGTCGAAACCGGGCTTTTCCCGCAGGATCGCCCAAGCGAGCAAAAGGCGGTTCAGGGCAACCGAAAACGGGACCGCCGGACGCACGCCGCGCCGCACGCGAATGGGCCACCCGGCGAGATGTTGGGCGCGCTCCAAAGCTCCAAGCGAATGGCGATAGCTCTCGCCCGTGCAGCAGAAAGCCCAGATCTCGAATGCGACCCCCCGTTCCGCGGCCTGCCGGGTATGATCGAGCACGGCCGAGTTCGACGACCGTATTGGCCAGGCCCTCAAATAAGACGAGGAGAACGCGTCGTCTGACAGCCATATCCGATACAGACCGGTGGAAGCTCATCGGCGGCGGTGAGCGGCGCGAGCGGACCCGTCAATGACAGATCGGCGATGACGATCCGGCCGGGATGAAGCCGGAGGACGCGCCGCGCCGTCCAGCCCCGTCCCTGCACTTCTCCGGCGAAGCCGCTCTCGCCAAAAAAAAGGCAACGGCTGGCCGGTAGGCCGCTGATCTGAAAAAGCCCCTGCGCGAGATCGGCGCTCGGCTTGCCCAAGGGCCGCGGGCAGAAATGGGCGGCGGCGGCTCGATAGCGGTTCCGCTCAGCCGGCAGGGGCGTGTAGACGAACGTTCCGGGATCGACCACGAGGTCTTGCCCGTCTACTGAAGCTCAACCGTGAGCGCATCGTCATGGGCGTGTCCCGGACCGCCTTCGGCTCCGGACGCGGGGCAGCGAATGGCCAGAAAGAATCGAGGACCGGCGAAGGCGTAATGTCCGAAGCGGGGGTAGGCGGCGCGCCGTAGGTTCTGCGTAACGCCGGCGGGGAGGGGAATTCGATCACCCGCCGGCACTCCTCGGGCCACCGCCCGAACTCCCCAATAAGAGTATCGGGATCAGCCCCGCGGACCTCCATCGGTGGACATGCAACCGGCACAGGCTTCGCGCGGCCCCGCGCCAGGGCGGACGACGACGGCGGCGTCCGCCGACCATCCGGCCCAGGCGGCAAGATCGTCCCGCGTGGTCAGCGCCGCGGCGACGGCCACGAAGGCGCGGTGGTCGAGCGCGTCCTCTACCCACGGCGGCTCCGCCCTATCCGCGCCCTCGGCGCGCCGCCATGGCGGACAAAGTTTTGCGACGCGGCCGGAATCGTTGTCGCCCCATTGCACGATCTCGCCGCTCGGCTTGGTGGCGTCACGCGTCAACTCGGCGGCCCGCGCCAGCATGACGAACATATCTTGGGGCAGGGGCGTCCGACGGCCATCCTCGTCTTGCCGAAGCGGGACGGGCGTGGGCTGCGGCGCCCGCATGTCGAGCGGGGCGAACGGACCGGCCAGGGCCTCAAGCTCATCCTCCTTCAGCCCGGCCAGGAGCGCCGTCCCGAACGCGAGAAGCTCGCCCGAAAGGCGGTGGTAGGCGGTCGAAGCCTCGACGTTGCCGCCGTCGTCCAAGAACTGAAGCTCGGCTTCGGCCAAAAACTCTCGCGTTGCGAAGGCGAGCCAGGCATCGGTTTCGGGCGAGCGGGGCAGATAGGCGGCGGCGAACAGCAGGCCGAGGATGTCGGAGAGATAGTGATTGCCGCGCCCGGCCTCCGCCCATTCGAGCGCCTCGACGATGTGGCGCGCGTGCTCCGCGGTGCTGCGCGTCACAACGTCGAGGAACGGCCGATCGAACGTGGCGCCCGCATCGCGGAAGAGATCAAGCGCAAGCAGGACGTTTACGATGCGCAGCGCCACATCCATGGCGCAGGTCCAGTTGACGCCGAACCGGGGCGGGTTGGCGGCGAGGAAATCAAGAACCTGATTGCGGAATTCCGTGGCGTAACGCTCGGCCGGCTCAAACCCCGGCGTTCCCGCTGTCGCGGCTTGGTACGCGAGGGCGAGTTGCGGCAGGTGCTGAAGGCGCGCCAGCTCCCAAGGCACCTTCACGTCCACGCCCAAGCGGTCGCCATAGGTGATGTCGCGAAAGTAGGCCCCCTCGGACCAGCGGTAGCCCGACTTGATGTCGAGTTGCCAGTCGATTGGCGCGTAGGGGGGCTCGATCAAGCGCCAGATGCGCTGGCTTTCGGCCAGGTTGGCGGGGTTGATGCGTCCGCGCAGCCACTGGCCCGCTGGATCGGCCTCCACGGCAGGACCCGGCGGATAGGCGTGACCCGCCGAGCCTTGGCGCCGCAGGCCATGCCGGATTTCCTGCCAGCCGGAACCCAAGATATCGAACGGTGATATCGAGGTAGAGCCGGGCCGTGTCCGCCAGAGCGACGGTCTGCTCGGCCGGACCCGCAGACTCCAGCCCCGGAGGCAGCGCCGAAGCTCTCGGCAGGCGTATCCGCCAGATAGGATTGGGTCCGGATGGCGCGGCGGCGGCTCGCCTTCTGCTTGGCGATGCGCAGGCTTAGGGCGACGGCCTTGCGGGCCGCGACATGCGGCGGCACGCGCGATGCAGCCCGAAGATAAGTTTTCCACTCCGTCATCATGACCCGCGGCTCGGTCCCTAATGCGCCGCGGCCGCTTCGAGCGGCTCTGTAAAGGCGTGGTCGGGGAGGGGCATCGCCGCCGTCGGGCTGCGGATGAACCGGTCCCACCACAGCGCGACGTTGACGATGGTCCAGCGCAGCGAGGCGGTCCTCGGATCGGTGAACAGCCATTGGACGGCCGTGCGGTCGAGGAGGTCGGGTCTCGTTCAAAAAGTCCTCGACAACGCCCGTCACCTCGCCGGGCAGGCCCGCAGAACCACTCGTGGACCGGGACGCCGAAGCCCTGCTTCGGCCGGTCGATCAGCTCGTCGGGGATGACGCCGCGCACCGCCTTCTTGAGGATGTGCTTCAGCGTGCCGCCGCGCGTCTTGACCTCTTCGGGGATCGACATCGCGAGCTCGACGAACTTGTGGTCGAGGAACGGCACGCGCGCCTCGAGGCTGACGCCCATCGTCATCTTGTCGACGCGCATCAGCAGCAGCTCGGGCAGGCGCAGGTTGAGGTCGAGGTAGCTCATCCAGTTCAGGTCGACGGTTCTCCCGCGTTCGCGCCGGAGCGCGCGTGGATCGGCCCCAGCGCGTCCCACGACGTGAGGCCCGCGAACCGCTCGCGCAGGCGCGGCGAGAGCAGGCGCTGCTTCTGCGCTCGGTGAACGCTTCGGCGCCGCCCCAGAACATCGGCTGGCCCGCGCGCCGCGCGCGCAGGAACTCGACCTCGGCGACGCTGCTCCTTGCCGGCGGCGCGACAGCGCTGCGACGGCCGAGCGCTTTGAACGACGCGGGCACCGGCAGCGTCGTCGAGCGCTGCAGGTCCGAGCAGCGTCTTCCAGGTCGGGTAGCCCCAGAACAGCTCGTCGGCGCCCTCGCCGACCTGGCGACGATCACGCCGTTGCTCGCGCGCGAGCTTCGACACGTAGTAGACGGGCACGCAGACCGGGTCGGCGATCGGCTCGTCCTGCAGCTCGCACCATCTCGCGGCAGGAAGTCGATGAGGTCGTCCTGCGTCAGAGCTTGCATCTCGTGATGCTCGGCGCCGACCCGCTCGCGCCATCTGGCGCGCGTAGTGCAGCTCGTTCTGGTAGATGTCGTAGTCGCCGTCGTAGCCGATCGAGAACGTCTTGACCGGGCCGCTCCTCGCCCTCGGAGAACAGCGCGGCGTTCGTGCTCGAGTCGATGCCGCCGGAGAGGAACACGCCGACCGGCACGTCGCTGACCTTGCGCAGCCGCACGGACGTGCGCAGCTCGTCGAGCACGCGCTCGGCGATCTCGTCCTCGCGACGCCCGCGAGCGGCTCGCGTGCGTCCCAGACGTCCCAGTAGCGCCGCTCCGCGACCGTGCCGTCCGGCGTCGACGCGCAGCCAGCGTGCCGCCGGGGAGCTTCCTGATGCCCTTGAACAGCGTCTGCGGGGCCGGGCGTCGTGAGGAACGAGAGGTAGTGGAAGAGCGCCTCCTCGTCGACTCGCGCGCGCCTGCTCGCGGGTCCTCGAGCAGCGCCTTGATCTCGGACGCGAAGACGAGCCGGCCGTGGTGGACGCTGTAGTAGAGCGGCTTGATGCCGATGCGGTCGCGGACGAGCCACAGCTCGCTTCGCGCGCGCGTCCCAGAGGCCGAACGCGAACATGCCGCGGAAGCGCGCGAGGCAGTCGATGCCCCACTCGCCGACGCGTGGACGATCACCTCGGTGTCGGAATGGTCCGTCCGGAAGCGGTGGCCGCGCGCCTCGAGCTCGCGCCGCAGCTCGGCGTGGTTGTAGATCTCGCCGTTGAAGATGACCCAGATCGCGCCGTCCTCGTCCGACATCGGCTGCGCGCCGCCGGGCAGGTCCATGATCGCGAGCCGCCGGTGGGCGAGCCGACGCGCCGGTCCGGCGCCAGCCAGACGCCGGCGCCGTCCGGGCCGCGATGGGCGAGCGGCGCGTTCAACGCCGCCAAAAGGCTTTCGCTAAGGGGCTCGCCCGCGCCGTTAAGCACCGAGCGCGCCGCTGATCCCGCACATTCCAAATCCCGCCGTCCACGCGTGTGGCACGCCTTGGACAGGCTCCGTCCCGGCCTGTCAAGCGGGCTGGCAAGCGGCTGGCCAGCAACCGGCAGGCGCTTGACCACCCGAAAGCCCTCGCGCAAAGGTCCGGGCGCATCGACCAAGGGTAAGGAGCCGACATGGCGCAACCGCGCCCTCCCGTGGCGCTCGTGCTCGATCCAGGGCATGGCGGGCGAACCCCGACCGACTGGGAACTCGCGCCGGCGGACCTGCGCGCGCTGTTGCGCTCAGGAAAGCTGCTGCGGCACGTGCTGCGCCATCCGAGCGCCCGGCTCTTGGTCGACGACATCGAGGGTCTGTCGCCCCCGAAGGCCATTCTGGCCTCGCGGCTGTTCACGACGGGGCCGGCCCGGATCGAGGATCGGGCCGGGCGCACCATCGACCTCAACGGCGGCGCGCTGCTGCGGCTTCTCGGGACCTGGACGCGCGACCTCGCCCGCGCCCCACAGGTGCTGCGGGAGGCACACCGCGCCGTCGCGACGCTGGAGGCGGACTTGCTCGGGCCGCGACAAACCCCGCGCTTCGTCCGCTCGGCCGGCGTCCTCTTCCTGCGCACCGACCTCTGCCGCAGCATGACGGCCGGCGGATCGCTCGCCCACCTCGCCGGCGTCTTGAACGAACTGCAGCATCTCATCGGCGACGTGGACCTTCTGACCACCGACCCGATCCCGCTGCTCGACCCGGCCATCCGCCCGCACGTCGTGAGACCTGAGCGGCGAACCTGGGGCAACGCCGAGCTGCACCGCTTCAATCTCAACCGGCCGCTCGCCGAGGCCGCGGACCGGCTCGCCCGGCCGGGGTCGGGACGACTTCTATATCAGCGCTACAGCATCGAGAATTGGACCGGCGCGGTCCTGTCCCGGCGCGCGGGCCTGCCTTTCATCCTTGAATACAACGGCTCCGAGGTCTGGGTCGCCCGCAACTGGGGCAGCCCGCTGCGCTACGAGGATTTGGCCACGCGCATCGAGCTGGCCTGCCTGCGCGCCGCCGATCTAGTCACCGTGGTGAGCGAGCCGCTGCGGCAGGAGCTGCTGGAGCGGGGCGTCCCGGACGAGCGGATTCTCATGAACCCGAACGGGGTGGACCCGGAGCGGTTCAACCCCGGCGACCGGGGCGACCGGGTCCGGGCGAAGCACAGCCTCGGCGACCGCTGCGTGATCGGCTTCATCGGCACCTTCGGGCCGTGGCACGGGGTCGAGGTTCTGGCCGAAGCTTTTTCGAATCTGTTGGAGCGACGGGCGGATCTGCGCGAGCGCGTGCGCCTTCTCCTCATCGGCGACGGCGAGCGGCTTCCCGCCGTGCGCGACATCCTCGCACGTCGCGGACGCTTGCCCGAGACGGCGATGACTGGCCTCGTGCCCCAGGCGGAGGGCCCCGCGCATCTGGCGGCCTGCGACATCCTGGTGGTCCCGACTGTTCCGAACGCCGACGGCACGCCGTTCTTCGGCTCGCCCACCAAACTGTTCGAGTGCATGGCGGCGGGCCGCGCCATCGCCGCGACGCCGGTCGGCCAGGTCGCCGACATCCTCGACCCCAACCGCACGGCCCTCCTCACCTTACCCGCCGACCCCGACGCGCTCGCCCGCGCCCTGGAGCGGCTGGCGGACGACCCCGCGCTGCGGGCGTCGCTGGGCCAGGCCGCGCGCGCCGAGGTTTTGCGCAAGCATACGTGGCGGCAGCATGTGGCGCGGGTGTTGGAGCGGTTCGAGGCGCTATCGGCCTAGATTGGCGCGCTTGCGCCGTTGAGCGAACGTCCCGCTCCGCTGTCATTCCGGGGTTCGCCGTAGGCGAGAGCCCGGAACCCATGAACAAAAGCGGTTTTTAGAAAAGCGGTCTCGTCCCGCCCCTTCTCAAACGCAGGCGTTCATGGGTTCCGAGCTCCGCTCCGCGGCCCCGGAATGACGAAGGGCGAGAGCCCAGCCCAATCACCCGAAACCAGATAAGCCTCTGCCCACCTCTGCCCTACGTTGACCCCATCGGTTTGGATGAGCTATGGCCCGCGCTTCAAACCTAAGCGCCACATTCAAAGGGGGCGGACATGTGCGGGTTGGTGGGCGCCTTCAAGCCGGCGGGCGATTGCAGTTCGGACAAGCTCATCACCGCGATGCGCGACCGCATGGCGCATCGCGGGCCGGACGGCGGCGGCATCTGGCGCTCCAAGGACGGCACCTGCGCCTTCGGCCACCGCCGGCTGTCGATCATCGACCTGTCGACCGCCGCCGCGCAGCCGATGCTCAACGAGCGCCGGCACGGTGGCGGTCACCTTCAACGGCGAAATCTACAACCACGCCGAGGTCCGCGCGCGAGCTCGAGGCGCTCGGCAAATACCGCTGGCAGACCGACCACTCCGACACCGAAGTGCTGCTGCACGCCTACGAGGAGTGGGGCCTCGACTGCGTCAACAAGTTCTACGGCATGTTCGCGCGTCGCCATCTACGACGGCCGCGAGCCCGGACGGCCCGTCGTGCACCTCATCCGCGACCGCGTCGGCATCAAGCCGGTCTACTTCACGCGCACCGGCACCGGGCGAGTGGCTGTTCGCGTCGGAGATCCGCGCGCTTCTCGCGCATCCGGACGTTCACGCCCGAGATGGATCCGCACGGCCTTCTGGCACTACCTGACCTTCATCGTCGCGCCGGCGCCGCTGACGATGTTCCGCGGCATCTTCAAGCTGCCGGCCGGCCACATCCGTCACGATCGATCACACGCGGACGGGCGCGTCGCGCGGCAGCTACTGGGACTGCAAGCCGATCCGCCACGCAGACGTTCTCCGAGCGGGACCTCAGCGAGACGGAGGCCGTCGCGCGAGCTGACGCGGCTGCTGAAGCAGTCGATCGCGCGGCGCATGGTGTCGGACGTGCCGTTCGGCGTGCTGCTGTCGGGCGGCGTCGACTCGTCGATGAACGTCGCGCTGATGAGCGAGCTGATGGACCGGCCGGTCACGACGTTCACGATCGGCTACGAAGGCAAAGAGGACTACAACGAGTTCCAGTTACGCCCGGCGCATCGCCAGCGCTACAAGACCGACCATCACGAGACGCTGATCAACAGCGAGGAGATGCAGGACTTCCTGCCGCTGCTCGTCGAGCTGCAGGACGAGCCGATCGCCGACAACGTCTGCATCCCGCTCTACTTCCTCGCGAGGCTGGTGAAGGACAGCGGGCACGACCGTCGTGCAGGTCGGCGAAGGCGCCGACGAGAACTTCCTCGGCTACTGGTGGTGCGAGCACTACCGCCAGAAGGACTAGACGGTCTACGACCCGGCCCGCAGGGCCGCCCGCTCGTGGTGGCGCCGCGCGCGCGCTCGAACGCAGCCGCAGCGCTGCACGGCGAGGACGCTCGAAATCCAGCGCGCGCGCCGAGCGGGGCAGGAGCTGTTCTGGGGCGGCGCGGTCTGCTGGTGGGGCGAGCTTGCGCGACCAGCTGACGCCCGATCCGGCGCCGTTCACGGCAGCCGATCGACTGCCCGGTCCAGGGGCTGCTGCCCGACTGCCACCGGCACGCTCGACAGCCACGCCGTCGTGCAGCGACTACATCGGCGGACTCGACCGGCCAGCTCGTCGAGCCCGAGGTGCTGCAGAAGATCCCCTATCTCGAGATGAAGCTGCGCCTCCCGGAGCATCTGCTGATGCGCGTCGACAAGCTGACGATGGCGCATTCGATCGAGGCGCGCGTGCCGTTCCTCGATCACGACCTCGTCGACTTCGCGACGCGCCTGCCGCCGTCCTACAAGCTGTCCGACGGCGATCGGCAAAGCGCTGCTGAAGAAGGCCGCCGAGCCTTATCTCGACCACGACATGATCTACCGCCGCAAGCAGGGCTTCGGCGCGCCGATGGACGAGTGGTTCCAAGAGCCGAACTTCGGCAAGCGCTGCCTCGCCGCCCTGGAGAACTCCGAGTTGGTCCGCGAGGGCTATCTCGACCGCGAGTACATCACGGGCCTGCTGCGCGGACAGGTCGAGGGGAAGATCAACTACGGCTTCCATCTCTGGACCGTGATGAACGCCGTGTTCTGGCACGAGCGCTGGATCAGCCCGCGCCGGGCGGTCGCTTAAGCCGACAAGCCCACGCATGCTCGACCCCGCCCACTTCGCCTCGCAGCCCGCGCCCGGCCGCGCCTGCGGGACCTGCACGCTCTGCTGCAAAGTCTATGACGTTCCGGCGCTCGATAAGCCCGCCGGGCAGTGGTGCGGGCATTGCAAGCCTGGACGGGGCTGCGGCATCCATCTTACGCGCCCCGACCATTGCCGCTCGTTCCACTGCCTGTGGATGACCGAGACGTGGCTCGGGCCGGAGTGGAAGCCGGAGCGCTCCAAGATCGTGCTCAGCATCGATCCGGCCACGCGCTTCCTCTTTGCTCAAATCGATCCCGGCCACGCGGCGGCGTGGCGGCGGGAGCCGTACTACGGGCAGTTGAAGCGTTGGGCGGCGGCGTCCGTGCGCGAGGGGCGGCATGTGGTGGTGTTCGTCAACAAGCATGCGACCGTGGTTCTGCCGGACCGCGACGTGCCGCTTGGGATGTTCGAACCGGGCGACCGGCTCGTGGCCCGCGAGCGGATGTCGCCGAACGGGGCCGTCATCGAGGTCGAGAAGGTGAGGGCGGCGGCCTGATCGCCTCGCCCCGCGTGCGGGGAGAGGCCGAGACGGCGGCAGCCGTCCGGGTGAGGGGGCTTGGATGAGAGAGCCTCTTCCGGATAGGCGCCCCCTCACCCCCGCTGCGCTTCGCTCGCCTCGCGCCTCCGGCGCAAGGCCCTCTCCCCGCACCGCGGGGAGAGGTGGTTTGAGCCCTCTTCCGGCGGCCCGTCATAATGCCCCTCAAGGCGATCCTCTTCGACAAGGACGGCACGCTCATCGACTTCGACGCGACCTGGGGGCCGGCCGCCTACGAGGTGATGCGCGCGCTCGCCCAAGGTGACGGCCAAAAGCTTGATGCGCTGATGGCGGTGAGCCACTACGTTGAGGCCGAGCGGCGCTTCCGGCCAACCTCGCCGCTCGTCGCCGGCTCCTCCGCAAGCTACGGGCCGCTGTGGGCTGAGGCGCTCGGACGCGCGCCCGGCCCCGACCTCTACGGCGAGATGGACGACCTGTTCCGCTACTGGGGGCTCGAGACGCTCGCGCCCATCGGCGAGCCCGCCGCGATCGCCGCCGCCCTGAAGGCGCGCGGCTTGAAGGTCGGCGTCGCCACCAACGACGCCGAGCGCTCGGCCCGCGCGCAGGCCACGGCGCTCGGCCTCGACGCCTATCTCGATTTCGTGGCGGGCTATGATTCCGGCTTCGGCGGCAAGCCGCACCCCGGCATGGTGCTGGCCTTCGCGGCGACCTGCCATTGCCGCCCGGACGAGGTGGCGCTCATCGGCGATACGCTCCACGACCTGCGCGCGGCCCGCGCGGCGGGCGCGGCGAGCATCGCCGTGCTGACCGGCCCGACCCGCGCCGCCGCCCGGCCCGACCTGGAACCGCACGCCGACCACGTCATCGACTCGATCGCCGACCTGCCGGCGCTCCTCGACCGCCTCGCCCCGACCGCCTGACCTACTCGGCGGCCTCGGCCTGCGCCGCGTCGGCCCGCGCGGCGTCGCGCCACGCGAGCACGATGCGCTCCAGATCGGCGAGGTCCGCGGGCGACAGCCGTCCGAGCGTGCGCGCCACGTAATCCCGCTGCACGGACAGCCCGCGCTCGGCGAGGCCGCGGCCTTTCTCCGTCAGATGCAAGGCATGCGAGCGGCGGTCGCCCGCAAGCGCCCGGCGCTCGACCAGTCCCGCCTCGACGAGCCGGTCGACGAGGCCGGACACGTTGCCTTTTGTGACGTAAAGCCGTTCCGCCAAGTCTTGCTGCATCAGGCCCTCGCGCTCCGTGAGGGTGGAGATAAGGTCGAATTGGGGGATCGACAGCCCGATCGCCTTGAGTTCGGCGCCGATCGCCTGCGTGACGCGGCGATTGAGGCGCACGAAGCGGAACCACAACCGCAGAGGATCGGCCAAGGCTTCTTGCGCGCGCTCGGGGCGGGACATCGCGGCTCCTTGGCTCGGCTCCAAGAAAGTTTACATGAGAACGACCGAGGTAGCGAGAGCGGAATGCGGTCCAGCGTATAGCCCGTCAACGGCAGACACCGACAGGGGACTTCACGTTGGGCGAGGCGCCGGCGATGATGGGATTGCGAGCGACGGCATGCAGAGCCGCGCAACCTGCCGCCATCTGTTCAAAAAAGAGGCCAATTTTGCGAGCCGAACAAGAGCCGATCAAAAGGACCTTCGCCACACCCCGCAACGGTGGTCGCCATGCCTAGTCCAATCCTCGACATCGCCATTCGTGATCTCGCCAAAGCTCGCTCGCAACTGGACGCCTTGAAGGAACAGGCGGTCCGTCCAGAACTCCGCGAGGCGTGGGCGAAAACCGCGCTTCAACTGGCTCACACGCTCATCGTGACGGATGTCGCGGCCGCGCGCTCGCTTCTTGAGGACGTGCGGCTCGTAGCCATGGCCCACCCCGGCGAGCCGTTGCTCGTTCGCGCCTGGGCGGATGCCGCAAGCACGATCGTCCCTCATCTCGCGGTGGTGGATGTGGATGCGGCTCGTTCGCTTCTGAACACCTTCGAAGAGGTCGCCCAGAGGCATCCTGATGAGCCCAGGCTCATGGAGCAGCGGGCCGCCGGCATGAAGGCCATGATCTCCCGCCTCGCAATCACGGATCCGGCTCGGGCGCAAGCGCTTCAGCTCAAGCTGGAGTCTATCGATGCGCCTCCAGGAGCGAAGAGAGAACGTTGAACCCCGTCCACGCCGGGGCGTTGACCCTGAACCGCGGGGACCCTAAGACACACCCGCCGGAGACGTGGCCGAGAGGCTGAAGGCGGCGGTTTGCTAAACCGTTATACGGTCAAAAGCCGTATCGAGGGTTCGAATCCCTCCGTCTCCGCCACATCGCCGTCCATTTCGGTCCGATATGGTCCGGGATTTTCAGCCTAAGCGTTTGTGATAACATTTTTTTCAGTTGGAAGGCGTCCAGCGCCGTCCGTTGATATCCAGCACGTTGGGGGTAGAATTAGGGGTATCGAAATCAGAACGTGGGGGTATCGGCCCCATCAGTGGCGCAATGGCCCGGATAACCTCTCCGACGCGAAAGTCCGCTCCGCTAAGCCGGGAGCTAAGCCTTATAAGCTGTATGATGGCGGCGGGCTGTTTCTGCTCGTGCAGCCGAACGGTTCGCGCTACTGGCGGCTGAAATACCGGATCGCCGCGAAAGAGAAGCTCCTCGCCATCGGCGTTTACCCGGACGTGTCCCTGTCCGAAGCGCGAGCAAAGGCGCTTGGAGCAAGAGGCTTGATTCGGGACGGGTCGATCCAGTTGTGGAGCGGCGGCGTCACCGGGCCGGTCAGGCAGCTTCCTCAACGGAAATCTTCCAGGCCATCGCCGAAGAGTGGATCGCTTCGCGGGCCGATACTTGGTCTCCGAGCTATCGCGAGGCCGTCCGCTCGGCCGTGCAGCCAATCTCTACCCGCACGTTGGTGCGCTGCCGATCTGTCGATCATCCCGATCCTGCGCGAGGCGCTCTTGTATATGGAGAAGCGCGGGACCTTGGCTGCTCTGCGCAAGGTGCGGATGTGGGCGTCACTGGTGTTCCGGTTCGGTATTGCGACCGGGCGGGCGGAGACTGACCGGCTGCGCCCCTTCGCGGCACCTTCAAGGCGCACAAGGCCCGCAACTTCGCCGCCATCACCAAGGCCCAGGAGTTTGGCGAACTGGTCGCCCACATCCGCACGTATGACGGCAGCGTCGTGACGCGGTGCGCTCTCAATCTTGTGGCCTACACCTTCGATCCCGTGCGGTATTTGGGGTTCCCTCTGGCTCGCTCTGTGATGGTTTGAGCGCTGGGTGACGCGAGAACGGCTCGAGCAAAGATCCAGGGTCCGTCGGGCAGAGGGTGGCAGCCATCGATCGTCCCGGCTTCGGCGGCGAGGCGCAGCGTCTTCGGCGTGATCGTCAGGAGCTTCGCGGCATCGCTCAGATTGAGCCAAGGCTCTACGCCATCTTCGGCGGGCTTGAAGACCGGGATGCGATAGCTGGAGCGCAAGGACGTGACGCGCTCGCGGGTCCACCGATTGCCGTTGCCGGTCTTGAGACCATTGCGGTTGAGGACGCCGGCGATCAGATCGTCGTTGGCGATCAGGGCCAGCCGACGCACGGCTTCGACGATATCGGCCGACGTGCTGTTGCGCTGACCGCGGCGGCGTTTGGGCAAGCGGATTTGGCTGTGGGCGCCGCCATGCCCTAACCTCTCCCTCAGCCCGGTCCACCTCTCGGTCAGGTCACAGGTGGGTGATAGAGCGGTTCTTCGCCCGGATCAGCCGCAGCGGCAGCTCTGGAAGGACCCGAAAGCCAGGGCAGAGCAAAATGACGCACGGTACGTGTGGCCAGAAAACCTGATCCTCGCCCACCGAGAATGGGAACCGTCACCAGGTTGTTGAGCAACGACCTTGATCCCAGCGGGCTCGCAGGACCGGACGATCGGTATTCGTCGAGCCGCTTGCGTCCGGCTTCGGTGATCGCGAGGCGGGCTGGCTTCTCGGTCACCCGCGAACAGCGCCCTCGTTGACCAGAGCATTGAGCGCATCCGTCAGGGCGCGGTAAGCCAGACGCGACCGAGTGGCCGTCTCAAGGTCCTTGAACGGAACACCGGCCGCTCCATGCTGCGCGGCCAAGCCCTCTAACGCTTCCAGCACGGTCACACTCTGAAGGGCGTCGGGACGTGATGCTCGGGGCCGCATGAGCCCCCTCTGGCGTGAGGCAAGCGCCGATGTCCAGGGGTCTGATCCGCCTCGCTTGACGGTCCATGGTCCTGTGCCGAGGCGCTGTTCACCCCAGACTGAAATCCTAGGGGAGGATAATCACGCTGGCGTAAGTAGTTCCTTGATATGCGCGATGCGCAACCCGGAAGGGTGGTCTTCGGGGCGCAAATGGCTTAGCTGGGCAGCGGTTCCATCCACTGGAGTTGTCGGAATGAAGAAGCTTACCTGTGCCCTGGCCGCGACCGTGGCTCTCGTCGGAAGCTCGTTGGTGGCCACCTCAGGAGCAGAAGCTCGGCCTTACCGCTACTACGCCAAGCCCGGCCACTACGGTGCTTATGCCTATCCGCGCTACGGCTACTATCGCGGATACCGCCGCAATGCGGGCGCAGCCGTTGCAGCCGGTGTGGCTGGGGCATTGATCGGGGGTGCCATCGCGGCCTCGGCGGCCCCGGCCTACGCCTATCCACCCCCGGCCTATGCGTATCCGGCTCCCGCTTACGGCTATTACGGATACGGCTACTGAGGCCGATTCCGAAGACAGACGCTGAATCGACAACGAGTGTGATCGGAGCGACCCCGTCCCCGTGGCGGGGTCCTTTCACCGCCCGTCCTTGTAGGCCCCCTCGGGCCTTAACGGCACGGAGTCGGATTCCGCGCCCGTCCGCTTCATGGATTTGCCCAGCCTAGCGGCGTTGCCCCCAACCTGAATGGTCCTGCCGGATCAACTCACGACGCAAGCGTCGGCTCTGCTCCATGGGCGAGGTCATCGGGAGCCGAAGTCTGAAACATTCGAACCGCGCTGGCGCAATCACCTCGAAACACAGGGCTGGCAAAAGACGAGCATCAACCTTGGCCTTGGCACCGGCTGCGGTCCGGCCTTTGTTCAAAGCTTGCTCATTGGGAGTTGCGCCGTGCCGATGTTCTTCAAGCCGCTGATCGGCTTCACGACCTCCACGAGCCCTTTTGACCGGCCTGATCATATGGTGGTGTTCAGCCACGTCGGTTGAGCGCGCCCGACCCTGCGATCACGGCCCGTTCATCCCCATTGGGCATCATGGCTAGCCTCAAACATCGTCCCTTCGAAGTTGGAGCGTGTCATGCGTAACCAGAATGAAGGATCGGCTTGGGCGAGTGTCGTGGCTGTTTTCGCGGTCGCCGGAACGCTCGGGGTCCTCTACCTGCCGCTCGTCATGCGGTGAGTCAGCCCCATTCCACCCATCTCTGCCGAGGGGTGAGAGTGCCCGTCGTCTCACTGGACCAGTGAGGATGGCCCGGTTCCGGCGCGCCCATCCCACCTTGGCCTTGCCCTTGCATTCCTCATGGCCGTACCCTGATCCAGGAGCGGCTCATGATCCAGGCGTTGTTGATTGTGGTCTCCCTGGCCTTCCTGGTCGCCGGAATCAATCTCGCGGGCTCACGACCACTGGATCAATCACGGCAACTATGCCTCACCCACGGACGGAATTCGCTGCTGCGGGGAGAACGACTCTTTCTCGTCCTTGAAGGCAATGTGTCGATCACGGCCCAGGGCTACGTGCTCACGTCGGGTGAGCACATTCCCTTCCGGGAGGCGCTGGTGTCGGAGGACGGCCGGTATTGGCGCTGTCAACGCCCTGATGGCTCTCGTCGGTGCTTCTTCGCCCCTCGGGGCGGTGCCTAACCCGATGGGGTACCAACGCCCTTGAAACTGCGACGGACCTCCCAGCGCGGCCTCAGCTAATCGCGCGCCCATGCAGACCAGAACGTCGCTGGGCATTGCAATCTTCGAATCCGATGCGGCCCTGAGGGCTCGTTCCAGGAAGCCAAGGGTGCCGCCGGCAGCAAGCGCAACGCGTTCTCGACGAGGTCATCAACAGCACGACGTCAGCCCTCGACGTGTTCAGCGAGAACGGGGAGATCATGAGGTCTGTGTCCGGTTTGCTGGCGAACATCGAAGAGCGCAGAAAGAACGCTGAACAGCAGGCCGGGCGCGACCCTAGATGGATTGCACGGGTGGATAGCTGGAAGGCGCACGGCGACAACATGCGGCAGCTTCGGCAGCAGGTTTTAAAAGAGGCCG
>CAVSLO010000041.1:0-35544 GCA_963728675.1 uncultured Alphaproteobacteria bacterium | reverse complement strand
CGGGATGGAAGCCAACATGCCGAGAGCGAGCACGACCGCGCGCGGGACGCCTATCTGGCCTCGCTTGGCTACCGCATCCTGCGCTTCTGGAACGCCGAGGCGATGACGAACATGGATAGCGTGTTGGAAACGATCTTCGCCGCGCTCCAGACCGCCTCTCCCCGCGTGCGGGGAGAGGAGAGGGCGCGCCATGACCTTCCCTGACATCACTCCCGACCTCAAGGCGCAGGCGCCCGCTCTACGCGGGCGGCTGACCCCGAACGCCTCGCTCGCCGACATCACCTGGTTCCGGGTCGGCGGCCCGGCGCAGATTCTGGTCTCGCCGGCCGACGAGGAGGACCTGGCCTATTTCCTCGCACGGCTGCCCCGAGACATCCCCGTCACCGTCGTCGGCCTCGGCTCGAACCTCATCGTGCGCGACGGCGGCGTGCCGGGCGTGGTGATCCGGCTCGGCGGCAAAGGGTTCGGCGTCATCGCCGTCGAGGAGGGACATCGCGTCCGGGCCGGCACGGCGGCGCCGGACGTCAAGGTCGCGCGCGCTGCGGCGGACGCCGCCATCGACGGGCTCGCCTTCTACCGCGGCATTCCGGGCTCGATCGGCGGGGCGCTGCGCATGAACGCGGGCGCGCACGGCGGCGAGACCACGGACGTGCTGATCGAGGCGCGCGGGGTCGACCGGGCCGGAAACATCCGCGTGTTCAGCCACGCCGACATGGGCTTCGCCTACCGCCATTCGAGCGCCCCGCTGGACGTGATTTTTTCGCAAGCCCTGTTCCAAGGCCGCCCCGGCGATCAGGCGGCGATCCTGGCCGAGATGGACCGCGTCACCGAGGCGCGCGAAGCCGCGCAGCCGATCCGCGAAAAGACCGGCGGCTCGACGTTCAAGAACCCGCCCGGCAACAAGGCGTGGCAGCTCATCGACGCCGCCGGCTGCCGCGGCCTCACGCGCGGCGACGCGCAAGTCTCGGAGATGCACTGCAACTTCCTCATCAACCGCGGCGCGGCGACCGCCGCCGATGTCGAGGGCTTGGGCGAGGAGGTGCGCCGGCGCGTGCGCGAGACCTCCGGAGTCGAGCTGGAGTGGGAGATCAAGCGGATCGGGGTGGCGTAGCACCCCGAACAGTTCCGAGGCTCGCTCCTCCGGCTGCCGCCGTCTCGGCCTCTCCCCGCACCGCGGGGAGAGGGGGACGAACGGCCCCGTCACGCCCGAAGCGTTCACCCGAAACCATATCATCGCGAAGTCGCACCCGGCCGGATCGGCGTTGAATAAGCCAACCCCACGGCTTAGGATATACGCGGGATGGCGTATATCCTGGAGGACGCCCGTGAAAGTCGCGAAGTGGGGCAACAGCTTGGCCGTCCGCCTGCCGCGCCCCGTTGTCGAGGCGCTTGAATTGAAGGAGGGGGACGAGGTCGAAATCCTCGCCTCCGGAGAGCGCCGTCTGGAGATTTCCCGGGATCGGCGTCGCGAGGAGGCGCTCGCGCGGATCAGGGCCATGCGGTGGCCTCTCCCGCCTGGTTACAAGTTCGATCGCGACGAGGCTAACGAGCGGGGCGGCTTCAAGGTCGATCCGGACGACCGGGATGACCGCTAAGCCGTTCCTCGACACGAACGTGCTCGTCTACGCCTTCAGCGACGATGACAGCCGCAAGAACGATGCTGCCTCGCTGATTGCATCCGGCGGTGTGGTGAGCGTTCAGATCCTGAACGAGTTTGTGGACGTGGCGCGACGTAAGCTGCGGAAGGATTGGGCCGCCATACTCCAAGCCCTCGAGGATCTCACGTTGCTGTTGGACCCGCCTCTGCCGATCACGATCGACATGCACCGTGACGCCATCGGCATGGCGCAGCGCTACGGCTTCAGGATTTACGACAGTCTCGTTCTAGCCGCCGCCAAGCGCGCCGGCTGCCGCCTTCTTTACACCGAGGATTTGCACGACGGACAGACGATCGAAGGCATCCTCGTGCGCAATCCGTTCGCGCAGGCTTGAACGCCGACACCCGGATCTCGCCTCTCCCCGCGTGCGGGGAGAGGCCGAGACGGCGGCAGCCGTCCGGGTGAGGGGGCGGTGCAGGAGGAGGCTGTTCCGGATGCGCCCCCTCACCCCCGCTCCGCTCGCCTTGCGCTCCCGCGCAAGGCCCCACTCCCCGCGTGCGGAGAGAGGCGAGGCGGCGTACCGGGTTCGGCCATAACGAAGGGGAGGACATAATGGGTAAGCGCTTGACCCCCATGCGCCGCCGCGCAACAGCGGCCGATCACGCTTGAGGACCCCGCCCGTGCGCCGCACGCCTGCCCGAGCGTGTTCAAGAAGACGAAGCGCGAGGATACGACGAAGCAGGGCGAGTTGAAACTTTGAGCGCGGCCGCGCCCAAAGTCCGCGATGTCATCCAGATGCTTGAGGCGGACGGTTGGTTCCGGGTTGCCATGCGGGGCAGTCACAGGCAGTACAAACACACAATAAAAGCGGGCCGGGTCACGGTCGCTGGGAAGCTGTCGGACAACATCGCCCCTGGGACAATGAATAGCATTCTGAAACAGGCCGGCCTCAGGCTCCCGAAGGAGGGCGGATGATGCGTTATGCGGTCGTCATCGAAAAGGCGGGACAAAACTATTCCGCCTATGTGCCCGACCTTCCCGGCTGCGTTGCGACGGCTCCGACCGTCGAGGCGGTCGAGACCGAATTCGAGCGGCTATCCGGTTTCACCTCGAAGGTTTGAAGGAAGACGGGCTGCCCGTTCCCGAACCGACAAGCCGGGCGGAATACGTCGAGGCTTGATGGCCTGCCGCCTTGCATTCTCCGGCCGCGGATGGAATGAGCCGCCTGATTGATCGGTTCAGCCGGGGTTGAGGGGGTCTGATGCCAGCGCAAAAACACGTCGCGGTCCTGATGGGCGGCTGGTCCGCCGAACGGGAGGTTTCGCTCAACTCCGGGCGCGCCTGCGCCAGGGCGCTGGAAGCGCAGGGGTACCGGGTCACGCCGATCGACGTGCAGCCGGACATCGCGCGGGTGCTGCCGGGGATCGGGGCCGGATGTCGTCTTCAACGCCCTGCACGGGCGCTTCGGCGAGGACGGGACGATCCAGGGCTCCTCGAACTCCTGCGCATGCCCTACACCCATTCCGGCGTGCTCGCCTCCGCGCTCGCCATGCAGAAGGACCAGGCCAAGGTCGTCATGAAGGCCGCGGGCGTTCGCGGTCGCGGCGGGCGAGAAAATTAATCGCTTCGAGGCGGCCAAGCGCCACGTCCTACCCCCGCCTTACGTCGTCAAGCCGGTGAGCGAAGGCTCGTCGTGCGGCGTCATCATCGTGCGCGAGGAGCGCTCGCATCCGCCCCAGGAACTCCTGCGCGAGGACTGGGCCTTCGGCGATCATGGTGCTTGTGGAAAATTACGTTGCCGGCCGCGAGCTGACCTGCGCCGTCATGGGCGACCGGGCGCTCGGCGTCATCGACATCCGCCCCGCGACGGGCGTGTTCTACGACTACGACGCGAAGTACGCCAAGGGGGGATCGATTCACGTTCTGCCCGCGCGAACTTAAACCAAATATTTACCAACGGGTTCAAGAGTTGGCGTTAACGGCGCACCAAGCGCTCGGTTGTCGGGGCGTCAGCCGCGCCGACCTCCGATACGACGACACGCCGGATGGGTCCGGGGATCTCGTCTGTCCTCGAGGTCAACACGCAGCCCGGCATGACCGAGACGTCGCTTGGTGCCCGAGTTGGCGGCCCATGCGGGCTATGCGTTCGGCGAGCTTGTGCGATGGATGGTGGAGGACGCTTCCTGGACAGATGACAGCCGCACCGGCACGGCGGCCGGCGCTGCGTCGCCTGGCCGGCCAGCCGAGCGCTCCCGCTTTTCTCTCCCTCCTCGCCTTCAAGCTCGCCCCGCCTGTCCTCGCCGGCACATCCGTGCGTCGCGCCGCTGAGCCGCCGGCTGCCGCGCTTTCTCGGCACGGGCCTGACGTTCGCCTTCTTCGGCGCGGTCGCGATCTACCGGCGCGTGATCAAGCGGCCAATACGAGGCCTTCTCGCGATGCAGTACGGCGACCGCGCACCATGTGCTCGCCCGCGCCCTGGGACTCGGGATCGCGCGCGTCACGATCTCGGGCCTCGACCAGACCTCGACGAGACCGAGATGCTCGCAGCGGCGCGGCGTCGTCGCCGCGTGGTCTCGCTGCCGTTCCTCAGCGTCGCCGAAGCGCGCGAGCGCCTGAAGAGCATGCCGCTGATCAAGAGCGCGTCGGTCCGCAAGCTCTATCCCAACGCGCTCGACGATCGCGCTCGACCGAGCGCCAGCCTTCGCGCTCTGGCAGCACGACGGCGAGTCTGTTCGTCGTCGCGCCGACGGAACCGTGATCGACCGGATGCAGTGACGACCGTTTCGCGACCTGCCGCTCGTCGTCGGCGACCGGCGCGCGCGCACCAAGGACGTGCCTTCGCCGCTGCTCGACGCGGCGGGTCCGCTGAAGTCGCGGATCAGCGCGCCGGGACCCTGGTCGCCGAGCGGCGCTGGACGCTGCAAGATGCGAGAACGGCATCGACGTCAGCCTGCCGGAACTGGGCGCGGCCGAAGCCGTGGCGCGCCTCGTCAAGCTCGATCGCGAGCAAAAGCTCCTCGACAAGGACATGCTCGCCGTCGACCTGCGCATGCGCGACCGCATCGTCGTCCGGCTGACCGAAGAGGCCGCCTCGGCCCGCGCCGAATCGCATCAAGGCAAGAAGCCAAACCGCGGCAAGGGGAGTCGAAACATGAGCCTTCGCGCCAAGGCCTGACGCCCCGTCTGAGCCGCTGTCCCCGCGCAAGAGCGCGATCCTGTCCGTGCTCGACGTCGGCACGAGCAAGGTCGTCTGCCTCGTCGCGCAGCTGCAGCCCGCCGAGAACGCGAGGCGCTGCGCGGCCGCACCCACTCGGCGCAGGTCATCGGCATCGGCCACCAGCGCTCGCGCGGCCTGAAGGGCGGCGCGATCGTCGATCTCGAGGCCGCCGAGCAGGCGATCCGGCTGGCCGTCGATGCGGCCGAGCGGATGGCCAAGGTCGAAATCCAGTCGGTGATCGTCAACCTCACCGGCGGGCGGCTGGGCTCCGCAGCCTTTCCACGCCGCCGTCAGCGTCGCGCGGCCACCGGTCGACGACCGCGGACATCCATCGCGTTCTGGAAGCCGGCGAGCAGCCAGGCGCTGCGCCCGGGCCGCGCGGTGCTGCATTCGCTGCCGACCGGCTTCTCGCTCGACGCGCACGCGCGGCATCCGCGATCCGCGCGGCATGGTCGGCGAGACGCTCGGCGTCGACATGCATGTCGTCACCGCCGACGCCGCCGCCGCTGCGCAACCTGAGCTCGCAGTCAACCGCTGCCATCTCGGCGTCGAGGCCGTGGTCGCCACGCCCTACGCCGCCGGCCTTGCCGCGCTCGTCGACGACGAGGCCGAGATGGGCGCGCCGTGCATCGACTTGGGCGGCGGCACGACCACGTCGGCGTGTTCGCCGACGGGCAATCTCGTCCACGCCGACGGCGTTCGCGGTCGGCGGCAACCATGTCACCATGGACATCGCGCGCGGGCTCACGACCGCGTCGCCGACGCGGAGCGGCTGAAGACGCTGCTACGGCTCGGCGATCGCGACGGCCTCCGACGACCGCGACATCGATCGCCGTGCCGCGGTCGACGAGGACGAGCGCGACGTGCCGAACCACGTGCCGAAGTCGCACCTCGTCCGCATCATCAAGCCGCGCATCGAGGAGATCCTCGAACTCGTGCGCGACCGGCTGAAGGACGCCGGCTACGCGGCGCAAGCCGGGCGGCGCGTGGTGCTCACCGGCGGCGCCAGCCAGCTCGCCGGCCTGCCCGAAGCTGGCGCGCCGCATTCTCCAGGGCCAGGTCCGGATCGGCCGGCCGCTCGGCGTCAAGGACTGCCGGAGGCGGCGAAGGGCCCGCCTTCTCGGCGGCGGTCGGGCTGCTGGTCTATCCGCAGGTCGCGCACATCGAGCACTTCGAGCCGCGCGCAGTCGGGCTGTTCGCCGGGACGGGAACGGACGGCGGCTATCTGTCGCAGCATGGGCCAGTGGATTCAGGGACAGTTTCTGAGCGTCGCGTTCGGCGGCGGGGCAGCCGCGCTGAGTATGACGGTCAACGGCGCCGGCCGGGCGCAGGCACGAAAGGGCCACGAGAGGGCTAAGACCATGACTATCAATCTCCAAGCTCCGGACATCCGGGAACTCAAGCCGCGCATCACGGTGTTCGGGGTCGGCGGCGCCGGCGGCAACGCCGTCAACAACATGATCGAGCTCCGGCCTGCATCGGCGTCGAGTTCGTCGTGGCCAACACCGACGCCCAGGCGCTGACCTCGTCGCAAGGTCCGAGCGCATCATCCAGCTGGGCGTCGCAGGTCACCGAGGGCCTCGGCGCCGGCTCGCAGCCGGAAGTCGGCCGCGCGGCCGCCGAGGAGGTGCATCGACGAAATCCGCGATCAGCTCGCCGGCGCGCACATGGTCTTCATCACCGCCGGCATGGGCGGCGGCACCGGCACCGGCGCGGCCCCGGTCATCGCCCGCGCGGCGCGCGAGATGGGCATCCTCACGGTCGGCGTCGTCACCAAGCCGTTCCACTTCGAGGGCCGGCGCCGCATGCGCACTCGCCGAAGCCGGCATCGACGAGCTGCAGAAGTCCGTCGACACGCTGATCGTCATCCCGAACCAGAACCTGTTCCGCGTCGCCAACGAGAAGACGACCTTCGCCGACGCCTTCGCGATGGCCGACCAGGTGCTGTACTCGGGCGTCGCCTGCATCACCGACCTGATGGTCAAGGAAGGCCTGATCAACCTCGACTTCGCCGACGTCCGCGCGGTCATGCGCGAGATGGGCAAGGCGATGATGGGCACCGGCGAGGCGACCGGCGAGAAGCGCGCCATGCCGCGCCGCCGAAGCGGCGATCGCCAACCCGCTGCTCGACGACGTCTCGCATGAAGGGCGCGCGCGGCCTGCTGATCTCGATCACCGGCGGCCGCGACCTGACGCTCTACGAAGTCGACGAGGCGGCGACCCGCATCCGCGAGGAAGTCGACCAGGACGCCAACATCATCCTCGGCGCGACCTTCGACGAGAGCATGGAAGGCATCATCCGGGTGTCGGTCGTCGCGACCGGCATCGATCAGGCTTTGATCGCGCAAGCGCCCGAAATCTCGGCCACCGAGCAGCGCATCGCCGAGGTCGCCGAGCGCCTTCGCGCCGAAGCGCGGGCCCGCGCCTCGCAGAGCGTTCCATCCTTGCGTCCCTCCGTTCCCATCGAGCAGGCGATCGCCCGGCCGGTCGAGCCGGCTCCGGTCGCCCAGGAGGCCGCGCCCGCTCCCGGCCCGTCCTTCGAGGCGCCGCGGACGGAGGCGCCGGTTCAGCCCATCGTTCGCGACAACGTCGTGCTGACGCCGGCGCAGCCGAAGCAGGCGATGGCTTATGAGCCGCCGCCGTCCTTGCATCCCGTTCGCGAGGAGCCTCCGCTGTCGTCGGCGCCGTTCCTTCCGCCGCAGGCCGAACGCGCCGTCATGCGGCCGCCCCGGATGCCGCGCGTGGAGGAACTGCCGCTTCCGGCGCAACGGGAGATTCGCGCGCAGCGGGGCGAGGCCGACATGCCGGGCCAAATGCACGCCCAAATGCACACCCATGAACATAAGCGCATGACGCTTCTCCAGCGCCTCGCGACCGTCGGCTTTGGCGGCCGCAAGGACGACGCCGCGGGCCAATCGCCCCCGCATCCCCAGGAGCCGGCGCGGCCGGTCGAATCGCCGCCGAGGGCGCCCGCGCTCCCGGTCCATCCCGTGTCCCCGGTCCATCCCGTGTCCCCGGTTCACGCGGAGTACGCCAAGCGGCCGCCCGTTCCCCAGGGCTACCGTCCGGCGCAAG
This sequence comes from uncultured Alphaproteobacteria bacterium, assembly GCA_963728675.1. Lineage (GTDB taxonomy): Bacteria > Pseudomonadota > Alphaproteobacteria > Rhizobiales > Beijerinckiaceae > JAJKJG01. The sequence continues at coordinate 27,654 of CAVSLO010000041.1, read as the reverse complement.
GCGCGCTCGACCCGCAAGGTCGGATGGCCGCCCCCCCGCGCGCGGCGGAGGACGAGCAGCTGGAGATCCCCGCTTTCCTGCGCCGACAAGCCAACTGATCTTCAGGTTGCAGGTCAAAAAAGAGCCCCCGGACGCCATGTGGCCGGGGGCTTTTTCGCGCGCTGAAGTGTTAAGATTTGTAAAGACTTATGGCGCTTCGCTAAGATTCTACTAATTGTAACAGAACGTAAGAAAGCGTGATTTGGCGTAGAGCTTCGCCATGACTATGGTGCGCTCACGACAAAAAAAGGGCGGGGCGCCTTGCAACGAGGCGTCCGAGACCAGGGGCCGAAAACAGCGGACGGAATGCTCGACGAGGCGGACGAAAGTCACGCAACGACAGAGCGCGGCCGAGGTTGGGAAGAATGAAACAGACACAACAAACAACGCTTCGCGCGCCTGTCGCCCTAGCCGGAATCGGCGTTCACTCCGGTCGCGAAGTCAAAGTCGTTCTTCATCCCGCCGAAGCCGACCACGGCATCGTCTTTCTCCGAACAGGACTTCCCGGCGGTCGCGACCGCCTCATCGACGCCCGGCATCTTGCGGTCACGGCGACCGAACTCTGTACCGTGGTCGGAGAGCCCGAAAGCGGCGCCGTTGCGACGGTCGAGCATCTGATGTCCGCGCTGTGCGGTCTCGGCGTCGACAACGTCCTCGTCGAGATCGACGGACCGGAGGTTCCCATTCTCGACGGAAGCGCGGCCCCGTTCGTAACCGCGATCGAGCAGGCCGGGGTGGTTTCGGTGCGCGTGCCCCGCCGCTACCTCAAAGTGTTGAAGCCGATCCGCGTGACGCGCGGCCGGGCTTTCGCCGAGCTTCAACCCAATCGACGCGGCTTTCGCCTCGACGTTGAAATCGATTTCGACAACCCGATCATCGGCCGTCAGCGCAGGGTGTTCGACCTCACCGCCGCGACGTATCGGAAGGAAATCTCACGAGCCCGGACCTTCGGCTTCATCGGCGACGTCGAGAAGCTCTGGAAAGCGGGCTTCGCGCTCGGCGCCTCGCTCGACAACACGGTCGCGGTCGGCGAAACCGCCGTGATCAACCCGGAGGGCTTGCGATTCGCGGATGAATTCGTCCGCCATAAGACCCTTGACGCCGTCGGCGACCTTGCGCTGTCCGGTTATCCCCTTCTCGCCTCCTACCACTCGTACTGCGGCGGCCATCGCCTCAACTTCGCCGTGCTGGAAGCCCTGTTTTCCGACCGCTCCAATTACGCAATCGTCGAGAGCGGGACGCGCCGCGAAGCCGGCTATGCGGAGATTGGTGCCGGGATCGCCGTTCCGGCCTTCGCTCCCGACATCCACTAAGTCGTTTTGCATCAACCCTGCTGCGTCGAAGCTGCAAATCGACGCGCCGTAGAGCGGGGAGCGTCCGGTATTGAGGGGTGGCGGGTCGCCCCCGCATCGGGTAAACAGCCCCGGCGCAAGCTGCCGCAGCGCAAGCCATCCCTGTCTTGAGAGGACCGACGAAGCATGTCTTCCGCGAAAGCGTTCCCGAAAGCCGCCGTGCGCGCGGTCGTGCTGGTGGCGGGCGGCCTGAGCCTGACCGCATGCGATTCGTTGGCGGGACTCAACCCGTTCGGCGGCGAAAAGTACAAGATGGAGATCGTGCCGGACGTGCCGCCGAGCAAGCTCTACGATGAAGGGCTTGGACGCATCAAAAGCAGCGATTACGAGGGCGCGGCCAAGAAGTTCTCTCAAATCGACAAGCAGCATCCGCAGTCGGAGTGGTCGCGCAAAGCCCTGATCATGTCGGCCTACGCCAACTACGAAGGCAAGCGGTGGGAAGAGGCGATCAACGATTCCAAGCGGTACATCCAGCTTCATCCGTCATCCAAGGATACGGCCTACGCGTACTATCTCCTGGCCATGTCCCACTTCAACCAGATCCCGGACGTGACGCGCGACCAGGAGCGGTCCGAGAAAGCCCTCGCCGCCCTCCAGGAGCTGGTCACCAAATATCCCAAGTCGGAATACGTGTCCGACGCCCGGCACCGCATCCAGGTTGCGCGCGATCAGATCGCCGGCAATCAGATGGAGATCGGCCGCTTCTACCTTCAGAAGCGGAACTACACGGGCGCGATCAACCGCTTCCGGGAGGTCGTGGCCAAATATCAGACCACGCGCCATGTCGAGGAAGCGCTGATGCGCCTGACGGAATCCTACATGGCGCTCGGCATCGCGGACGAAGCGCAGACCGCCGCCGCCGTCCTGGGCCATAACTTCCCGGACAGCCAGTGGTACAAGGATTCGTATGCCCTGCTGCGCTCGGGCGGACTTCAGCCTCGCGAAGACACGGGGTCCTGGATCAGCCGCGCTTTCAAGGGGCTGACGCGCACGGCCGGGCTTGGAGAATAAGCCGCTCGCCGAATGCTCGTTCAGCTCGCGATTCGCGACATTGTTCTGATCGATCGGCTCGAGCTTGAGTTTCGCGAGGGCCTTGGCGTTCTGACCGGCGAGACCGGCGCCGGGAAATCCATCCTGCTCGACGCTTTCGCCCTCGCGCTCGGCGCGCGCGGCGACGGCGGCCTCGTCCGCCACGGCGAGGCCCAGGGCCAGGTGACGGCTGTCTTCGATCCGCCGCTCGATCACCCGGCCCGGCGGTTGGCGGGCGAGGCCCATATCGACACCGACGGCGACTTGATCCTGCGGCGCGTGCAGGTCGCGGACGGGCGCACCCGCGCCTTCATCAACGATCAGCCGGTCAGCGCGCAGGTCTTGAAGGCGGTCGGGGCGGCGCTGGTGGAGATCCACGGCCAGCACGCCGACCGCGCCCTGATGGACCCGGTGACGCACCGCGCGATTCTCGATGCGTTCGGCGGGTTGCAAGCCGAGGCGAGCGCGGTGGCCGAGGCCGCCCGCCGGGTTCGCGACGCACGCACGTCCTTAGCCGCGCATCGCGCCCGTATCGAGACGGCGCGCAAGGAGGCCGATTTCCTGCGCCACGCCGTCGAGGAACTGACGGCGCTGGCCCCGGAGCCCGGCGAAGAGGCGGCGCTCGCCGACCGGCGGCTCGTGATGATGCAGTCCGAGAAGGTGGCGCAGGACCTCCACGACGCCTATGACGCCGTCGCGGGGCAGGGGTCGCCGGGACCGGCGCTCTCGGCCGCGGTGCGCAAGCTTGAACGGCGCGCGGCGCAGGCGCCTGCGTTGGTCGAGCCCAGCGTGCGCGCGCTCGACGCCGCGCTCATCGCCATCGACGAGGCCCAAGCCGCCCTGGAAGCGGCGCTGCGCGCGGCCGAGTTCGACCCCCGCGACCTGGAGAAGACCGAGGAGCGCCTCTTTGCGCTCCGGGCCGCCGCGCGGAAGCATAACGTTCCGGCCGACGACCTCGCGGCCCTGCGCGACCGCTTCGCCGCGGATGTCGCGGCGATCGACGCCGGGGAGGAGCAGCTCGCGGCGCTGGAGCGCGCGCTGGCGGACGCCGACGGCGCATACGTCACGGCGGCGCGCGCGCTCACGGCGGGCCGGCAAAAGGCCGCGCAGGCCCTCGACCAGGCGGTGCAGGCCGAACTGCCGCCTCTCAGGCTGGAGCGCGCGACCTTCATCACGAAAATCGACACGGACGAGGGGAGCCGCGATGCGGCCGGCTTCGACCGCGTCGAGTTCTGGGCGCAGACGAACCCAGGCACGCGGCCCGGACCGTTGCTCAAGGTGGCGTCCGGGGGCGAGCTGTCGCGCTTCATGCTGGCGCTCAAAGTCGTGCTCGCCGACAAAGGCTCGGCGCCGACCCTGATCTTCGATGAGATCGACACGGGCGTCGGGGGCGCCGTCGCGGACGCCATCGGGCAGCGCCTCGCGCGGCTGGCCGAGCGCGTGCAGGTCGTGGCGATCACCCATGCGCCCCAGGTTGCGGCCCGCGCCGCGAGCCATTTCCTGATCACGAAGGAGCCGGTGCCGAAGGCGGATCGGGTGGCGACGCGGGTCGCCCCGCTCGAGGCGACGCCGCGCCGCGAGGAAATCGCGCGCATGCTGGCGGGCGCGACCATCACGGATGAGGCGCGCGCTGCGGCCGAGCGCCTGCTGGAGGCGTCGGTCCGGTAAGGGGCCTCTTGTCGACGGAAAGAGCGCTCGCAAGACGCGTTCAATCGCGCGCCATGACGATGGTCGTGCAGGCGCTTTCCAGCTTCGGCAGGTCGCGGGCCGCGGCCATGCGGATGGCGAGGCGGCGCGTGTCGCCGCGCACCACGGGGCAGTACGGGTCGGGATGGTCCAGCCGGTCCAGGAGGCGTCGGCGGCCCGCGCAGCCGCCGTGGCACGGGGCCTCGAAGGCGCAGCCTCGGCACGGGGCGGGCAGGGCGCGGGCCGCCTCGAACGGCCCCGTGTCGACGATGGACTCGCCTGCGTCGAGAAGCAGGTCGAGCGCCTGGCCGGAGCCCGGCCAATAGACGCAGGGCTGCACGGTGGCGCGCGGCGTCACGCGCACGGTCGCGACGCCGCAGCCGCCGCGCCGGGCCGGCAGGCCCGCCATCGCCCGCACCAGCGGCTCGCCGATGGCGATCACGTCGGTTTGCGCGAAAAGCGTCTCGAAGCCGGTCCAGTACTCGTCGTAGGTGAGCGCGAAACGTATCGCTGCGCACGGCCTGGTAGACGTTGATGCGCAGCGGCGCATGGAACGCCTTGGCGATGCGGGCGATCCCGGCCAGGCGGTCGTAGTTGGTGCGCATCATCACGGCGATGAAGGTGACGCCGACGCCGAGGCGGCGGCAACGCGCCGCCTGGCTCATCACGAGATCCCAGTTGCCGGGGCCGCGCTGGGCATCCTGCTCGTCTTTCGTCGGGATAGTCGATCGAGAACTCGACGTCCGCGAAGGCGCGCACGTCCTCGTCGTCGATCACCGCGATCGAGTGGCCGTTCGAGGTGATGGTGAGCTTGATCGGCTCGCCCCGGAGCATGTCGAGCATCGGCTTGAAGTCCGGGTGCATGCCGTTCTCGCCCGTCCCGAGGTTGACCGAGCGGACGGGCAGGCGGTCGAGCACGGCGCGGACCTGATCGAGGCCGAGGCGGTCCACCCGCGTCGGATCGCGGTAGCAGAAGCCGCAGGACAGGTTGCATTCATTCGTAAGGCCGAGGCCGAGCGCGAAGCGGCGCTCGGGCGAGACGGCGGGCGAGATTGCGGGTGCGGCCGTCATGGGCTTGAATGCGGAACCCGAGCGATTGGCGAGCGGAACTTCAGTGGGCCCCGATGCGGAGAGGGTAGCGCCGGACCTGCAACCTGACCAGCAGCCCGCCCGCTGGGACGATCACGTTTCGTTGTACGAGGCGGTGTTCGAGCCGTTGACCAACGCCTTCGCGGCCCATGCGCTCGATGCGCTGGAGATCAGGCCCGGCCTGCGCTGCCTCGATGTCGGGGCGGGCAGCGGCGGCGCGGCGCTTCTCTGCGCGCGACGCGGCGCGTCGCTCTTCGCCATCGACGCCTCGGCCCGCATGGCCCAGCGCATCGCCGCCCGCTCCGGCGATGCACGCCCCCGAAGCGTCCACGCAGCCGTCATGGACGGGAACGCGTTGGCGTTGCGGAGCGATTTATTCGACGCCGCGCTGTCGATCTTCGGTGTCATCCTCTTCCCCGACCCGGTCGGGGCCTTGCGCGAGGTCGGGCGCGTCCTCAAGCCGGGCGGGCGTGTCGCCGTCGTCACCTGGACGGAGCCGCAGCGCTACGAACTCGCGGCCCGGCTGATCGCGGCGATCGCAGCCGTGCGCGGTCCGCAGCCCGCGCCGGCGGCGCTCCCGGCCCAGTTGCGCTTCCGCGAGGAGCCCGCATTCCGCGCCCTGTTCGAGCGCGCCGGCCTCACGGTCGAGAGCGTCACGGTCATCGAAGAGCCGCTGCGCGCGCCCTCGGCCCGGTGGCTTGCGGACCGCCTCGCGTTCGCGCCGGGGCTCGCCGCCGTTCTGGCCGCGCAAGCCGACGACCGCGCCGCCGTGCTCGACCGCTTCGCCGCCGACCTCGAACGCGATCAAGGGTTCGGGGCGGTTGCGCTCACCGCCGCGGCGTTCCTCGGAATCGCGCGCTGGTCGGCTGTCACGCAGTGGTGAACCTCATCGCGCGGAATGTGAATGGCGTCCCGCCGCGTGAAGCCTCTAAGCTGCGAGGGTCTTTCAGAGGAGGACGGCATGGCAGGCTGGTTTCGGACTGTGGCCCTCATCGGCGGCCTTGTCGCCGGCGCGGCGCAGGCGCAGGACAAGCCCACTTTCGTCTTCACCGCCATTCCCGACCAGGACGAGAGCCGTCTGGCCGAGCGCTTCACCAAAGTCGCCGAGCAGTTGCAGGCCAAGCTCGGCGTGCCGGTCAAATACGTGCCGGTGAAAAGCTATCCCGCGGCGGTCACGGCTTTCACCAACAACCAGGTGCAGCTCGCCTGGTTCGGCGGCTTCACGGGCGTGCAGGCCCGCCGCCAGACGCCCGGTTCGCGAGGCCATCGCGCAAGGCGCCGAGGACGCCGCCTTCAAATCCTACCTGATCGCCAACGCGAAGACCGGGCTGAAGCCCGCGAAGGAGTTTCCGAAGGAGATGGCCGGAAAATCGTTCACCTTCGGCGCGCGCGCCTCCACCTCCGGCCGGCTGATGCCGGAGTTTTTCATTCGGCAGGCGTTTGGAGGAAAATCCCCGGAGGAGATTTTCGCCCGCGTGGGTTTCTCGGGCGACCACAGCCGCACGATCCAACTTGTGCAATCGGGCGCGTTCGAGACCGGCGTGGTCGACTATTCGGTGTGGGACTTGGACTCCAAAGCCGGGAAGGTCGATCCGGCCCAGGTGTCGGTGATCTGGGAGAGCCCGCCCTTCCCCGACTACCAATGGACCATCCGGGGCGACGTGGACGCGACCTTCGGGGCCGGCTTCAACGATAAGGCGCGCGCGGCGCTGCTGGCGATCGACGATCCGGCGATCCTCGGCATTTTCGGGCGGACCAAATTCATTCCGGCGAAGAACGCGACTACGCCCCGATCGAAGACGTCGGCGAAGACGACGGGCCTTCTCAACTGAGTGGTTGCGCGCCATGCCGCCCGCGATCGAACTGCGCGTGGCAAGCGCCGGCTATCCCGGCCATGCGGTGCTGCGCGATATCGATCTCGTCATCCGCGCCGGCGAGCGCATCGCCGTGATGGGCCGCTCGGGGGCCGGCAAGACGACCCTGCTCAACCTCCTCCACCAGCGCGTTGCGGAGCGGGTCGCCCTCATCCCGCAGGCGGCGGCGCTGGTCAAACCTCTGTCGGTGTTCCACAACGTCTATATGGGCCGGCTCGACCGCCGCTCGACCTGGCACAACCTGCGCATGCTCGCCTGGCCGGCCCGCCGCGACATCGACGAGATCGCGCGCGTGCTTGGGCTCGTGGACCTGTCCGACAAAATTTTCGTGAAAGCCGGCGAACTGTCGGGCGGCCAGCAGCAGCGCGCCTCGGTGGCGCGGGCGCTGTATGACGGGCGGCCGATCCTGGTCGGGGACGAGCCGGTCTCCGCCCTCGATCGGGTGCAGGGCGCGAGCGGTGCTGACCCGGCTCTGCGAGCGGCACGAGACGGCGGTCTTCGCCCTGCACGACATCCCGCTCGCCTTGAGCCAGACGGATCGCGTGATCGTGCTGGACGAAGGCCGGATCGCGCTCGACGCGCCGGCGTGCGACCTTTGCGCCGCCGACCTCGTGCCCTGGTACGGAGGGTAGGATGGCGGCGCGCGGCCTTCCCTCCCCAAAATTCGGCTACGTCGCGGCGAGCCGCCTGTTCCTGATCCTGGCGCTTCTCAGCCTCCTCCTTGCCGATCTCGCGGTGACGGCGCTCGATCCGTGGGCGGAGTTGCGGCGGCTCATGGCGGGCCTCCTGCGCCCGGATATTTCTGTCCATTGAGGTCAAGAGCATCGTCTGGACGGTCGCCTTCGCGGTGCTCGGCGTCGGGCTCGGCGCGAGCGTCGGCCTCGCGCTTGCCGTGGTGTTCGCGCGCTCCCGCGCGGTGCGCCTGGTCTGCGCCTTCCTGCGCTCCATCCACGAACTGTTCTGGGCGCTGCTGCTCCTCCAGGTCACGGGCCTGTCGCCGACGACCGGCATCCTCGCCATCGCGCTGCCCTACGCGGGCGTGTTCGCCAAGGTGTTCTCGGAGATGATCGAGGAGGCGGACCTCGCCGCCGTGCGCGTGCTGCCGTCCGGCACGGGCGCGCTCTCCGCCTTCGTCTATGCCCGGCTGCCGGAACTGGCGGTCCCGTTCAAGACCTATACGCTCTACCGGCTCGAATGCGGCCTGCGCTCGACCCTGGTGCTTGGCTTCATCGGCCTGCCGACGATGGGGTTTCACCTCGAATCCGCCTTCAGGCAGGGGCACTACGCGGAAGCCGCCGGGCTCCTCGCCGTGTTCTACGCGCTGATCGGGACGCGCCGGCTCTGGGCGCGGCCCCGCCTTCCCGATCCTGCTCGTCGCCAGCGTGCTGGTTCTGCCCGAGACGGTCGGGGGCGGCTCGATCGTCGCGAATCTCGCCCGGTTTCTCGCCAGACATCGTGCCTGCCCCGCTGCGCGGGGCCGATCTCGGGGCCGCGGCGACGTGGCTGAACCTCGGCGGCTGGTTCTCCGCCATCGCGGTCAAGCAGGTTTTTCCGGGCGCGATCCAGACGCTCGTGTTGTCGCAGATCGCGCTCGTCGCCACGGCCATCCGGCGCGCTCGTCCTGTTCCCGCTCGTCTGCCGCCGCTTCATGGGACGCCTCGGCCAGCCGCTCGGGCGCATCGTCCTCGTCGTCGTGCGCTCGACGCCCGAATACATGCTGGCCTACGTGCTCTTGCAGATGCTCGGACCGTCGATGCTGCCGGCGATCCTCGCGCTCACCATCCACAACGCCGCCATCATCGGTTATCTGATGGGCCGCCACGCCGACGCGCTCGATTACCGGCCCGACGCGCCGACGGGCGTCAACCTGTATTTCTACGAAACCCTGCCGCGCCTCTACGGCCAGTTCCTGGCCTACGTCCTCTATCGTTGGGAGATCATCCTGCGCGAGAGCGCGATCTTCGGCATTTTGGGCGTGACGACGCTCGGCTATTACGTGGACGCCGCCATCTCCGAGCTTCGCCTCGACGTGGCGGTCGTGCTCATCCTCGCGGTCGCGGCGATCTCGATGGCCGTCGATGCGCTCTCCCGCGCGCTGCGCCGTCGTCTCCGAATCGACGCCTTGCCGACGCGCCTCTCGGCCGCGCCAGGCGAACGTTTCGTCCATCCGGGAGCGCCCGCATGCCGATGACGGCGGGGCCCATCGTCAAGGACGTGGTTCTCGTCGGCGCGGGCCACGCGCATGTCGCCGTGCTGCGCCGCTTCGGCATGACGCCGCTGCCGGGCGTGCGCTTCACGCTCATCGCCCGCGAGCTCCACACCCCATATTCCGGCATGCTGCCGGGCCTCGTCGCCGGGCTCTACGGCTTCGACGACGCCCATATCGACACGGGTCCGCTGGCGCGCTTCGCGGGCGCGCGCCTCTATCACGACGACCGCCATCGGCCTCGACCTAGCGAACAAGCGGGTCATCTGCCGCGACCGGCCGTCCGTTCCGTTCGACCTCCTGTCGCTCGACATGGGCTCGACGCCGAACACGCGGCTTCGTCCCCGGCGCGGCGGAGCACGCCATCCCGGTCAAGCCGATCAGCGACTTCCTGCCCCGCCTGGAGGCGTTGATCGCCCGCCTGCGCGAGCGGCGGGGCCGCGCGCGCATTGCGCTCGTCGGGGCCGGCGCAGGCGGCGTTGAACTGCTGCTCGCCCTGGAGCGCCGCTTGCGCGGCGAGGCCGCGGACGCAGGCTGCGACCCCGGCGGCCTCGCCTTCACGCTGGTGTCCGGCTCGGACGAGATTTTGCCCGCGTTCCCGCCCGCGTTCCGGAGACGCTTCGAGCGTATTTTCGCCGAGCGGGGCATCGCGGTCGTCGTTGGCGCGCGCGTGGCGCGCGTCGAGGCGGGCCTCCTCCATTGCGACGGCCGCGCGCCGATCTCTGCGGATGAAATTCTCTGGACCACGCGCGCCGCCGCCGCGCGCGTGGCTCAAGGAAACCGGGCTCATGCTCGACCAGGACGGCTTCGTGAGGGTCGACGCCTGCTTGCGCGCTGAAGGGCGCGACGACGTGTTCGCCGCCGGCGACATCGCCGCCTTCGGCCCGCGCGGCCTGCCGAAGTCCGGCGTTTACGCCGTGCGCGCCGGGCCCGTGCTCGCCGACAACATCCGAAATCCCTCACAGGCCGACCGCTGCGCCCCTTCCGCCCGCAGCGCGACGCGCTGTATCTCGTCTCGACCGGCGAGCGGCATGCCGTCGGCACGCGCAACGGCCTCGTGGTCGAGGGCGCATTGGGTCTGGCGCTGGAAGGACTTCATCGACCGCCGCTTCATGGCGGAAATTCAACGCACTCCCCGCCATGGCCCGAGCCCGCGCGCGGCCCGGCCTCGCCGCTCGCCGATCAGGCCGTCGTGAAGGAGATCTCAGCCATCGCCATGCGCTGCGGCGGCTGCGGCGCGAAGGTCGGCGCGACGGTGCTGTCGCGCGCGCTCGGCTCGATCGCGCCGGCTCGCGCGCGACGACGTGGTCGTCGGCCTCGACAGCCCGGACGATGCCGCCGTGGTCGACACGGGCGGGCCGAGGCTCGCCGTGCACACGGTCGATTATTTCCGGGCCATCGTCGACGACCCCTACCTGTTCGGCAAGATCGCCGCCAACCACGCGCTCGGCGACATTTTCGCCATGGGCGCGGAGCCCCAGTCGGCTCTAGCCATCGCCACGGTTCCCTATGGGCTGGAGGCCAAGGTCGAGGCCGACCTCTCGGCCATGATGGCGGGCGCGAACGAAATTCTTGCGGAGGTCGGACTGCGCGCTGGTCGGCGGCCACACCAGCGAAGGCGCGGAGCTCGTCGCTCGGCTTCGCCGTCAATGGCCTCGTCGATCGCGACCGCTTCCTCCGCAAGGGCGGGCTGCAAGCCCGGCGACGCGCTGATCCTGACGAAGCCCATCGGCACCGGCACGCTGCTCGCCGCCGACATGCGCGGCAAAGCCAAGGCGCGCTGGGTGATGGCGGCGATCGCGCACATGACCCAGCTCCAACCGTCGAGGCCGCCGCCGATCCTGCGCCGTCACGGCGTCCATGCCGCGACCGACGTGACCGGCTTCGGCCTGCTTGGGCACCTCGTCGAAATGACCAAGGCGGGCGGGGTGGATGCGCGCCTTTACCTCGACTGCATCCCGGTTCTCGAGGGCGCGCGCGAGACTGTGGCGGCCGGCGTTTTCTCTTCGCTGCAGCCGCAGAACCTGCGCCTGCGCCGCGCCGTCCGCAACGTCGCGGCAGCGGCCGAGAACCCGCTCTACCCGCTGCTGTTCGACCCGCAGACGGCGGGCGGCCTCCTGGCCGCGGCGCCCGCCGCGCAAGCCGAAGCGTGCGTGGCGGCGCTTCGCGCAAGCGGCTACCCGCACGCGGCGGTCGTGGGAGACGTCGTCGCCGAGGGCTCGTCTATCGAACCCATAGACATTCGCTCGTCGCGTCCGGACGCGCGCTCGGCCACAGTATCGGTCGAGACCACTTCATCTCGGGAGACCGCCGATGTCTAATCCCTTCTCCGACGCCTGGCTGTTCCTGATCGGCCGAACGAGCGATCATGACGCCCTCGGCGTATGGAAATACATCTTCGTCGTCCTGTTCGCGGCCTTGCTCGCGGCGAGCGTTTTCATCGCCGTGCAGAACTGGCGCGAGGACCCGTCGCAGCGCACCGGGACGCATCTGGCGACCTGGTTCATGCGCGTGCTGGTCGGGTGCATGTGGTTCCAGGGCATGCTGTGGAAGCTGCCGTTCTCCGCCGACAACGGCCTGCACTACTGGATGGAGCAGATGGCGCAGCGCGCCGCCTTCCAGTGGCACCGCGACCTCGTGACCACCGTGCTGCTGCCCTACTTCAGCCTGATCAACCCGCTGGTGTTGCTGGCGGAACTCACGTTCGCGGTCTGCCTGATCCTCGGCTTCTGCGTGCGGATCGTCGGTGTGCTGGCGCTGCTGTTCACCCTGAACCTGTGGCTCGGCATCTACAACCAGAACACCGGCCCGGCGGAATGGCCGTGGTCCTACGTGTTCCTGATGATGCTCAACGCGTTCTTCGCGATCCACGCCGCCGGCCGCAGCCTCGGGCTCGACGCGCTCCTGCGCCGCCATCCCGTCGGACCGCTGGCGAGCCATCACACCAGCCTCGCGCCGGTCTATCACGCGGTTTCGTAGCCCGCGTCAGCCTTTCGGGACTCGGCACGGCTTGATCGCCTCAGGCGGCGTCCGCGCCGCCTCCGCCGGCGGCGTGAAGACGGCGAGGTAGCCGATCTCGCCGGTGAGCGTCGCAAAACTCACCGGCTCGTAGCCGACCGCCGCGAGTTCGCAGCGCAAGAGGTCCGGCGGCGTGCCGTGCTCCCCGATGGGGCGATCGAGATCGACGATGCCGACCCGCGCGCCGGGTTTCAAAGCCGGGACGAGGTTGTACAGGAAGGCGAAGGGCTGCGCGATCTCATGGTACATGTGGACCAGGATCGCGGCGTCGACTGAGCCCGCCGGCAGGCGCGGGTCATGGGCCTCGCCGCGCACGAGGTGACATTCGTCAACCCTCCTGGCGCACGCGCCGGGCCAGATCCGCCAGATACTTCGGCATGACGTCCTGCGCGAACACGCGGCCGTCCGGCCCGAGCGCCCGCGCGAGCCGGACCGTGTGGTAGCCGCTGCCCGCGCCGAGGTCGGCGACGCTCATGCCGGGCTCAAGCCCGAGCGCCGCGATGATCTGCTCCGACTCCTTGACGGCGTCGCGCTCCGTCTCGGTCGCCCAGATCGGGCTGATGATCTCGGCGACCGGGCGGTCCGGCTTGGGAAAGGCGCTCGCCGGCGCGCCGGGCGGCGCAAGCGGCCCGATGGTTTCCGCGCGCGCCAAGGGCGAGAGGGCGAGCAGAAGGACGAACGACAGCCCGCGAAGGGTTTGGGACATCATGGTCGGGCCTCCGGACTGCTTGTGCTCTTGTTCTCATGGGTTCGGGGTTGTCGATTCGGCGCTTCACCGTTCCGTCCCGAAGCGTTCGCCTGGATGGCGTTTGGCGCGCGCCTTCAGGTCGCGGGCGAGGCGGATGAACGTCGCCGCGATCACAACAGCGGCGCGCAGCGACGCGCGGAAATCGCCTGACACCTTGGAGACGCCGCCCACCCGTCGCCGTTGGCCGACCGGGATTTCCAGCGCCCGGACTCCCGAGGCGGCGACCCGCATCAGCATCTCCAGGTTCCACCCAAACGTTTCCTCGCGCATGCCGAGCCGGTCGAGCGCGTCGCGCCGGATCGCCCGGTAGGGCGACATGTCGGTGAACCGCGCGCCATAGGTCCGGCGCAGCAGAAAGCCGGCGAGCGCCCCGGCGACGCGCTGCTGCGGCGACAGGCTGCCCGGCTCGCAGTCGCCTTTGACCCGCGTGCCATGCACGAAGTCGGCCTCGCCCCGAACGATGGGGCGGACCAGATCGGGGATGAACCGCGGCCGGTCGCTGCCGTCGCCGTCGAGGAACAGCAGGATTTTCGCGTCGGGCCGCGCGGCCGCGATGCCGGCCCTGATCGCGCGGCCATAGCCGCGCCGTGGCTCGATCACGACCCGCGCGCCGGCCTCCCGCGCCCGTTCGGCGGTGCGGTCGCGCGAACCGCCGTCGACCACGACCACCTCGGCGACGCCCTCCGCCAGCACGTCGCGCACCACCGCGCCGATCGCCTCCTCCTCATCGAGGCATGGGATGACGGCGGAGACGATCGCGCCGACATCGTTCGGTCTCATACGGCCTCCCGCTGATCGGGCCGGCTCACCCGTCATTCCGGGGCGGCCCAACAAACCGTTGTCCTGTGTCACAAGCTCCATCGCAGGCCGCAACTGGCGCACGCCGTCGGCGGACGGTCGGAGTGGAGCGCCTGCCGGAACGCCTGGTAGCGGGCTCCGTTCCAGATTTCGCGCAAGCTCTCCTGCGTGGCGTCGCCGAGCGTGTAGTTCTCGTAGCCGCGCTGCGAGAACGGGGCGATGCAGCAGGGCAGGGCGCGCCCGTTGGCGGTGAAATACATCACCGTCCAGGGCCGGCGGCAGAGCGACCACGTCGCCGTGTCCTCGGTCCGTTGCAGGCTCACGCCCGGCTCGGAGGCCGCCCCCGAGGCGCTGAAGGCGAGGCCGAGCGACTGGGCGAGCGCCGTCGCCTCGGCGATCCGGTCGGCCTCTTCGGCGGTCAGGCGGTCGTACAGCGCCTGGTCGGGCCGCGCCAGGCCGATGGCGTCCGTGTCGAAGAACACGAGCCGCTGGAGATAGACCTCCTTGACCCCGATCTCGGCCGCGACCCGCACGAAGGCGGGCAGTTCGTCCACCGTCTCCTTCAGGCCCGTGAGCCAGGCCGAAACGCGCGGACGCTCAAAACCCTCGCGCTCCTGCATCTCGCGGAAGGCGCGCACGTTCTTGAGGATGCGGTGGAAGTAGTCCTTGCCGCGAATGGCCAGAAAGCTTTTGGCGTTGGCGGCGTCGAGCGAGACCCGCAGTTCGTCGAGCCCGGCGTCGATCAGCGCGCGGCCGTTCTTCTCGTTCAGCACGGTGCCGTTGGTGTTGAACAGGACATAGACGCCGCGGTCCTTCAGGTAGCGCACCATCCGGGGCAGGTTTTTCACCAGCATCGGCTCGCCGACGCCGTGCAGCACCGCGCGGACGAGGCCGGGCACCTGGTCGACGATCGACGTGAACAACGCCCAGCTCATGTCGGCCGGGGGCTCCAGCTCCGCGTAGGTGCGCGGGCAGGTGGTGCAGAGCAGGTTGCAGCGGTTGGTCGTCTCCAGATAGAGGCAGACCGGCGGGCGTTGCGCCTCCACGCCGGCGTCGGCCGCCACGGCTTCGTGGTAGCGCCGCGGATCGATCGCGCGCGGTTCGGCCGCAGCGTCGGGCATGAGGGCCTCCGTCACATCCTCGCCTCGGCGGGGGCGGGAGAGCGCCGGAGCCACGCGAAAGCGGCGGCGGCCAGGACCAGCCCGTTGAAGACGGCGTCCCTCAGGTAAAAGGGAACCTGTGGGTCGCCGGTCACGACATCGTAGAGCATGAAACCGCCAACGGTCAGAACCCATCCGGGCGCGCCGCCCCGAAGCGCCAGGAACGGCACGGCGATCAGAAAGTACCAGGGGTAGTCTGGCGACAGCAGGACCAGAAAGACAAGTAACAGTCGGTTGATGTCGGCCAGCGTCGAGGCCGGCGTCCGCGCCCGGCGAAACCCCGCCCGCAGGGCGAGCGCGGCGACCGCGAGACCCGCGAGCGCGAGGTAAACGCTCACGTCGCCCGGAAAACACGCCGAACAGGGCGCGCCAGACGGCGAGCGGCCAGAAGCCGCCGCCGGTGTCGATCCGCTCCTCCGCCAGATACCCGCTGCCGAGATAACCCAGGACGCCGGTCCCGACCGAGAGGTAGGGCGCGTAAGCCAGGGCGGCGACCGCTGCGACGACGAGCGGCATGCGCCCGTCGAACGGCCGCCACAAGGCCGGCAGCGCCAGGAGCGCGAAGGGCTTGACGAGGGCGCCAAGCGTGACCGCCGCCGCGCCCCAGAGCGCGCGGCCGCGGGCGAGGACGAGCCAGATCCCGGCCATCGTCAGCGCGACCATCAGGGCATCGACATGGCCGTTGTTCGCCACCTCCCACACGGGCAGCGGATGCCAGGCGTAGGCCACGACGCGTCCCGTGGGCTTTTCGAGGCGGCGCAGGAGGCCGATGACGGCTGCGACCGTGACGGCTTCGCAGGCGACGAGCGCCGTCTTCATGGCGAGCGCGCTCTCGCTCAAGCGGGTTACGAGAAAGAAGAAAACCTGCGCCACCGGCGGATAGATCGTGACCGCGTAGTCGGCGCGGTTGATGCGCGGAAAGATCGCCGCGTCGCGCAATCCGGCGAGCGCCGGGTCGGCCGGCACATAGCGATAGGGGTTGACGCCCGCGGCCTGCACCCGGCCGTCCCAGACGTAGCGAAAAATGTCGTCGGACAGCAGCGGCTCGACGGGGAGCACGATCAGCCGCAGCAGGAGCCCGAATCCGAGAATGAGGGCGAGCGTCCGCCGGCCCCGGCTTTCGCCCGCAAGATGCGTCGCCCACGCCGCAAGGCCGCCGCTCGCCAGCGCGAGCGCGCAGAATGCGTTGTCGCCGGAGGCGCGCAGCGCGGGCGCGCCGAGCGCGGCCAGCCCGCACAGGGCCAGCCCGAGCGCCGTCAGGCCGATCATGGTCCGCCGGTCGGCCGGCGCGGCCCGGCTCACCTTGGGCTCGTCACGGGCGACAAGCTCGCCAAGCAGGCGCGCGTTGCGGCGGCGGGTCCGCCGGCAAGGCCCGGTTCGGCGAAGGGGAGGGGCCTGCCGGCCAATTCGTCGCGCAGTTGCGCAAAGGTCTCCGCATCGTCGATGTCGTACCACACGGGCAGGGCGGCTGTTTCGAGGCTGATCTCGCGCGCGCGCTCCTCCGTGAGGCGGTAGACCGCGGACGTGCTCCAAGGGATGTCGCGGAACAGGGTTGGATGCGGCGCTTTGAGTCCGATCAAGTAGTAACCGCCGTCGACCGCCGGGCCGAGGACGACCCGATCGCCGGGCCGACGCAGGAGTTCGATCGCGTCCGCCAGGAGCCGGGACGGCAGGGTCGGCGAGTCGGAATTGATGAGAGCGACGCAATCGTGCCCCGCGTCGAGCAGATGCCGCGCCGCCGACGCCAGCACCACGCCAAAGTCGGCGTTTTGTTGCAAAACGAACCCGAACGATGCGGGAAGGATCGTCTTCAGAATCGCGTCGCCGCCCGCCGGCGCATAAACGCCGTACCCCCGGCGGCCAAGGGTCTCCGGAACCGCTTCGATGGCCGCCGCGACATCGCGCAGGAAGCAGGCCGCGAGCGTGGCGGCCTGCTCAACCCCGACCACCGCGGCCAAGCGTGTCTTGGCCGCGCCGGGATGCGGCGCCTTGCACATGATCCCGAGCGCGGCCGTTCTCATCGGCTTGCTCGTCGGCTTGGCCGGCCGCGCCGCTTATATCGCACTGCGCCGAACGGCGTCCGCCACGGCCTGAGGGGCATCGAGCGGCACGAGATGACGGGATCGCGCGACCCTGACGAGGTGAGCGCCCTCGATCCGAGCCACGACCTCGCGCTCGATCACGGGCGGCGGGATGGTCGTGTCCTCGTCGCCGACCAGGACGAGCACGGGGCGGTCGATTCGCGGCATGAGCGCCGAAATGTCCTCCCGGCTGCCCTGTTCGAGCCACGCCCGCCAAGCCGGAGGGGCGGTCCGCAGATTGTCCTCGACCACCTGCGCAAACGCCGGCGTCCCCGGCCCCGCCATCATGATCGCGCGCGCGGTGTCCTCGGCGGACGCGCGATCCCCGCGAGAGGCCAGGAGATGCGCCCGCACGTCGTCGAGGATCGGCTCCGGGGTCGGCGGCGACGGGGCGATCAGGAGCAGGGCCTCCAGGCCGGGCGGCCGCCGGGCCGCGAGCGCCAGCGCGATCTTGCCGCCCATCGAGTGGCCGATGAGACCGTAGCGGGCAAGGCCGAGCGAAGCGATCAGCGCCGCGACATCGTCCGCGGAGTCGTTGACCGCATAACCCGTCGCGGGTCCGTCCGAGTCGCCGAAGCCGCGCAGATCGAGGGCGATGCAACGATAGTCGGCGAGGCGGTCCATGACCGGCGCCCAGGCCCGCGACGAGCCGGCGAAGTAGTGGAGGAAGACGAGAGCCCGGTCGCCGCGGCCCCGGTCCACGACATGCAAGGGATGAGGGTGGTTCAGCATCTCGGCCTCCTGCGTTCGCCCGATCCGGACGCCGCTGCCCGGTCCCTGCTCGGCCCAGCGGAGAGCGCGGCGTCGGCTGGGCCGCCGATCACAGGCAGGCGCGGCCACGATACGGGCGCGCATGGGCGGCGATCAACCGGCTCGGCGTCCTCCCGTTCAAAATCGCCTTCGTGATCGGGACTTGCGGATGCGCCGGTCCTGCCTCCGGCCGCGGCCCAGGGCTGTCCGAACGAGCGACCCTGCCTTATAGACGCCGGCGGCAGCCTGGGAGGCCGGCATGCAAAACGAGGAGCGGAGCGCGCCGCCCGCGTTGGATGAGGACACGCTGGCGTTCGCCCGAAAGGTATTCGAGCACGCCCGAGCAGGCCGCGCGCAGAAGCTGGCGGAGCTGCTGGACATGGGGCTGCCCCCCAACCTCCTCAACGAGAACGGCGACAGCCTTCTCATGCTGGCGTGCTACCACGGTCATGCCGACGCGGCGCGGGCGCTCTTGGCGCACGGCGGCGATCCGGCGCTGGCCAACGACCGGGGCCAGACCCCGCTCGCGGCCGCCGCCTTCAAGGGCGAGCTCGCCGTCGCCCGCG
The DNA here is from genome assembly GCA_963728675.1 of uncultured Alphaproteobacteria bacterium. Lineage (GTDB taxonomy): Bacteria > Pseudomonadota > Alphaproteobacteria > Rhizobiales > Beijerinckiaceae > JAJKJG01. Next base: position 9,258 of record CAVSLO010000041.1, on the reverse strand, counting down.
TGCTTCTGGAGGGCGGCGCCGACGTGAACGGCAGCGGACCCGACGGCCGCACCGCGCTGATGACGGCCGCGATGTTCAACCGCACGGAGATGGTCGATCTCTTGCTGGCGCATGGCGCGGACATCGAAGTCCGCGACGCCAAGGGCCTGACCGCGCAGGCCGCCGCGCGAGCGATGGGCGCATCCGGCGCAGCCGAGCGGCTCGCCCGCGCCGCACGGCGACGCTAAGCGGCCGCTTCGGCGTCCGGATCAGCCGGACACGTCCGTCGCTTTACAAACCCGCCCCCCATTGCGACGATGGCTGCGCCGACGGCTGCGGCGGCGGTGATCGCGTTATGGATTCTTGAATCGAAGCCGCCGTGTGAGCGCGGCTCTGGGAGAACGCCCTATGACTTTCGAACAAGGATACGGGACGCTTAAAAGCCCCTACGTCGAGACCGACCGCAGCGGCTACGACCTTCTCAACAGTCCCCTGCTCAACAAGGGCACCGCCTTTACGGACGAGGAGCGCGACACCTTCGATCTGCATGGCCTCTTGCCCCCGATGGTCTCCACCCTCGAGGAACAGGCCGCGCGCCGCTTGCAGGCCATGCGCCAGCTCCCGAACGACTTCGAACGCTACGTGTTCCTGCGCGGGCTCCAAGACACCAACGAGGTGCTCTTCTACGCCCTGCTGGTGCGGCACCTCGAAGAGATGCTCCCGATCGTCTACACCCCGACCGTCGGCCTCGGCTGCCAGCACTTCAGCCAGGCGTTCCGCAAGCCGCGCGGCCTTTTCTTGAGCATCCCCCACCAGGAAGCGCATCCGGAGCATCCTGGCCCATCCGCGCTTCGACAACGTCGAAGCCGTCGTGGTCACCGACGGCGAGCGCATCCTGGGGCTTGGCGACCAGGGCGCCGGCGGGATGGGCATCCCGATCGGCAAGCTCTCGCTCTACACCGGCTGCGGCGGCATGCACCCCGCGACCACGCTGCCGATCTTCCTCGATGTCGGCACCGACAACCCGGAACGCCTGTCCGACCCGCTCTACATCGGCTGGCGCCACGAGCGCGTGCGCGGCCAGGGGTACGACGATTTCATCGAGGCGTTCGTCCAGGCCGTGACCGAGCGCTGGCCGCATGTGCTGCTGCAATGGGAGGATTTCGCGCGCGACAACGCGACTCGGCTGCTCGATCGCTACCGCGACCGGCTCTGCACCTTCAACGACGACATCCAGGGCACGGCGGTGGTCGCCGCCGGCACGCTGCTCGCGGCCGTGAACGTCACCGGCGTGCCGATGCGCGAGCAGCGGGTGGCGCTGCTGGGCGCGGGCGGCGCCGGCACCGGCATCAGCACGCTCCTGCTGCGCGCCATGGTCGAGGACGGCCTGCCCGAGGCGGAGGCCCGCACGCGCTTCTATCTCGTCGATCGGGACGGCCTGCTCGTGGAGGACATGCCGGGCATCCTGCCTTTCCAGGCGCCATTCGTGCAGCCGCGCAGCGCGGTCGCGGGCTGGACTCTGGACCGGGAGAACGCGATCGGCCTGGCCGACGTGGTCCGCAACGCGAAGCCCACCGTGCTGATCGGCGTCTCGGGCCAGCCGGGAGCGTTTCCGGAAGCCGTGATGCGGGACATGGCCGCGATCTGTCGAGCGGCCCGTCATCTTTCCGCTGTCGAACCCGACCTCGCGCACCGAGGCGACCCCGGCGGACCTCATGGCCTGGACCGAGGGGCGCGCCGTGATCGGAGCCGGAAGCCCGTTCCCGCCCTTGCTCAAGAACGGAGCCTATGTCCGGGTGGATCAGACCAACAACTCCTACGTCTTTCCGGGCATCGGCCTTGCGGCCATCGCGGTCGAGGCGCGGCGCATTTCGGAGGGCATGCTGATGGCCGCGGCGCGCGCGCTCGCCGACATCTCGCCGGCGCGCCTCAACCCGCAGGCCAACCTCCTTCCGCCGGTGTCGGACTTGCGCGACGTGTCGTTCCGGGTCGCGCAGGCGGTGGCGTTGCAGGCGCGCAAGGACGGGCTGACCGAGCCGATGGACGCCGGCGACATCTACCGAAAAATCCGGGACAAGATGTGGACGCCCGTCTACCGGCCCTATCGGCGCCGGGCCTGACCGCTCGGGAGCCTATCGGGCGACGACGGCCCGTTCCCCAGACGCCCAGGCGAGCGCCGGCTCCAGGCGGTCGTTGCCCCAAAACATCTCGCCGTCCTCGGTGAAGAACGTGGGCGCGCCGAACACGCCGCGCGAGCGCGCCTCTTCGGTCAGCGCCTTGAGGCGCGTCTTGTTCGGCTCGGCCGCAGCGGTCTTGAGGACGGCGTCGGCGTCGAGCCCCAGCCCGACCAGGATCGCATGCACTGCGGCCGGCTCGGCGATCGAACGGCCTTCGCCGAATTCGGCGCGATAGACCGCCTTGGCGAAGGTCAGGCCCCACGGATGGTCGATGCCCAGAACCGCCACGCGGGCGGCGACGAGGCTGTTCTGCGGAAACGGGTTGGGCCGGCGGAACGGCAGCCCCAGCCCCGCCGCCTCCCGCTCCAGGTCGCGCCACATGTAGCGGCCCTTGGCGGGGTAGAGGTTGAACGGCGACGTGGTCCAGCCCTGCGCGGAGAAAATCGGTCCGAGCAGGAACGGCCGCCAGCGCACGTCCACGCCCGCCGTCTCGGCCAGGGCCTCGATCCGCATGGCGGACAAATAGGAGTAGGTGGACGCGAACTCGTACCAGAATTCGAGCACGGAGCGGCGCGTCATGAAAAACTCCTCGGTCCTGGCTCGCAGCATTCCTGCTTCGCGCGCCCTTGCCAAGGCGGTCGCGCACTGTCGCGGTCAACGGCGGGGCGCGGAGGCGGTTCCGAACGCGAGGCGTTGGCCGCGATCATTGTACGCAGTCGGATTTGCTTTGGGAGGTCTCCGCCCAACAAGGGAGACAGGTGTGACTGCAAGGGAAAAGTGCCAATCAGGGTGTGACCGGGCGGGGGACCAGGGGTGACAGGCCCAATCCATGATTCAATACCAGTCACCCCTGTTACGCCTGCCTGTCTCCTTTGAAACGAACACTTGCCCTCGTGGTCACCCCTGTCCCACCTGTCACCCCTCCGGGAGAACGGCCGGGGTAAAAAACCGATCTTGGGCCATCGGCTTTGCGGAAGCATTTGGAGGGGGCGATTTGGAGACCCATCGCCAGAACAGCCGCTGGGCCCATGAAAGCCCATCGACCCTGAGCATCGCTTGGGGGCCAACCTGCAGTTCATCAGACACGATCGACAGGTGCTGCTGTGGCTGCCCGATGCGGCGGTACAGCCGGTTGAGCGTATCGAGTTCACGGCGCCACTGGCTCGGGTCGACCGCATCGGGGCTCTTGGCCAGAAGGGTCGCAACCGTCCGAGCCGCAGCTTTCTCCGCCTCCGCGTGGCTGAGAAAGGCAGACGCCGTGTAGGCGTCCCCGCTGCCGCTGCAGAGCAGGAAGACACTGACCTTCACGCACACGGGATCAACCATCGTGAGCCTCGGATGCTTCACTGACCTCGAGCGAAGTCTCGCGATCTCGGCATCCCGCCGTCAACGCAATCCGGCGAACAGCCTTAAGCACCCTCTAATGAGGAACCTTGGCCTTACTTTAGCCTTGGGGCCCGTCTTTCGGTTGCCTCGGTCAACTCTGGGGTCAACTCTGGTCCGCCCCAAGCCAAGCCGAGCCTACTTAAAAGGAGCGCCGGTGGTGTCACGGCCTGTCGCTGCGTGCAGATCCATTCCATCCCAGCTACGCCGCGCTGGCCTCATCCCAGCCGTCCTGATGCTGTTCCCAGTACAAGGTTGGGCTGCGGACGCGTCTGCGGCCATCGTCGCAGACCTTACCTCCGGCCAGGTCCTGTTCTCTCAGGCTTCGGAAGTTCCTCGCTTTCCTGCCTCGCTCACGAAGATGATGACGCTTTACCTGCTGTTCGAGGACCTGGAGCGCAGTCGCGTCTCGCTCGAGAGCCCCTTGGTGGTTTCCGATTATGCAGCCGCCCAGGCGCCAACGAAGCTTGGGCTGCAGAGCGGAGAGACCATCCGCGTTGACGAGGCGATCAGGGCGCTGGTGACGCACTCGGCAAACGATGCCGCTGTTGCCATCGCCGAGAACCGGGAAGGAAGCGAGCCGGCGTTCGCCGCGCGCATGACGCGAGCAGCCCATCAACTCGGGATGACCAACATCCAGTTCCGCAATGCCTCCGGATTGTCCCATCCAGAGCAGTACAGCACCGCACGGGACATGCTGCTGCTCGGAGCCGCGCTCCAGGCCCACTTCCCACGCTACTTTGCTTACTTCAAAATGGGCTGGTTCACCTTCCGCGGCCGCTCGTATAAGTTTTCCACCGAGCGTTGCTCGACCTGCGCCGGATGAAACTGGGGTATCGTGAGGGCGACGTCGACCCCGAGGTCGGTTCGTTCTTGGTGCCGCGAGCCCGCATCCTAGTTTGACCCGTAAGCCCCTCGCGCACCCCCGATTGCGCCAAGCCCGCAAGGGCCGGAGCGCGCACCACGCGCTGGTGCGCGCCCAGCCGTCCCCGCAAGGCCTCGACCAGCGCGGAGAGGGCGAGGTGATCGCCGTCGGGCCCGGAGCTCGCGATGAGAGCGGTAAGGTGAATGCGCTCGACGTTCAGGTCGGCGACCGCATCCTGTTCGGCAAGTGGTCGGGCACCGAGGTCCGTCATCGCCGGGGGGTCCGGCGCCATTGATTGTGGCTTGGCTCTTGGCCCAGTACAAATCGGGATGGGTGATCGCCGGCTTCGTCCTCGTATGCGCAGTCATTAGCCTGATTGCCACCGCCCTCCTGCCAGACTACACGAACAAGGAAATTGCGGAGCATTAGCGGCGCCGCTAAGGAGGTATGTGAGCGGAAGGTTCGTAATGTTTGGCGTGTTGCCGAACGCGATCAAGATCGGCCAGGGTAGCCGACTTGGTCCGTCTGCCGTGTCTTATGCGCCCCGAGAAAGCCAAGCCCAGTGTCTGCTGGTACGCACCCCTCCAGCTGCTCCGCACGGCTCGGCTTGTTGCTATAGCGACGATTTTTGGACAGCACGCAGATCCGCGTCTGGTTGATGCCATCTGCAGGATGATGGGAGCCTACGAGGCGCGCTGGGCGTTGCGCCATTCGGACCGCACGACTACAGCAACCACCCAGCTCCCTTTTGGATCGACTACGTCAGCGACACCGGTGACGGGTGGGACGCGACCTACACGGTCGCCTACTATGCGGCGCAGGATGAACTCACGCTCGCGCTCGACGAAAACCCGAGCCATGGAGACGACACGCTCCGCACCGAGCGGGGGCATGTCCTGAGCAGACTTGTTGGCGTGTGACGCGCTGCACGGAGTGCGCGCGTGTTGTCGGGATCTAGACTCCATGGCCCCTGTGGTGGGGATGGGTGATCTGGGATCGCTTCTTTGGGGCGGGATCGCACGAGTCTGGCCCAAAGATAAACTGAGGTCAGACCAGCTTGGAGATTGGCTGTGGTTTCCGCACCAAGGAGTGTGCCAAAGCTTTCAAGATTTGGACCTCGCACTCCCGCGAACGCTGCACCCTTTCAACTCCGTGCAAGTCCCTTCATTTTTGCAGGGGAGACGGGTGTGACAGGGGTGACCACGAGGAGACTTTCTCGATTGAGGGGAGATAGGCTGGGTGACAGGAGGTGACAGGCCTATGCCATCATCCAGGGCGGTCACCCCTTGTCTCCCCCTCGGTCCCACCCTGATCGGCTCTTTTCCCTCGCAGTCTCCCTTGTCACCCCTGTCCCACCCGGAAAACAGGGGATTGGAGTTGAGAATAGAATTACCAAGGCCAGCGCAGCTTGGCCAGGTGGATCGTTGAGAGCGCTCTGATGTGAAGGCGATACGGGCGACGTTGGTGCGTCTCGAACAGCAGAGCGCGATCAGTCAGCCGCGGCTCGCCAACTACCGTGATTGCTTACTACAACGGGTGATCGCACGGTCGGGCGCTCTCAACCGACGTGGCTGAATACCACCATCAGGCTGGTCAGGATGCTGTTCGAAGCGGTGAAGCCGAACGAGCGGCCTCGGACGGCCACCAGAGGTGGGGTATGGTCAACGGCAGGGACGTGACAGGGCTTAACCAGAGAGAAAATGATCGCGCGTTCTTTGAGCACTCCACGGCCTCAAGCTGAAGCGTTCGATCGCCGGCATTTATGCCAAGCAAGCCGAGTTGGGGCTGACCGCGCCCTCAGGCGCATGAAAGCAGCGCTACAGACCGACCTCGTCGTATTAGGCTCGCTGAAGTGCTTCGCGTCAGCTTGGGCCGGACCGGGTTTTTGGCGGCCCGCGCACCAACGCCCTGAGAACCATGGTGAGCAAGGAGGCAAGCACGAGTGCGCCAGCCAAGCTGTAGAGACCAGCCCGAAACGAGCCCGTTGCGTCCTTCAGCCACCCAACCGCAAACGGGCCGACAACGCCGCCCAGGCTCCCGGCGGAGTTGATGAGCGCCAGGCCACCCGCGGCCGCGATGCCGGTGAGGAATTTCGGCGGGATACTGAAGAACGCCGGACGAGCCGCGCCGAGCCCAGCGAGCGCGACGGTGAGACCTAGTAGGGCAGGCAGGAGGGCATTGTAGAAAACAGAGAACGCAAAGCCAGCGGCCGCGATCAGGCAGGCCCCAGCAAGGTAGAGGACGTGCCCGCCCGTGCGATCCATCAACCTGCTCGAAAGAACCATCGCCACAGCAGCTACCAGATAAGGTCCTGCCGAAATCCATCCGACTTGGGCATCGGACAGGCCATGGCTTTTCAGAATGAGTGGCATCCAATAAGCCGGCCCGAGGACCCCCAGGATCAGCAGGAAGAAGACTGCGGCCAAAACAGAGGTGCGCTTGTCCCGGAGCGCGACCAGAAACGATTGTCGCCCTACCGGCGGCTCGTCCGCAATCACGGTCAGAAGCTCGCGCCGCTCCTCGCCTGCGAGCCAGCTTGCATCCTTCGGTCCATCAACGATCACATAAAGCGCGATCAGGCCGAAGACGACGGTCGGCAGACCCTCGATCAAGAACAACCACCGCCACCCGGAAAGGCCGAGGACGCCGTCCATTTGGAGAAGGGTGACGGCGACCGGCCCACCAATGACTGCCGATGCCGGGATCGAGACGAGAAACCAGGCCAGCGCGCGAGCGCGATACTGGGGCGGGAACCAAAGCGTGAGATAGTAAATTACGCCGGGGAAGAAGCCCGCCTGGGCCGCTCCTTCGATGAAGCGGATGGTGCTGAGGGTGGCGGGCCCGGTTACGAGAGCCTTGGCGGCGGCCCCGAGCCCCAGCAGATCATGATGCATGCCAGCCAGCGGCGCGCGCCGTAACGATACACTGCGAGAGAGCTGGGAACGGAAACGAGAACGTAGCCAAAGTAGAAGATACTTGCCGCGCTGCCGAACTCCGCCGCGGTCAGCCCCAAGTCCCTGTTCATACTCAGAGCCGCAAAGGCGATGTTGGTTCGGTCCATGTAGTGGACGAAGGACGCAAAGGCCAAGAATGGCAGGAGGCGCCAAGCGTTCTTTCTCAGCGCGCGCTCAGACACAGCGCTGAGGGCTAGGCTTGGATCAGAACCCTGCCCGATGTCGGACGATGCGGCCGAAACCATTGTCACGCTTTCTCTGTGGTCAATCCTCATCAGGGCTCAGCCCGGGCAAGGCGACTTTGCCCCAAGAATTGGCCGAAAGGACCAGGTGCTCGCCGGGTTTCCAAGTCATTGGATTTCGGGCGTCAAGGCCGGACGCTGGGCCCATCGACGATCTCATCCGACAGGATGCGCGCCAAACAAGCGTGGCCCTGGTCGCTCATGTGGAAGGCATCATCGGCGAGCATGGCGCGGAACCCCTGGCCTGCGGCGTCGGCCCACTCCTTCATGAGTTCATAGCGGCCGAAGACCGATGCCTGCCACCGCTGCCCGACCTCACGCACGATCTCGACGAAGCGCTCGTAGCGCTCCTTCTTGGTGATGTCGGGGAAGAACTGCTGGTTGAGCAGAACCAGATCGGCGCCGGAGTTGACCACCGCCTCGGCTCCGCGCTCGACCAATGAACGGAACTGCTCCTCGCCTCCCTCCGAGAGGGCATCGTTCGTCCCCACCTGCCAGATCACCAGCTGCGGCTGCAGCGAGGCAATCTGACCGACTAGGCGTGCGAGCGTTTCTATCGCCGTCTCACCACCCACGCCGGAGGCCACAACCCTCACCTCAAGATCGGGGACGAACTCTCTCAACTCGTGCTCGAGCCGGGCTGGGTAGGCCGCATCGGGGGAGGAGGTGCCGACGCCCGATGTGGACGATGAGCCTATAGCGAGCACGACCAGTTCGCCCTTTCGCACCCGCTCAGCGGTTCGCGTCAGATCACCGGGGGTAAGCGACCGGCGCAAGGCCGCGCATTCAGGCGGAAGCGGTTTGCGCGGTTCGCGCCGGGACGGGGCACCGCAGTCCACGAGGTCCGGGACTGCGATGCACTCACGAGAGGGAGAGCTGGTTGGCTCTCCGCCGCTCTCTCCCGCCCTAGCTGGGCTAAGGAATGGAAGGGACGCGCAAGCGACGAAGGCCACGACGGACCGGAAGCGGTGAGAGTGCGCCATGGCCAGCCCACATGCGACAAGTTCGGAGCAACGCTGTCGAACATACCTGATTTTCTGAGCCGGTGCACTCGTGGGCTTGCGACGGCACAGCCGTAAGAAACACCCGACTTGCTGGGAGCGAACGCCAGCAAGGAGCGACTGAGGGCTTGCACCGCTGACGCGAGAAGGCGCAGAGAACAGGGCCGCATGGACGCCGTCGTAGAGCGCACCTCAACTCGACCCATTGCAGGACCGGCATTTCGCGAGCCAAACGCCGTCGATTTCTGGCGCGGCTTTGCCCTGCTCACGATCTTCATCAACCACGTCCCCGGGAACGCCTTCGAGCCCTTCACCTACTCGCACTTCTCCATTCCCATGCCGCCGAACTCTTTGTCTTTCTCGCCGGCTGGGCCATCGCTCTCGCTGTCCGGGGCCGTCAGAGCTCAGAGCCCCCGGGCCGCGTCGTGCTTCGCCTCACATCACGGACCGTCGAGGTCTATCGCGCTCAGATCGTGATCACCGCCATCGCGCTGGCCATGATCGCCGCAACAGCGCTTGCGTTGAAGAACCCGCTCGTTCTCGAGTGTGCACAATGCGGTACCCGTGTTCGCTGACCCGGTCCCGACCACGATCGGCGGGGTGCTGCTCATGCACCAGCTCGGCTACTTCAACATTCTACCGCTCTACGTCGCACTC
>CAVSLO010000040.1:0-54479 GCA_963728675.1 uncultured Alphaproteobacteria bacterium | reverse complement strand
CACTCTTCAGGCCGACACTTCGTGTACAGAAAATATGACCGGATTTCAAAAGTTCCGGAAAAACGGTGCTGACCAGCCCAATCCTAATATGGGCCAATATCCGCTGAAGTGGCGTCCGTACAGACGACTGTCCGTTAAGCGATCCCAACCCGTACGGACGAGGTTTATGCGCCCTTATCGCCCGTCCGCTAGCCGCCCGAAACTCGTGCGATCTCACTCACTTGCGCCAGTCGCAAGCAGAACTTCAGCTTGCTGGCCCTGCCAGGGCGGACAGCGGGACGTTCCATGAGGCTGGCCTCAATAGCGCAGGAGAGCTTTGACCCGCATGCTGATAAAGGTCAGGGGCGAGGCAGCGTTGCTCGTTTTTCTGCTCTTTGCTCAAGAAGCTTGAGGGCATTGTCCAGGCCCGCCTGCGTTGGCGCCCAGGTAAGTTGGCTGCGCTCACGGGTGTTCTCCTGCAGCGCGAGCCGGAAGGCCTGGATGGCCTGCTCCAGCTTCTCCGTGCCGCTCTCGCGTGTGCCGAGAGTTGTGAGCGCAATCCCTAAGGCGCTCTGAGTCATAGCCCAGTTGAGTGGGGTGCGCTCGCGGGTGAATTCGAGGAGTGCAGACCGGAAAGCCTCAATGGCCTGCTCCAGCTTCTCCGTGCCGCTCTCGCGTGTGCCGAGAGTTGTGAGCGCAATCCCTAGATTGAATTGGGCCTTGGCCCAGTCAAGCGGGGTGCGCTCGCGGGTGAATTCGAGGAGCGCGGATCGGAAGGCCTGGATGGCCTGCTCCAGCTTCTCCGTGCCGCTCTCGCGTGCGCCAACATTCCAGAGTGCAATGCCTACGTTGTTTAAGATCATAGCCCAGTTGAGTGGGGTGCGCTCGCGGGTGAATTCGAGGAGCGCAGACCGGAAAGCCTCAATGGCCTCCTCTAGCTTCTCGGCGCTGTCCTCGCGTATGCCAACGTTCCAGAGCACAGCCCCTAGGTTGCTCTGGGTCCTGGCCCAGTCGAGCGGAGCACGCTCGCGGGTGAGTTCAAGGAGCGCAAGCCGGAAGGCCTCGATGGCCTGCTCCAGCTTCTCCGTGCCGCTCTCGCGTGTGCCGAGAGTTGTGAGCGCAATCCCCAGGTCCATCTGCGTCGCAGCCCAGTCAAGCGGCACGCGCCCGCGCGGTCTCAGCACAAGTATCTGGCGGTAGCGCTCAATGGCCATGCTGGCAGCTCTGTTGTCGCCGAACTCATCTCCTTGCTGGTAGAGAGCCGACGCTTCTTGCTCCAGATAGGCCCGGCGCTTGTCCTCCTGCTCGCTCGGCACGCGAGAAGCGGCTGTCGCGAAGTGCTGAGCGGCTTCAAGATAACGTAGGCGGGTCAGAGCCACTTGGCCTCGTTGGGCGCTGGTCTCCGCCGCGTTCAGGGCCAGACGGTTGAGCGCGGCCGTCTGGCCCTGCTCTACTTCCGCGAGCAATTCATCGGCTTTGGCGAGATCGCCTGCGTTGATCGCCTTCTGAGCCTCGGCTTTGAGGGCCGTTACCTTCGGATCATCACCGGGCTGGGCGGCAGCGGTGGTCTGCAGGGCCTTGAACCGCTCCGCGATCTCGATCAGCTTTATTGCAAGCCGCTCAGGTGGAACGTTCGCCTCGCCAACGATGTCCAGCGCCGTACGAATTTGGCCCTGATTGAGTTCTAGATCCGCTTTGAGGTGCTTGATCAGATCCCTTTGAGTGGCTGAAAGGTCCTCCAAATCCCGCGTCTTGTCTTTGGTCCGCTCTTGAACGAGCGCTTCAAACTGCTCGGGTGGGATCCCACAAAAGACCTTTCTGATCTTGACGGTGTTCCCGATACCGCTTCCCCCGAAGGCAACGCTGCCGCAGTCCGCATGAATTGAACGGGGCTGGGCGTCGGCGCCCGAGGCCGCCCAGAGAACGGCAACAACCGTGAGGTGGAGCAGCCTCGGCCTCATGGCCGGGATCGTCTTAGATAGAACCATGTTACTCCGGCTTCCGGCCAGGATCACTTGGCTCCGGCCTGGGAGCCTGCTGAATGGTGATCCTGTTCCCGAACATACCTCCGCCAGCCCCAACGCTCCCACCCTGAACAGTCACATTACCGGGCTTGGAAAAGAGGCCAGAGGCCCACAGCCCAACCAGAACGACAGCGAGGACAGCAGCAGCCCAGCCGAGGATCACGCGATTGCCCTTGCCTGCCGATCCGCTGCCGAGCGTGGGTTGAGCAATGCCAAGGTTGGTTCGGGCAGGAGGGAATTGGGGCTTGCTCGGAACCTCGCGGGCCGGCGAGCCTGGAAATCCAGGGCGGTTCAGCGGCTTGGACCGATAGCTTGCGTCCAGGGCCTTCTTGACCCGCTCAAGCAGCCGCCGCTGGGCTTCGGCCTCATCACACCCGATGAGGTCGGCATAGACGATCGGGGCCAGGATGCCCTCTTCTGTGAGCGGCCCCACCTTGACCGGCACCAGCCGGTCCTCTCGTGCGGCCGGATCTTGGGCGAACCGTGCTGACCACTCGGCCAGGGTGAAATCAGACCCGAAGTAATGGTCGGAGAGCACGGCCAGGGTGCGATCCGCCTGCTGGTGGGCACGGTTCATATGCTCGACGAAGTTACCTCGGAAATCCCAGTCTTGGAACCAGACGGAGTGACCAGCCTCCTCCAGCACCCAAGCAATCCAAGTCGCCCAGGTGCGATCAGCTTTGTTAAAGCTGACAAAGAAGTCACGCTTGACGGCCAGATTATCGGTCAAAGTTGCGGCCTGTCGGTGAGCGCTACTCAACATTGCAAGCAGAGCATCAACCCTGCTCAGGTCGCAATCTTTTTCTGCGAAAGGACGGGCCTGCTTTGGGGCCGATGCCGGCCAACGTCTGAGCTTCGGTGCACTGCCTACACATGGTCGCGCACATCGACGAAGCGCTCCAGGACGCAGGTGTGCAGCAGCTTTTCGAGCCCGTCGGCGGTGACGGAGCGCTTGCTTTTGCGGGTGCAGGGCCGTGTTGATGCACGAATGCCCGGACGGATGGCGGTCCTGAGGGGAGGGAACTTGAACGGGCCCGCAACCTACGCCAGCGGTGGAGCGGACTCCAGCACAACACCAAGTGAGTCAGGGCTCAAACGGCGCGCCCGACCCCGGGGGTCCACAGTCCCTCGCCGGCCCTTCAGCGCTCTTGGACAGCGCGGGCCGCTCGGGCCTGCTCCGCTGCGCTTCGGCCTGCCCGCCGCTCACGGCGAGCGGGCTGGACTCCGGGGACGGCCGCTCATCGGAGCGCCCTGCAAGGAGGGTTCTTGGAAGGAGGCCACAGCCGCACGCGCGCACGACCACAACGCTCACAGAAGCGGCCTTTTTCGCCGCCGTTCACCTGAAAAACGCCCTGTCCTGCGATCCGCTCGGAATGCATCCGAGCTGCTGGAAGAGGCCGAGCCGGTCCAGCTCGACCCAGTCCTCTATCAGCTTGCCGCCGGCGAAGCGGCCGATGATGATGACGGTCCACGTCACGTTGCGGCCGGACGCGGCGATCCCTTGCCATTCGCCCTGCTGGGTCGCCTGCCAGCGGCCACGCCAGACGCCTCGGTCGCCGGCGAAGAACATGTCGTCCAAGGTGTAAGCAGCATCCGGAAAGGCGGCGAAGAAGCCCTCCATCGCCGCGCGCCAGGCAGGCAGGCCGTGGATCGTCTCCATTCCCAGCCAGTGCGATGTCAGATCGTCATCCCAGTACTTTTCCAGGGCGTCCACACGGTGCCCGTTGAAGACCTCGTCGATGTAGGCGCGGATCAACGCCTCGTGCTGGTCTGCGGCCATGGTCCTTGCTCCTCCTCGGCGTAGATAGCGTACCCGTAGCTCGGCAGGTCAATGGGAACATGGCCGTCACCGGCCAATGCTAGGCTGGTCCAAATCTCAAGCAGAGTGCGCTCCGGGCGTAACGCCCCTGATCGCGCGCCCGAGATGCGAGGGAACTCCGCACTTCCTTTCCGAGATGCGTCCGAGCTGAGGCAATGCCTTCGACCGCTTGGGGTTATGGGTGGCTGTCGCTCACTCGCCGGCCAGAGCGTTCGCCCGGGTGCTCGCTGGGCCGACCCAGCTCGCGATAGAGCGTGGCGGGGTGGCACTTCAGGATCACCCTCGCGACGTCTCGGACCGAGGTGCCCTCGTCCACAAGTCGGCGACCCAGCGCGATCTGCTCCGGCGTCAGTTTCGGCGGGCGCCCGAAGCGCACACCGCGCATCCTGGCCGCAACCCGCCCCGAACTTGTTCGCTGGTGGATGAGGGCCCGCTCGAACTCCGCCATGCCGGCGAAGACCGTCAGCACCATCTTGCCGGCCGGCGAGGTTGTATCGGCCCACGGCTCACCAAGGCTGCGCAGGCCGGTGCCGCCCTCCTTCAGGATCTCCGCGATCTCCAGCAGGTCGCGCGTTGAGCGCGCAAGCCGGTCGAGCCGGGCGACCACGACGACGTCGCCCTCCCGGAGCTGGTCGAGCATGCGCGTCAACGCGGGCCGGTCGCGCGTCGCGCCCGAGACCTTCTCCTCGTAGATGCGTTTGCACCCGGCCTGCTTCAGTGCGGTGCGCTGGAGCGTGAGGTTCTGATCATCTGTGGAGACGCGAGCATAGCCGACGAGCACGAGTGGGGTCCTGCCAGGAAGCGAGAGGGCCAGATGTGTCGCAGAACTTATCGCAAAATGTTTCTGTTTCGCGACAGATTTTTGCGACAACCCTCGCCCTTGTGATCCAGGGCCGCAAGACCGCTGTCGCAAAACTTAGGATTTCTGCGACAGTGCCGGCGTACCCAGGATCGTCCATGGCGGGACAGCTGAAAGGCTTCGAGATACTCTCGCCCAAGTATCTCCTCCGGTAGCTATAGCTTGCGCGAAGAGCCCTGTGTTTCCGTTCCTGCTTGCAGCATGTGGAAGACCCTCCGGCAACTCCGAGGCAACCTCGCGGCCAGTCCCAATCGGATCGCGTTCGCCTGGGCGTTGCGGGGCACGATCGCGACAGGCCTACCCCTCGTTGCTCTTCCCGCACTCGGCCTGGGACCGTTGTCCAACTTCGTCGTGATCGGGGCCTTGAACACCTCCATGGTCGACGTGGGTGGCTCGTATCGCAGCCGCCTCGCAGCCATGGCGCTCAACACCGTCATCTCCCCCATGGCGCTCCTTCTCGGCAGCTTTGCTCGCGAGAATGGCTGGATCGCCGCAGCCCTGATGCTCCTGGTTGCGTTTGCGAGCGGGCTCATTCGCGCACTCGGCCCAGCTGGCGTCTCGCTGGGCCTGACCGTTGGCCTGACGTTCCTCGTCGGCATCGGCGTCCATCACCATGGCGGCAGTGCGCTCGAATGGGCTGCGCTCTACATCGCGGGAGGCCTCTGGACCATTCTGCTCACTCTGGCGTTCTGGCACGTTCGGCCCTACCGGCGCTTGGAGCAGGAGGTGGCGGCTGTCTGGGAAGAGACGGCCACCCTCGTCGCGACCGCCCGCGCGTTCGTGGGACCCCGGCCGAGCGTTGTCCGGCGCCGCCGTCAGGAGCGTCTGATCGCCAAACGGCACCAAGCCTTGCGGGAAGCCGTCGAGAAGGCCTTGAGCAGTCTGGGCTATGTTCGCGGCAAGGTCTCGGGCCCGGGCGTCACGATGGCTCAGTTCCTGATCCTGCTCCGTGCGGCCTCGCGGATCGGGGCGGCGGCCGTGACCCTGTCCGAACTCCCGGTCCAGGCGGAGGATGGGCCCGAGCGCGCGGTTGACGTTCGCGCACAGCGCCTTGTCGCGGCCGAGGAACTCGAGACGGCTTGCCGCAGTGTTGCTGTCGCACTGCTGGCGGGGCGGGGCGAGGTGCCCCTTGGACCTATACAGGCAAGGATCACGGAGCTGATCGCCCTGCTGGGCGAAGAAGCTGGCGAGGTTCTGGCCTATGCCCAAGCCATGCGCCACCTCGAGAGTGCAGCTGAGGCGCTCGATACCCTCTATGGCGGCGGCCGGGCTCACCCGAGGGTTCACATCGGCGTACGCCGGCCATGGCCGCTCGCCGACACTCTTGAGACCTTGCGCGCTCACTTCAGCTTTCGGTCCGCTATCTTCCGTCATGCCCTGCGGGTCGGGTTGGCCACTGCGGCCGGCACCGCTGTTGCGCATCTCCAGCTGGCGCACGGCATCTGGGTGCCCATGGCGACGCTGATCGTGCTCCAGCCCGAGTTCGGTGGAACGATCAACCGAGCCCTTCAGCGCACCGCCGGGACGGTGGCCGGTGCGGCACTTGCTGGTCTAATGCTCGCCACCCTGAATGGCACGCTGGTGTTCGAGCCGTTGCTCATCGTGCTGCTGTTTGCGGCCTTCTTCGTGCTGCGCCGCCGCTACGGCCTGGGTGTCACGTTTCTGACCCCGATTGTGGTTCTGATCCTCGCGACCGCCGACACGAGCCCGTGGTGGGACACTCTCGAGCGCATCGTGGACACGATCTTGGGAGCAGCCCTTGGCCTCGGAGCGGGGTATCTGCTTTGGCCGCAGTGGGAGCGCGAGCGCTTGCCCCGTTTGGCCGCGCGGGCTCTGCGGGCTAATCGCGCCTACATGGCCAGCGTGCTCAGGGGTCTCAGCGACGCTGAAGCTCCTGCCGACCTTGGGCAGCTGCGTCGAACCGCTGAGATCGAGACCGGCAATGCCGAAGCGGCGTTTCAGCGTCTCTTGACGGAGCCTCGCAAGCACCGGGGCCGTATGGCCCAGGCTTTTGCGATTGTGACGTACCTTCAACGGCTCGAGCGGCACCTGATTGCGCTGGCTGAGCAGGTTGGCACGGTGTCACCGCCGAGAGAGGCGGTTGTCGCTCTTGGAGAACTCCTGGAGGACACGCAAGAGGCGATTGCGACGGCGATCGAGACCGACCAGTCTCTGAGTTTGTGTCCCTCGTTTGATGAGGTGCTGATGCATCTGCGCGCCGCGTTGACGGCGGCTGATGAACACGGACATGGTGAAGAGGTCGCCTTTCTTCTCGGGCGTCTCGTCAACGACACTGCAAGCCTGCACAGTGCAGCGACACGAAAAGCGGCTCGGATCGGCGCACAATGACCGCTGGTCACACCTGAGATGGAGCTGAGCGCGCTGGGGCGTCAGTACCTCTCGCGTCGCATCGCCCGGGCCGACACGCTCAAGCGCCAGATCACGGCCTGAGAGACGGTGCGGCGGCCGGCGTTGGACTGGCATCGAACCCCGGCGGCTTCCCTGGTTCCGGTTCAGGGACAGGAACTTTACCGCGCCCGCTGCCGCACGGGCTTTTCTGCCATCCGCTTCTGTTCGATCAGAATGCTCTTCAAGGCTGCGGCAGCGGCCTCAATATCAGTCTGCAGCGCCCGGCGCGCGGCCGCACCATCCTTCCGGATCATCGCATCCCGTATGGTCTTGTGCTCGGCATTGGACACCCACCAGTTCTCGGTTGCGTTCAGCAGATTGAAATAGGGGCCGATCTGCAACCAAAGCGACTTAATGATCGACAGCAACGTGTCCGATCCTGACGCGCGGTAGATGGTGAAGTGAAACGCCTGGTTGGCCCGAACATATTTCCTTCGGTCGCGCCTGGTCTCCGCCACGTCCATCTGTTCAATCAATCCGCTGAGATGATCCAGGTCCTCGACTGAAATCGCCTGGGCCGCCCATTCCGCCGCCGCCCCCTCGATCTCGACGCGCACCCGCTGCAGATCCTCCAGCCGCTCGACTGTCACCGGCGGAATGCCGACCGATCGGCCGGCTACAACCGTCAGCGCTTTCTCTGCCACCAGCCGATGCAGTGCTTCGCGCACCGGCATGGCGCTGACTCCAAACGAATCCGACAGGCTTTGAATGGTGACCGTTCCGCCGGGCTCAATATCGCCGTTCAGGATCAGCTCTTTCATCCTTCGATAGACGTGATCCTGAACCGTCTCGCGGGATACGGGCAGGAAAGGCAGATCCTTTTTTTTGCGCGCAAGCGCCATGCTTGAATTCCTGTTCCGGCCCAGACAGGCCTCCTCCGTGGGTACTATAGCCGTTTAGCAGAGGTGTTCAAAAGCCAACTTGCGTCTGACTCTGATTAATGATATTTGATCAAAAATCAGATATAGGACCTCGGCCACTCAAGCCGATGCTGAGAACAGCGCCGCTGGCCGGCATAGCGGGCCGGCGTCAGATCTGAATTGCGAGAACGAGCGATGACCGGAGGAGAATGCGTGACCAGATTTGAGCTCTGCCAGCTTCGATGTTTCGTGGCGGTTGCCGACGAGTTACATTTCAGCCGTGCTGCTGCCCGTCTCAACATGACCCAGCCGCCACTCAGCCGGAAAATCCAGCAGCTTGAGCGCGAACTCGACGTTCTCCTCCTTGAACGATCGCGGCGTGTCGTTAAGCTCACGGCCGCTGGACAGATGTTCCTTCTAGAAGCGAGACGCATCCTGCGTTTGTCCGATGACGCCGTTCAGTCCGTGCAGCAGGTCGCGAACAGTGAAGGTACCATATCTCTGGGGTTCCTTCCCGCATCGAGCTACAGCTTACTCCCCCGCCTCGTTTCATTCCTCGCGACCGAGATGTCTCACGTCGAGATCTTCCTCAAGGAAATGCCCACTGAAGATCAGATAGAGGCACTATCATCCAATCGTATTGATGCCGGAATTATAAGGTTACCGATCGATAACCGGGGATTGGAGTTTGTCTATATAGATCGAGAAGAATTCATTTTAGCGATGCAGAGCGGTAGAGCGATGCCAGATGGTCGAGATCTCACCCTTCAGGACTTAGACAAGCAGCCGTTTATTATGTATGCACCGATCGAAAGCCGCTACCATCACGATCTGGTGTCGAACCTGTTGCGATCTGCGGGGGTGGCGCCTCAGTTCGTTCAATACGCTCAGGAAGTGCATACGATGCTCGCCCTTGTTGGCGCAGGCATCGGTGTTGGACTTGTACCTGAAGGCGCACGGAAGTTGATGTTCGATGGCGTTGCGTTTCATCCTGTGAAAATCACGCCGAAGACTTACAGCGAATTGACTTTCGTTTGGCGGCGGCGGACAGACAATCCTGCTCTTAAGGTGTTCACACAATTCCTTTTGCCGAAGTTTCTGGATCAGAGCATCGGATGACCTCTTCCGCCCTCTGTTGCTGCCAAGTCACGGGGCGAGGTGCACTCAAGCCAAGCAGCCGCATAGGCCGCCGCTGTAATGGTTCTGTCCACCCATGCGCTTGCGCTTGGCAATGAGTTCCAGGTGCTGACCCGCTGCGTCGGCGCAATCTCGGCCGCCTCGCTCGGCACAAAATTCGAGCGCGGCGGTATGATGACCAAAGCATCGGGATGGCCCTCCGTGACGGTACCGTAGACATTCGTGGTGCCGTATGCTCCAGCGCCCGTGAAGAAGGCGCGCGGGCCCGCGAGCTAGTCGAGACGGCAGTGCGGTTCAGTTCACGCGAGACTGCGTCGGGCGCTTTGTGCACTTCACGTGAGATTGCTCGACCGGTTCATCGCCTGCGAGAGGCTCCTGCGAGCCGCGGAGCCCGGCTTGCATCAATCCTTGCTCTCAACCCCTGTGTCGACGGACTCCGCATCGCGCGCTAGGGCCTGTTCGAGCTTGAACCGGTTCTGATTACGGAGTTTCGCCCTCCTGGAATGAGGAGGGGCCATGCTGACGGACGCGCAATGGATAAGGCTGGAGCCGCTGATTGAGGTGTGCCGGCCCAAGGGCAAGATGGCACCAAAGGATCTGCGTCGCACCATCTCGGCGATCGTCTGGCGACATCAGAACGGGGCCAAGTGGCGCGCCATTCCGGCTGACCTGGGTCCCTGGTCGCGGGCGGCTCAGACCTTCATCCGCTGGGCGCGCCTGGGTGTCTGGGAGAGGCTGCTGCTCTTGGCCCAGGAGCGCGGGGTCCAGCTTGGGATGACCTTTGGGGACGGCACCAGCATCGGCGCCCACCAGAAAGCGGCCGGTGCCGCTCGAAAGGGGGCTCTTCAGCGCAACGGGACGAGTGTGAAGCTGTGAAGCGCTGGGCCGCTCGCGTGTAAGCATCCGGTCTGGGCCGCCTTGTAGGGCTTGGGTGCGGGTGAGATCGATACGGGTCTGTTGGATAGACCTGGATCGTGCTCATGTCTGGACCTAAAGCTTTCGCGCATACGGTGGTGGCCAGTACGCGCCGGTCCTGGGCGGCTTGGGAGAAGCGCGCCATTGTCGACGAGGCGCGGCGGACCACGAGTTCGATCTCTTCGGTGGCGCGCCGGCACGGGATCACCCCGAGCCTTCTGTTTCGGTGGCGGCGCGAACGTCTGCAGCAGGAACAGTCCGCCGAACGCCCGCCCGATCCCGGCCTTTGTCCCGCTTGTGCTGCCTTCTCCCGTTGAGACGCCACGCCCACCAGAGGAGGGCGTCGGCGGCGTGGTCGAGGTGGAGTGGGCTGGGGGACGGGTGCGGATCGCGGGTCCGGTTGATCTGGCCACCATCGTGGCGGTGCTCGGCATCCTAGCAGGGCGCCGATGATCCCGGTCCCGAGCGGTGTCCGGGTCTGGCTGGCCACCGGCCGTACGGACATGCGCAAGGGCTTCGACTGGCTTGGCCCTGCTGGTGCAGGAAGCACTCAGGCGTGATCCGCACTCAGGTCATCTTTTTGTCTTTCGGGGCCGGCGCGGGGATCTGATTAAGGTCCTTTGGCATGACGGCCAGGGTCTGGCGCCAAGCTGGTCTTCTGGGACGGCACGGGCGTCCATCCCTTGGCCGCGGAACCTCTGCAGAGGAGGTCGATTCCTTCTCAGGACCGGTGGTGAGCGCGAAGGCCCTGCTCGCGCTGGTCGGTTGGAGGGCCGGCCGAGATGGCCGAGACGATCCGCCCGCGAGCGCCGTCCTGGTCCGACCTGCCTTCGGAGCGGCGGGCCCGGCTGACCGTGGTGATCGGCCGCTTGGCAGCGCGGCACCTGGCCAGCCTGGCCGAGGAGACCGCGCATGAACCCCGACCTTGCGCCCCGACCAATCAGCGCGTCGGACAAGGTGGCCGCCCATCATCTTGATCGGCTCGCCGTCGTCTACGTCCGGCAGTCCACCCTCCAGCAGATCGAGCACCACCGCGAGTCCACTCAGCTCCAATACGGCCTCGCCGACCGAGCTTGCCGACTGGGCTGGCCACGCCCCAAGGTCGTGATCATCGACGAGGATCTCGGTCTTTCGGCCGCCTCCGCCGAGGGCCGCGCCGGTTTCCAGCGGCTGGTCGCCGAGGTTGGTCTCGGCCATGTCGGCCTCGTGCTCGGCTTCGAGGTCTCGCGCCTGGCCCGCTCCTGTCGCGACTGGTACCAGCTCCTTGAGATCTGTGCGCTCGCCGGCACCCTGATTGCCGACAGCGACGGGATCTACGATCCAGCGTTCTACAACGATCGCCTCCTGCTCGGCCTGAAGGGCACGATGAGCGAGGCTGAGCTCCACATCATGCGGGCGCGCCTCGACGAAGGCCGTCGTCACAAGGCGGCACGGGGCGAACTCGGCTTCGCGCTCCCGCGCGGCTATCTGCGCCGCGTCTCGGGCGAGGTTGTGCTTGATCCCGACGAGCGGGTGCGCGACACGATTGAGATCGTCTTCGACGTGTTCGCGCGTCGGCGCAGCGTTCATGGTGTGCTGCGCTACCTCGTTGCCCACGGCATCGAGCTGCCCGACCGGGTGCGCGCGGGATCAGCCAAGGGTGAGCTGATCTGGCGCCCGCCGCACCGCAGCGCCCTGATCAACATGCTCACCAGCCCAATTTACGCCGGAGCCTACGTTTACGGCCGCCGACACGTTGCAGGACGGGGGCGTCCGGCGCGACCAAGCCCGAGCCGGGCCGCCGGCGATTGGCAGGTGCTGATCAAAGGGCGGCTGCCGGCGTATATCGACTGGGAGCGCTTCGAGGAGAACCAAGCCCAATTGCGCGCGAACCAGGCCAAGCACGGTGGCACGCCGCGGGGTGGACCCTCGCTCCTGGCCGGTCTGCTGGTGTGCGGCCGGTGCGGCTACCGCATGGCGACGTGCTATCGCACAAACGGGCGCGACCTGCGCTATCAGTGCTCGCGCGGCAACGTCTCGAAGGGCGCGGGCTACTGCCAGTCGGTCGCCGGGCGCGCGATCGACACGGTGGTGGAGCAGTTGCTGCTGGACGCGCTCCAGCCGTCCGCCATCGAGGTAAGCCTAGCGCTGGCCGAGGAGGTCGAGATCGACCGCACGCGTCGGCGCCGGCAGCGCGCCCTGCGGCTCGAGCAGGCGGCGTATGAGGTCTCGCGCGCGGAGCGCCAATACAACGCCGTCGAGCCGGAGAACCGGCTGGTCGCGCGCACGCTGGAGAAGCGCTGGGAGGCGGCGCTGGCCGAGCATGATCGGCTGATTGCCGAGCAGAAGCGAGAGGATGCGCGCGACCAACCGCAGCTCACCCCCGCCGAGCGCGACGCGATCCGCCATCTAGCCGAGGACGTGCCCACGCTCTGGCGCGCGCCCACCACGACGGCGGCCGAGCGCAAGGAGATCGCCCGGCTGATGCTCGAGCGCGTGTTGCTCACGATCGAGGGTGGGAGCGAACAGACCACGCTCGTGTGCACCTGGGCGGGCGGGCGCGAGACGACCCACCGCTTCGTGCGTCCAGTCCGGTGGACCGATCAGCTCTCCCGCGGCCCGGCGCTGCGGGCGCGGATCGTGGACCTCGCGCAGGCGGGCCATCGTCCTCCCGCGATCGCGCGCAGCCTGACGCAAGAGGGCTGGTTGAGCGCCGATGGGGATGGCTTCACGGCCGGGAAGGTGCGCGCGATCATGGTGCGGATGGGGCTTCCACTGCGGGGCGTGTCGCTCAGCGCCGAGGTCGAACGGCAGGACGATGAGTTGACTGTCCCGGAACTGGCCCATCGTCTCGACCGTCCGCTCGGCACGCTCTACGCGTGGATCCGCTACGGTTGGCTGCCGGTCCGGCGCGTTCCGGTCTCTGACCGGGAGATCCTTCTCGTGCGGCTTGGGGCGGCGCGAGCGCTCGCCGAGCAGCGGCGCGCCGCGGCTCGGGCGACGCAAGCGTGGACCCCGCCGCCCCCGCAAACAGCCCACTGAGCGTCCGATCTGGCGATCAAACACACCTCCTCTGGAGAGGCATCATGACGAAGAGACGGTTCTCGTCGCCAAGCGGCTGGAAGAGGGCCAGTTCCGCTGGCCCAAGGTCCAGGACGGGGTCATGCGGCTGACGGCAGCCGAACTCTCCGCCTTGCTCGAAGGGCTCGATTGGAAGCGGGTGCACGCGCCGCGGCAGGTCACGGTGCCCGCTGTGCCGAGCTGAGCAAAAAAGCGTGGTGCAGTTCAGCAAAGCGGTCGCAAGTGCTTGCCAAGCATGATCTAATCTGTTCGTGACCGCGCCCGCTCCGGCTCTCTCCGACGACCCTGGCACGCTCAAGGCGATGCTCTTAGAGGAGCGGGCCGAGAGCGAGCGGCTGCGCCAGATCATCAAGGCCCTGCAGCGGCACCGCTTCGGCCGCCGCGCCGAGAGCCTGCCCGAAGATCAACTCCTGCTGGGACTGGAAGAAGCCGAGCAGGTCGAGGCGGCCGCGCACGCCCAGGCCGAAGAGGCGGCGCCTGCTGAGAAGACGGCCCGGAGCGCCAAGCGTCGGGTGAACCGAGGAGCGCTGCCGGCCCACCTGCCGCGGGTTGAGACCCTCGTGGACGTCACGAGCCCCGTGTGCCCGTGCTGCTCCGGCCCCTTGCACCGCATCGGCGAGGATGTGTCCGAGCGCCTCGACATTGTCCCCGCCCAGGTCCGGGTCCTGGTGATCCGCCGCCCGAAGTACGCCTGCCGCGCCTGTGAGGATGGGGTCGTGCAGGCCCCCGCGCCGGCCCGGCTGATCGAGGGCGGGCTGCCCACGGACGGCACGGTCGCGCAGGTCCTCGTGTCAAAGTTCGCCGACCATCTTCCGCTGTATCGCCAAGCCCAGATCTACGCCCGTCAGGGTCTGATGCTCGACCGCTCCACCTTGGCTGACTGGGTCGGGCGGGCCGCCTTCCATCTGCGCCCGGTGCACGAACGCTTGCTCGACAAACTGAAGGCCTCGCCCAAGCTGTTTGCGGACGAGACCACCGCCCCCGTGCTCGATCCGGGCCGCGGCCGCACCAAGACGGGCCAGCTCTGGGCGTATGCCCGGGATGACCGGCCCTGGGGTGGGACCGACCCGCCCGGGGTGGCGTACGTCTACGCGCCCGATCGCACGGCAGAGCGTCCCGCGACGCATCTGGCCGGGTTCGAGGGCGTGCTGCAGGTGGACGGCTACGAGGCCTACAAGGTTCTGGCCCGGCGGGGCGCAGTGCAACTCGCCTTCTGCTGGAGCCATGTGCGCCGGCCCTTTTATGAACTCGCCCAGAGTGGACCGGCGCCGATCGCTGCCGAGGCGCTCGTGCGCATTGCGGCGCTGTATCGGATTGAGAGCGAGATCCGGGGCCGGCCGGCCGACGAGCGCCGCGCTGTTCGCCAGGCGCGCAGCCGGCCGCTGGTGGAGGCCCTCGAGCCCTGGCTGCGCGAGAAGCTGTCCCTGGTGAGCCAGAAGAGCCGCTTGGCCGAGGCGATCCGCTACGCGCTCTCGCGGTGGACCGGCTTGTGCCTGTTCCTCGCCGACGGCCGAATTGAGATCGACTCCAACGTGGTCGAGCGCAGCATGCGCCCGCTGGCGATGAGGCGTTCATTCTGCACCCCTTCTTCAACTATCTGCGGCGCCTGCGGCGCAGTTCACCGGAGAACTGCGGCTCGGGAGGTCGGACCGGCGCAGGAGCGCTCACGCCAGCGATGGCGTGCGTGTTCCCCAGAGGCCCGCCCGCTCTGTACTACGGCAGAGCTCTGGCAGGACCAGCGTAAGGCCGAGGTGAGGAGCCGAGACGGCGAAAGCCCGGTAGGCGATGCGCCAAGGCAGGAGTGCGGGGCCGGGACGAACCGAAATCGCCGCGCGGGACGCCAGCAAGCTGGCATCCTAATCTACGAGAGCTGGCGACCTGGCGTCCCGCTCCCTTGCTCTTTGAACCGCAAGCCCCGACAAAAACCTCGCTCTGACAAGACGCGGGGCGATGACGCATGCTTCTTCCCTCCCCCTTGCCTCCCCCATGCGGGGAGGGCCGACTCGCGCGCAGCGCGAGCGGGGTGGGGGTGTCGGCGCCACCCTGCTCGATGCTGGCGCTAACACCCCCACCCGGCTCGGCCTTCGGCCGAGTCCGCCCTCCCCGCACGGGGGAGGGAAGGCGCGCTCCCACGGCCGTCTGCGGGGATGACACTGTGGCCGGGCGAAGCTAGACGGTTCGGCCGACGCGCTCCCCCAAAAACCCCGCGCGTCTCGACCGAAAAGGGACGCCGCGATGGCTCTGCTCATCCTTGGCCTGATCGTTTTTCTGGGAACCCACGTGTTCACCATGGCGCGCGGCCCGCGGGCGCGCCTGATCGAGCGGATCGGCGAAGGCCCCTACAAGGGGCTCTACTCGCTGGTGACGCTCGCCGGGCTCATCCTGATCGTCGTCGGCTACGGACAGTACCGCGCGCACGGCTGGATCGACGTGTGGCAGCCGCCGACGTGGACGCGCCATCTCGCGCTCGTCCTCGTCTGGGTCGCCTTCGTGATGGTCGCGGCGGCGTATTTCCCCGGCCGCATCAAGGGCGCGCTGAAGCATCCGATGCTGGCCGGCGTGAAGGTGTGGGCGCTGGCCCATCTCCTCGCCAACGGCGACCTCGGCTCGATCCTGCTGTTCGGCTCCATCCTGGCCTGGGCGGTCGCGGCGCGCATCAGCGTCAAGCGCCGCGACGTGGTGCGCGACCATGCCGGCCCGGCGGCGGCGCCCGCGGGCGGGCGCAACGACGTTCTGGCGGTCGTGGTCGGGACCGCGGCCTTTTTCGTGTTCGCGATCTGGCTGCACCCGTGGCTCATCGGCGTCGCGGTCTGGCCGGGGCGGGCGTGATGTCGCGCTCGCCAACCCGGCGTCGCTATGATAGGCGAGCGACCCAAGATTAAGCGGCGCGGCCGCGAACGATGAGCGCCATGGCCGAGAGCAACGAATTCTTCCGCGAGGTCGACGAGGAGTACCGCCGCGACCGGATCATGCAGATCTGGACGCGCCACAGCGGCCTCATCATCGCGGCTCTCGTTCTGCTGATCGCCGCGGTCGGCGGCTGGCGCTACTGGCAGCATGTGGAGCGCACGCGCGCCGAAGCGGCGGGCAGCCGCTATCGAGGAGGCCGTCAGCCTCGCCCGCGAAAAGAAGACCGAAGAGGCCGAGAAGGCGCTCGAAGCGGTCGCCAAGGAGGCGCCCGGCGGCTACCGGCTGCTCGCCCGCTTCCGGCTCGCCGCCGAACTCGGCCAGCAAGAACCCGAACGAGGGCGCGAAGGCTTACGACGCGCTCGCCGCCGACGCCGCCGTGAACGGCGTGTGGCAGGACCTCGCCCGCCTGCGCGCCGCCATGCTGCGCTTCGACACGGCCGAGCGCGTCCGCGATCCGGCCGGCGCTGGAGCGCCTCGCCGCGCCGACCAACCCCTGGCGGCACACGGCCCGCGAGATGCTCGGCCTCTCGGGGCTCAAGGGGGGCGATTACGAGTTCGCCGGGCGCTGGTTCGACCAGATCGCCGCCGACCGCGACACGCCGCCGGGCTTGCGCTCAGCGGCTTGAGATCTACACGGCGCTCGTGGCCGCCGGCCCGGTCCAGGCCACGCAATAGCGGGCGCGAGGCCGGGATGACGCCCACCGTCGCCATCGTCGGGCGGCCGAACGTCGGCAAGTCGACCCTGTTCAACCGGCTCGTCGGGAAAAAGCTCGCGCTCGTCGACGACCGCCCCGGCGTCACCCGCGACCGGCGCGAGGGCGACGCGCGGCTCGGCGATCCTTCACTTCCGCATCATCGACACGGCCGGCCTCGAGGAGGCGGACGAGAGTTCGCTTCTCGGCCGCATGCGGGCGCAGACCGAGGCGGCCATCGCCGAGGCCGACGTGGTCCTGTTCCTGATCGACGCCCGCGCCGGCCTGCTGCCGGCCGACCGGCCCTTCGCCGAGCTCGTGCGGCGCTCCGGCAAGCCGGTGATCCTCGTCGCCAACAAGGCCGAGGGCGGGGCCGGGATGGCGGGCGCCTACGAGGCGTTCGCGCTCGGCCTCGGCGAGCCGGTGCCGCTCTCGGCCGAGCACGGCGAGGGCCTGGCGACCTCTACGAGGCGCTCGAGCCTTATGTCGCCGCGGCAGAGGACGAGCGCCGAGGGCGAGGATGAGGCGAGCGAAGGCAAGCCGCTTCGAGGTCGCCGATCGTCGGGCGGCCCGAACGCCGGCAAGTCGACGCTCATCAACCGCATGATCGGCGAGGACCGCCTGCTGGCCGGCCCCGAGGCCGGCATCACCCGCGATTCCATCTCGATCGACTGGGACTGGCGCGGCCGGCGAGTCAAGCTCTTCGACACGGCGGGCCTGCGCAAGCGCGCCCGCGTCGAGGACAAGCTCGAAAAGCTCTCGGTCGCGCGACGCGCTGCGCGCCGTGCGCTTCGCCGAGGTGGTGGTCGTGCTGCTCGACGCGACGATCCCGTTCGAGAAGCAGGATCTGTCCATCGTCGATCTGGTCGAGCAGGAGGGCCGCGCGCTCGTCATCGGCCTCAACAAGTGGGACCTCGTCGCCGACCAGCCGGGCCTGCTGAAGGAGCTGCGCGAGAAGGCGACGCGGCTCCTGCCGCAGGTGCGGGGCGCGCCGGTGGTCCCGCTCTCGGGGCTCGCCGGCGAGGGCCTCGACCGGCTCATGGAGGCGGTGCTCCGGGTCCACGAGGTCTGGAACCGCCGCATCTCGACGGCCAAGCTGAACCAGTGGCTTGCCGATGCGCTCGCGGCCAACCCGCCGCCCGCCGTCTCGGGGCGGCGCATCAAGATCCGCTACATGACGCAGGCGAAGGCGCGCCCGCCGCACTTCGCCATCTTCGGCAACCAGCTCGACGCCTTGCCGAAGTCTTATACGCGCTACCTCGTCAACGGCCTGCGCGAGACCTTCGACCTGCCCGGCGTGCCGATCCGGATGTCGCTCCGGATGGGCAAGAACCCGTTCGATAAGGGCAGGGCTTGAGCCGCCCATCCGGCGCCGGCCATCGCGCAGGTCGGCCGCCCTTCGGCCGAGCGGCGCGGGCGCGCTCCACGATCGCGGTTTCCGGTCGCCAAGGCTGCGGCGATGCGCTCGGACATCGCGTGCCGTCGAGCGCCTTATGAGGACCTTATGAGTTCGTGAGCCAACCTGACAAGCTGGTCGACGACGGCTGAGCGATCCGGGCGATAGATGATCCTGACGTCGGCGATCGGGGATGGCTCCGCCAACGGCCTGTACACGAGTCCTGGACGCGAGAGATTGCTGATGCATTCCGGCACGAGCGCGATCCCAAGACCCGCCGCGACCAGACTGGTCAGAGAATACGGACTCGACCACCTGCTGCGAGATGCGCGGCATGAACCCGGCTTCGATGCAAGATCGCCTGAGATACCGCGCGAAGCGTGAGTCCCTGAGGCGGAGGAACACATGGCTCTCGTCGCAGAGGCTCGAGAGCGGAAGCTCCTCGCGCGCGGCAAGCGGATGCCCTTCCGGCAACATCACCCCAACCCTCGCCGGCCAAGCGAGTTCGTTGATCACGTCGGGATCATCGGCTGGCCTGCGCAGGAAGCAGACATCCGTTCGGCGGGCGTGCAACGCCTCCTCCTGCTCCTGCGGAGGCATCTCGTGAATGCGGAGCGCAACCTGCGGGAATCGTCGGCTGAAGACGGCAAGGAGCGGGCTGAGCGGGCCGAGGAGGACCGAGCCCGTCGTGCCGATGTTAAGCGTGCCGATCTGTCCTTGCCCGATCGCACGCGCCTGCTCCGCAGCGCGGTCGGCCTGGGCGAGGATGGAGTGCGCCTGCTCGAGAAAAGCTCGGCCCGCCGCCGTAAGCTCCACCCGCCGGCTGGTCCGCACAAGGAGAGTGGTTTTGAGCTCCCGCTCGAGATCGCGGATCTGCTGGCTGAGCGGGGGTTGAGAAACCCTGAGCCGGTGCGCCGCGGCGGTGAAGCTCAGTTCTTCGGCGACGGCCACGAAATAACGCAGGTGCCGCAACTCCATCGGCGCGCTCCAGTGCCGAGCCGTCTATATTTTATGCATATGGATCCTTCTTAACAAGATATTGGACCTTCCGATAAAAACGGTTCAGACCATCTCTTGCAGCCCCGTATGCTTGACGGGGCGGGCTACGCGGGCTGGATTGGGTGCGAGTACAAGCCGAAGGCCGCGACCTCGGCGGGTCTGGGGTGGTTTGCGCCCTACCGCGCCGCGCGCGCATCCGCCGTTTGAGGGAGGTCACGCCATGAAGGTCGGTTTCATTGGGCTCGGCATCATGGGCGCCCCGATGGCGGGGCACCTGATCCGGGGCGGGCACGAGCTGTTCCTCAACACCCGCCGGGACGTTCCGGCCGATCTGGTCGCGGCCGGGGGACGCGCGTGCGCGTCGCCGGCCGCGGCGGCCGAGAAGGCCGACGTGATCATCACCATGGTTCCGGACACGCCGGATGTGGAGACGGTGCTGTTCGGGCCCGGCGGCGTAGCCGAGGGTCTCGCCCCCGGCAAGACGGTGGTGGACATGAGTTCGATCTCGCCGGTGGCCACCAAGGAGTTCGCCCGGCGCATCGGCGAGCGCGGCTGCGGCTACCTGGACGCGCCGGTGTCGGGCGGGGAGGTCGGGGCCAAGGCGGCGAGCCTGACCATCATGGTGGGCGGGCCGCCGGCGGCGTTCGAGCGGGTGCGGCCCTTGTTCGACCTGATGGGCCAGAACGTGACGCTTGTGGGCGAGACCGGGGCCGGGCAGACCACCAAGGTGGCCAACCAGATCATCGTGGCGCTGACCATCGAGGCGGTGGCGGAGGGGCTTGTGTTCGCCGCCAAGGCCGGGGCCGACCCGGCCAAGGTGCGCCAGGCGCTGATGGGGGGTCTGGCGACCTCGCGCATCCTGGAGGTGCACGGCGAGCGCATGATCCGGCGCAGCTTCGATCCGGGCTTCCGGATCGCGCTGCACCAGAAGGACCTCAATCTGGCGCTGACGAGCGCGCGCCAGCTGGGGGTGTCGCTGCCGAACACGGCGACCTGTCAGGAGCTGTTCAACGCCTGCGTGGCGCAGGGCGGCGCGGCCTGGGACCACTCCGCCCTCGTGCGCGCCTTGGAGACCCTGGCCAACCACCCGGTCGCAAACCCAGACACTTAAAACAACAGGATAACGACCAGGACAGAACACCTCAAAAGAACAGGACAGCCGGTCAACGGCGTCCATCATCGGAGGAAATCCCAATGCCGAACTTCCTGAAATCCCTCTTCGGCCAGGTCGTCGTCGCGTTGTTGCTCGGCGTCTTGATCGGGGTCGCCTGGCCCGACTTCGCCGTGACGCTGAAGCCTCTCGGGGACGGCTTCATCAAATTCATCAAGATGGCCATCGGCCCGCTCGTGTTCGGCGTGGTCGTGCACGGCATCGTCGGCGCGGGCGACCTCAAGAAGGTCGGCCGCGTCGGCTTGAAGGCGCTGATCTACTTCGAAGCCGTCACGACGATCGCTCTCCTGCTCGGCGTCGTGCTCGCTTACGCGTTCGGCCCCGGCGTCGGCATGAACATCGATCCGAAGGCGCTCGACGCCAAGGCGCTCGGCTCCTACACGGAACACGTCGGGGAGGTCACGAATACGGTCGGATTCCTCCTGAAAATTGTCCCGACGACCATCTTCGATGCTTTCGCCAAGGGCGACATCCTGCAGGTCCTCGTGATCGCCCTCCTGTTCGGCGCGGGTCTCTCCCTCCTTGGCGAGCGCGGGAAGCCCCTCGTGCACTTCATCGAGCTCGCGACTGACGTCCTGTTCAAGGTGATCGGGTTCATTGTCCGGCTCGCACCCTTGGGCGTCCTCGGAGCCGTGGCGTTCACGGTCGGCAAGTATGGCGTCGGGTCCTTGAAACAACTCGGGTACCTGGTCGCGCTCTTCTACGCGGGCGTCGCGATTTTCGTGGTCGTCGTGCTCGGCGCCATCATGCGGCTGGCAGGCTTCAGCATCTTCAAGTTCCTCGCCTACTTGCGCGAAGAGCTGATGGTCGTCCTCGGCACCGCATCCTCCGACAGCGTCCTGCCCCAGGTCATGCGCAAGCTCGAGGCGCTCGGGATCAAGGACTCGACGGTGGGCCTCGTCATCCCGACCGGGTACTCTTTTAATCTCGACGCCTTTTCGCTTTATCTGACGCTGGCGGCTGTCTTTATCGCCCAGGCTACAAATACGCCGCTGGCCATCGGCGACCTCCTGCTGATCATCGGCATCTCGCTGTTGACTTCGAAGGGCGCGCACGGCGTCCCTGGCTCGGCCATCGTCGTGCTCGCCGCGACCCTTTCGGCGGTCCCGGTCATCCCGGTCATCGGGCTGGTCCTCGTGCTCTCGGTCGACTGGTTCATGGGCATCGCCCGCGCGCTCGGCAACCTGATCGGCAACTGCGTCGCCACGGTCGTGGTCGCGGCCTGGGAGGGCGACATCGACCGCGCGCAGGCTCATCGCGTGCTCAACGGCGAGGCCGGGGTCTCGACCGAGGAGCTTCTGGGGAAAGACGAGGGGCTCATCGGAGCGCCGGTCGCGCCCGCGGCGACCCTCGCCCATTGAGGCGCGAGGCAGGGCGTGCATGATCGGCCGGTCGCGCCAGCGACCGGCACCGGTCCGCGGCTCCGGCGGCTAGGGACGCCAAAGCCTCGGCGCCACAGGTTTGGGGAAGGATGGCCATGACCTTGGAACCGCGCTCTCTGCTGCGAGGGATGTTCGACGCAGCGGTGACGGCCGCGTTGCCGGCCGCGCGGGCGCCGGCTCACCTGCCGCCGCCGCCCAAGGGCCGGATCGTCGTGGTGGGAGCCGGCAAAGCGTCGGCCGCCATGGCCAAAGCCGTCGAGGACCACTGGACCGGGCCGCTCTCCGGCCTCGTCGTCACCCGCTACGGCCACGCCGTCCCGTGCGAGCGCATCGAGATCGTCGAGGCGGCCCATCCCGTCCCCGACGCCAGCGGCGAGGCGGCCGCCCGGCGCATCCTTGAGATGGTCCAGGGCCTCGGCCCGGACGACCTCGTGCTCGCGCTCATCTCCGGCGGCGGCTCCGCGCTCCTGAGCCTGCCCGCGCCGGGGCTGACGCTCGCGGACAAGCAGGCGGTCAACGCGGCGCTGCTCCGGTCCGGCGCGCCGATCGGCGAGATGAACTGCGTGCGCAAGCACCTCTCGGCCATCAAGGGCGGCCGGCTCGCGGCGGCGGCTTGCCCGGCGCGCGTCCTCACCCTCGTCATCTCCGACGTGCCGAACGACGACCCGTCCGCGATCGCATCGGGCCCGACCGTGCCGGACCCGACCACCTTCGCCGAGGCGCGCGCCATTCTGGCCAAATACGGCATCACGAGCCCGGCCGCCGCGATCGAGCATCTGGAGCGGGCCGAGGACGAGACGCCGAAGCCGGGCGACCCGCGTCTCGCCCGCGCCGAGACGAGGATGATCGCCACGCCGCAAATGTCGCTCGAAGCCGCCGCCGAGGTCGCGCGAAGGGCGGGCGTGACGCCGCTCATTCTCGGCGACGCGATCGAGGGCGAGGCGCGCGAGGTCGGGAGGGTCATGGCCGGGATCGCGCGGCAGGCGGCCCTGCGCGGACAGCCCGCGCGGCCGCCGTGCGTCCTGATCTCCGGCGGGGAGACGACCGTGACCGTCCGGGGCGGCGGGCGCGGCGGGCGCAACGTCGAGTTCCTGCTGTCGCTCGCGGTCGAGTTGGACGGACTCCCCGGCGTCTTCGCGGTCGCCGGGGACACCGACGGGGTCGACGGGGCCGAGGAGGTGGCTGGCGCGCTCATCACGCCCGACACCCTCGCGCGCGCCGCCGCACACGGCGTGAACGCGAAAGAGCGCCTTGCGGACAATGACGGGCACGGCTTCTTCGAGGCCGTCGGCGACCAGATCGTGACGGGCCCGACCCTGACCAACGTCAACGACTTCCGCGCCATCCTCATCACCAGCCAGGAGGCGGCGGCGGCAGCCGCCGGATGAACATGCGTCGGCAACGGAACGCAAAGATCGTCGCGACCTTGGGGCCGGCAAGCTCGAGCCCTGAGATGATCAGGCGGCTGTTCGAGGCGGGCGCGGATGTCTTTCGCCTGAACTTCAGCCACGGCACGCACGAGGACCATCAACGAAGCTATCGGATCATCCGCGAGCTTGAACAGCATACCGGGCGGCCCATCGGGGTGCTCGTCGACCTGCAGGGACCCAAGCTGCGCGTCGGCCCCTTCGCCGGCGGGCGCGTGCGCCTCGAGACCGGATCGTCCTTCAATCTAGATCTTGACGCCGATGCGCCTGGCGACGAGCGCCGTGTTTCGCTGCCGCACCCGGAGATCTTCCAGGCGCTCTCTCCGGGCGTGGAGTTGCTGCTCGACGACGGCAAGGTCCGGCTGGTCGTCGAAGCGTGCGGTCCCACGTCCGCCGAAACCCGCGTGGTGACCGGGGGATCGCTCTCCGATCGCAAGGGCGTCAGCGTCGTGGGAGCCGTGCTGCCGGTGTCCGCGCTCACCGCGAAGGATCGCCAAGATCTCGCTTTCGGGCTCGACCTCGGGGCCGACTGGATCGCGCTGTCGTTCGTGCAGCGTCCGGAGGATCTCGATGAGGTCCGGGACATCGTCGGCGGGCGCGCCGGGATCATGGCGAAGCTGGAAAAGCCCGCGGCGATCGAACGGCTCGAGGACATCGTCGATCGTTCGGACGCGCTCATGGTGGCGCGCGGCGACCTCGGCGTGGAGATGCCGCCCGAGAAGGTTCCGCCGATCCAGCGCCGGATCCTGCGCGTCTGCCGCAGGGCTGGCAAGCCCGTCGTCGTCGCCACCCAGATGCTCGAATCCATGATCCAGACGCCGACGCCGACGCGCGCCGAAGCGTCCGACGTGGCTTCGGCGATCTATCGACGGGTCCGATGCGGTGATGCTGTCGGCCGAATCCGCGGCAGGTCAGTATCCGGTGGAAGCGGTCGCGATGATGGACAGCATCATCAAGGAGGTCGAACGGGACTCCTTCTATCGCCAGATGATCGATGCGGCCCATCCTGAGCCGGGCGCGACCATTGCGGACGCGATCTGCTGCGCCCTGCGCCGAGCGACGAACCTTCTCCCGGTCGCGGCGGCGGTCACGTACACGCGGTCCGGGTACACGAGCCTGCGCACGGCCCGCGAGCGTCCGGCGGCTCCGATCCTGAGCATGGCCATGAGCATCGAGACCGCGCGCCGGCTGACCGCGGTGTGGGGCGTTCACTCGGTGCACGTCCGCGAGATCCAGGACGCCAACGAAATGGGCGATTACGCCTCCGAGACGGCGCGCAAGGAAGGCTTCGCCCAAACAGGCGACGTCATCGTCATCGCCGCCGGAATGCCGTTCGGCGTCGGCGGCACGACGAACCTGCTCAAGATCGTGAGCGTCTGATCGGGCCGTCAGACGCGCTGGCGGACCACTCGAACCGGAGGACAGGACAATGGCGGCGACATGGGAGCGGGACGCGAGAGGACCCGCAGGCCGGGCCGGGGCAGCCGTCATGCGCCGGCCCGACTCCATGTGTCTGGCGCTCTGACCCCAACCTTGCCCTAACCTTGAAGGTGAGACACCGATGACGAGACCACCGGTTCCGACCCGTTCCTACTACGCCCCGTCCGGGGGCCACCCGCCGCAGACGGAGCTGCTTACCGGCCGCGCGGCGTTCACGGAGGCTTATGCCGTCATTCCCAAGGGCGTGATGCGCGACATCGTGACGAGCTACCTGCCGTTCTGGGACGATACGCGGCTCTGGGTGCTGTCGCGCCCGCTGTCGGGGTTCGCCGAGACGTTCTCGCAATACATCGTGGAGGTCGCTCCCGGAGGCGGCAGCGACAAGCCGGAACCGGACGCGAAGGCCGAGGGCGTGCTGTTCGTGGTGGACGGCGAACTGACCCTCCGGCTTGCCGGCGAAACCTACACGATGACGCCGGGCGGCTACGCCTTCATCCCGCCGGCGAGCGCCTGGTCGGTCCGCAACCGCGGCGAGGAGCCGGTCCGCTTCCACTGGATCCGCAAAGTCTTACGAGGCCGTCGACGGTCTCGGCGCCCCGGACGCCTTCGTCGTCAACGAGAACGACATCGCGCCCTCGCCCATGCCGGGCACCGACGGCCGATGGGCGACCACCCGCTTCGTCGATCTGGCGGACATGCGCCACGACATGCACGTGACCGTCGTCACCTTCGAGCCGGGCGCGGTCATCCCCTTCGCCGAGACGCATGTGATGGAGCACGGCCTCTACGTGCTGGAGGGCAAGGCCGTCTACCGGCTGAACCAGGACTGGGTGGAGGTCGAGGCCGGCGATTACATGTGGCTTCGGGCGTTCTGCCCGCAGGCCTGCTACGCCGGGGGGCCAGGCCGGTTCCGCTACCTCCTCTACAAGGACGTGAACCGGCACGCCAAGCTGCAAGCCTGAACGGGCATGCCGGCTCCCTATCCGAGGATGAAGGACCATGACTGATACGCTCGCCGTCCGGCCGCTCAGCAAGGAGAGCTTCGCGCCCTTTGGAGAGGTCCTCGAAACGGACGGCGCCGAAACGCGGCTCATCAACGCCGGCACGTGCACGCGCTTCCATGCGCTCGCCGCCGTCGAGACCCGGGGGGCGGGCGCGCGGGCGGTGGTGAGCCTCTTTCGGGCCGAGCCGGCAGCGCTCCCCCTTCGCCTGTCGATGATGGAGCGGCATCCGTTGGGCAGCCAGGTCTTCTGGCCGCTTTCGGGCGGGGACTGGCTGGTCGCGGTGGCCCCGGACGAGAACGGGCGGCCGGGCGCGCCGCTCGTCTTTCGCGCGAGCGGCCGCCAGGGCGTCTGCTACGCGCCGAACGTCTGGCATCACCCTTTGCTCGCGCTCGGCCAAATCTCCGATTTCCTGATCGTCGACCGCGACGGACCGGGCGTCAATCTCGAAGAGACGCATTACGAAACGCCTTACGCGGTCGTCGCTGTCTAACCGGGGGTACCGCAGCCGATTCACTCAATGCCGTCGGGGTCCGGCCGACAACAACAACCATCCGGACCTGAGACTTTTCGCAACCGCAATTCTCCTAAGGAGGAGACCTATGTCAGTTCAGGCAAGCACGGCGCCGATCCTCGTGGCGCGCTCCCCATCCGCAGCCCTGGATGAGGCTTACCGAAAAGTCACATGGCGTTTGATCCCGTTCCTGATGGTCCTTTGGATCCTGGCCTGGATCGACCGCGTCAACATCGGCTTCGCCAAGCTCCAGATGCTCAGCGATCTGAAGTTCAGCGAAACCGTTTACGGCCTCGGCGCCGGCATTTTCTTCCTCGGCTACTTCTTCTTCGAAGTGCCGAGCAACCTGCTTCTGGAGAAAATCGGGGCGCGCAAGACCATCGCGCGGATCACGATCCTGTGGGGCATCTGCTGCATCGCCATGATGTTCGTGACGACGCCGGGCATGTTCTACCTCCTGCGCTTTCTGCTCGGCGTCTTCGAGGCCGGCTTCTACCCCGGCGTGATCCTGTTCCTCACGTATTGGTACCCGACGGAGCGCCGCGCCAAGGCGTTCGGCTTGTTCATGTCGGCGTCCGCGCTGGCCGGCGTCATCGGCGGCCCCATGGCCGGAACGATCATGACGGGGCTCGCCGGCGCGAACGGCTGGGCCGGCTGGCAGTGGGTGTTCCTGCTCGAAGGCATTCCGTCCGTCATCGCCGGGATCGTGACGCTGCTCTATCTCACGGATAAGCCCGAGCAGGCGCATTGGCTGACCGAAGCGGAGAAGCGTCTGATCCGGGAGGATCTTGAGCGCGACCGGGCCGCTCTGGGCTCGCGCGAGCATCGGATCATGGTCGCGCTGCGCGACCCCAAGGTCTGGCAGTTCATCGCCATCTTCTTCTGCATCATCATGGCCAACTCGACGCTCACCTTCTTCGGTCCGAGCGTCGTCAAGGAGGTCGGGTTCACCAGCCCGGCGACGGTCGGCTGGATCATGGCGATCGCCTACCTCTGCGGCGGGATCGGCATGATCCTCAACGGCAGGAGTTCGGACCACCACGTCGAGGCCCGCTATCATTGCGGGCTGGCGGCTCTGACCGGGGCCGCGGCCATGGCCATCCTCGGGTTCCTTGTCCCGAACGTCCCGTACCTGGCCTTGGTCGCGCTCACGCTGGCGATCGTCGGCACGATGAGCGCGATCCCGGTGTTCTGGCAAATGCCGAACCAGTTCCTGGCCGGCTCGGCCGCGGCCGCGGGCATCGCGCTGATCAACTCCGTCGCGAATCTCGCCGGCTTCGGCGCGCCCTACGCGATGGGCGTGATCAAGGACATGACCGGTTCGATGTCGATCGGTCTGTGGCTGGTCGCCGCGTTCGAGGCCGCGACCGTCCTCTTGATCATCAAGTTCATCCCGGCGCCGCGGCGTGAACTCGTCCAGCACGCGGAGGAGGTCTACGGCAAGGCGAAAACAGCCTAGCGCCTTTTTGCGGGCCGACGCAGGTCGGCCCGCAGAACCGGCCGAGGTTCTGGACGAGGCGGTCGATCGCGTTGGACCGTCCCGCCCGTCCCGAGCGCCGCAGTTCATCTCCAGCGAACGAGGCTTCTTATGTTCGACATCGACACCGTCAACCGCATGGACCGCGAAGCGTTCGTTCGAGCCTTCGGAGGCGTGTTCGAGCATTCGCCCTGGATCGCCGAGAGGGCCTGGGCTGCGCGCCCGTTCGACAGCCCCGAGGCGTTGCACGCGGCCATGATCGGCGTCGTCCGCGCCGCATCGCCCGACGAGAAGCGCCGCCTTCTCAACGCCCATCCGGAACTCGCCGGCAAGGAGGCGCGCGAGCGGGCCATGACGCAGGACTCGACCGCCGAGCAGGGCAGCGCCGGCCTCGATCGGCTCAGCGCCGACGACTTCGACCGCTTCGACCGCCTCAACGCCGCCTACCGGGAGAAATTCGGGTTCCCCTTCATCATCGCGGTCCGCGGCCGGGGCAAGCAGGAAATCGTGACCGCGTTCGAGCGGCGGCTTGCGAACGATCCCACAGCGGAGATGGCCGCCGCGCTCGATGAGATCGCCGCGATCACCCGGATGCGGATGGAAAAGCTTTTCGGGGCTTTTGGGCCCGAGGCCCGGACCTAGAGCGTTTTCAGGCGAAGGGGACCCGGTTCGCCGTCGAAAACGCGGCACAACACGATGAAGAGCCGATTCCACGGCAAGGGGAAACGGCTCTCGCTCTGGATCGTGGCGACAGTGTTATTGATGACGCAGGGCCGCAACGCTGCTTCGCGGCCGCGCCGCCCGGCAGAGACGACGGGAAGAGGAAAGATGAGATGGCCGAGGGTGAGTACGCCCGCGATCTGATCGGCTACGGCCGGACCCCCCCGCACCCGCGGTGGCCCGATGACGCGCGCCTGTGCGTGCAGTTCGTGATCAACTACGAGGAGGGCGGCGAGAACAACATCCTCCACGGCGATCCGGCGTCCGAGGCGTTCCTGTCCGAGATCGTCGGCGCGCAGCCTTGGCCGGGTCAGCGCCACATGAACATGGAGTCGATCTACGAGTACGGCTCCCGCGTCGGCTTCTGGCGGCTATGGCGGATGTTCACCGACCGCGGCCTGCCCGTGACCGTGTTCGGCGTCGCAACCGCGTTGCAGCGCAACCCGGAGGCGGTCGCGGCCATGAAGGAGGCCGGGTGGGAGATCGCGAGCCACGGCCTCAAATGGATCGACTACCGGGACTTCTCGCCGGACGAGGAGCGCGCGCACCTGCGCGAAGCCGTGCGCATCCACGCCGAGGTCACTGGCGAGCCGCCGCTCGGCTGGTACACGGGCCGCACCTCCGAGCACACCTTGCGGCTCGTGATGGAGGAGGGCCGGTTCCTGTACACGGCCGACTCCTACGCGGACGAGTTGCCCTACTGGGTCGCGGGGCCGAACGGTCCGCAGCTCGTCGTGCCCTATACGCTGGACGCCAACGACATGCGGTTTGCGACCCCGCAAGGGTTCAACGCCGGCGACCAGTTTTTCAGCTACCTGAAGGACTCCTTCGACGTGCTCTACGCCGAGGGCGAGACCGCGCCCAAGATGATGTCGGTCGGGCTGCACTGCCGGCTCGTCGGGCGGCCGGGCCGGGCCGCGGCGCTGGCGCGCTTTCTGGATTACGTGGCGTCGCACGAGCGCGTCTGGGCGGCGCGGCGGATCGACATCGCACGCCACTGGATGGAGCATCACCCGCCCGGTCAGGCCACGGCTTCAGGAGGTCAACCGTCCGAGAGGTCGCCTGAACCTCTCGGCAATCCCGCACATGGAGGATCGCACAATGGATGAGCATTCACTGACCCGGCGCACGGTGATCCAGGCCGGCGTCATCGGCGGCGCGGCGGTCGCCGCGCCGTTCGCCGTGGCCCAAACCGCTCCGCAGCAGCCGGGCGCGCTCACGACGGCCCCGGTGTCCCAGAGCGGTTTGAGCCCCGGCTCACCATGCACGCCATCGATACGTTTCATGGTACGCCGGGCGCCGGCATGCGATGCGATCTTTCGGTGCTGGAGGGCGACAAGTACCGCCCGATCAAGTCGGTCACGACGGCGGAGAACGGGCGGACCGCAGAGCCGCTGCTCGTCGACGACGCGCTCAAGGCCGGCCGCTACGAACTGCTGCTGCACTTCGAGGAGTACTTCCAGACGTGGAAGGCGCAGCTCCCGACCCCGAACTTTTTGAAAACCGTGCCGGTGCGCTTCGTCATTCATGACGCCAACCAGCGCTACCATCTCCCGATCCTGTTCACGCCCTGGGGCTACTCCTACTATCGCGGCAGCTAGGAATCCGCGTCCGAGCGACGATCACACCCTAAAGACGCGAGACCGAAGAGGAGCCGAAGGATGGCCGGAATCACAACCCATGTTCTCGACGCCTACCGCGGACGGCCCGCGGCGGGCGTGCGCATCGACCTGTCCGTGATGGACGGCGGCAAGTGGACGCTCGTGAAGACGATCGCCACCAACGCCGACGGCCGCACCGACGGTCCGGTGGTCAAGCCGGACGAAGCCAAGGTGGGAGAATACGAACTGACGTTCCACATCGACGAATATTTCCAGAAGCAGCCCGACGCATCGGGCGGGCAGCCTTTCGTCGACAAGGCGGTGGTGCGCTTTTCCATCTTCGACGTGAAGCAGCATTACCATGTGCCCCTTCTCTGCACGCCGGGAAGCTGCACCACCTATCGCGGAAGTTAAGGGCCGCTGATACGCAGACGGCTGTTGCGATGTCGGGGAGAGCGTGGTCCTGCGGCTACGCGGCTCCGATGAGAGCGCTTTCGCGGACTGCGGCCCTGGCTTGCCGCCGAACCCGCAGCTCACGAACGCGCTTTCGTTCCGGAGCCGCCGCGGTCATCCGGTCGGCGCGCGCGGCCAGAGGGGCCGTCCTGAACGGACCGCCGCGAACCCGTGCGACAGGGCGGGATCAATGCGACAGGATCTGGCCCAGGAAGTTGCGGGTCCGCTCCGACTTCGGATGGCTGAAGAACGCCTCCGGGGTATCCATCTCGACGATCTCGCCCTGGTCCATGAAGATCACCCGGTCGGCGACGCTGCGGGCGAAACCCATCTCGTGCGTGACGCAGAGCATGGTCATGCCGTCGTCGGCGAGGCTGACCATCGTGTCGAGCACCTCCTTGACCATCTCGGGGTCGAGCGCCGAGGTCGGCTCGTCGAACAGCATGATCTTGGGGTTCATGCACAGCGCGCGGGCGATCGCGACGCGCTGCTGCTGCCCGCCCGAGAGCTGGGCCGGGTACTTGTTCGCCTGCTCGGGGATGCGCACGCGCTGAAGGTATTTCATCGCCGCAGCCTCGGCCTCCTCCTTGGGCGCGCCGCGCACCTTCATCGGCGCCAGCGTGCAGTTCTGCAGCACCGTCAGGTGCGGAAAAAGGTTGAATTGCTGGAACACCATGCCGACCTCGCGCCGCACGGCGTCGAGGTTCTTGGCGCTGGCGCCGAGCTCGATGCCGTCGACGACGATGCGGCCCTCCTGATGGTGCTCGAGCTGGTTGATGCAGCGGATCAGCGTCGATTTGCCGGAGCCCGAGGGGCCGCAGACGACGATGCGCTCGCGCTTGTGCACGTCGAGATTGATGTTTTTGAGCACCTGAAACTGTCCGTACCACTTCTGGACCCCCTCCATCCGGATCATGATCTCCGGCGTCATCACATGCGGGACGGCATGATCGGGCGTGATGCCTGAGTCCTTGTCCATCGGGGGCTCCCCGTCTCGATCGCGTGGGGTGAAAGCGACGCGCCGCGAAAGCGGCGCGCTTGGGCTGGCGCGCCTGGGCTTCAAGTCCCGTCAGGACTTGGGCAGATCGACCTTGGGCAGTTCGGGCAAGTCGGAGCCGAGCCATTTCTGGTGGATGGCGTTCAACTCGCCGTTGGCCTTGTTGGTCTCGATGAATTCGTTGACCCAGGCCAGCAGTTCGTCCTGGTCCTTGCGCAGGGCGACGGCCTTGGGCTGGCGTCTGAGCACGAACTTCATCTCGTATTGGCCGGGCGCCATTTTCTCCAGCTCGCGAGCCACCAGTTGCTGAGCGCCGATCGCGTCGACCTGGCCCGACAGCAGCGCCTGCACGGCGCTGGCGTCGTCGTCGAAGCGCCGGATCTTGGCGGTCTTCGGCGCGACCTCGGTCAAGGCGATGTCCTGCGTGCTCGCGCGCGCCACCGCGACGCGCATGGCCTTGAGGTCGTCAGCGGTCTTGATCGCCGCCTTCTTGGGCGCGAGGAGGACGATGTCGCTGCCGGCGTAGGGCTC
The DNA here is from genome assembly GCA_963728675.1 of uncultured Alphaproteobacteria bacterium. Lineage (GTDB taxonomy): Bacteria > Pseudomonadota > Alphaproteobacteria > Rhizobiales > Beijerinckiaceae > JAJKJG01. Next base: position 22,706 of record CAVSLO010000040.1, on the reverse strand, counting down.
GGAGAACTGGACCTGCTTGGCCCGTTCGGGCGTCACGCCGAGCGAGGCGACGAGCAGGTCGACCTTGTTGGTCAGCAGGATACGGGATGCGGTTCGGGCCGGTCACCGGCACGATCTCGAGCTGCGTCCCATGTCCTTGGCCAGCAGCCGCGCCACGTCGGCGTCGTAGCCGTCCGGCTTGTTCTCGGCGTTGGTGATGCCGAAGGGCGGGAAGTCGACCAGCATGCCGACCGTGAGCTTGCCCTTCTTCTTGATGCTCGTCGACCGTCTGCGCCTCCGCCGGCGCGGCGATCATGCCGAGCGGCAGCAGGACGCCGGCGGCGACGACGAGGCGGCGCAGGTGGCGAGAACCGGGACGTGTGCTTCATGAGTTTCCTCCTGATCTCGTGACGACCTTGTGAAGCGGGATGTCAGCGCTGCGACGCGGCGGCGTAGCGGGCTTCCAGGCGGCGGCTCAGCCAAGACAACGGCCAGCACAGGACAAAGTAAAGCCCCGCGACGATCGCCGAACACCAGGAACGGCCGGAAGGTCGCGTTGTTGATGATCTGCCCGGCGCGGGTGAGTTCGGTGAAGCCGATGATCGCGGCGAGCGACGTGCCCTTGATGAGCTGCACCAGGAAGCCGACCGTCGGCGCCACGGCGACCTTGAGGGCCTGCGGCAGCACGACGTAGCGCATGAGGCCCGGATAGCGCAGGCCGAGCGCCGTCGCGGCCTCCCATTGGCCGCGCGGGACGGCCTCGATGCAGCCGCGCCAGATCTCGCCGAGGAAAGCGCTGGCGTTGAGCATCAGGCCGAGCGCCGCGGCGACCCAGGGGTTGACTTCGAGCCCCAGGAAGGGGACGCCGAAGAACACCAGAAAGAGCTGCATCAGCAGCGGCGTGCCCTGGAACAACTGGATGTAGCCGTTCGCCGCGTAGCGGAGCGGCTTGACATCGGACGTTCGGCCAAGCGCGACCGCGAGGCCGCCGACGGCGCCGCCCACGAAGGCGATGACCGACAGCGCGATCGTCCACTGTACGGCGCTAAGGAGGAAGAGGAACTCGTTCCAGCTGAAGGGACGGATCATGGCGCGTCCTCACCGGCGGTCCGGGTAGGCGAAGGCGACGCGCTGGATGGCGGCGAACAGCGTCGAGAACAGGAGGGAGAGGCCCAGATAGATGATCGTCACCACGATGTAGATTTCGAAGCTGCGAAACGTCTGCGATTGCATGTTGTTGGCCATCGATGTCAGCTCTTCGGCCGAGATCGCCGACACGATGCTGGAGCTCAGCATGAGAAGGATGAACTGGCTGGTCAGGGCCGGATAGATGGCGCGCAAGGCCGGCTTCAGGACGACGTAGCGGAAGATCTGCAGCCGCTTCAGGCCCAGCGCCGCCCCGGCTTCGATCTGGCCCTTGCGGATCGACTCGATGCCGGCGCGGATGATCTCGGTCGCGTAGGCGCCGACGTTGACCACCATCGCCGAGCAGCGCGGCCTTGTTCGCCGACGAGCCGCAGTCCCAGCGCCGGCAGGCCGAAGAAGATCAAGAAAATCTGCACCAGGAACGGCGTGTTGCGGATCACCTCGATGTAGGCGTTGATCAGCCAGCGCAGCGGGGCGCGGGCCGGCCGTCTTGCCCAGCGCGCAGACGATGGCGACGACGAGGCCGATCAGCATGGCGGCCGCGGAGAGCTGGATCGTCAGCCACGTGCCCTTCGAGCAGCACGGCCAAGGCTGCGAACACGGCGCCGAACTGGAAGGTGTAATTCACGACGCCTTTCCCTTTCCTCCGTCAAAGGGCCGACCGCCGAACCCCCGGCCCAGGCGCTTCGCGATCATGCGGGCGGCCCTCCGCCGCTCGGCCGGAAACGGCATCGGCATGATGGACATCGGGATGATCATGCGTCCGACCCCATCGCGGGTCCACATGAAGCGTGGATCGATCCACAAGGCGATGACGGCCCGCGAGGGACAGATGGGCCTTCGACTCGAAGGACGCCGCCTCCCGGCGGATCATGAAGGACCGCAGTTCTCCCGCCGATCCGCTTGACCGCTGCCGAGCAGGCCGGGTCCGCAATCAGGTTCGGCTGACGATTCACGTGATTGCGAGCGGCGCGGCGCCGCAAAGCGTGCTACACGGCCTCGCCATCCCTATATAAGATGGCTGTCGAACGAGGGATCGCGAGCCCGCGGTCCGGGATTCGTCTGACTGACGATTGGACAAACTTTGCAGGTGCTCGTCCGCGACAACAACGTCGACCAGGCGTTGAGGGTGCTCAAAAAGAAGATGCAGCGGGAAGGCGTTTTCCGCGAGATGAGGCAGCGGAAAGCGTACGAGAAGCCCTCGGAGCGCAAGACCCGCGAGAAGGCGGAAGCCGTGCGGCGAGCGCGGAAAGCCGCACGCAAGCAGGCGCAGCGCGAGGGTCTGATTCCGATGCCTAAGCGTCCGGCCCGCCCGCCCGGCCGCCCGGCGGCGCCGCGCTTCTAAGTTTCGCGGCCTGCCTCCTTCCCGAGGGGCGGCGTCGGATGGTTGCGGTCGGCCACAGCGGATTGTGTTTGCCGGCCCGCCCGTGCGCGCCTGTCCTCGCGCGCGGTTGACCTAGCCACGCGCCGCGTTCTGAGCGAAAACCCCCTTCGTGACGAGCCGGAGGAGCCTGTGAGCGAGGACCCTTACGATGTCTTGGGCGTGAAGCGGGACGCCTCTCCCGAGGAGATCCAAAAGGCGTATCGCGGCCTGGCGAAAAAGCTGCACCCGGACCTCAACCCAGGCGATCGCGAGGCCGAGGAGCGGTTCAAGCGGGTCTCGGCGGCCTACGGCCTGTTGAGCGATCCCGACAAGCGGGCGAAGTTCGATCGCGGCGAAATCGACGCCTCGGGGGCCGAGCGCCCGCAGCGCCCGTTCTACCGCGATTTCGCGCGGGCCGGGGGAGAGCACGACCCGTATGCGACCAACGCCGGTTTCGCCGATTTCGCGGGGTCGGACGACATCTGGTCGGAACTCTTCCGGCGCGGCGGCCGCGCGCACGTCCGCATGCCGGGCGCGGACGTTCACTACCGTCTGCCGGTCGCGTTTTTGGAAGCCGTCAACGGCGCGACCAAGCGCATCACCTTGACCGACGGCGCGAGCCTCGATCTCACGATCCCCGCGGGCGCGCAGGACGGCCAAATTTTACGGATGAGGGGGAAGGGCCAGCCTGGCGTCGGCGGCGGTCCGCCCGGCGACGCGCTGGTTGAACTCGCGGTGCAGCCGCACGCGTTCTTCACCCGCGACGGCGACGATATCCGGCTTGAGTTGCCGATCAGCCTGACCGAAGCGGTTCTGGGCGGCCGCGTCACGGCGCCGACCCCGACCGGCCCGGTGACGATGACGGTGCCGAAAGGGTCGAACACGGGCTCGGTGCTTCGCCTCAAAGGCAAGGGCGTCGCGCGGCCGGACGGGGGGAGGGGGGACGAGTACGTGACGCTGAAGGTCGTGCTGCCTCAACCGAACGACCCTGACCTGGAGGCGTTCGTGCGCGACTGGGCGGCTGGGAAAGCTCAGGACCCCCGCCAAGGCATGGAGGCGTGAATGATCGACATGCACGAGTTCCAGATGCGGGCGCGGATCGAGACCGAAACCTTGCAAGCCTGGATCGAGGCAAGCTGGCTCGTCCCCCGTCGCACCTCCGCTCGAACCGAAGCGGCGCCGTCATTCACCGAGGCGGACCTTGCGCGGGCTGAACTGATCCGGGACCTGAAGGACGACCTCGGCGTCAACGACGACGGAGTCGCCGTGATCCTCAACCTTGTCGATCAAATCCATGGCCTGCGGCGCACCCTGGGCGACCTTTTGCAAGCGGTCCGGGCCCAGCCCGAGAGCGTCCAGCGGCAGGTCGCAGCCCGGCTGCGCCAGGTCGAGCCGCCGTCCGGCGGCTGATCCCGAGCACGGCGGCTGACAGGGACAAGGCCGGGCTCATGCCCGGCCTTGCCGCGAGTCGCGATCGGCTTGAGAGCGCCGCTGTCAAGCCGCCGGCACCGGGATCGCGACGAAGCGCGAGCCCTCCCGCGTCTCGAGGCGGAAAAGAACGACCTTCTTGCCGTCCTTCCGGCTGTCCTCGATGGCGCCGTCGGACATCGGCGGGGGTCTCGACCGCGCGGCCCGCGACATCGGCGATCACGTCGCCGGTCTTGAGCCCCTTTTCAGCGGCGGGGCTGTTGGGCTCGACGCCCACGACGGCCACGCCCCGCCGGTCCGAGCCGGCGACGCTTGGCGCGGGCGCGAGGGAAAGACCGAGCTTGTCCGGTTCCACGTCGCCGCGGTCCGGTTCGGCCGCCGCCCGGTCGCCGGGCAGACGGCCGATCGTCACCGACAGATCGCGGCTGGCGCCGTCGCGCCAGACCTGGACCGTGGCCGTGGTCCCCGGACCCATGAAGGCGATCTGGCGCGACAAGTCGCGCGCATCGCGCACGGCCTTGCCGTCGACGGCGAGGACCACGTCGCCGGCTTTGAGGCCCGCTTCTGGCGGCCGGGCTGCCCTCCTCGACGCGGGAGACGATCGCGCCCTCCGTTTTGTTGAGCCCGACGCCGGCGGCGATGTCGGGGTCACGGGCTGGATCTGGACGCCGAGGAAGCCGCGCTCGACCGTGCCTTCTCCTTGAGCTGCGCCACGATCTGCTCGAACCGTGTCGGACGGGATGGCGAAGGCGATGCCGACGTTGCCGCCCGACGGCGAGGAGATCGCGGTCGTTCACCCCGACGACCTCGCCCTTGAGGTTGAAGGCCGGGCCGCCGGAATTGCCGCGGTTCACCGGCGCGTCGATCTGGAGGAAGTCGTCATACGGGCCCGACGCCGATGTCGCGGCGCGCGGGCCGAGACGATGCCGGCCGTGACCGTGCCGCCGAGGCCGAACGGATTGCCGACCGCGAGCACCCAGTCGCCGACGCGCGGCGCCTCGGGGGCGAGCTTGCACGAACGGGAAGCCGGCTGCCTTCGACCTTCAGCAGCGCGAGGTCGGTCTTCGGATCGGTGCCGACGACCTTGGCGTCGAGCGTGCGGCCGTCGTCCGTCAGCGACCTGGACCTCGGCGCCTTCGTCGACGACGTGGTTGTTGGTGACGAGATAGCCGTCGGCGGAGATGAAGAAGCCGGAGCCCTGCGACTGGCCGAACCGGCGTGGGCCGGGTCCGGGGCGGGGGCCGCGCGGCTCGTCGTCATTGTCGCCGAACCCGCGGTCGCCGAAGCGATCGCCGCGGAAGCGCCTGAAGAACTCCTGGAAGGGATGATCTTGCGGCAGGTCGAAGTCGGGCAGGTCGAACCCGCCGCCCGGACCCGTCGCGCGGGCCTGGCGGGCCGGCGTCTTCACCCGCACCGAGACCACGGCGGGCTTCACGCGGTCCACCACGTCGGCGAAGGAGGGGATGGCCTGGACCGAAGCCGGCGGGCTCGGCCGCTCCGCGCCTTGGACCTGGGCCTGCGCCAGGGCGTGCGAGGGGAAATAAGCGGTCTCGAGAAAGCCAGGGCCGGCGACGGCCCCAAGGGCGACCGCGCCCAGGAGGGCCGCCTTCTTCGAGGCGCGCCGGGCGGTCGATGGCGTCCCGGTTGGGTCGGTATCGGAGCGTTGGAACTTCATCATGGTGTTCACTCCCTGAACTCCACGGGCTCGATGCCCGCGCTGGATGGGAGTTGGGGATGAGCCCCTGAAGATGCACGAACCGAGATGTGAAACTTTGGTAACCTCTTTTCGCACGAGTCAGATCGCCGGCCGTGCCGAACGACAGGACGCCCGGCGCCATGCGCTGCAAGCCGATCGGCGCTCGAACCGATCGCGCCGGCGCGGCCTTATGATGAAGTGCCGTCCTGTCCGACGGCTCCGGCGAGGAGGCGCGGGACGAGCCGCTAACGGAGCGCCGGGCTCGCGGAGGCGATCGACGGATCGTCCGGGACCTCGGCCGCCCCGCGGCTTGCTCTGGGTGGAGGAAGCGGGGGAATGAGGTGGTAGACGGGGTTAGGCCCGGCCCGGGAAATCGTGGCCGTCGTGCCGTTGTTCAGGGCCACGGTCCCACCCACGAATGTCGAGCCGTCGCGGACGCCCATGCCGGTTCCTCTGCGCCCAACGCACTGCATGGCGATAATCACCTCCGGCCTCTCCAGCGGGCCGTTGAACGAACCCTGGCAAGGCCCAGCCGAGAAGGTTCCCGTGTAGGTGTTGGTCCAGGCGGTCCCCACATGCGTCTCGCCTTTGGGCAGGCTGATCGTGATCGGGGTGATGGAAGAGCACGCCGAGAGCGCGACCGCCAGCAATGGCGCGCCAAGCATCAACGGGCGAACGGGCATGAGGTCCTCTGGACGGCAGGCTAAGCCGCAGGGGCATAAGCTATTTCGCCGCCATTGGCCATAGGCTTCGAAGCTTGAGCTTCGATGGGCTGCTGCCCGAGCGTTGGGTTCGGACCTTTGCACGCCGATCGGAGCGGAACGCCTCAATCCTGCTTCAGGCCGGGCGGGTCCATGAACGATGGGGCGGCGCTTGCGTTTTCATAGCCGATCCACCACAAGGCTTGGTCCGCCGATCCCGCCGGCCATGAGGCTTCCCATGCTCGATTTCGCGCAAGCGCGCCGCATGATGGTGGATTGCCAGCTTCGCACCTTCGACGTGAACGACCTGCCCTTGCTTGTGGTCATGGATGACGTTCCGCGCGAGCGCTTCGTGCCCGAGGATCATGCGGCGTTCGCCTACATCGACCGGGACATCCCGGTTTCGGACGGCCTCGAAGCCCCGGAGCGCCGCTTCATGCTCGCGCCGATGGTGCTCGCCCGTCTCATTCAGGCGCTCGACGTCAGGAAAGGCGACAAGGTCCTCGATGTCGCAGGGGGGCTCGGCTACGCGTCGGCGGTGATGGCCCGGCTCGGCGCGTCCGTGATCGCGCTCGAGGCCAGCGAAGCGCTTGCCAAGGCCGCCCGCGAGCGCCTGGGCCAGTGCGGCGTCGAGACCGTGAGGACGGTCGCCGGTCCGCTCGACAAGGGCTTCGCCGAGGCGGCCCCGTATGACGCCATCCTGGTCAATGGCGCGGTCGAGATGAAGCCGCAAGGACTTCTCGAACAGCTCGGCCAAGGCGGCCGCCTCGCCTGCGTCGAGGGCACGGGCCGCGCCGCAAAGGCGAGGCTGTACGTGCGTTCGGGCGACGCCTTCGGAGCGCGCTCCTTGTTCGACGCCGCAGCGCCGCCGCTGATGGCCTTCAGGGCCGAGCCCGGGTTCGTGTTCTGATACCGGTGCGCCCCTCGGATCGCGACTGTCGCTTTTTTGCGCCACCCGGCGCGGAATGTGTTGACCGATCGGTCAACCCGATTGCCGACGCCTCTCGCTTCGCTATTGTCCGCCGCGAGCGCGACGGGGGCGTCTTGAGAGTTTGCTCGGCTTGATAGGGTGGCCTCAGACCACTCAGGCCGGCGGGCAGGTGGGCGTGACACGAGGCTTTTCCGACAGTCGCCGCGTCTTGTTGGGCGGACTGACTCTTTCTTCTCACCGCCGCGCGATCCCTTGACGCTTCGGCCGAGACGATCGAGAGCGCGCTGGCGCGCGCCTATGCGGGCAACCCGACCCTGAACTCGACCCGCGCCAGCGTCCGCGCGACGGACGAGAACGTGCCGCGCGCCCTGTCGGGCTACCGGCCTCGCGTGACCGGGACCGCCGACGCGGGCGCGCAGTACAGCGAGGTGCATACCCCGGAAATCACCCGGACGAACCGCGGCGGCGACATCACCATCAGCGGAGGCAACACAAGCATCAGCCAAGGCGGGTCACGACCTCGCCCCCGGCCATATCGATCTCGGGCCCGTCCGTAACGCGGTCGCAACCCCGCAACGATATCGCGCGCACCGCGCCGCGCGGCGCCGGGCTTCAGGTCGATCAGACCCTCTTCAACGGCTTCCGCACCGACAACTCGGTCGCGGCAGGCCGAGTCGCTCGTGCTCGGCTCCCGCGAGACCCTGCGCAACACCGAGCAGAACATCCTGTTCAACGGCGCGCACGCCTATATGGACGTGCTGCGCGACACGGCGATCCTCAACCTCCAGCGCAACAACGTCGAGGTGCTCGAGGAGCAGCTGCGGCAGACGCGCGACCGCTTCAACGTCGGCGAGGTGACCCGCACCGACGTGGCCCAGGCCGAGTCGCGGCTGGCCGCAGGCGCGCTCGCAGGTCAGCGCTCGCGGAATCGAACCTGCGGGCGAGCATCGCGCGGTTCCGGCAGGTCGTCGGCGTCGAGCCGCGCCAGCTCGCGCCCGGGCGCCCGCTCGACCGGCTGGTTCCGACGACGCTCGAGAGCGCGATCTTCGCCGGGCTTCACGAGCACCCCTCCGATCCACGCCGCCCTGCACGCGCTCGATGCCGCGGAAGCCCAGGTCAAGATCACCGAGGGCGAGCTCTACCCGTCGCGTCGGGGTGAGGGGCAGCGCGCCAGCAGCGCTGGGACAATCGACGCTGCCGGGCGACGAGCGCTTCGTCGGCTCCGCCGTCGCGACCCTCACGGTGCCGATCTACGAGGGCGGCGAGGTCTATGCCCGCGTCCGGCAGGCGAAGGAGACCGCGGGCCAGCGCCGGATCGAGGCCGATATCGCGCGACCAGATCTCGGGCGCGCGATCGTCGTCACCGCCTGGGGGCAGCTCGAGGCCGCGCAAGGCGCAGATCATCGCCGCCCAGGCCCAGGTCCAGGCGGCCGAGGTCGCGCTGACCGGCGTGCGCGAGGAGGCCCGGGTCGGCCAGCGCACCACGCTCGACGTCCTGAACGCCCAGCAGGAGCTGCTCAACGCGCGCGTCAACCTGATCACGGCGCAGCGCGACCGGGTCGTGTTCTCCTACGCCGTCGTGCAGGCGATGGGCGCGTCTGACGACGCAGCTCCTTGCCCTCAACGTCGCCCAGTACAGCGCGAAGGAGCATTTCGACCAGGTCAAGGACCTCTGGTACGGCGTGCGCACGCCCGGACGGACGCTGAAGTTACGGCGCGATTTTCCTGTTGGCGTGGCAGCGCCGCGCTTGTGTCGCCGAGTCTCCGCGTGAAATACTGCGACCTCATTGAATTCGAGGGTCCCTGTCCGGCCCGGTGCGGTTGTCAGCGCATGAGTGCAGCGAACCGAAGTCGCAAGAGCCTTCGATGGAGGAGATCCTCGCCTCCATCCGCCGCATCATCGCCGACGACCAGGACGGCGCCGAAGCCCGCGCCGCGCGCCCGCTAGCCGGCACCGCTCCCGTCTCGACGCGGCTTCGCGACGCCCGAGCCGCCGAGGCCGCCGAGCGCGCGCTCGAGGACGAGGCCGTGCTCGAGCTTGGCGAGGTCGCGCAGCCGGTGCGGCTCGCGACCAGGCCGATCTCGCTCTCCGACGAGCCTCGACATCGCCTTCCGCGATCATCGAGGAGCGGCCGAGCCCGAGCCGCCCGAGGCCGACGAGCCGACCGCCGCGCGCAGCCGACGCCGTCCGTCAGGCGCGATCCGGAACCCGCCCTCGCGGGACGGCCGAGCACGCTGCTCTCGCAGACGACGCGCACGCCGCGGTCGGGCAGGCCTTCAACATGCTGGCCCACACGGTCCTGACCCAAACGCCCGCACGCTCGAGGACCTCGTGCAGGACATGCTGCGGCCGCATGCTGAAGGACTGGCTCGACGACAACCTGCCGACCATGGTCGAGCGCCTCGTGCGCGCCGAGATCGAGCGCGTCGCGCGCGGCGGGCGGTAGCGACACCTCTCCCGGCGGCAGAGGCTCGTGCCCGTCGGGTCGCCCGGATGAGGCGGACCCGTGCGGCGGACCCGGACCGACGCCGTGTGTTGAGAGACCGGCCCTGCGCCTGCCCGTCTTCCATCCGGCTTGACCGGTTTCCGCGCCCGTTGACGCCCAACCCTGCTCCGGTTCAGCCACATGATGGACAAGACGTTCGATCCCGCCGCCGTCGAGGCGCGCATCGCCGCCCGCTGGGAGGAGGCCGACGCCTTCAGGGCCGGGCGGCCGGACCGCGCGGACGCCGAGCCCTACTGCGATCGTCATCCCGCCGCCGAACGTCACCGGCTCGCTCCACATGGGGCACGCGCTCAACAACACGCTGCAGGACATCCTCTGCCGCTTCGAGCGCATGCGCGGCAAGGACGTGCTCTGGCAGCCGGGCACCGACCACGCCGGCATCGCCACCCAGATGGTGGTCGAGCGCCAGCTCGCGGCGCGAGAACCGCACCGACCGCCGCGCGATGGGCCGCGAGGCGTTCCTCGAGCGAGGTCTGGGAGTGGAAGGAGGAGTCCGGCGGGACGCATCCTCGGCCAGCTCAAGCGCCTCGGCGCCTCCTGCGACTGGTCGCGCGAGCGCTTCACCATGGACGAGGGCCTGTCGCGCGCCGTCCTCAAGGTGTTCGTCGAGCTCTACCGCGCAGGGCCTGATCTACAAGCGACAAGCGCCTCGTGAACTGGGACCCGCAGCTTCCAGACCGCGATCTCCGACCTCGAGGTGCAGCAGGTCGAGGTCAAGGGCCATCTCTGGCACATCCGCTATCCGATCGAGGGCGAGGCCGAGCCGCTTCATCACCGTCGCGACGACGCGGCCCGAGACGATGCTCGGCGACACCGGCGTCGCGGTGCATCCCGACGACGAGCGCTACCGCGACCTCGTCGGCAAGCACGTATCCTGCCGCTCGTCGGCCGCCGCATCCCGATCGTCGCCGACGAATATTCCGACCCGGAGAAGGGCACCGGCGCGGTCAAGATCACGCCGGCGCACGACTTCAACGACTTCGAGGTCGGCAGGCGGCACGAGCTGCGCGCTCGATCAACATCTTCGAGCCCGAAGCGCAGCTGCAGCTCGAGGACAACGACGCCTTCCTCGATGGGCTGGACCGCGATCGCGATGACCTCGAGGCCGTGCTCGCGCTCGACGGCCTCGACCGCTTCGAGGCGCGCAAGCGCATCGTCGCGATGCTGGAGGAGCGCGGGCTCCTCGCGAAGATCGAGCCGCACGCCCACACGGTGCCGCACGGCGACCGCTCCGGCGTGGTGATCGAGCCCTGCTGACCGACCAGTGGTACGTGGACGTGAAGCCGCTCGCCGAGCGCGCGCTCGAGGCGGTGCGCGACGGGCGAGACCCAGCTTCGTGCCCGAGAACTGGGAGAAGACCTACTTCCAGTGGCTCGAGAACATCCAGCCCTGGTGCGTCTCGCGCCAGCTCTGGTGGGGCCACCAGATCCCGGCCTGGTACGACGCCCGACGGCGACGATCTTCGTCGCCGAGACCGAGGAGGAGGCGCTGGCCGAGGCGCTGGCCATGCGGTCGTCAAGCGAGTTGACGGAGCGAGGCGACGGCGCTGGCGACGATCCCGAGCGCCGCCGGCTATCTGACCGCGACGAGGACGTGCTCGACACCTGGTTCTCCTCCGCGCTGTGGCCGTTCTCGACGCTCGGCTGGCCGGACGAGACGCCGGAGCTGAAGCGCTACTACCCGACCAACGCCCTCGTCACCGGCTTCGACATCATCTTCTTCTGGGTCGCCCGGATGATGATGATGGGCCTGCACTTCATGGACGAGGTGCCGTTCCGCGACGTCTACATCCACGCCCTCGTGCGCGACGAGCAGCGGCGCCAAGATGTCGAAGTCGAAGGGCAACGTCATCGACCCGCTCGAGCTCATCGACCAGTACGGCGCCGACGCGCTGCGCTTCACGCTCGCCGCGCATGGCGGCGCAGGGGCGCGACATCAAGCTCGGCGATCCAGCGCGTCGAAGGCTACCGCAACTTCGCGACCAAGATCTGGAACGCCGCGCGCTTCGCCGAGATGAACGGCTGCGTCCGCGTCGACGGCTTCGATCCGACGGCGGCGCGAGGAGACGCTCAACCGCTGGGTTCTCGGCGAATGCGCCAAGGCGGTCGCCGAGGTCACGGCGGCGATCGAGGCCTACAAGCTTCAACGAGGCGGCGGGCGCGGCCTACCGCTTCGTCTGGAACGTGTTCTGCGACTGGCATCTCGAACTCGCGAAGCCCGTGCTGCAAGGCGCGGACGGGCCGGCGAAGGACGAGACCCGGGCGACGATCGCCTTCGTGCTTCGACCAGATCTGCAAGCTGCTGCACCCCTTCATGCCGTTCCTCACCGAGGAGCTCTGGGCGATCAAGGGCGAGGAGGGCCCGAAGCGCGGTCGGTCCTCTGCGCTCGGCGCCCTGGCCGCGGCTCGACGGCCTCGCGTCGACGAGGCGGCCGAGGCCGAAATCGGCTGGGTGGTCGACCTCGTCACCGAAATCCGCTCGGCCCGCTCGGAGACGAACGTGCCGGCCGGCGCGCAGATCCCGCTCGTGCTCGTCGACGCCCTCGCGCCGAGGTCCAGGACCGGCTCGCGCGCTGGCGCGACGCCATCCGGCGCCTCGCGCGCCTGTCGGACATCGCCTTCGCCGACGCCGCCCCGAAGAGCTCGGTGCAGCTCATCGTGCGCGGCGAGGTCGGCGGCGCTGCCGCTCGAAGGCGTCGTCGATCTCGAGGCCGAGCGGGCGCGGCTCGAAAAGGAGCGTTCAGAAGCTCGACTGGCCGAGATCGCCAAGATCGACGCCAAGCTCGGCAATCGCCGATTTCCTGAAGCGCGCGCCCGAGGAGGTCGTGGAGGAGCAGCGCGAGCGCAGCGGCGGAGGCCGAAGCGCGCCTGCGCAAGATCGAGGAGGCGCTGGCGCGGCTGAGGGGAGCGTAAGCCTCAGCGGCAGCTCCGCTCCTTTCGAACGATCATCTCGTCCGAATCCGGGTCATAAACCCTGGTGCGACGGGTCACGCATTCCTCGACCACCTGAGGGGGCGCGTCCTCCTCCACCTCCACGATCCGGCGCGAAGGCCGCCTCTCGACCACGACCCGCTCGACGGGCTCCTCCACGATCACCGGCGGCGGAGTCAGGCCGCGGGAGCGTCGATCCCAGCAGCGCGCCGACGGCGCCGCCGACCAGAGCCCCCGCGACGGCCGCCTCTCTCTCCCCGGTGGGGATGGTCTGACGCTCGGGGGCGAGTTGGGCGGATGGCGCCGGAAGGGGCGCGGCCTGGCCCACGCCGATGGCGAGGGCCGTTCCGACGAGAGCGAGCCCGGTTGCGGGAATGAGGCGATGGCGGCGCATGGGAACACTCGGGCGTTTGGAGCTGAAATCGCGCTCATTAAGCGACGCCCATGCTTAAGGAACCGTAACCGTTTGATCGCGGTCGGCGCCGGGGCGTCCGGGAGGCCCACGGAATCGCCGAAAGGCCGATTGCGGGCGTTCCTCAGCCCGAATAGTTTAGGTCCGGCACGACCCCGCGCAGGCCCGATCGCCATGAGTCCGTATGATCGCGATCTCGACAAGAATCCGGCCAATTTTCAGCCGCTGAGCCCGCTCACCTTCCTGGAGCGGTCGGCGCGCGTGTTCCCGGACCGCACGGCGGTCATCGACGGCGCGCGCCGCTTCACCTACCGCGACTTCTACGCCCGCGCCCGCCGTCTCGCCTCGGCGCTCGCCCGGCGCGGCATCGGGCGCGGCGACACGGTGGCCGTGATGCTCGCCAACACGCCGCCGATGCTGGAGGCCCACTACGGCGTGCCGATGGCCGGCGCCGTGCTCAACGCGCTCAACACGCGCCTCGACCCGGCCATCGTCGCCTTCTCGCTCGACCACGGCGAGGCCAAGGCGCTCATCGCCGATCGCGAGTTCTCGAAGGTGATCAAGCCGGCGCTGGCGCAGGCCCAGGTCAAGCCGCTCGTCATCGACTACGACGACCCGGCCTATGCGGGCCCGGGCGAGCGGCTCGGCGACCTGGACTACGAGGCGTTCCTGGCCGAGGGCGATCCCGACTTCGCGTGGGCGCATGCCGGACGACGAGTGGGACGCGATCGCGCTCAACTACACCTCCGGCACGACGGGCGACCCGAAGGGCGTCGTCTATCACCACCGCGGCGCGTCGCTGCTCGCGGTCGGCAACGTCGTGACCTGCGCGCATGGGCAAGCATCCGGTCTATCTCTGGACGCTGCCGATGTTCCACTGCAACGGCTGGTGCTTTCCGTGGACGATCCCGGTCGTGGCGGGCACGCATGTCTGCCTGCGTTACGTGCGCGCCAAGGCGGTCTACGACGCGCTCGCCGAGCATCGCAGTCACGCATCTGTGCGGCGCGCCGATCGTGATGTCGACGCTGCATCAACGCGGCGCCGGAGGAAAAGCGCGCGCTCCCGCATCCGGTGGAGTTCTTTACGGCCGGCGCGCCCCCGCCCGAGGCCGTGCTGGCCGGGATGAAGGCGGCCGGCTTCAACGTCACCCACCTCTACGGGCTGACGGAGGTCTACGGCCCCGCCGTCGTCAACGACTGGCATGAGGAATGGGACGCGCTCCCGCATGGCGGAGCACGCCGCCAAGAAGGCGCGCCAGGGCGTGCGCTACGCGGCGCTCGAAGCCCTCGACGTCATGGACCCGCACACGATGACGCCCGTGCCCGCCGACGGCGAAACGATGGGCGAGGTGATGTTCCGCGGCAACGTGGTGATGAAGGGCTATCTGAAGAACCCGGCCGCGACCCAGGAAGCCTTCGCGGGCGGCTGGTTCCATTCGGGCGACCTCGGCGTCAAACACCCGGACGGCTATATCCAGCTGAAAGACCGCTCCAAGGACATCATCATCTCCGGCGGCGAGAACATCTCCTCCATCGAGGTCGAGGACGCGCTCTACAAGCACCCCGCCGTGCAGGCCGCCGCCGTGGTCGCCAAGCCGGACGAGAAATGGGGCGAGACGCCCTGCGCCTTCGTCGAGCTGAAGCCCGGCGGAAATGGTCGCGGCCGAGGAGCTGATCGCCTGGTGCCGGGCGCAACCTCGCCGCACTACAAAGTCCCGCGCCATGTGGTGTTCGCGGAACTCCCCAAGACCTCGACCGGCAAGATCCAGAAATTCGTCTTGCGCGAGATGGCGCGGGAGCTTTAGAGCCCGCCCCCGCGGGCGAGCGGCCTTCGAGAAACCAAGCGCTCAGCGTGTGACCACGACCTCCGTGCCGACGCCGACGCGCTCGAACAGGTCGACGATGTCCTGGTTGTACATGCGGATGCAGCCGTAGGACGCAAAAGTGCCGATCGAGTCGGGCCGGTTGGTGCCGTGGATGGCGTACTCGCCGCCCGACAGCGTCAGCGCGCGCGGGCCCATCGGGTTGTTCGGCGCGCCGCCCGGGATCACGTCCGGCAGCTTCGGGTTGTCCTGCCGGACCTCGTCGGGCGGCGACCAGGCGGGCTCGACGTGCTTGCCGTTCACCTGCGCCCAGCCCTGCCACTGCTTGCCGGCCCGGCCGACCGCGACGGGGTAGCGGATCGCCTGGCCTCGCTCAGCACGAGGTAAAGCCGCCGCTCGCTCGTCTTGACGACGATCGTGCCGGGCCGGACCTCGCCGCTGTAACGGACGATCTCCCGGGCGCTCGCCGGGGCGACGGCGCCCATCATGATGGCTGTCGCGAGGGCGATGAAGGCGCTTTGCCGGACCATCTTGCTGGCTCCCCATTGGTGATGCAACCTTAGCCGTAACAACCGCCGTCAACGGCCAAGGTTCCAACGAGGCGCTGCGTTTCTCATCCGGGCCATGCCGGGCCAACGACGGCGAGCGGCGAGCAAGAGGCCGCCCCCACCCATTACCGGGTAGGATTCGCCGGCGGTGTTGCTGCCGTTGCGGGCTGGACCTTGGGTCTGGCGACCTGGCCATCGCGCGGGTTTCGCGCAAGCTGTTGCGCAAGGGGCGGCGATTGCGCGGAACAAAAGGTCTCGACCGCCTCGGCGACCGCCGCGCTGATGATCGACTGGCGCTCGGGAGACCCCATGGCCAGTTCCTCATCGCGGTTCACGATCGAGCCGGCTTCGAGCAGGACAGCCGGCATCTGCGTGTTTTTCAGCACGATCAGCGCGTCGAACCGGTACACGCCCGCTTCGGCATCCAACAGTTCGCGCCGCTTATATCCCATGAAGGATTGGGTGTAGTGAGAGGCGTATTGCAAGCCGCGCGCCTTCAGCTCATCGCCGAGGAGCCGGGCAAAGTACAGGCTGGCTTGGGCTTGGCTGTTCTCATACGAGATGAAGAGCGAATGGCCCTTGAACCGATCGCTGAACCGCTGCTGCGCGCCCGCGTACTCCCAGGCTTCCAGGAAGTATTCAGGCACCGAGTCGTGATGGATCGAGAGAAACAGATCGGGGGCCATGCTGTTTGCGCGCCCTACCCGCTCTGTTAATCCCTTCAGGGTTCGGCCGCTGGTCACCAGCACCTCTGTCTTGACGAAACCGGCGGCCGTCAGTTTCTGCCCGATCCTTTTTGCGAGCCGAAGGTTGTATTCATATTCGGGAACGCCGCGCGCGCTGGTGGCGCCAGGCACCTCGGCGGTGTGCCCGACATCCACGACCGCTTTGAACTGCGCGCGGTTGCAGTTCGCACGGCTGGCTTTTTTCAGGGATGTTCCGGCGGCTTCAGCCCATGCGGCGTCCAAGGGGCTCTGCGACAGCAGCAACGAAAGGGCAAGGAGCGGAAGGTTTCCGAAGCGCCAAGCATAGGTCATTCAATATGGCTCGATATCGCTGATGGGGGCGGCTGACAGCTTGGCAGCCCCATACCGCTTCTCGGCCTTTTCGTCCATGGCGCTTGTTGGTTGGCGGCGGCTGTTCCTCTGGCGCTTCGCTGTCAGGGACGGACCCGAAATCGGGCCGCGTGGGCGGCCCGACCGCTTGGCGTGAGCGGGCTGCCTCAGGAGCAGACCTTGCGGTAGACGATGTCGCCGTAGAGGGTGACGAAGCGCTTGAGGTAGCAGCCGCCGTAATAGACCGGGGCGTAGCCGGCGTAGCCGTAGCCCCAGCCGTAGCCGTGGCCCCAGCCGCCCCCGTGCCGGCCGAAGCCGCCGCCGTGACCGCCCGCCAGGGCCGGACCGGCCGAACCCAGGGCCGCCCCGACCAACAGCAACCCCACCAGACCGGCGCTCAGCTTCTTGGTGATCGTGGACATCGTCGCTCTCCTGTGTGTCTCTCGGCCGGCGTCGCGCTCGGCCTTGAGACACAGATTGCGCCCGTCCCCGCCCGCCCGATGTGCGCCGCGGCACACGGCGCGCCACCCCCGCAGGCGGCGGCGGACTGGCTCGGCCTCCCGGCGTTCGACCTGCCGGTCGGAAGGCCCAAGCAGCCCCGTTCCATACCCATCGGGTTTGCTCCCCACCGAAACAGTCTTTGACACGCCCCAACGATCGTGCACGATCGAACAAGGGAACGGGCGCGCGCCATGGATGCACGGAACCTTCGGGTGGCCATCGCCGGCGGCGGCATTGGCGGGCTGACCCTCGCGCTCGCGCTGCGGCAGCGCGGCATGGCGGCGGATGTCTTCGAGCAGGCCCCCGAGCTGACCGAAATCGGCGCGGCGGTGGCGCTGTCCGCCAACGCGACCGGGATCTGCGGCGCCTCGGCCTGCTCGACGCGATCGACGGCCGTCGCGACCGAACCCACCGAGCTGATCTACCGGAGTTGGCGGGACGGCCGTCGCATCGCGGCCTTTCCCGTGCGCAAGGACTCTGCCTATCGCAGCCGCTTCGGTGCCCCCTACTTCGGCATCCATCGCGCCGATCTCCAGCGCATCCTCAGCGGCGCGCTCGGCGCCGCCGGGCTGCATCTCGGGCACCGGCTCACCAACCTCGTCGAGCAGGGCGACACGATCGGCCTCGCGTTCGCCAACGGCCGGTCCGTGGAGGCGGACCTGGTGATCGGCGCGGACGGCGTGCGCTCGCTGGTGCGCCGCTGGGTGACCGGCGGCGAGGAGGCGGTCTACTCGGGGACGAGCGCCTTCCGCGGCATCGTGCCCGCCGATCGGCTTCCCTCCCTCCCCGATCCCCAGGCGATCCAGTTCTGGATGGGCCCGAACGCGCACCTGCTGCACTACGCGATCGGCGGCGACGGCGAGGACGTCAACTTCTTCGCCGTGGTCGAGGGGCCGCCGACCTGGCCGCAGGAGGGCGGCTGGCTGGCCGACGTCGAGGCGGACGAGGCGGTCGCCGCGTTCGAGGGTTGGCATCCGGCCGTGACCGAGATGATCGGCGCCGTGCCGCACCGCGGTGCGTTGGGGGCTGTTCGGGGTGCGCCCTCTGCTGCACTGGCGACGCGGCCGCGTGGTCCTCTTGGGCGACGCCGCGCACGCGATGCTGCCGCACCACGGCCAGGGCGCGAACACCACGATCGAGGACGCGATCACCCTGGCCGAACTCCTCGCCAACGCCGCGCCGGGCGACCTGGAGCCGATGATGCGCCAGTACCAAGCCTTGCGGCGCGCGCGCACGCGCAAGATCCAGCGCAGCTCGTGGGTCACGAACGACCTGCTCCACCTGCCGGACGGCCCCGCCCTGGACGAGCGCGACAGGAAGGTGGCCCGGTTCCCCGAAGACTTCGGCTGGATCCACGAATTCGACGCGCTGCAGGCCGTGTCTCAAGCCGGTCCGCCGGCCGGCGCGGCCTGAGCCGTGACGCAGGGATGACCGCGCCGGGAGCCTGTCCCACACGAATCCAGGAGGGCTAGCCCGTGCAGCAGGACGACAACCTCGCCCGTTTCGCCGAGGTTCTTGCCCGGACCGTTCAGGCGGATCGAACCAAGGTCACGCGGACGATGCGATTCCGGGACGATCTCGGCATCGATTCGCTCTCGATGATCGATGTGGCCGTCGCGGCCGAGGACGCGTTCGGCGTCAGGATTCCGGATGAGGATCTTGAGCGGTTCGAGACGGTCGGCGACGTGGTCGACTCCATTCAGCGCGCCGGGGCGGCCGCATAAGGTCATGCTCAGCGGCAGGGCGCACCGGGCCTTGTCGCCGCCGAACATCCGCAACCGCGGCGCGCTATGCGGACGCGGCATCCTACCGTTCAGAGAAAAACTTCTTGACGCCTAGGAATAAGTAGCATACATCGCCGCCGTTCCGAGCCCCGGAGGGGCGTGTGCGCAGCGTGGCTCATGCGGGTTCGGAAGCGACAACCGCCGCAGGCGAGCGTCACGCCCTCGCCGGCGGCGGCGGCCCAAGCGCGGTGCGCCCGATCCGCACGATACCTGCGGATGCCTGGGCGGCGCTCAAAGCGCCGTCCCGGGCCAGCGGACGACTAGACTGGATCGCCGTCCGGGGTCCATCGCGAGCAAGCCGAAGCGCGTCGCGCGCGGGAGGTCGAAGCCGTTATCGGCTCCGGGTCTCCGTTCTCCGTCTCCGTTCTCCGCCTCCACCCCCGGAGAGGGTGGCGGCCCGACCTCCCGCGCCGCCCTCCCCCTCGCGCCCGAACGGACGCGGGAGCGACCGCCTATGCGCGTCGTGCGTTGGCCGCGCACTCGGACCCGCCCCATCCGCAATTTAATAGGTTTCGACATGGAAGCGGCCGGTTCGGCGCAGTTCGGGCCGCAGGGCGGCCCAATCGATCCCATGCTGCCGGCCGATGTCGGTCAGCGCGGCCTCCACCCCCTCCTCAAGGCCCCGCAGCCCGCACACATAGATGTGGGTTTTGTCCTTCCGGAGCAGATCGGCGATGTCGGCCGCCCGTTGGCGCAGCCGATCCTGGACGTACTCCCTCTCGCTGCCCGCGCCGCGGGAGTAGACCAGCTCGCGGTGCAACTCCGATTGCACGTATCCCTGGAGCGGCCCGAAATAGGGCAGCTCATCCGCCGATCGGGCGCCATAGAACAGGAAAAGCCGGCCGCGCGCGTGCGGAGCGGTCCGGCGGCACCGATGTGTGAAGCCCCGGAAGGGGGACACCCCCGTTCCCGTGCAGATCATCAGGAGATCGGCGTCCGGATCGTCCGGCGTCAGGAAGGTTGAGCCGAACGGCCCGACGACGTCGACCGTCTCTCCGACCTGAAGATCGCACAGCCAATTGGACGCGAGCCCGCGCAACGCGCCCCCCGAATCATCCTGCTGAACGATCCGCTTGACCGCCAGCGCCAGGTTGTTGGTGTTGGGCCGCTCGCCGTCGCGCGCGCTGGCGATCGAGTACAGACGCATCGCATGCGGCTTGCCGTCCCGATCGACGCCGGGCGGGGTGACGCCGACGCTCTGCCCTTCCAGGTAGGGGAACCGAACGGCGCCGAAATCGAGAATGAGATGATGGACGTCCGATGCGCCGGCCTCCGACGTGATGCGGATGTTTCCCGTGACGGCGCCCTTGGCGGGGTTGGCGCGCGTATACACGTTGATCTGGGGCTTCGAGGCCGATGCCGGCGCGCGACCCGTCCCCCCATGCCTTGGTGGGCGTCCTTCGAGAAGCCTCAGCGCCTCGCCGTCGAAGGCGTCGGGCACGTCCTCCACGGCGCCGCTTTTCGATTTTTTCGGCAGTTCGCTCCAGGCCAACTGCTCGGCGATCGAATACGGGCTTTCGACGAGGAACCAGTGGTCCACGGCGCCCGTCGGGCAGGGACGGACGCACCGCATGCAGTAGTTGCAGATCGCGGGATCGACGACGTAGTTGCTCTCGTGACGGATCGCCTTGGTCGGGCAGCGGGACTCGCACGTATTGCACCGGATACAGGTTTCCGGGTCGATCAAGTGCTGCCGGAACGGCGTCTGCCGACCTGCGCCCGTCTGCATCGTCGATCCCGCCGCCATGCCGTCCACTCGGCGCGCCGGAGCTTCCCGTCAGGATTGCGCCGCCGTTGTTGATCTCGCGCTTGGCGAGGTCATTGAGCTTCGCGTCGGCCTGTTTCTCTTCCTCGAGCGATTGCTCCAGGAGCGACGCCAGGTCGCGACAGCCCTTCTCCTTCAGCCATTCGGCGAAGGCTCCGTAGCGGGCGACCTCGTAGTGCTCGACCGCTTGGGCGCAGGCCACGCAGGGCGGCGTCGCGGACGGGCCCGGCTCCGCTGCACTCCTTGAGGACATCGTCCGTCTCCTGCATCAGCCCGACGAGGGCCTCGCAGGTCACGCCCTCGGCGGCTTGACCGAGCCCCGCGAAGACCTTTTCCAGTCGCTGGACCTGGGTCTTCGTCTCCTCGGCATGCTGCGTCAAGGCCCGCTTGAGCCCTTCGTTTTGGGCTGCGGCGGCCAGATCCGGCAGCGATTTCAGGATCGCTCGCTCGGCATAGTACATGTCCTTCAGGAAATGCAGGATCACTTCATCGAGCATCCGCATGATCGTTCCTCCCGATCCGATGTTGGCGTGGGTTTGCGAGCCTCATGCATGCCGCGGCCCGATGCTCGAACAACGTCGACCGCCGCGCCGATTCCAAGGGCGGAACGGATCGGGCGCCGGCACGCCCGCCGCAGAGCCCCAGGACGCCTGGCGTGGCCTCGCCGGACATCGCTCTAGGAGGCGGCTCGCCGTGCCTCCATCGGCACGACAGGAGCCGCTGGAGAGGCCGCCGGCAGCCGCCCCTTGGCGAAGATCGCCATGCCGGCCACCAATGCGGGAACGGCCGCCACGGCGAACACCGTGGCGAGCGCTCCAGCCGATGCTGGAGCAGGTAGCCGCCCACCATCGAGCCTACCACCGAGCCGGTGCGGCCGACCGCGTTCGCCCAACTCACGCCCGTGGCCCGGCTCGACGTCGGGTAGTAGGCGGCCGAGAAGCGCGTTGATGCCGATCTGCGAACCGCCGGTGCCCGATACCCCGCGCCGAACACGGCCAGCACCAGCAACCACGGCGTGGCGGTCGAGAGGCCGAGCAGCACGATGAACGCCGCCGCCACCATGTAGCTGCCAGGCGCACGTGGCTGCGCGCCGAAGCGGTCCATCAGCGTAGCCGATCACGACAGCGCCGACCGTGCTGCCGATCGGCAGCATCAGCGCGATCAAGGCGGCCGATTGCGGGCTCTGCCCCGCGCTGTTCAGCAAGGTCGGGAGCCAGCTCGTCAGCAGGTAATAGACGAGCAGACTCATGAAGAAGGTGAGCCAGAGCAGCAGCGTGCCGGCCATCAGGTCGTGCGTGAACAATTGGCCGCACCGGATGAGCCCTCGACCTTGCGCACGCCCGTGAAGCGCGCGCCCTCCAGCTGGCGCCTGCGGGTCGACCCGATGCAGGATTTTCGCCGACGCGCGCATCCTGCCCGCCCTTCAGGACCAGATAGCGCACCGATTCCGGCAGCACGAAGACAAGCACCGCCGCCAGCACGAGCGGGAGCACGCCGCCGAGGATCAGCACGCCCTGCCAGCCGTAGGTCGCGATGATGCCCGCCGCCGCCAGGCCGCCGAAGGCTCCGCCGATCGTGAAGCCGCAGAACATCATGGTGACGAGGAACGAGCGGCTGCGCTCGGGGCTATACTCCGAGGTGAGGGTGATCGCCATCGGCATGGCGCCGCCAAGGCCAAGGCCGGTGATGAAACGCCAGATCGCCAGCGACTTCGACGGTCGTCGCCCAAGCGGAGGCGATGCTGGCGAGGCCGAAACCGATGGTGGCGAAGATCAGGACGGCCTTGCGGCCGATCCGGTCGGCGATGGGGCCGAACACGAAGGCCCCGGCCATGAGGCCGCCGAGGCCGGAGACGAACAGCAGCGAGAGTTGGGGAGGCGTCAGGTTCCACTGCGCCCGCAGCGCCGGCGCGATGAAGCCGATCGCGGCCGTGTCGAAGCCGTCCGCCGCCACGACCAGGAAGCAGAGGATGAGAACCGTGATCTGGTACCGGGTGAACGGGCGCGCGTTGATGAACTCTTGGATGTCGATGGTCTGGGCAGGCGTCACGGCGTTGTTCCTCCCTCGTCTTGGTTTCATCTCCGGCCGAACGACGGCCTTACGGCTCGCGCCGCGCCGGCCTCAGCCGCCCTCGATC